>JAIBAO010000055.1 GCA_019695155.1 Burkholderiaceae bacterium | reverse complement strand
AGACGGAGGGATTCGAACCCTCGATGCAATTTTGGTCGCATACTCCCTTAGCAGGGGAGCACCTTCGGCCTCTCGGTCACGTCTCCAATTACTATTGTACCTAAGCTGGCTGGTCTAGTCCAAAAGCCCGGTGCAAGGCTCGTACAGCCAGCTCCATATATTTATCCTCAATTACAACACTTGTCTTAATTTCAGAGGTGGAAATCATCTGAATATTGATACCTTCTTCTGAAAGGCAGCGAAACATTGTACTCGCTACCCCTACATGGCTTTTCATGCCAATTCCTACAATACTGACCTTGCAGACCTTAGTATCCCCAATAATTTCCCGGGCACCTAAATGAGCCTGCACCCCCTTCATTACTTCCAATGCTTTAGCATATTCAGTACGTGTAACGGTAAAGGAAAAATCTGTAAATCCATTGGTGGAAGTATTTTGAATGATAACGTCCACGTCAATATTAGCTTCAGCAACAGGCCCCAAGATTTGGTAAGCAATGCCAGGACGATCCGGTACTCCTACCAGGGTAATTTTGGCTTCATCTCGTGAAAACGCAATGCCAGAAACTACTGCTTGTTCCATAATATCTTTATCCTTAAATTCTTCTTCAAAGGTAATCAAAGTTCCGCTATTAGCCTCTTGCTCTAAAGGCATGAGAGGATCAGTAAGGCTGGATAAAACACGTGTTTTTACGCGGTATTTTCCTGCAAACTCCACTGAGCGTATTTGCAAGACCCGACTACCCAGACTAGCCATTTCCAGCATTTCCTCGAAGGTGATTTTTTGTAAGCGCCTGGCTTCAGGCACTACCCGAGGATCAGTAGTGTATACCCCATCAACATCGGTGTAGATCAGACACTCTTCGGCTTTAAGCGCTGCTGCCACGGCAACCGCAGAGGTATCTGAGCCGCCTCGGCCCAAGGTTGTAATATCTCCCTCGTCTGTCACTCCTTGAAAACCCGTAATGATGACTACAAAACCCTCTTTTAAATCTTTACGCACTTTCGTATCGTCAATAGACTGAATACGGGCTTTGGTAAAAGAATTATCTGACTTGATAGGGACTTGCCAGCCACAATAACTTTTCGCAGGCACTCCCTGTGCTTTCAAGGCCATGGCCAGCAAACCAGCCGATACTTGCTCCCCGCTGGCACAAACCATGTCTAACTCCCTGGAGTCAGGGTCAGAAGTAATTTCTTTGGCTAAAGAAATTAAGCGATTGGTTTCCCCGCTCATGGCCGAAGGTACAACCACGAGTTGGTAGCCTGCAGCCTTCCATTTAGCAACGCGTTTTGCTACGTTTTTAATGCGCTCAGGCGAACCCATGGAGGTACCGCCGTATTTATGGATTATCAAAGACATATCAGTTGTTAATATTCGTCTAGTAAAAAGGAAGGTACTCTAAGCATTTTGCTAGCGCAACTCAACTCAATTGCTAGCAAAAAGTACAAATTGGGGTTTTAGATAAGCATGGCTTAGAAGCTGTCTGCGTAATTTTATACTAGGCTCTTTGCTTTTTTTAGGAACTGCTTTTCGGCTCTCTTTAAGAGCGCGTAGGAAAATTTAATCCTATTGCCTGGACAAAAGTTCGCACGGCTGTAGCATAAACCGCTATTTGTTCTTTGGATACGCGTGCAATAGCTTCCCCTTGCATTCTTCTTAGATGCTGAAGATATCTAAGGTGCCGATAGGCATCACATGCGGAAAGTGTAATATCCTGATCGATTAAACCATGCCCTGCAGCTCGTGTAGCCAGCGCAAGAGTACCCGCATTATCTATGAGGTCTGGATAGAGACTGGCGTAAGCTAGGATGATCGCTTGGACCGCGAACTCCATGTCTACTAAGCCACCCGGATCATGCTTGATACAAAATAAATTGCTGCGATTGGGATGATTATCTGATACGCGACGTCGCATTGTTTCCACTTGCACAGCAACTTCTTCCCACTGCCGGGGTTTTGCAATTAACTGATGACGCAAGCTTTCAAACCAATTTCCTAAACGCAAATCGCCCACACAAAACCGGGCTCTTGTAATAGCTTGATACTCCCAGAGCGCAGCGGTATCAAAGTAGCGGGCAAAAGCTTCCTGATTGGTCACTAACATGCCCGCATTGCCATTGGGACGCAAACGGGTATCGATTTCAAATAGCCGACCCGACGTGGTTTGTACGCTCAACCAAGAAAGAAGACGCTGCACCAGACGGGTAAGCTGCGTAACTCGCTCAGGTTCACGATCTGCTTGAGCATCAGAGATAAAAACAAGGTCAAGATCACTGGTATAAGCCAACTCTTTGGCGCCTAATCGACCATAAGCCAATATAGCTAGTCCTTCAGTAAGATCCCCTTGATCTAGAGTTTCTCGTGCTTCTTGCAGCGCTGCCGCTAAAATTTTATCTGCTAGCAGTGAAAGCTGATCAGACACTTCTTCTACAGTAAGATGGCCCGCTAGATCTCGCGCCAAGATACGCAATACCTGGGCGTGGTGGGCATCCCGCAAAGCATTCATTTTTGCTTCTGTATCCTCACTGGCTTTTAGTGAACTAGCCAGCCCTGCATCAAACTGTGGCCAGTCATTTACCATGCTATCCATTTCTGGATCAATTAATTCATCCAGCAAAATAGGATGGCGGGTTAAATAATCTGCAGCAAATGCACTGGCGCTCATTAGTTGCACAAGGCGTTCCCGGACAATGGGGTAGGTGAGTATCAAGTCGAGATAGGTGCGGCGACGCATAATAGTTTGTGCAAAACGGGCCGCCCGGGCAAACACCTCATCTTCTGCAATAGTCTGATCAAAGATTAGCAATACTTGCCTTAATTTATCCTGCGTGGCCTCATTACTGTTGCGGGCCGCAGCCAGCCAGGCAGTGACTCTAGGAGTAACAGTTGTAAACACCTTTTCAGTGTGGCTTGGCAATAAAGCTTCGAACTGCTCAGCAACAAAATTACGCGTATTTTCCAGCTCAAGATCAAACTGCACCAAGCTGGAAAACCCCAAAAAACTTGCGAGCTGCCTGCGCTTTATTTCCTCATTCGGTACAGAATGGGTTTGTCTATCTGCTTCAAATTGCACAGCGTGTTCTATACGGCGCAAAAAAACGTAAGCTTCATCTAAACGATTTGCGATTTCTGCGCTTAGCCGCTGGCGTTGGGAAAGTAGCGAAAGTAAAGATCGAGTCGCTGGATTTTGTAATGCAGGATCTCGTCCACCATGTGTGATTGCCAAACTTTGCACGATAAACTCAATTTCTCGAATTCCTCCACGTCCTAGCTTTACATCGGATTGTCCAAACCGGGCATGCTCCCTTGCCTTGCTCCGTTCGGCCGCAATTTTGCTGGCCAAATCTTTAATACCATCAATGGTTGTGTAATCGGTGTAGCGCTTAAATACAAAGGCTTTGATCATTTGCTGTAGTTTTTTGGATGCTGGGTTGTTCAAGCTTGCGTTGAGGATGCGCGCCTTCATCCATGCGCAGCGTTCCCAGAACCGGGCATGCGCCATAAAATAATGCTCTAATGCATCCAGACTGAGCACTTTGGGCCCTACGTCTCCAAAGGGCCGCAGCCGCGTATCCACGCGAAAAACAAATCCGTCTTGATTGGGCTGACTCAGATGCCAGGTCAAACGCTCTGCAATATGTTCAAATACCTCTAAAGCATCTACTCCTCTGTCGGTTTTTCCATGTTCTTCTATGGCGTAAACTACATCGATATCGGAGGAGACATTCAATTCAAATGCTCCTATCTTGCCCATGCCGATTACCAGCAAGCTTAATGGATCACCCGACTCATTTTTAGGAACTCCAAAACGCTCAAAGGCCTGTTGCTCTAAAGGTTCAAGCAGGACTCTGAGCGCAAGTTCAGCCAAGGCTGTCATTGCTCGCTCTACTTCCATCAAGCTTGCTTGAGCAGAAACCTCCCGCAGTATCAATATTCCTAGCACTAGCTTTCTTAAACGGGCCAGGGCTCTGGCACATGCTGTTGCATCAGTCTTTAATGCATTTTGCTGCTGCCATAAAGATTCAATTATTTCTGGTGTAAGGGAGATCTTAGCGTGAGCGTGAACCTGTTCAAGTAAGCTTGGATCTTGCGTTAGCTTGGAAAAAAAATTCGAATATTCAACAAGCTCGGAAGATAACATTGTGATTACTGACTCATACACAAAAGTTGAGAAGCTAAGGGTTCTTTCTTTTCGTTCACGGAATATTCCTCCATTGGCTTTTTCTGAACTAAAAGCACACCATTTTTAACTGCAAGGATTTCAGCCAAAATAGATACTGCAATTTCCGCAGGACTGCGGCTACCAATATTTAGCCCTACAGGCCCATGCAGACGATTAATCTGGGCGGGATTAAGATCAAACTCTTTTAATCTCTCTTTACGCGCAGCGGTGTTCCGGCGAGAGCCCAGAGCCCCTACATAAAACGCGGCGGATTTAAGAGCCTCCAGCAGCGCCATATCATCTAGTTTTGGGTCATGCGTTAAAGCAACAATTGCCGTATGGGGATCAGCTGATATTTTTAAAACTACATCATCCGGCATACCCGATAAGTATTGAACTGCATTCATCTGCTCCCCTAGCCAATATTCTTCCCGTGGATCGCATATCAGCACCTCAAAACCACAGGCTTGCGCCATTTGAGCCAGTATTTGTGATAACTGGCCCGCACCGATAAGTAATAATCTCCAGCTCGGCCCAAAGCTCACCGATAAATGCGATTCATCAAAAAATAAGCTTTGCCCTCTTGTAGCTTCTGCCAGTGTTACCTCACCGCTGCGTAAATCCAAGGTCCGGCGCACGAGTTGGTGGGAGGATGTGCGCCTTAATAATTCATCAATCCATGCAGTATCTTGCAAGGGTTCTTGTACTAAACGTAAAGTGCCGCCACAAGGCAGGCCAAAACGAGCCGCTTCATCTTTAGTCACTCCATATACTAGCAAAGCCGGTTTGGAAAACGACTGCGATTGGCCTTGCTTAACACGCTCAATAAGATCGTCTTCGACACAGCCTCCTGACACTGAACCTGCAATCACGCCATCGTTGCGCAAAGCCAATAGCGCGCCAGGTGGACGCGGTGCACTTCCCCAGGTCTGCACAACCGTGATTAAAACAACGCGATAGCCGACTTTATGCCAGTGCGCAGCTGTTTTTAACACATTCAGGTCTAGCGATTCCATAAAAAGACTGCCTAAAGGCTTGGAAGAGTTTAAAAATTTAATGCACCCCTACTCGTAACGTAGCGCTTCAATGGGCTGCAATCTAGCTGCCTTACGGGCTGGATAAAACCCAAAAAATATTCCAATCATGGCTGAGAACCCAACAGCCAGCACAATAGCTGAAAATTGAAGATCGGTATTCCAGCCGGCTAGATTTCCTACCAAATAAGCGGCCCCTACTCCGAGGATGACTCCTAAAAAACCGCCACACATGGCTAAAGTAGTGGCCTCTACGAGAAATTGCTTAAGAATATCACTACCACGAGCACCAACCGCCATCCGCAAACCGATTTCACGCGTGCGTTCAGTCACGCTGACGAGCATGATGTTCATAATACCAATACCGCCTACAAGCAGACTTACACTCGCTACAGCTGCCAACAGATAAGTGAGTACACGGCTAGAGGCTTCTTGGGCAGCCAGTATTTCCGTAAGGTTACGCACGGTAAAAGGGTCATCTGCACCCGCTTGCACTTTGAGCCGCGCCCGTAATAATTCTTTAATACTCTCCTCGGCAGATTTCATACTCATGCCTTCGCGCACCTTGACACTAATAGAACCAATCCGCTTGAGCCGGCCAGCCGATTGACCGCTAATTCTGTTACGCAAAGTGCTAAGAGGCACCATTGTTATATCATCCTGATCTTGCCCAAATGAGTTTTGTCCTTTTTTTTCTAGCACCCCAATAATAGTAACGGGGACTTTGCGAATCCGTATCGACTGATCTAATACTTCCGTTGGCTGAGCACTATCGCCGAAAAGTTGCCTCATTACTGTCTGACCGATAATAGCTACTTTTCCCGACCCTGCCATTTCAGCTGCTTCAAACAACCGCCCTGAGGCTAAAGGCCAATCACGCGCTTCCAAATAATCATTATGAACGCCAAAAATACTGGTGTTCCAGTTTGTGTTTCCATAGACGATTTGGGCAGCAGAACGGTTATTAGCGGCAGCAACCTGAACTTCAGGGATTTCGCGGGCGATAGCTAGAGCATCCTCTTCGGTCAAGTTCTGACCTGTCTGGGCCCCCATCCGAACACCTCCCGCTGTCTGAGAGCCCGGAAATACCAGCATGATATTGCTACCCAAACTCTTAATTTGTTCCTGCACCCGTTCTTGTGCACCTGAGCCCACGGCGACCATGGTGATGACTGCAGCAACTCCAATAATAATCCCCAACATTGTTAAGGCACTGCGCATTTTGTTGATGGCTAAGGCATTTAACGCAATCGAAAAAATGGCTATGAAGTTCATAACAACTCTTTCAAAGCGCTGCTAGCGTCCTGCGGCAGGTTTGCTACGTCCTTAAGAATTTTGCCGTCCCGAAAAGTAATCACTCGGGAGGCAAACGTAGCTACTTCTTGCTCATGCGTCACCATTACTACAGTTTGCCCTTCGCGGTGTAAGCCTTGAAACAAAGCCATAACCTCCAGCGAAGTACGGGAGTCTAAGGCTCCAGTAGGCTCATCTGCCAATAGCAAGACAGGATCATTTACCAATGCACGGGCAATCGCTACCCGCTGCTGCTGCCCGCCCGATAATTGGGCCGGAGTATGGTCCATTCGCTCCAGCAGGCCAACCTGGGTTAATCGATGGCTTGCACGCTTAAGTCGTTCTGTTTTATTTACACCGCTATACAACAGCGGCAGTTGAACCTGTTCAAGAGCGGGGGTACGAGGTAAGAGATTAAACTGCTGAAATACAAAGCCGATTCGGCGATTACGAATAGCTGCCAAAGCGTCCGGATCCATACCCGCCACTTCTTCTCCCGCTAATTGATAGCTGCCTGAACTAGGAATATCTAAACATCCTATCAAATTCATAAAGGTAGATTTGCCTGACCCCGAAGGTCCCATGATCGCTACAAACTCTCCTTGTTGAATTTGAAGAGTAACGCCTGCTAAGGCATGCACTTGGTTATTGCCCATCCAGTAGGTTTTTGTTAGCTGACTAACTCGTATTAAAGCCATATGCTTGAGACTACCAGATTTAAAATAAGCGGGGTGGACTACTTCTTTTTTGAGAGGAGCCTCCCGTATTAGTGTCCGAACTCGCGGTTTGTATTCCACTAAGTACTTCCATATCCTCTTTTATCGTTTCACCCGCAACCTCTGTACTACTTCCATCACTTACCCCAGTACGCACCTCCAAGGCTTTGGGCTGACCATTTTCTAAAATCCATAAGCGGCCAGGCGCAAAAAACCCACTACTGCTGCGGCCGCGCTGCTCTGCAAGTAAAGCAGCGTATTTAGCTTTTTGCTCTGGGTTAAGGATATCTTCAATCTTGCCACGCATTTCAGCACGAGCTGCGGCTGCCAGCGCACGCCGGGAGTCTTCTGGCTGCTCACGTAAAGCACTCATCTTTTCCCGCATGGCATTAAAAACCGGATCCAGCTTTTGTTTTTGATCTGCAGTTAAACCTAACTCTCTTTCCAGCCGTTCTCTCATTTCGCGGCCCGCGCTACTCCCACTACCGGGGGCCGATGAACTCGCGGCTGCAGAAATTGTTGCTACCGGAGTAGTCATTTCTCCAGGAGGCTTAAAGCGTAGCGCAGCATTGGCTACTTTTAATACATTAGACTTTTGTTCAGTAATAATCCGCACGTTAGCAGTCATACCCGGTAATAAAACTTGATCAGCATTCGAAAATCCAATCACCACGTTATACGTAACAACATTGGAAACATTCTGTGCAGCTTTGCGCACTTGCTTAACAACTCCTTCAAAGCTGCGCCCAGGCAATGAATCCACAGTAAAGCTTGCTTTTTGATTTAAGCTAATGCGGCTAATGTCTGATTCATCAACGCTGGTATCAACCTGCATATCGCGCAGATTTTTCGCAATAATGAATAGCTCCGGCGCTTGAAGACTTGCCGCTACGGTCTGCCCTGCATCGACACTGCGCTTAATAACAATACCGTCTACAGGGCTTTTAATAACGGTCTTAGCTAAATCTGCCTGCGCTACTGCTAAAGCCGCTTCACGTTGCTTAACAATAGCCTCGGCATTTTTTACCTGGGCATTAGCTACTTCGAGCTGTGCCCGTGCCGTTTTCACATCTTCCTGCTGATTTTTAGTAGTACTTCGGGTTCGCTCTAGCTCAGCAGGAGACAGAAAGTTTTTCTGGACTAACTCTTCATTACGCTGCAAATCTTTCTGACTTTGAGCAAGTGTAGTTTCGGCACGGCTTACATTGGCCCGCTGCGTCGCAACCTGACTTAGTTGAACCAGTACATTTGCCCGGGCTGCGTCCAGATCTGCTTGCGCCTGCCGTACCCGATATTCAAATTGTTCTGGATCAATTCGCGCAATGATTTGCCCTGCCTTTACCTCGGAGTTGAAATCTACCAAGACTTCTTTTAATTGACCGCTAACTTGCGAGCCTACAGTAACACTGGTCACAGGATTGATAGCACCAGAGGCTGAAACACTGGCAGTCAAAGTACCTTTTTCAATTTTTGTGGTTTTAAACTGCAAGGCATCTTTTTTATTGGCCAATACATACCAGCTACTCACTCCCAGCAAGAACAATATCGTTATTGCCAAGAAAATCCTTACTCTTTTGCCGCTTTTAAATGCCATACCGTGCCTCAACACCTATTTTGCAAAGCTCTAAATGAATTAAAAAACGCTTGTTTACGCCACACTCTTTTGTGTGAAAACTTTTATAAAAATAGCGGTTTCCACACAATTTGTTTAGCTTGCCAAAAATACAATGATTACCAATTATTTCTCTGGATCTGAGGGAAAAGTGAATCTCTTGCGAAGTTTTCGGTAAATTTATCTTTTTTCCTCATAAATCCCGGTAGAAAGATACCGATCGCCGCGGTCACAGACAATAAATACAATCGTGGCGTTTTCAAGTTCCTGCGCTACTTTAAGTGCTATCGTAAAAGCGCCTGCGGCCGAGGGGCCACAAAAAATACCCTCTTGCGTCGCCATCCTTCTGGCCATCATTTCGCATTGTGCTTGGCTTACATATTCCAGCCGGTCTACTTTGCGCGGATCATAAATCCGGGGCAGATAAGCCTCTGGCCATTTACGTATTCCAGGAATTTGAGAGCCTTCTTGTGGCTGAACTCCAATAATCTGAATATTTGGATTTTTAGACTTAAGATAAGTTGAAACGCCTGTAATGGTGCCGGTAGTGCCCATCGCGCTCACGAAATGGGTAATATTGCCCTGGGTTTGCTGCCAAATCTCAGGGCCCGTTCCATTCATATGCGCCCCTGGGTTAGCAGGATTAGAAAACTGATCGAGTACCTTGCCCTTACCCTGATCTTGCATTCTCATCGCTAAATCCCGGGCGTATTCCATCCCCACCAAACTTTCTTGTGCAGTACCTGCAGATTTTTTACTAGGGGTAAGGATCAGCTCTGCACCATACGCCGTCATAGCTGCGCGGCGTTCGACACTAAGATCATCAGGCATGATTAACACCATTTTGTAGCCCTTGATAGCTGCAGCCATCGCCAAAGCAATACCTGTGTTACCACTAGTGGCTTCAATTAAGGTGTCCCCAGCTTTAATCTCACCGCGCAGTTCAGCTTGGCAAATCATATTCATGGCAGCTCTATCCTTGACACTGCCCGCCGGATTATTACCTTCCAGTTTGGCCAGAATCACATTGCCGCGCTTAAGACTGACTGCATCCATAAGACGCTGTATACGTACTAAAGGAGTGTTACCAATAGTATCTTCAAGGGTTTGATATCTCATAGGCTTGCTTTTCTAAAAGCGGCACAAAACTATTTTCCATATCCCCCTCCACCGGGGGTTTCAATTACAAAAATATCGCCTGGCTGCATTTGAGCACTGCCTGCATGGCCAATAGTTTCAATGCTTCCATCTTTACGCTCTACCCAATTACGCCCTAAGGCGCCCGCCTGACCTCCGGCCATCCCAAAGGGTGGGTACACACGGTTGTTGGACAAAATAGAAGCCTGCATCGTTTGTAAAAATTTAATACGCCTTACGGCCCCATCACCGCCATGCCATTGACCAAGACCACCCGAATTTTTGCGGATTTCATAGCTTTCTAGCTGCACGGGAAAACGCAGTTCTAACACTTCAGGGTCGGTCAGGCGAGAATTGGTCATATGGGTCTGCACGACTGAGGTCCCGTGAAATCCCTCTGCTGCCCCACTTCCCCCTGCAAGCGTCTCATAATATTGATAACTAAGATTACCAAAGGTGAAATTGTTCATCGTACTCTGGGCACTGGCCATGATGCCTAAAGCTCCATATAAAGCGTTGGTGATGCAACTAGAAGTCTCCACATTGCCGGAAACGACAGCAGCCGGTGGCAAGGGATTAAGCATAGAACCCGGTGGAATAATAATATGCAAGGGCTTAAGACACCCTGCATTAAGCGGAATATCTTTATCTACAAGGGTGCGAAACACATACAGGACCGCCGCTATGGTTACCGAAGAAGGGGCGTTGAAATTATTATCGAGTTGTGGGGAAGTACCGCTGAAATCAATGAGGGCTTCCCGCTTGGTGTGATCTATCGTAATGCTTACTTTAATCAGGGCGCCATTATCCAGCTTTAGCTCAAAGCTTCCATTTTTAAGTGTGCTAATGACACGGCGTACTGACTCTTGCGCATTGTCTTGCACATGAGCCATATAGGCTTGTACCACCTCTATTCCAAACTGCTTAACCATCTGACCCAACTCTTCTACCCCACGCTGATTCGCAGCAATTTGAGCTAAGAGGTCCGCGCGGTTTTGCTGGGGATTACGGGCAGGATAGCGAGTATTGGTAAGCAAATTCATTAATGCCTGCTCACGAAACTGAACAGGACTACAGCTTCCATCCACTAGTTTAAAATTGCTGATCAGCACCCCTTCTTCCTCAATAGTTTTAGAGTCTGCGGGCATAGAACCTGGTGTAAGACCCCCAATATCCGCATGATGACCGCGTGAGGCCACATAAAACAAAACATTACTAGAAGCCGTATCAAATACGGGAGTTATTACAGTTACATCGGGCAAATGCGTGCCACCGGCGTAAGGATCGTTAAGAACGTACACATCTCCAGGGTGAATGGCCCCCGCGTTTTGAGTAATCACAGATTTAATGGATTCACCCATCGATCCCAAATGCACTGGAATATGAGGAGCATTGGCTATCAGATTTCCCACGGCATCAAAAATCGCACAGGAAAAATCTAGCCGTTCTTTAATATTGACGGAGTAAGCCGTATTTTGCAGAACGTAACCCATCTGCTCTGCGATATTCATGAATAAATTGTTAAACATTTCCAGCCTTACCGGGTCCACCTGGGTCGCTGTTGCCTGCTGGCAAGCTTGCGGTCGCGTACGCGATATCACGAGATGATGTTGAGCAGTAAGTTTTGCTTGCCAGTGCGGCTCCACTACGAGAGTGCCGTTCTTTTCTGCGATGATGGCTGGGCCTGTAATGCAATCTCCTGGTTGTAATACTTCTCGCTGATATAACGGGGCTTCATGCCATTTGCCGGTAGTAAAAAGAGAAACCGTAGTGCTTGCTGCCAGGCAAACGTTGAGCTGAGTAACAGGCGAAGGTGAAAGGGTGTGAACAGAGGGCTCACTGCTAGCTTCCACATAAATATTTTCAATTGCTAAAGCATGGCCTTGCATCAAAAAGGCAAAACGCTGTTTGTACTGCGCTTCAAAAGCTTCTTGCATGCGCGCAGGCTCAGCCCATTTCACAGCAATGGCGGTATCGGTCCCGATATATTTAAGAGTAGCGTAGTGCTGCACCTTGATTTGACTGGGGCAGATGCCCTGATTGATAAGAGCATCACGAGCTTGCTTTTCTAAAATAATAAGCTCTTGTTCTGCGTTAATCTGAAGCTGCGCCTGCAATGCAAACAAAGGCGTTTCAATGGTTTTCTCGCGCATAATCACTTGCGCGGCGACTCCCATCCCGTAAGCAGATAACACACCGGCTAAAGAATGAGAAAATACCTGACTCATTCCTAACGCATCAGCTACCAAACAGGCGTGCTGGCCGCCTGCCCCACCAAAAGTAGCTAACACATAAGAACTCACGTCGTAACCCCGTTGCACGGAAATTTTTTTAATAGCGTTAGCCATATTGGCAACAGCAATTTGCAAAAAACCTTCCGCTATTTGTTCAGGACTTTTCTGAACGCCGCTTATTTTGCTGATGTGTGCAGCCAATTCTGTAAATTTCTGTACGACTATTTCACGATCCAAAAGTTGCTTACCCTCAGCTCCAAATACCGCAGGGAAATAGTCTGCTTGTATTTTTCCAAGCATTAGGTTGCAATCGGTTACCGTCAGGGGTCCGCCTCGGCGGTAACTAGCCGGACCGGGATAAGCGCCCGCCGAATCTGGCCCTACCTGCATGCGTGCACCATCAAAATGCAAAATAGAACCACCGCCTGCGGCAATAGTATGAATACTCATCATCGGCGCACGTAAACGCACCCCAGCAAGCTGGGTTTCAAAAGCACGCTCAAACTCTCCGGCGTAATGGGATACATCCGTAGAAGTACCGCCCATATCAAAACCAATCACCCGCTTAAACCCTGCCAACTCGGCAGCTTTCGCCATGCCTACCACACCTGCTGCTGGGCCAGACAAAACGCTGTCTTTGCCGTGAAACATTTTGGCCGCTGTAAGACCACCATGGCTTTGCATAAATTGAAGATTCACCCCAGGTAACTGGCTAGCGATCTGATCAACATAACGCCGCAAGATAGGAGAAAGATAAGCATCTACTACTGTGGTATCCCCCCGGGCTACATATTTAATGAGGGGACTGACTTCATGGGAGACACTGACCTGGCTAAAACCCATCTCACGCGCCAGTTGTGCAACTGCTCTTTCATGCTGGGTATAGCGATAGGCATGCATAAAAATAATGGCTACACAGCGGTATCCCTTATTCCATGCGTCTTGCAGAGCATTTTTTGCTGAAGAAAGGCTTAAAGTAATCGGTATGCTTCCATCTGCAGCGATTCTTTCCTGAATCTCATAAACCTGGGCATACAACTGTTCAGGCAAAACGATCTGTCTATCAAACAGTCGTGGACGATTTTGATAAGCGATCCGTAAGCCGTCTTTAAAACCTTGCGTAGTCAGTAATGCCGTTGGCTCGCCCTTGCGTTCTAGTAGAGCATTGGTAGCCACTGTAGTACCCATTTTTACTACTTCAATTTGCTCCACAGGAATAGCTTTTTCTTCTTGCAAATCCATGAGCTGACGAATGCCGGCTATAGCTGCATCCGTATACTGCTCGGGATTTTCCGACAGCATTTTTACGGTGGCGAGAGTAGCATCAGGCCGCAGGGCAATCACATCAGTAAAAGTGCCACCACGGTCAATCCAGAACTGCCATTTGTTAGGTGAAGAGCTTTCAGGAAAAGACATAAGGTATTTGAGCAAGAGAGGTTAGAGCGCCTTCATCGGAGGTAAAACCCTAGAGGCCCTCAGTAGAGTGCTCCTTAGGGAATCCCTATTTAGAAAAAAATCTTCAGGCTTTTAGATGAATTATTTTTAGCTCAAATTTTTACATCCCTGGAAAACCACTGCTCCCTTTTTTAAAAGCTCCCATCGCACGCATGAGCTTGCCCATCCCGCCCCCAGAAATTTTTTTCATCATGCCAGAAATTTGCTCAAACTCGTTTAACAAGCGGTTAACTTCTTGTACTTGCACGCCCGCACCTGCCGCAATGCGGCGTTTGCGGCTGGCTTTGATCAACTCTGGTTTAGCACGCTCTTGGGCTGTCATGCTATTAATAATGCCCTCCATACGGCGGACTTTTTTAGCAGCATCTTCTGGATCAACTTTATTGGCGGCTTGCTGAAACTGTGCGGGCAGTTTATCTAGCATACTTTGCATACCACCCATGTTTTTCATTTGACCTATCTGGTTTTTAAAATCTTCCAGATCAAAACGGTTGCCTTTTTTCAGCTTTTCTGCCAGCTTTCCAGCTTCATGTAAATTAATGGCCTTACCAGCAGCTTCCACCAAAGCTACAATATCGCCCATGCCCAAAATCCGGTTAGCAAAACCTTCCGGATCAAACGCTTCTAGGCCCCCAATTTTTTCAGAGATCCCTATAAACTTGATGGGTTTTCCAGTCACATGCCGTACAGACAACGCTGCTCCACCCCGGGAATCCCCATCGGTTTTGGTTAGAACAATACCGGTTAAAGGTAGGGCATCTGCAAAAGCCTTGGCTACGTTAACAGCATCTTGACCTTGCATGGCATCCACTACAAACAGCGTTTCCACCGGATGTAGAGTTTGATGAAGCTGGGCAATCTCTGCCATTAGCGCCTGGTCAATTGCTAACCGCCCTGCCGTATCTACAATTAATACATCGCAAAAATGATTTTTTGCGTAAGTTAAAGCAGCTTGAGCTATCTCTACAGGTTTTTGATCAGGAGTAGAAGCAAACCATTGACCTCCCGCTTGGGCAGTCACGCTTCTAAGCTGTTCGATAGCAGCGGGCCGATACACATCTGCTGATACTGTGAGTACTTTTTTATCACGAGACTCGATAAGATATTTTGCGAGTTTTCCAACCGTTGTAGTTTTACCAGCACCTTGCAGTCCTGCCATTAAAATAACAGCGGGAGGCTGTACGGCCAGATTAAGCTGGCTAGCTTGTTTGCCAAGATCAGCTCCTATTAAGGCTGCTAACTCTTTGTGCACAACGCCTACCAACGCCTGCCCTGGGGAGAGAGAAGTCAGTACCTCTTGCCCTAAAGCTTTTTCTTTAACATGCGCAATCAAATCTCGCACTACCGGGAGGGCTACATCAGCTTCTAATAAAGCCATGCGAATTTCGCGTAGAGTTTGGGCTGTATTAGCTTCGGTGAGACGGGCCTCACCCTTAAGGGTTTTAACAACTTTGGACAGACGTTGAGTCAGAGTATTCAGCATAAGACAGTTAGGTTAAAAAAAAGGATTTTTGATCTGCTTGATTTCTGCAGTTGGGCAAACACACCGTTACACTCAAACATATCTTTATAAAAAAGGAATTAATCAGTTTGTTAGCCCTAGTTTACGCTTTTGTATTCACCGTTTACGTAGTAGCGGCTATTCACGCGCTGCATCGTATGCTTTCTCAGGAAAGAATGCCAGCGCCTCACCGTATGGCGCTGTTACTGGTATGGCTTGCCTGGTTAACGCATGCAAGCTTGCTTGCTCATGCTATGGATGATGAGCAGGGTCTGCGCTTTGGTTTTGCCCCAGCGCTTTCCTTAGCGTCGGCGGTTGCTGTTTTATCGTTTTTGCTAGAAGACTGGTTTGTACGAGTGCATGCTCTACAACCGCCAGTTTTTGCCTTGGCTGCTTTAGCGGTATTGGGCCCCTGGTTTTACCCCGGCAGCCTGATCACCTCTCCCCATTGGGCTTTAACGCTTCACTTATGGCTGGCCATGCTGGCTTATGCTGTGCTAGGAGTAGCAGCCGTACATGCTTTGATGATGCTCCTCTTAGAAAAAGGTCTGCAGGTACGGCATAATTCCAATCAAGAGACCGCACTAATGCACCGTTTAGCTACCTTGGTACTCCGGGATGCCCCCCCTTTATTGCCCTTGGAACAACTTTTATTCAAGCTGATTAGCATAGGGGTAATTCTACTGTCGGTAGCGCTGCTAATAGGTATTGCCCTAGGTTTAGGGTGGTTTAATCTTGATCATACAACCCAGCTTCATTCAAGCTTGCGATTAGATCATAAAACTTTGCTATCGGGCTTAGCATGGATAACGCTAGTGTCCTTGCTTGCAGGTCGCTGGAAATTTGGCTGGCGAGGTAAAACGGCAGTGCGTTGGACACTTGCAGGGTTTGTGATGCTCTCACTTGCGTATGTAGGTAGCCGTTTTGTGTTTGAGGCAGTATTGCACCGGGTACATTATTAACATTAATAACTTATAAAAAAGTTTTAGCATGGGACGAATTGTTATTTATTTATTACTGATAGTTGTAGCTCTTATAGTCTTGCGTATTGCGAGCACCCAGGCCCAGCGCAGAAAAGCTCAATTTAAAAACAATCGCCCTACCCCAGTAAGCGCTGAAAGCATGCATGCCTGTGCCTTATGTGGGGTGCTTTCTCCTAAATCGACCTGTATTGAAGAGCAGGGCCAATTGTTTTGCAGTATCGAACATCGAAATACCTGGCTTAATCAGCAGCAGTCATGAGCTTCAGGCGTAAACTTAGCGATACATTTGAACGACCCAGTGTTTCAAGCTGGCGCTCATTAAAGTTTTTTACTTTAGCCCGCGGTATTACGATTGGTCTGATTTTACTTGTAGAAGTATTTTTACTAGACAGGTTTTCTCAAGGAGCCTCGCACCAACAAACGGTTGCTTTACTCTTGGTGTATTTTTCTTTTGCTTGTGCTTTTACCTGGCTAGCATTAATGGTGCGCGCCAGTTTTTATGCGCAAGTATTGGCGCAGTTTTTTATTGACTTACTTTTTATAGGCTTAATGCTGTTTCAGGCTGGAGGAGTACGCAGCGGATTAGGCATATTATTATTCATGCCCTTGTCGGGTGCCGCTCTATTACTGCCTTTTGGCGCAGCCATGTTTTGCGCAGCAATTACTGCAATAGTGTTACTGCTAGATGCTGCCTATAGCGCTTTTTCCGGAAGTGCTGAAGTGCCGTGGGTGGCCAGTGCACTTCACGGCATTGGGGCTTTTGCAATGGCCGCTATTTTTCAAGGACTTACCGCACGGGCAGTTCAGGAAGAGCGCCGGGCTCGACTGGCAGCGGAGGCAGCAAACCATCAGGCTTTGTTGTCCCAACGCGTCATGGGGGAACTGGAACCAGGGGTTTTAGTATTGGATGCAAATTTAAGGATACGATCCGTTAACCCGGCAGCGCGGGCTCTCTTTGCAGACGCAGGTATTTTAGTATCCCCCGGTGAGGCTCTCCCTAACGATCAGCGCTTAGCGGGATTACGTACCTTAATCGATGCGGCTGTGGGTGGACAAGCAGCTACTGATTTTTCTCAAAGAGCTCCAGATAAAATCACCCTTGGAACAAATAATGAGCGCTTTGCAGTACATGTTTCTGTGGTTAGCCGGGGCGCTGAAGAGCCTCCAGACCGGGTAATTTTTATTGAAAGTACGCGCGCGCAAGAAGAGCGGCTGCAACGCAGCAAGCTAGCATCCATGGGTCGCTTAACAGGTTCAATTGCGCATGAAATTCGTAACCCTCTAGCCGCTATCTCCCATGCAAGTGCTTTGCTTGCCGATGATTTGAAGGATCCTGTAGAAACCCGAATGCTTGCAATAATTCGGGAAAATGCATCGCGTATTAATTTAATTATTGAAGACGTGCTTGCACTGTCTCGCTCTGACCGTGCCCAGATTCAAGTTATTGATCTAAATGTCGCTGTGCGCGAAGTAATTGCCGAATTACCCTCTACTCCTGTGATTCAGGTGTTTGGAAGCGCCCAAGGTAAGTTTGATCCCCTGCATTTAAGACTTACTTTAATTAATTTGCTACGTAACGGACAGCGCCATACCCAAACGCAAGTTTTAGTCCGAATTGAACAACTTTCAATAAATGATGTTGAAATACAGGTGATTGACGATGGCCCTGCCCTATCTGTCACAACGCGTGAACATTTATTTGAACCGTTTTTTACAACCCACTCTCAAGGGACAGGATTAGGCTTATATTTAGCACGAGAATATTGTTTAGCCAATCATGCACAATTAACTTATGAGGAACGCGCAACTAATCCCCATAGCCCATCAACCTTGGCCATCTCCCCTGAGCAAAATGAAAAAATGTTTGTAATTCGCCTACAAGCTGCCCGATGAATCCTTCCCTTGCCCATTCTCTGACCCGTGCGCTCATTGTTGATGATGAAGCGGATTTGCGCGAGCTGCTATCGCTATCGTTGTTACGTATGGGAGTTGAAACAGATTGCGCTGCCAGTATCAGCCAAGCACAAGAGTTTTTAGCGAAACATCGTTATGGTTTGGTTTTAACCGATATGAAACTGCCCGATGGTTCCGGCCTAGAAGTGGTGGCTGCAGCAAGTGCTGCAGCTAATACTCCTGTAGCGGTATTGACCGCTTTTGGCAGTTCTGAAAATGCAGTAGCCGCCCTTAAAGCTGGCGCTTTTGATTATGTAGAAAAACCAATCGATCTTGCTGCTCTTAAGCGCTTGGTCACCAGCGTCATCAAGCCATTAAGCAAGTCCAAAGAAAGTAAGGTCTCGCGCGAAACCTCTCTTGGCCCGCAAATACTGGGCAGCTCTGCGGTAATGAGGCAGGTTCGGGAGTTGATTAGCAAACTGTCTCGCACCATGGCACCCGTTGCCATTAGCGGTGAGTCCGGTACGGGAAAAGAAGTGGCAGCGCGAGCCATTCATGCCCAGAGCCCTCGTGCTTCAGGCCCCTTTATTGCAGTCAATTGTGGTGCTATTCCAGAAGCCTTGATGGAGGCTGAATTTTTTGGATATCGCAAAGGAGCTTTTACAGGGGCAGTAGAAGATCGCAACGGGTTTTTTCAGGCCGCTCAAGGCGGGACCTTGCTGTTAGACGAGGTCGCAGATTTACCTTTATCCATGCAGGTAAAACTTTTGCGAGTCATTCAAGAACGAAAGGTGCGCAAGGTTGGCGCAACCACCGAGGAACCTATTGATGTGCGCTTGATTTCTGCAACCCATAAAGACCTGGCTCGTATGGTAGTAGAGGGCGTTTTCCGGCAAGATTTATATTATCGCCTTAATGTAATTGAGCTGCATCTGCCCGCACTGGATGAACGGCCCGATGATATACCGGAGCTGGCACAGCATTTATTGGAGCGCATTTGTGAACGCCATGGTCAACATATAACCATGAGCAAATCGGCTTTAGATGCGCTTGGGCATCTATCTTTCCGTGGCAATGTACGCGAACTTGAAAATACGCTTGAGCGGGCTGTCGCACTAGCCAGCGGCCTGTCATTAACAGCGGAAGATATTGCCCTGGCTACGGGTAACGCCAACAGCATGCCTGTGGCTGCTGCCAGCGAATCCGTCGAAATGAATCTCACTGCGCTTGCCCCGGAAAATAAAACCATATCTGGCAACAATATCCCCTCTTTTTCTTTACCCGGTGACCTGGTGAGCTATATGGATAATGTTGAACGTAATCTGATTGAACAAGCCCTGGTAGCTACTCGCTACAACCGCACACAGGCAGCCGTTTTACTGGGACTGTCCTTCCGGCAATTTCGTTACCGCATGCAGCGTCTAGGCATTAAATGAGCCGCTTTGTTGTAGCCTCTTTGGATGCAGAGGGTTTTTGGCCTTTGGCTAAGCAGATAGATTCCCCCAACCAGGATGAACGCCCTTCTGGCACCCTCATAGATTTAGTAGTTGTACACAGCATTTCTTTGCCTCCCGGTGTATTTGGCGGACCACAGGTTCAGCAGCTATTCACCAATTGCCTGCATCCGGATGAACATCCCTATTTTGCTCAACTTGCCCACTTAAAAGTTTCTGCCCATTTTTTTATTAACCGTAATGGCGCTGTTACACAGTTTGTAAGCACTTACCGTCGAGCCTGGCATGCCGGGGTTTCATGCTTAAAGACCGTAGAGAGTTCGCGTGAGCGCTGCAATGATTTTTCTATTGGGATTGAGCTAGAAGGAACAGACAGCAGTACTTTTAGTGATCTACAGTACGAAGCTATTGCCTCTTTAGCACAAGTTCTTCATCGGGCCCATCCCATTGCTTACTGGCGCGCCCACAGCGAAATCGCCCCAGGGCGCAAAACAGACCCTGGGCCTTATTTTGATTGGGATCGGCTCCTGCGGGAAGCCCAAATCCCTGGACAGATGCGCCCTTAAAATAAATATGAGTGAGCGCTAACTTTCTATTTTTGCTGGTCGGGCTTACTCCATAAAAATTAATCCTTTTGGACTAGAAATCCAAACCAGGAACCCCTACACTTAGGGTACTAATCTTCTTACAGACACTAAACCTAGTGTTTTTAAAAATAAAAACTCGATAAAAATTTAAGTACGCAGGGCCTATCTATCATTAGCGTCTTATCGGTTAATTTTGCTATTAGTCATTTAAAAACTGTTTCGTTTCCCGCAATAAAAGGATCTCTTTGTTATGACCCAACTAAGTCAAATTGCTTTGCAGCCCTCTACTCCCGAGATTTTTCCCGACAAAAAGGCTGCTTTACAAAAAACGGCTCACTGGGATGAAGCAGCGTATGCAGACTATAAGGTTATTCGCCGCAATGGTGCCGTGGTTGCCTTTGAGCCTGCCAAGGTAGCCGTTGCCATGACCAAAGCCTTTTTGGCTGTCAATGGAGGACAGGGAGCAGCCAGTGCCCGCGTACGGGAGCAGGTAGAAACTTTAAGCCATATGGCAGTCACCGCGTTAATGCGCCGCCAACCAGCCGGAGGCACGTTTCATATAGAAGATATTCAAGATCAGGTTGAGTTATCTTTAATGCGAGCCGGGGAGCATAATGTGGCGCGGGCTTACGTGCTTTATCGCGAAGAGCGGGCGCGGGCGCGCGCTGCAGCCCAGCAAGCCGCCCCTTTGGAATCGGGCCACCCGCGTTTAAACGTAAAAGAAAATGGAGTACTACAGCCTTTAGATGAAGCAAAGCTACAAGCTTTGATCGTGGCGGCCTGCGAGCATTTAGGTGAAGAGGTTCAAGCAGAGTTAATTCTGGATCAAACCTGGAGAGACTTGTATGAAGGTATGCCTATTGAAGAGGTCTATAAAGCTGCGGTGCTAGCGGCTCGTGCATTGATAGAAAAAGATCCTCACTACGCCCGGGTAACAGCCCGAATTTTGCTGCATTCCATTCGCAAGGAAGTACTAGGTCGTGAAACAACTCAAGCCCAAATGAGTACGGAATACGCCAGCTATTTTCCGAAATTTATCAAATCGGGAATCGAACATGAACTGCTTGATGAAAGACTTTCGCAATTCGACTTAAAGCGCTTGGGAGCAGCCTTGCAGGCCGATCGGGATCTGCAATTTAATTATGTGGGTTTGCAAACCTTGTACGACCGTTATTTTTTGCATATTAAGAAAACCCGTATTGAATTGCCACAAATTTTTTTCATGCGTGTGGCAATGGGCTTAGCACTTAACGAGATCGATCGGGATGCACGGGCAATAGAATTTTATGAGCTGCTTTCCAGTTTTGATTTCATGAGCTCTACCCCTACCTTGTTCAACTCCGGTACACGCCGTCCCCAGCTTTCTAGCTGCTATTTGACCACCGTGCCCGATCATTTGGACGGCATATATGAAGCCATCAAGGAGAACGCCTTATTAGCCAAATATGCAGGAGGGCTGGGCAATGATTGGACAGCCGTAAGAGCCATGGGCTCCTGGATCAAAGGCACCAACGGGCAAAGCCAAGGTGTGGTTCCTTTTCTTAAGGTAGTTAATGACACCGCTTTAGCCGTCAATCAAGGGGGTAAACGCAAAGGGGCCGTGTGTTGTTATCTGGAAACCTGGCATCTGGATATCGATGAGTTTTTAGAACTACGCAAAAACACGGGAGACGACCGTCGCCGTACCCATGATATGAACACGGCCAACTGGATTCCAGATTTGTTTATGAAACGGGTGATGGAAGGCACTCAATCTCCAACAGATCCTACCAAAGGACAATGGACGCTATTTTCCCCGGCAGATTGTCCAGACTTGCATGAAAAATTTGGCAAGGCCTTTGAAGAGGCTTATATACGTTATGAGGCTGATGCAGATGCAGGCCGCCTCAAGCTTTTTAAACGGGTATCTGCAGTACAGTTATGGCGCAAAATGTTGAGTATGTTGTTTGAAACTGGCCATCCATGGATTACGTTTAAGGATCCTTGCAATATTCGTAGCCCTCAACAACACGTCGGGACAGTCCATTCTTCCAATCTGTGTACGGAAATAACCCTTAACACCAACGAAGATGAAATCGCTGTTTGTAACTTAGGTTCAGTCAACCTTCCCCAACATCTGAAGGCCGATGGCACAGGTGGGTGGGAGATAGACCATCAAAAACTGAAAAAGACCATTCGTACCGCCATGCGGATGCTGGACAATGTCATCGATATTAACTATTACAGTGTTGCTAAAGCACGTAACTCCAATCTGAAGCACAGACCTGTGGGGCTAGGCATCATGGGTTTTCAGGACTGTTTACATCAGATGGGCACTTCTTATGCCTCTGAAGCAGCCGTACAATTTGCAGACAGCTCGATGGAAGCGGTATGTTATTACGCTTACTGGGCCTCTTCTGAGCTGGCGGCAGAGCGAGGGCGGTATGCAAGCTATCGAGGTTCTTTGTGGGATAGAGGTATTTTGCCTCAAGATTCCTTAAAACTGCTGGCCCAAGAGCGCGGTGGTTATGTAGAAGTAGAGATGTCCAGCAGTCTGGATTGGCCTGCATTGCGCAAACAAATTGCCGAGCACGGCATGCGTAACTCCAACTGTGTAGCGATTGCCCCGACAGCGACTATTTCCAATATCATTGGAGTATCGGCCTGTATCGAACCGGCTTACCAAAATCTTTACGTACAGTCCAACCTTTCCGGTGAATTCACCGAACTTAACCAATATATGGTGCGTGACTTAAAAGCCCGGGGGTTGTGGGATGAAGTAATGGTAGCTGACCTTAAATATTTTGATGGATCTTTATCAAAAATTGATCGTGTACCCGCAGAGTTGCGACACATTTACGCGACTGCTTTTGAAGTTGACAGCCGCTGGATTATCGAAGCAGCCGCGCGCCGTCAAAAATGGATTGACCAGGCACAATCCCTCAATATTTATATAGCCGGGGCATCTGGTAAAAAACTGGATGAGATCTATAAGCTGGCCTGGTTACGTGGACTTAAAACCACCTATTATTTACGTACCCTTGCAGCTACTAGTGCAGAGAAATCTACCGGTCGGGGAGGCGAACTGAATGCGGTTTGCGCTAATGGAACAGGCCAAGGGTCCCATAAGTCTGGGTCAGCTGCCGCTCAGAATAGTTTTACGGAAACAGAGCTATCCGGTCCGGCCTGCATGTTACGCCCAGGCGATCCCGGGTTTGAAGACTGCGAAGCTTGTCAGTAACTGCTGTTCTATACGAATTAACTAACCGTTGCCTGATCTAATTTATACCTACTTTTTAAAAAGGAAACTCAACATGCTTTCTTGGGATGACGAGCTAAGCGCAAGTCCAGCATCTTCCCGTTTCTCTGCGGGTTTGCTCAGGCAGCCACAAGCAAATCCTGAAACTGAGCTAGAACAAGACGAATTACGGCCTTCTAATGCATACCTTAGCTCTACAGAAACCTCGTATTTAAAAAAGCCAGTTTCACCAGAAACGGCTGGATCAGTCATTTCTACAGCCAATAGTGGAAAAGGAAGAGTACGTGCAGTTGATAAACGAGTGATCAATGGCGGCACAGATGTTAACCAATTGGTACCGTTCAAATATAAATGGGCTTGGGAAAAATATCTTGCAGGCTGTGCTAATCACTGGATGCCGCAAGAAATCAGCATGCAGCGCGATATTGAATTGTGGAGAAATCCTAATGGCTTAACAGATGATGAACGTCGGCTAGTGCAGCGCAACCTGGGATTTTTTGTAACGGCCGACTCGCTGGCTGCCAACAATATCGTACTAGGTACTTATCGGCATATTACTGCTCCGGAATGTCGTCAATTTTTACTGCGCCAAGCATTTGAAGAAGCCATTCACACTCATGCTTATCAATATATCGTGGAATCTTTAGGCATGGATGAAGGAGAAATCTTTAACGCCTACCATGAGATTGCCTCTATCCGGAATAAAGATGAATTTTTAATCCCGTTTATCGATATTTTGACCAATCCTAGTTTTAAAACGGGTACACCAGAAAATGATCAAGCCCTTCTACGCTCTTTAATTGTATTTGCTTGTCTGATGGAAGGTTTATTCTTTTATGTAGGGTTTGTACAGATCCTAGCCCTAGGGCGTCAGAACAAAATGACAGGGGCTGCAGAACAATATATGTACATCTTGCGCGATGAATCGATGCACTGCAATTTTGGCATTGACCTGATCAACACCATCAAACTAGAAAATCCACATTTATGGACTCCTGCATTTCGCGCAGAAATTACTGCGCTGTTTCACCAAGCTGTAGATTTAGAATATGCCTACGCAGAAGATACGATGCCCCGCGGAGTATTGGGCTTGAACGCAAGCATGTTTAAAGAGTACCTGCGCTTTGTGGCTAATCGGCGGGCATTACAAATTGGTCTTGATGCGATGTATCCCCAAGCTACTAATCCTTTTCCTTGGATGAGTGAAATGATAGATTTAAAAAAGCAGCGTAACTTTTTTGAGACGCGAGTTATTGAATATCAGACTGGTGGCGCGCTAAACTGGGAGTAAGTTAAACAATAGTGATTGTCAAGTAAGTTTAAAAATTTTTAGAGGAGTTTCACTGCGTTGAATAAACGCTTTATCCCTTCGCAGAGCCACAAACAGAGCCAATCTAGCAAGGGTAGCGTTTCCTCCAAAATTATTGCAATTGTTTACTTTTATCATTTAGTTTTCCAGAAAATGCTGAGCATATGCCCGGCATTTTTTTTGGTCTTTCGAGAAGGCGAAAGCCTAGGTGCGCAAAATAGTTGTTATGCTCTCTCGCTTTCTCGAAGGGCCTGGTGCGAAATTCATCAGCCGCAAGCAGTACGCTGATTGCGCCGATGAATCGTTCAACTAAATAAACGCGTTTGTTTAGTTGGATGTTGTTTATACAAATTGCTC
>JAIBAO010000031.1 GCA_019695155.1 Burkholderiaceae bacterium | reverse complement strand
GAAGTAGCGGGCCAATAGCTAATTTACGGGCAGGTTCTGACAAAGCGGTACGGTTAGGCATTTCCATGAGTGCAATGGCTTCAATAGCAGCACGGGCACCCTTCATCTTTAAAGCGCTCTGGGCACGTGCGAAGGACTGGATGAGCTCACCAATTTGATTTTCAGCAATAGTATCGATTTGGGGCTTAAGGGCTAACTTGGAAGGTTCTTTTTCCCAGAGCGCAAATAACCCACGCTTGGCAAAATTAACCGCTTCTATTTGTCCTTGCATAAAAGTGCGTGTGGTTTGTTCAGGCAGTCGCTGTAGATTTCCTAATTGTAGAGCGATTTTCATCCACCGTTCATCTTGCGTAGTGTTATGGGAGGGTAAGCGTCTGGCAAATTGAGTGCGCGCAATATCTGAGGATAAGTTGAGCAAATCTCGCATCGCGAGAATCAAATTTTTTAATTGAGCCTCTTCAGTATCAGGAAAATTAGCAAGGGCCGGTACAGAGGCAGAAGTTGATCCGGAGCGCTGCACATCCAATAAGCCACAGGCACTAAGCCATAGTGTAGCTGTCGCAAAAGTGATCGGGCGTATTAAAGTGCCTGCATACCGAGCAATAGAATGAAAAAAGGTGGTAAGTGTAGACATAACAGAAATAGAATTTTTAACTCATCTTTTATTACTTTAAAGCATCTTTTTACTTGAAATTAGTTGATTAGGGTATTTGCACAGTACCGCATAAAGAGTAAGGTACAGAAATGTTACTTCTTGGCTTTTAATTAACGTGAGATTATGGACGTATAGGCGGTTAAACCCATCTAGGAGAAAACAATGAAACTCCAAGGAACGCTACGATTTGAAATAGTAAAGTTCGTTTTTTCTTATTTGATGGTAGGCATAGCAGGTTTCAATACCCCGGCTTTAGCTCAAAATAAATTAACCCTAGGTATTGCCACCAGCGTAGGAGATACAGTAGGGTTAATCGATGTACGTGAGAATTTTGCAGCACTCAGCACTGCAATCTCTACCGGCTTGAAGGCGAGCGTAGCCGTTTCTGCCGTCTCTCCCACCTTGTTGCAAGGGGCTTTTGAACAAAACGGTTTTGACATCATGCTCGTCCTTACCAGCGATGCGTGGAAGGCACAAAATCAGAATGCCTGGAAAATCCTTGCGCTTTCGGAAGACCGTGAAGGTAATGTCGTCACACTGATGAGTCGTAGTGGTATTAAGATAAATAACCTTTCTGATTTAAAAGGAAAAAAAATAGGCAGTAGTGGTACTTTTACCCGTGATGTTCTTAACGCATTACTTAAACAAAATGGTATCAGCCCACAAGCTGTAGAAATGCGGGATGCGCGAGATCCGGAAGCTTTAGTCTATTTTATTAACAACAGTTTTTCTGATGTGGTGGCGCTACGGGATCCTGCCTTAATTAAACAACTTACTGCAATAGGTGCAGAGGCGTTTTTTAAAACTGATCCGATCCCGGTTTATGCTGTGATCGTGAATCCAAAAATCTCTTTGGAACAGTTAGACAAAATCAAGCAGGTGATCATTACTTTTCAACTCCCAGCTGTGCTTTCTCAACGTACCAAAATAAAAGCTTTTAAACCCTTGAGTTCAGAACATTCCCTGGCTCTTTCCTTGTTCGACTAGAAAGTAAGCTCGACGTTTGAAGAGAATGAAAAAAATAAAACGCCTTAGCCTAATATTGATGCGTCTTATAAGCAATTTTCCAGCCAAAAAGCGCATTTTTGCTTGTCTTATAAACGAGCGGTTAGAAAGGCGACGTCCAACCAACGCTCAAATTTGAAACCACCTTCCTTAAAAATCCCCATGACTTCGAACCCGGCAGCAGCATGCATTTTCATTGAGCTTATATTGCTAGCGTCTACTACCCCAATCATGGAATGAAACCCTTTGTTTTTTGCATGATTCATAAGGGTTTTGAGTAAATTGAATGCAATGCCTTTACCCCGCCAGTTTTTATCAAGGTAGATGGAATGCTCGCAGGTAAAACGCCACCCTTCTCGTGGCCGAAATAAACCGTAATTGGCATAGCCTACAATTTCATCTTGAGCGGTTTCAGCGACTAAAAACCCATGGCCATGCTGGTTTTTATCTTCAAGCAGTTTGAGTTGATCCGCTAAGTTGCGCGCCTCATACTGGTAGGTAGAAGTGGAATACAACACTTCCTCATTATAAATTTTAAGTACTGCAGGCATGTCCGCGGGGAGCGCTGCGCGAATAGAAAAAGGGCTGGAAGTCTTCATTAAGGTAGAAAGTTTATTTTCGTGCCGTTAATTGCACATGCAGATCTACCGTAGCATTCCAATAATGAGTGATTGCAAAGTTTTTTTCTTCGGGGGTTTTTTCATCGAAATCAGGATGAGCAATATCCCCATAAGCAAAATCAAAATCACATTTAGTAGGGTAGGGGTAATGGTCCAAACCGTTTGCCTTGCGCCATCCTCGGTTAAAGTATAAAAAAGACTCCCAGACAACGGGTGGCCACTCATGCGTTAAATCTTGTATTGCACGATTACTTCTCGCATGAGGACAAATAATCATGAGCTCACCCCCAGGAGCTAATATTCGCCATACTTCCTCCATGAAGCTGCCCCGCAGCTTGCCGGGTATATGCTCGAAAAAATGACTACACCAAATAGCTTCCACGCTATTGTCTGGCCAGGGCCATGGAAAAGAAAACAGATCTATAGCAATATCTGCTTTGGTCCCCTCGGTGGTGATATCAACCCCTAAATAACCTTCACGCACAGCGTTACCGCAACCAAAATTAAGTCTGAGAGCCATGGTAGTCTTTCATTGAAAATTTTTTTTCGTCCGCGTTGATTTGAATGGAGGTTAATTCCTTGCCTGCCCAGGACTGATGTGCTATTTGTATATAAGCGCTTTCCAGATCGCGTACGAAACGTTCCGTATCGAATAAAGGTAGCTTGAAACGTTGTTCAATAAGGCGTCTGCGAAGAGCGGCTAGTTCCTCTGGATGAGAAGCGTAGTGGACAGCACGTGCCACGTACTCATCTATCGAATAGCTAATCATTTCGGGCAGACCAGCCGCTTTTACCAAACTACCGGCCATGCGGGCAACCATGGTTCTGCCCACTAAGGTGAGTAAGGGACAACCTGCCCATAATGCATCACTGGCAGTAGTACCACTGGTATAGGGAAATACATCTAAAAAAAGATCCACCAACTGATATTGTGCAAGGTATTTTTCAACACTGGAGCGAGGAGCAAAAATTAATCTAGAGGCTTCTAAACCGGCGTTCTGCCAGGCGGCCCGAATGTTTCTTATATAAGAAGGATGCCCATCGGCTAACCAAAGCACGCTGTTAGGCACTGCTTTTAGAATTCTTACCCATGCCTGAAATATTTCGGGCTGAATTTTAAACGACTGATTAAAGTCGGCAAAAATAAAAGCGGTTTCAGGTAGATGACATTCCTGACGGGTGAGCATCTCCGGTGTTGGGGGCCTGGCTGTATCATTAATCTGGAAGCAGTAGGGCATGCGTATGAGTTTTTCATCAAAATGCTTGTCTGATCCTTCCGGAGCCACAAAATGATCGACGATGGTGTAGTCATAATAGGGACTACCCATGCTGCCAATAAAGCCTAGCCAGTGAATCTGTACAGGGGCTGGGCGGTGCCCTAATACCTGTATTTTTGATCCTCGCGTGTTACCTGATAAGTCGACGAGAATATCAATTTCATCCAGGCGAATCCGTTCCACCATGCCCTGGATAGAGCAGCCTTCTAAATTAATAAAATGCTCAGCCCCTTCTTTAATACGCTTGCGTACCGGATGTCCATCTTCTGGTCCATAAGAATAAACCCGTACTTCAAATCTGGACTTATCATGCAATCCAAATAAGGGTGCTGTGAGATGTGCAACAGGATGATTGCGAAAATCTACTGAGTAATAGCCCAGCCGGATGCGATCGTGCTTGCGGCCTTTACCACTTACAGGCGGATTTTTGACCCCTAAGTTGGCAAAGTTTTCTCTGGAGTTAATGCGTGACCATTCTAAAAATTTAATAGGATCATCATAATTACTGAGCAAAATGAAGGAATTGACAGATCGTTTATTGCCGGGTTTTTCTAGCAAATAACCCACCTTTTCACGCAGGGCTTCGATATCATTCCAGCTACAGATGCGATTTTTCTCTCCCAGCATCCACCCTGCAGCTGCCAGAAACTCTGGGTCATATTCCAAAACTGTTTGGAATTCAGCTATGGCTTCATCGCTCTGATCCTGCATGATCAAACTGACCCCCAGATTGGTTCTGGCCTGTACATTGCCTGGATCAACCAGCAATAATTTACGCAAGTACTCAATGGCTTTTCCGTAAATCGCTTCATTAAAATGGGCCACTGCAAGATTATTTAGAAGCGTAGGGTGATCGGGTACAGATTCAATGGCTAGCTGATACAAATCGGCGGCATCGCTAAAGTTTGATCGATAAGTTTCCAGCGCTTCTCCTACAGCCAAAAGCTGTTCTAAGCCTTCCGTTGTTAAAAAATAAGCTTTTCGCGATGCCGCGTCACTAAAACGCATGGCTTGCTGAAAAGGATCAATACATTTTTCTATCTGGCCTAGCAGGAAATAAGCTCGAGACAGAAGACAGGAGACCTCAAAATCCTGCAGCTTCTCGGCTTTAATAAGTAAGCCAAGAGTCTCCTCCCATTTTTTTTGAGCAGCGAGAATTTTGGCTTTGTTTTTAACAATAATGAGTGCTTCTGGGGCGAGGCTTAAAGCCTGATCAAAAGAGGTTAATGCAATATCTAATTGCCCGGACTCCATTTGTACTGCACCCAAGGCATTCCAGGCAGCTGCTGATTCCGGATTAATTTTTATCGCAAGATCGCTATACTGTTTTGCCTTTTTAAAATCATCTTGCTTACGGTATACATTGCTTAAATTAATATGCGCTTCTAAATAATCAGGCTCTGCTTTAATGGCACGCTTAAGATCTTGTTCCGCCTCTTTTAGATGTCCTAATTCAAGCAAAATATTGGCACGTGTATTGAGGTAGAAAGGGTGGGGACTGTGGGCTATGGCAGAGTTCACATAGCTTAAAGCCTGTGCATAATGCCTTTTTCTATAAAGTGCTTCTCCCATTAAATGCAAGGCATCTGCATGCTCGGGCGCTTGAGTCAGTAAGCGTTGATACACTTCAATCGCTTTATCAAGATGACCCTCTTGATGGAACCCTAAACCTTGTTCAAGTAACTGTTCAGAAGTGAGAGTGTTCTCACTGGCTGAAATAAAATTATTCGGTAATGCTGTCATGTTCAGGAGTAGTTTTAGAAACCGATGAAAGCTGTATGGTTTGAATTTTTATGCTATTTAACCAAACACAGCTAAGCAAAAGCAAAGGTGCATCTCAGGATGCACCTTATTTGCAAGATGTTATCTAAAATAATCTGTTACTTGAAGGTAAAGCCTACACCCATACCAATAGATTTGGTAGAGCCAGACACTCCCGCAGTGCCTTTGATAAGTAGACCATTAGCCAAACGGGAAGCTACACCTATTGCGAGAGCAGATTGGCCTCCTGAAGATCCAATAGCTGCTCCTACCGTGGTTTCTCCAGGTGTAGTGGCGGCAGGAAGGGGGATATTCACTGCTGCCGCTGCAATGGCACCTTGCTGTTTTGCCATCCGCTCTACACTACGCAGCTGACCCATATTAGCTGCATCGCTGTCCAATACGCCATTGCCTACGTTTTGTATGCGATTGCCCCCAATATCAATCGATGCGCCAGGCCGCATTGTTAAGTTATTGCTAATAGTTGCGCTGTTAGCGTTTAAATTGCTGGCATTTACTTCTGCACTAATTAGACTATTAATGTTTGCACTCGCGGCATTCAATTTGATGGTATTGACGGTGTCGCTTGATACATTGTTAATCGAGCCATTTACAACTGTCAGCGTACTAGCGCTCACGCTCCCGGCGGTTAATTGGCTGATAGAGCCACTATTTGCGTTTAGACGGGCAGTATCTACAGCATCGGCGTTTAAACGATTGATAGAAGCATTTGTTGCCGTAAGATTGCTGGTACTGATTGTGTTGGCAGTCAAGTTGTTGACTAATCCTGCAGTAGCAGTGAAATTTTGGGTATTAATGCTATCGGCCGTTAAGCGATTGATGGTTCCATTTGTCGCTGCCAGATTATTAGTGATCAGACTTTCAGCGGTGAGATTATTGATTGAACCATTTCCAGCGCTAATTATTTTCGTACTGACGGTACTGGCACTTAGCTCATGAATAGAACCGTTTGCGGCAGACAGATTGGTGCTGCTCAGTGTCCCTGCAGTTAAATGCTGAATAGAGCCATTGGTAGCGCTTAGATTGGCTGTGCTGAGTGTTTGTGTGGTTAAAGCATTAATAGAGCCGTTTGCGGCGGACAGATTGGTGCTGCTCAATGTCCCTGCAGTTAAATGCTGAATAGAGCCATTGGTAGCGCTTAGATTGGCTGTGCTGAGTGTTTCCGTAGTTAAAGCATTAATAGAGCCGTTTGCAGCAGACAGATTGGTGCTGCTCAATGTCCCTGCGGTTAAATGTTCGATGGAACCGTTAACAGCACTTAGATTGGTTGTACTCAGTGTTTCCGTACTTAGCTTATCAAGGGAAGCATTAGCCGCAGTCAAATTTGTAGTGCTAAGCGTGCCAGTTGTTAAATGTTGAATCGAACCATTGGTAGCACTCAGATTAGTCGTGCTCAATGTTGCGGCACTTAGCTTGTCGATAGAGCCATTGGCGGCGGACAGATTCGTGGTGCTGAGGGTACCGGCTGTTAAATGCTGAATCGAGCCGTTTAGAGCACTTAAATTGGTGGTGCTAAGAGTCCCTGTACTTAATTTATCGATAGAGCCATTGGCGGCAGACAGATTGGTAGTGCTGAGCGTGCCTGCAGTTAAATGTTCGATGGAGCCGTTTACTGCGCTGATATTTGTCGTGCTGATCGTACCAGCAGTTAAATGCTCAATCGAACCGTTGGCAGCACTAAGATTAACAAGGCTGAAATTTTCTGTGGATAGATTGGTAATAGAGCCGCTGGTTGCTGTCAATCGGGTGGTACTGAGTGTGCCTGTAGTCAGGCGGGTAATGGAGCCTGTATTGGCCGTTAAGCGCGTTGTGCTCAGGGTCCCGGTTGTTAGATTATTAATGGAACCATTTGTAGCACTCAGATTAACGAGGCTGAAATTATTGGTAGATAGGTTAGTAATCGATCCACTGGTTGCTGTGAGTCGGGTCGTACTAACGGTGCCGGCGGTTAAGCGGGTGGTACTGATCGTCCCCGTGCTTAGGTTCGTGACGGATCCACTGTTGGCGGTGAGCCGCGTGGTGCTGACGGTCCCAGCAGTAAGATTCGCGATAGATCCACTGTTTGCAGTCAGCCGCGTGGTGCTGACGGTCCCGGCAGTGAGGTTAGTAATCGATCCACTGGTTGCTGTGAGTCGGGTCGTACTAACGGTGCCGGCGGTTAAGCGGGTGGTACTGATCGTCCCCGTGCTTAGGTTCGTGACGGATCCACTGTTTGCAGTCAGCCGCGTGGTGCTGACGGTCCCGGCAGTGAGGTTTGTGATGGATCCACTGGTTGCTGTGAGTCGGGTCGTACTAACGGTGCCGGCGGTTAAGCGGGTGGTACTGATCGTTCCAGTGCTTAGGTTCGTGACGGATCCACTGTTGGCGGTGAGCCGCGTGGTGCTGACGGTCCCAGCAGTAAGATTCGCGATAGATCCACTGTTTGCAGTCAGCCGCGTGGTGCTAACGGTCCCGGCAGTGAGGTTCGTGATAGATCCACTAGTTGCGGTGAGCCGGGTTGTACTAACGGTGCCAGCGGTTAAGCGGGTGGTACTGATCGTCCCCGTGCTTAGGTTCGTGACGGATCCACTGTTGGCGGTGAGCCGCGTGGTGCTGACGGTCCCGGCAGTGAGGTTCGTGATGGATCCACTAGTTGCGGTGAGCCGGGTGGTGCTAACGGTGCCGGCGGTTAAGCGGGTGGTACTGATAGTGCCCGATGTTAAATTAACAACAGAACCGCTAGTTGCCGTTAAACGCGTGCCACTAATACTACCGAATATTCCTGTTGCCGGGATTATTTGCGCTTGCACTTCGGTTGGGGCCAGCATTAAGCCAACGCTACTTACTCCAACCCCAATGACGGGAGCTAAGGGCAGGGTGATCACAAAACCCGATCCTACTAGCAAGCGCGCTAAGAGAGGACTGATAGAATGTTTTTGAAGATAAGAGACGTTGGTATTTTTAGGCATAAAAATCCCTTGGTACAAAGCTCATCAGGAATAATAATTGATGAAGAGCTATTATTTCAAGAGGAATTATTGAAATAAAATATTCAAAAGATAAATATTTCCTAAGCCAGAAAATTTTTTAGATATTTTCCTGAACAGAGTTTTGCTTTGTTTGCAATTTTACAAGCAAACAAAGAGGGCTAAAGAGGGCTGAAAAGATTATCAATATTTTAAATGCACTTAAAGTGCAACTTTGAACAATAGTAAATTTTATGATCTGCACAGGATTCTGAGCACTACTAAGAGGTTTCTTGCAATCAAGCTATTTTTAGCAATCTTTTATAGGGTCGAAAAAATTAATATTAAAAAAATAAAACTGAAATATAAATCGACCTATAACTAAAAAATAGGTTACAGAAATAATCGCTCGCGAAAAACTATGTAGTAAATACTTCACTATCAGTTAGTAGATTAATTCTCTACAAAGAGAAATGGATGAGTTCTGTGGCACCTAAAGAATATAGAAAACAGTATTTTATTTTGGATATATTTGAATGACTACAACAGATAAGTGTCACCCTGAAATTCCTAAAAGTAACAAAATAAATGATTGGCATGGAGATACCTATCTGGTCCATGGGCAGCTTGCTTGGCAACCCCGTCCTGGCTTTGTAAGCCTTTCTACTCCAGTGCACCGTGCCTCAACTGTATTATTTGATTCTTGTGCTGCGTTTTATCGTCGGCATGACCAGACGGGTGAAGCCTGGGTTTATGGTACTGTGGGCACTCCTACCACTAAAACTCTGGAACACCAGATCAGCCTAAGTGAGGCAGGGCATTGCGAACAGGCAGATACTTGTTTGACCCCCAGTGGATTGGCTGCGGTTACCTTGGTGTATTTAAGTCTTTTATCAGCCGGGGATCACGTATTGGTGCCTAACAATGTTTACGATCCCAGTCGTTTTTTTGCCAGTAGTTTTTGTAAGCGCATGGGGATAGAAACAAGTTTTTATGATCCTTTAGACTTGGCTGTACTTGCAGAAAAATTTCAATCTAATACCCGTCTAATATGGGTTGAATCTCCCGGCTCCTTAACATTTGAGGTGGCTGATCTGCCTGCGATCGCTACTTTAGCCCGTCAGCAAAACGCTTATGTGGCAATTGATAATACCTGGAGCGGAGGTATTTTCTTTAAAGCTTTTCAGTTCGGTGCAGATGTATCGGTACAGGCTTTAACTAAATATCATGGAGGACATGGGGATCTGGTTATGGGTTCAGTAACCTGCCTTGACTCTGCTTTGGCTCAGCAAGTGCGTCATACGCGTGATACGCTGGGAATTGCCGTATCAGGAGACGATTGCGTATTAATATTGCGTGGCATGCAGACCATGGCACTGCGTTTGCGGTATCTTGAAACTGCAACTTTAGAAGTGGCTCGCTGGTTAAGTGGCCGTTCAGAAGTGGCGCGGGTATTACACCCAGCTCTACCAGACTGCCTGGGTCATGCGGTTTGGAAACGTGACTTTTCCGGCTCAAGCAGTGTGTTTTCGTTTGAATTTGCACCTCATTACAGTGCACAGCAGCGAGACGTTTTTGTGGATGCGCTGCGATTATTCGGTATTGGTGCCAGCTGGGGAGGGACGGCCAGTTTGGCCTTGCCCATCAACCCCAATAAAACCCGTATGCTGACTGCTTCAAAAGCCTTTGCTGGCCCCCTTGTACGGTTGAATATTGGACTAGAGCATATTCCCGATCTTTTAGCTGATCTAGAACAGGCAATGCTTAGCTTGCAAAAAACCAGCTAAGTTTTTAGGAGCGACGTTGATCTTCCGGTACTGTGATGGTGAGCCCAGTTTTTTCCTTTAACCAAGCCAAAGCTTCATCTAGTGTTGGGAAAATTTCTGTGGGTGCTGTAGAGACAGTAAGCTTTTGATAGCCGCTGATCGTAGCGATGAGTTCAGGATCAGTAGCAACAACTGCTACTAAAACAGGGGCAGTAAAAGCTGCACCTAAACGATGAGCCGCAAAAGTGCGGATGTCTTTATCACTAATATCGAAACCGGTCAGGGCAGTAAAATCGTTAATAGAAAAAAGAAAGTTCTCAAAATCCGGGTCTGCATAAAAACGCATCATGGACTCCCGAAACTCTTCAGCAGTCAGAAAACCCGAGAATTTTTTGTAAATTCCTTTTGCTTGGCGGTGAATCTTATAAGCCATGGTTCGCGTAATTTAAGGAGTAATAAGGATAGGTCTTTCCGATTATAAGAATAATGGGGCTCTGGCGTCTATAAAGATTTTTACCTGTTTTTGTTTGGGGGATTGCTGGTAAGAGGTCCTTTTGGAATAATGCATCCGCTTGCAGCATTCTTTTTAATCACCTTAGGAAAGCGTTATTGAAAAAGCTATTTGGAAGCGATCTGAGGCGTAGAACTCTCTGCAAAAATAACGCAGATGGGCTGTGATCTTCTAATTGTGGGCGCCAGTTTCGCTGGTTTGGCCTGTGCGCGTGCTGCAGCGTTAGCGGGGTTGCGAGTTACAGTACTGGAGAAAAAAGCTGCAGCTGGTGAAAAACTGCATACCACGGGCATCATCGTCAAAGATGCAGTGGACTCCATAGAGTGGCTGCGCGAACTACCCCCGCATTTGGTGCGACCTATCGAAGCTGTTCGACTATACGCCCCTAATTTACGGTATGTCGATTTGTATGCTCCTGGCTATTATTTTTTAGCGACTGATACGCCAAACCTGTTGAACTGGATGATAGATTCAGTCCAAGGCTTGGGTGTACAAGTGCGATTAGCCACGCTTTTTGAAAATGCAAGCTACAAAGGGCGAGCCTGGGAAGTCCCTCTTTCCACTGGAGAGATGCTTACGGCTTCTTATCTTGTAGGGGCAGATGGGCCACATTCACGCGTTGCTAAAGCATTAGGCTTGTCCTGTAACGAACATTTTTTGTTTGGGGTAGAACATGAGTATGAAAAAGTCCGCCTGCAGGAAAATTTCTTGCATTGCTTTATTACCCGGCAGTTAGCCCCTGGTTATATTGGTTGGGCATTCGCGGGAGTTGGAGTCACTCAGATTGGACTAGCTCGGCGTATGCCTAAGGACACTGCGGGCCCTGGGTCTCGGCAAGTAGCCATTAATACTTTTCTGGAAAGAATTTCTGCAGTTATACAACCTGCAGATTCTCCCTTGTCAGTGCGAGCTGGCATGATTCCTTGTGGGGGAGTGCTAAAAAAAGTGGCCAAAGCTGGCGCGTTACTAGTGGGAGATGCTGCAGGTATGGTTTCTCCCGTCACCGCCGGGGGAATCCACACCGCTTTACACCATGGGGCACAAGCAGGAGAGGGTATAGCTGCCTTTTTACTGGGAAAGGCCGAAGATCCAGCAGAGTGCTTGGTCCGTCAATATCCTCATTTTCGATCTAAACGCGTTCTACGCTGGTTATTTGATCATTTACAAAGCGACTGGATGTTTAACCAGCTATTGGGGACAACAGCGATGCGCCATGCAGCGGAACGCATTTATTTTCACCGCAAAGGCGCAGGGCGTTCATAAATCTGCAAGAATGTTACAAAAGTAGAGTTTTAGAATTGCTAACTGTAGTTCTTCAGGAGATGCATTCAGATGTTTATTAAAAGCTTATTTTGTTTTTTTAGTTTTCTCCTTGTTTTTTCTTCTCCTGAACTTCAGGCACAAGGCGTTACTGCAGACTCTATTTTTATTGGTCGCACAGCGGGGGTTACAGGCACTATAGCTGGTCCAATGAAAGAGCAAAATGAGGCTATTACTGCCTATTTTGAGCATATCAATAAACAAGGCGGTATTCATGGCCGCAAGCTAAATCTGAAAATATTGGACGATAAATTTGATCCTAAGCTTGCTGGTGAAAACGCTAAAACCTTAATTAATGAGGGGGCTTTTTTACTATTCATGCCCCGTGGAACCCCGCATTCTGAAGCTGTACTGAAGGTATCAGAACCAGCGGGCGTACCGGTAGTTGCACCTTCCACGGGAGCTGAGATTTTTCATACTCCTCCTAAGCGTTTAGTGTTTAATGTGCGGGCCCCTTATCAGGCTGAGGTTGTTGAAGGCATTCGTTATTTAAGCGGTATTGGGCAAAAAAAGCTGGCCCTGATCCACGTGAATGATTCTTTTGGCAAAGATGGCTTAGCCGGTTATGAAAAAGGAGTGAAGCAATACGGAATGCAGACTCTTTTTATCGGGACTTATGACAGGGTGAAAAGTGATTCTACTCAGCATATTCCTAAACTTCTGTCTTTACAGCCCGATGCAGTTATTGTGGTGGGATCGGGAACTGCCGTTACAGGATTAATCAAACAGGCCCGTAAAGTGGGGCTAACCTCACAGTTTTTAACCCTCTCCAATGTTTCTTCCGCGTCTTTCATAAAAGATTTAGGAGACGCAGCACCGGGGGTGCTGGTCATGCAGGTAACGCCACCACCTGATAGTGTGAGTGTTCCGATGAGTGCAGAGCTTAAGGCCATCGCTCCCAACGTAGCACGAACCTATGCAGCCATGGAAGCCTTTGCCTCTAGTAAAGTTTTGGTAGAAGGCTTGCGCAGAGCTGGGCGGAATCTGAATCGTGAGAGCTTTATTAAAGCGATGGAATCCCTAAAACGCTTGGATCTGGGAGATATGGAAATTACTTATGGGCCCAATGATAGAACGGGCTCTACCTTTGTAGAAATTTCTATCATCAATCGCGCGGGCCATTTCATGCGCTAACTCTAGGTGCAACAGTTAGCTGAGCTCTTCTTTATATGCTTGCAAAAAACGGCGGGACCAGAAAAATCTACCCTAGGCTTTGGAATTGGTCAATAAGACTTATATTTGCCGTGCTTGCCTTGAGCACAGGCGTGCGAGCTCAGAGTTTTCCTTTGGTGGTAGATGATCCAGTAGTGTTAGAAAAACTAGCTTCCCAGGGGTTCAGTTTTTCCCAGATGGCCTTTTCTGCCTCTTCCCCTATTGCGCAAAACAGTGAATTGATGGGCTTTTCCGGTTATCAGCAAATTGTAGAGCGCTTAAGTCAAGACCTTAAGCAGTTATCAGCTCAAGATCCAAAACTAGCGGTTGGAATGCGCTCTTCTCATCGACTATTTAACAGTCAATGGTTAAGTTCAGCATTTGCCCGTTTCGAACTGGTGGGTATAGTGAATCGGCTCGACCGCATGCCTTTCCACGCTGAAACGTGTGGCGAGTTTCGTTTTATTTACCGGCTCGCCTATCAAACGCCCACTGTATATTCCCGCTTACCGATGACAATAAATCTCGTCTATTGGGCCAGCCGTTCTGCTAGCTCTTCCTGCCAGGAGAGTGCACAACAATGGGAAAAATTTTATCTATCAGTGACTCGAAAGCCGGAACAAGTCAATCCCAAAATGCTGGGCTCGCTGCGTTTGAAATCCCTGGAAGTCAATTTGCAATCTGTACGCTGGCCCTCGACTATACGGCCTGATATGGGAGGGTATGCCGAATATTTGATGCGTGTATTTCAGCCACGCGGCAATCGCTGGAAAATAGCTCCCCTTGAAAATACACCTGATGTGGATCGTTTAAAAGCCCAGCCAAGCTTGCGCAATGAACTTTTAAAGTGGATCAACACCCCCTCTATCCAAAAACAAGTGGATCAAGGTCTAGTGCAGCTACCCGAGAAATTTCTCGCTCATACGGCGCAATCTGTAGCGCTTAATGGAGTACATCGTTTAGCAAATGCGCCCTTTACGGCGTTGTTTTCTGAATCAGAAATTCAAGTCCAACAGCCTAAAAGCATGCGTATGGTAAAAACACCCCATGGACTTCTCAGGCGTTTAAACGATTTAAGCTGCATGGGTTGTCATCAAGGCCGATCAGTCGCGGGCTTCCATTTTCTGGGGCGCGATAAACCTAAAACTTCTGCAGTTAACGCCATTCAAATGCCTGCTTCAGTCCATTTTTTACGGGATCAGCCTCGCCGCGAAGTTTTTCAAAAAAGTGTTTTGCAAGGTCAATCGCCGACCCTATTTAGTCCTATTTCTGTACGCGCCCAAACAGGGGAAGGACAAGCTGGCGCTCACTGTGGCTTGGGAGATGCCTCTTTCACCTCCTGGACCTGTAGCCCTGGTTTACGATGCGAACCGCTAATACGCGACAGCCTGGTAAGCCGTACAGGAATTTGTATGCCCACTCAAACTTTGGCAGGAGGAGCCTGCCAAATAGGTAGCATGCGCCATGATGCCAACCCTCATCGAGACCGCGTAATCGACATAAGCTCTCGTTCCTGCCAAGCGCATCAGCATTGTGAAGATGTATCTGTGGGCTTCCCCAATGGAATGTGTTCGGGAGCTTGCAAGCAGCTCCAAGCGGGCGAAACTTGCGGTTCGATCGCCATACTTAACGGTTTCAACAACTGTTTGGCACGCGTCCAAAAACCCTTTGATCAATGCTTAAGTGAAAACGTCCGCCCCGGAAGCTTGCAAGAATGCTCCTCGCAGCATCCTTGTCGGGATGACTATATTTGTGCAAGAGGTCCCGAACAAAAAGGCGTCTGTATTCCACCGTATTTTCTTTTTCAGTTAAGAGTAGATGGCCATACTCTGCCTGATGAAGCTAAAGGATTATTTACTAAACACCCGTAGTGGCATACCGCAACTTGCTGGGATAGGCTGGCCGATGAAATAGCCCGGATGAGAGCCAAGCGGAAAACCCCTGCGCAAGTCGTGGGAGCCTAACCAGCAATACGAACACTGCCTTATAGCCCGAAGCAGAAGGCGCGGTTCCGCATAATTCGGGGAAAGGTGTTCGCTTCTTACTGAAAGAAGAGGGGCTGTGTGCGTAGCGTAAGGATAGGGGTACTGAGGTGCAAGCGAGCGCAGTGGATCTATGAAGTGGGTCATGCCTGACAAACTCTCTGATCTACTTTAGCCCTGCTCAAGTTTGAGTTTCAACACCTAATCTGACCCCTTTTATTCAAACAGCTTATAAGAATTTTCTAGAGGCTTGTTAGGTTTCTTCTTCCCATGTGAAAAGTCTCTCTTGCAGAGGTTCTTTAGTCCCATCAATCTCTAAGAACGTGTCAGATAGAGGATGGACTTCGGGATAATCTGCCCCAGGCTCACAGCGAACTTTGCATTTCAATTCTCGGGCTGCTTGTCTACCGCACTCTACAGGGGTTGTCCATAAGTTAGGAGGAGAATAAAACCCTACTTCTAAGCAAGAATTTTCATGGTTGGACATAATAAGCACAACCCCATTGTTAGAATCATTGTAAAAAGTGCAAGTATCACCAATTTTTTCCTTCTCCTTTAAAGGCCCAATAACAGAGCTTAACCATTTAAGGAGTTTCTCTATTGGACAATCAATATAGATCCATATCTCTTGTTTCAAGGCAGTATCCTATTTTGCTTAACGTTCGCCTGACGTCGTCAGAAACCCGCCTTTCCGGAGAGTTTATATCTGTTCATTGCTCAGCCAAGCCCGAAGAACAAGAGCGTCCACCAGCCTCTCCGCTTCGTTGTTGCTATGGCATAGGTGAGTTTCACACTTCCCTCTGACGGGCCATAGACGAACCCGATACTGCTGCGTATTAGACCAGCGCTCCACACTAATTGCAGTATTTTTCGTTTCTAGAATGAGAATATCGTGAGAAGTACCCGCGGCGACAAAGGCGGAATACTCCTTCTTGCACAGTCGGCAGACCAATTCATGCATGATGGCATACTCGGGACACTCCTGTGCGAGTGAACGATAATGCTCCCTGACGGCACGATCAGAAAGAGACTCAGCCAACACTTCGTTCGTACCGCCCGATCGATGAACCGACGACGCCTGATACACATTGAGTTCACCACTGAACCAGCCGTACTTAGAGATCATTTTCGGAGCAAATTTGGTTGAGTCAAGTTCGGGCTCGGCAGCGAGTGCGCGCCAAGTGTGAGCGAGCATGCCCAGTGTCGAAACCTTGAACGACCGGGTTTCCTGTGCGCTAACTTCCGCGGAAAAGACAGGGATAACAGCCCCGGCCTTCTTGCCTTGGTTCTTTGTGATCATCGTGTCCGGAGACTGACCTGTTGCTACTTCGAAGAGGTCGGCGATGGATTCGCGGTCTAAGTAGATCAGCGACTTGTGCAAATCGGCGCGCACGTGATTTCTCCCGATGGCTAACATAGAGCTAACTGGCGCTGCGCGGTTTTATCGCGCAGCGTCCAGCAACCGAAGAGAGCGAGGTTGAGCGCCATGTTAGAACTCAAGCTGCGTGCCCAATCTCTTCCGGCAGAGATCTTGAAAATTAGGAAGGCAATCAAGGCAAACGTAAAGATCAAGATGAAATTCGTGAACGCGGCTGGTGCCATGCTGCTTAGGTTCGAAAAGTCCATCAGCATCTTGACCAGACCAACGGCCAAGGATGCCCAAAGCAGATTTACAGCGGTAACGACGGGTTGCGGTTTTTGCGCGGCGGATTGAGTTTCCATGAGTTCTCCTTGAGTTCTAACGTTTAGCTTGAGGGGCAGACAGGACACCAAGCCCCTGGGGGGTGTTGACGTACGCGACCAAGCGCGCCGACGCAGCAGACGGCGCTGACAGTACGGAAACTGGGGCATCAAGCTCCAGCGATGAAAGCAACCGAGAGACCCGGTCTGGGTTTGGGTGAACGATCTCGAGTTTGGCAAGAGAGAGCCCCTTATCTTCAAGCTTGGCGGCGGGATGAACATCGGTGTGCCACTCGATGAGAGCGGGGGCCGTACCGTCCAGCGGAACTGAGCCGTCAGCAGCAATGGTAATGAGCCAGTTGAGCGCACCACGACTCATTGGCTCAACGTTTCCAAGTGGTTCGGACGATGCGGCAGCGGTGGCATGGATGTTGGAAGTGCGAACGACCCAGGTGGACAGAGAAGGCGGCGACTGAGGGCCGAGGCTGTCAAGGGCAAACCAGCGAGGCCGCAAAGGCGCAGGGACAGCAGGATTTGGAGCGATAACCTCAAGGAACATGGTATCGCCAAGGCGCAGCAACAGATTGTGGGTTGCCATGCGCGGGTGCTCGCCGCCGATCTGCGGAGAAACACCAAGGGTCTCGAAAACGAAGTCAGCGCCTGCTTGAAGCGAGAAGGCGGTAACCGTGATGTGATCAAGGAAAGCGTGCGCCAACCCAAGCCCCCCCAACGTTTGAGGTAACGTGCGGCCGGAACGCCGCAGGCGTGGAGTGAACCCAAAGCGCAGCTTTTGGTCGTCCGCTTGACCGATGGGTTAGATAGTAAAGATTCGCCAATTTCGACAATAACCGTAATTATTGCTGCAGGCATCGATGATCATAATGATGCATATGCAGGTCATAAAAAATGAAGAAATTATGCTTCCAAGAACAAGAAATATGCTTAATTTTGGGTATTTGATTCTTGAGAAGGGTTTCAAAAAAATGGATATAGTGCCAACAAAAAAAGTGACGATCGAGACTATAAAAATAATGGCCTTCAGCTCCATTACTCCAGTATATACGGGGCCGTCGCTGTAAATGATTTTGGAGCCAAAATAAATAATTAATAACATTCCAAGATTGACTAATAAGTAAATTACACGAAAAGGTACATCAAATTTTGGGCGCATAAATTTCGATACCTAACGTGGAAGTGAGGGGCAGCCGGAGCGAAGCGTAGGGAACCACAAGCGCAGCTTGTGGCTGTCCCTCTCGACTGTAGTGTTAGCCACGACGTTTTCTAGCGACGACATATGCATAGTCTCCGTGCGTGGATTGATAGGAAGCTGCCACCTTTGAAAACTCGCCAGACTCGATATCGCGACTCAAGCGCTCCAACCCGGCACTCAGTTCTTCGACGGAGCAACGCGACGCAAACGACGAGATATTGGCCCGAACTGCTGAATCTAAGTACTGATTAGGACGGTCCTTGCCAGAGTACAAGAACAGGTCTTGCAATTCATTCGTGATGTAGAAGGGCTCAATTTTTTCGATTTCGAACCCGGCAGACTCCAACGCAGCCGTAACTAACGTTTGTGCGGGCATCTGCACGATGGAGCTTTTCATCATTTCCGGAAAGTAGTGACACAGCCAATACCCTTCCATTTGCTCAGGAAATGCAGTGAACAGAGCAAAGACTCCTTGATCAAGGACGCGATGAACTTCTTGAAATGGTTTGAGTAGATCAGGGAAGTGATGAATCGCAAGCGTGCACATTGCCCCATCAAAGTATTTGCTTTGATAGGGAAGCGAATCCGCTTTACTTAACTTCCAATCAATCGCCGGACTTTTCGAACGAGCTTGATTGATCATAACGTCAGAGATATCGCAGCCATGCCACTCACCACCAATTGAGGCAAGCGCAGTCGTGTAGTTTCCTGTGCCACAGGCGAGATCAAGAAAACGGCGACCTTTTTGAACCTCAACCAAACCCGCCAGTGTTCTTGCAATGGTGGGGTCAGCGCGCCGTGTGGCGCAATATGTGGAGCCGATCTCGTTGTACAGGGGCTGCATAGTTGTGGCTAACGTTCGAATTAACGGGCGCCGTCAGGCGTCCCGTTGAATGAGGGGTTAGGCCGCGCCGGAGGAGGAAGCTTGGCTGGAGTACAGAGCAATGCAGTTGCCCTCCACGTCGATGAACTCTGCAACCCACCCGTACTCGGGGACTTCGGTCAACGGATAGTTGAGTTGTCCTCCCGCAGAGACTGCGAGCTGCAACGTTTGAGCGATGTTGGTCACGCCAAAGTAGACACGCGCTCCGGCCTTGCCTGGGATGTAGCTTGAACCTCGCGCAAGCGCTCCTGACGCCCCAGGCTGACCCTCGGCGTGCGGAAAGAGTGCCATCTCGTTTCCGTCGATCTCTCGGACCTCAAGCGACACCTTGAACACGCGCTCGTAGAACAATCGTGCCCGCTCCATGTTGGAGACAGGAATCTCGAAGTAGACGACTGGGTTCATGGATGACGAAAGCGTAGAGGCATCGTTTGCGCGGCCTAACGTTCGAGGTAACCGGCCGACGGAGGGCGAAGCCCGGAGTGAACCGGCAAGCAACGCTTGCCGGCGGTCCGGTTGATCGGGGGGTTGGGCGTCAGGTTACAGAAGCAAGGCCATTGCATATACATCATGGTACTCACCATCAATTCGCACGGAGCGCTGTTGTACTGCTTCGACAAGAAACCCGAATCGCATGTAGAGGGCTTTTGCGTTGGTGTTGTCAGTGCGCACAGCCAATTCGATGCGAGTAAGACCCTTCGTGTGCGCCTTGGCAATCGTGGCCTCCAGAAGCCTTGCGCCAAGACCTTTGTGGCGAGCGGTCGGAATGAGACCAATACCGAGATGACCGACATGAGATCTGGCCTCTCCGTGAGTGGGCAGAATATCGCACCAACCGACGACGGTCCTTCCCTCAAGCGCGACAAATTGACAGAGGTCGCCGGCGATGATGTTGCGATAGAACGCGAGCGACGTCTCAAGCGCAGGGGCTTGTGTGAAGGCGAGATAGCGCCTTTCGCGTGCCACGACATCGAGCGCGTGGTGTAGTCCTTCGAGGTGCACCTCGGCGACCGGAACGACGGAATAGCTCATGACGCCCAACGTTTGAGTTCAGCGGCGGCTGTAAGCCGTCCGCTGGAACGAAAGGTTAGACGCAAATTTGCGCATGAAGTAGCTACTTGCCCCATACACCCCCACAACCATGACAGCGCCTAAGCTAGAAAAACCACGCTGCGCCAAAAGATATATATGCAACGTGAACCCATAAAAAGCACACTATAGCAGAACCTTAAGCATAACAAGGCAAAAATGACCCAACAACTAGCTTGCTAATCCATTGTGGCTAACGGCTGAACTAAGCGGCCGCTCACCCAAGTTTGGATGGAGCATGGTCGTCCTGCGGTCCGCTTGAGTGATTTGTTAGGCTTATGTTTAGGGAAAATGAGATTTTTTAATAAGATCACGCAAAATACTAATTGAAATCCAAATAGAACCCACTCCAAAAAAACCAGCAATTAACCACATTCCATAGAAGTACCATGGGTCGTTTGAATAGGTGGCTGTATAGTAAATAGTGGAATTTTTTGGGTGCACCAGCATTTTTTTCGTCATTGCGCTATCGTATACGAAGTAGATTAACCAACAACCAAACGCCATATAACATAGAGCAAGTAATGCCTGTTGAATCTTCTTCATGCGCTTCAAATACCTAACATGGGTTGTGTTGCCTAACGTCAAAGGTAAGCCGCGCCGGAGCGAAGCGAAGGGTACCAACAGGCGGAGCCTGTAGGCGTCGGCTTGACCAAACAGTTAGGCAACACTGGCGGGCTTGTGAGATTTGAGCCAGTCTTTGAGTGCAGCATCCAACCTGGATTGCCAGCCTTCACCAGTTGCGCGAAATGGCTGAACAACCTCAGGTGACAACCGAATGGTGATGCGCTCCTTGGTTGGAGATTTTTGCGGGCCTCTGGTGCGCAACTTGGCTTGCAGAGAGGATGGCAGAGAAGCTGATGCGGGGCGCATTTGCTTGATCTCGGCCAGGGAGAGTTCGCGCACTTCTTCTTGTTGATCAATCAGCGGCTTGGACTTTGGCATAACGACTTACCTCACGAGAATTTGCCTTGCGGAAGCTGATAACACGAATGCCATCAGGCTCTTCGGCAAAACACAGAACGTGCAAGCGCCCATGAAGGAAGCCCAAAGCCACGTACCTTGTTTCGCTGTAGTTGTGACGCTCATCGACGTGAATGAGCGCGGTCTCGAAATCGAACGCGGCAGCCTCATCGAATGGTAGCTTGCGCTTAGCGATGTTGCGCTGGTTTTTGGCTTGGTCATAGGTGATACGCACCTACAGATTGTATGCACAAATAAGGTGTGTGGCAAGTGCTGGTTTTGGTGTTGCCTAACGTCGTGCTTGAGCCGCCGCCGCGGCGCAACACGACGCGGGTACCCACCAGCGCCGCCGTTGGCTGTCCGCTTGAGCGACGGGTTGGGCCTCAGTATAGGCATTCTACGGCCTTTGCACACCCTTTCAATTCCTAGGGAATCACAACCTCGGCATGCCACTGACACGAGCTACTCCAACCTTTCGTTGACCGTCGCACCAGCTTGCCTTGTCTTTCTTCGCATATTGCCAAATCTACGGCATAACAGCGAAGGCTTTTAGCGAATCTCTGGATCTGGTGGCAGCTTAAACACGTGTTTTTGCCGAATGACAAGGTCCCCCGCTTGAAGCGTAATTTCCTCGCCCTCGACCATCACAGGCCTCCAGCTGGATTTATCCCCAGTTTCGTCCGTTTCAACCACCAGCATTTCCCCGAATGTCTCTCCAGGCCATGGCATCCCAATTACTTCAGCATCTGGATGTATTTGATAGTTTTCACAAAGCGCCAAGCAGCGGATCGCACGATCAAGTTGACGCTTTTCCTCTAACGCAACCTCACTTCCTTTGGTTCGACGCAATGCGTCCTCCGCAGCGCGCTGCCTTTCTTGCAAGAGCCGTACTACGATATCGAACGACAATCTATGCTTCATGACGAGTTAAGCCCAACGTTTGAGTTAACGTGCAGCCGGAGTGCCGGAGGCACGGAGGGAACCCAAAGCGCAGCTTTGGGCGGTCACGTTGACCGATGGGTTAGGCATGGCGATTACTCCAAAGCAAACGATACCCAAACCAAATGAAAGGAAATGCGATACATAACCAAAGTAACCCACCAACTATTTGCCCTACCTCTGCGCTTAGAAATTGGGTTAGAAGCATGGTGATGCCACAAATGCTTTTGCAACTTGAGCCCTCACCTGTGGCTGATTCGCTAAATGCCAGAATACGAAGACTTGTAAATAGTGAAAACAAACCAAGAAACAAAATAAATGCTCCTGCCAGTTTTGATTCGCGCTGCATTTAATGCCTAACGTTTGAGTTCAGCGGCGGCTGTAAGCCGTCCGCTGGAACGAAAGGTTAGACGCAAATTTGCGCATGAAGTAGCTACTTGCCTCATACACCCCCACAAGCATGACAGCACCCAAGCTAGAAAAACCACGCTGCGCCAAAAGATATATATGCAACGTGAACCCATAAAAAGCACACTATAGCAGAACCTTAAGCATAACAAGGCAAAAATGACCCAACAACTAGCTTGCTAATCCATTGTGGCTAACGTAGAAGTAACCGGCACCGGAGCGCCAGCGAAGGGAACCCAAAAGCGCAGCATTTGGGTGTCCGGTTGACTGACATGTTAGGCACTTGCGCTTGCATTCATAGGTTTGCGGTCGGCTCTGTGCCACTTCCAGATTGCCCGCGCGTTCATTGAGAAGAAGACAATATTGGCGAGAATCATGGCGATGCTCTGAGACATGGCGCCGATGGCAACCCAACACAGATTGCCGCACATCATGATGAGAAAACCAACCTTGTTTTTGTTTCCAATGTTCCATAAAGCAAAGAAGGTAAGCGCCATGGCCAACCAATCGATGCCGAAGTATTTGAGAGCGAGCATTCGGATGCCTAACGTTTGATATGAGGGGTATGCGACATCAGGCTTCGCCTGCTGTCGCATACCCCTCGATGGAAGGGTTAGCCCGCCGGTTCATTGACGAGCCACCTCGAAACCAGATGCGTTCAGGATTGACTGCAACGATGGGTCCCACAGTGCGACCTCGGAAATGTAGTGGCCTTCGCCGGGGAGTACCACCTCGTAGGCTGTGCCAGCTCGGGCTTTGACGCTCAGAACAAAATCTCTGGTTTCGGGCCAAGTGTCGAGCTCGCCGTGAATGGCTAGAAAAGTGACGCCAGCTTGTGGAGCGACCGCAGGACCGTTGCTTCTGCCTGCAATGGCAACTGCCGGATTGGCCAGAGAACCATACCGAGCGATGAATTCGCACACACCGAGACCGCCCAAGCTGTAGCCGATGAGGGCGACTTGCTCATGCCGCTCTCGGACGTAAGCGATGAAGCTTGCCAGGCGCTGGGGCTGCCATTCGCAGCCAAGCTCGAGTTGCGGGCAAATGACCGAGCAATTTGTGTGTGCCATTTCGGCGGCGAGGAGAGACGGTAGCCCATAGCGTAGTACCAGAGACAGGTCATCGCCACGCTCACCAGCGCCGTGCAAATAGATGAGTGCGTGTGAGTGCCCGCTAAAGACAGGCGCAGGAAACTCGACATAGCGAAAGATGCCGCCGTGATGTTCGACGTATGGTTCGCGCATGAGGGCTAACGTGGAGGTGAGGGGCGGCCGGAGCCGAAGGCGGAGGGAACCAAACTGCGCAGCAGTTTGGCCGTCCCCTCGACCGTAGGGTTAGGTGCCGGACTCAACGGAGCACTCCTCCCAAGAGACGATCATTTCGTTGGTTGTTTGCCACGCTTGCGCCTGCGGATTTGGAAGGAAATTGCCGCGAGCATGGACCGCACCCTTAGTTGAGCGTTCTACCGATTGGGCTATCAGTGCAGTGAGTTCGGGTTTGGGATTCCATATGTCGCTTGTGAATTGACCGATAGCTTCCTGCGACTCCAAGGGCCAAAGACAGTAGACCGGTAGGTCGCATGAGGAACCAAAGCGCTTAATGACAAAGACATGAGGGTGGCCGCGATAACCTGCAACACCGGCAAGGATGCCGTCGACGTAGTCGGTGATTGCGTAGACAGGCTCTAGCGTGTGATCGCGCACGAGGCACCTAACGTTTGAGTTCAGCGGCGGCTGTAAGCCGTCCGCTGGAACGAAAGGTTAGACGCAAATTTGCGCATGAAGTAGCTACTTGCCTCATACACCCCCACAAGCATGACAGCACCCAAGCTAGAAAAACCACGCTGCGCCAAAAGATATATATGCAACGTGAACCCATAAAAAGCACACTATAGCAGAACCTTAAGCATAACAAGGCAAAAATGACCCAACAACTAGCTTGCTAATCCATTGTGGCTAACGTTTGAGCTGAGCCGACCGTAGAGGCAAGGCCCACTGGCCGCCCAGAGCCCAGTACTATGTTGCTCCGGTCGGCCAGTGGGCCTTGCCGGAGCGGGTCGGCTCGAGCGAAGGGTTAGGCGTCGCCGCTCTGAGCGAGTGGGCCGGACCAAACATAGCTCCGACCGCCGAGCAGCAACCGCGAAAGGAAGCCTCTCTTCTTGGCTTGTCGCTCCCGGCAGCCACCCGATGCTCCGGTACCGTAGAACTCAATTTCGTCTGCGAAGAGCTTCGTTAGGAACTCCAACACCTGAGTGGTAATGTCTTCGGCTCTCTCCTGTTCAGTCTTCTGTTCGTCAGAGCATTCGATGTGGAAGTGCGTTCGATCAGCCAAGAAAATGGTGATCTCGTCACCGTCGTCTTGGATCGCGAGCGCGCCTACCTCGGGACTCGGCGAGTAGAACGTGGCAAGGATGTGTGCTTCCGGGCCGAGTTCCATGCGTTGTTCGGGAAAGGCCTCGCGCAGGCGCGGAAGTAGCGTCTCCGAGAGTTGAAGCGGCATGCGACGCCTAACGTTGGAGGTAACCGGCGCCGGAGCGCGCAGCGCGGAGGGAACCCAAACGGCGCAGCCGGTTGGGCGTCCGGTTGACCGACGGGTTAGCGCAACACACTTTTCACAACCCCAACGCCAATAACTGCGCCATTTCTGGCAAGGATTGTTCTCGATGCCTCATAGGCTGGCAACGGCGCAGAGAGCGACAACACAAACTCACCGTTGTCTCCAGGTTTGTGAGTGGCTTTCGTTTTGACCACCGCTGAAGTAGATTGTCCTTCGTGCCACACATCAATACGGTCACCATTCGATAAGACCGCTCCTCGACCATTGGCCTCGGGATTGCTGAGGAGATAGTAGTAGCAAAGGTATTCATTGACTTGCTTTGGCGCGGGCAGCTTTGGGCGCTTGGTACTAACCGAACGGATATATTGCCGCAAATCTTGAAGCCCCCTAGAGAACTTGGCTTTTGATATTCGGCTAACATCACTATCGAAAAGTACGACAGCAGCTTCCCCCTTCATTTCGTACTTACCCAAAAGCTCGCGCATTTCCATTTCTTCGAGTTCCAATAGTTCAGCGGCATCCTTAGGGGCGTCACGTTGTAAAGGGAGTGTGCTGGCAAAGAAAATCGCAAGGTTTGGGATCCTGGCTTGGCGTGCAATGATGAGTTGTTCTGTAGTGATTGGAAGAGGACCTTGAGTCGCGTCAACAACCAACAGTGCTAGGTCGGCAGTTAAAAGTTGATTCGCAATCGCAAAAGGCTCGTCGCTTACCTCAGTCACCGAGAAAGTGATGTTTTCGCTTCGAATCGTTGCTCTCAGCACGCCCGACGCAGAGGACTTCACTCCGCCAACCTCTTTTACTAATTTCGTAAAGGCTTCGCGCTTCGACTTGTCGCCGATCAGTGCTATTTCAAGTGCAGAAGCGCCTTGCGCAGAGAAAGCGAAAATCAGGGCAAGGAGTAAATTGTTGGTTAACAGTTTCATGTAGGCGCTAACGTCTGAATTCACGGGCTGCCGCAGGCAGTCCCGTGGAATGAAAAGTTAGGCGATGACGATAGACAAGGGATAAAGTAGCAAGCAGCATGAAAAACCCTAAAAATACGACAGCGCCCAACTGA
>JAIBAO010000044.1 GCA_019695155.1 Burkholderiaceae bacterium | reverse complement strand
TATGCTTTAAATTTTTCGATTATCGGTTTCTCAGGCTTGCAGTTCAGTACCTTGCTGGTAAGCCAAAGCCTGCTCCCTGGCGCGCTTTTTCTCTGCGCGGGCTAGCCAAATGCTTCCTAACACAACACCTAAGGCGACTACAAAAATCATGATGGAAGCTACGGCATTAACGGTGGGAGACAAGCCCAGTTTTGCGCGTGAGAAGATCACAATCGGCAAGGTTGTAGAGCCAGGGCCTGATAAAAAGGCAGAAAGCACTACATCATCCAAGGAAATAGTAAATGTCAGCAACCAGGCAGAAATTAAAGATTGGGAAATCATCGGCAAGGTAACCAAATAAAACACCTGCCAAGGTCGGCAACCCAAATCCATCGCCGCTTCCTCTAGCGACTTTGGTAGCTCTAATAAGCGGGCCTGTATAGCTACAGCGGCATAGGCCATGCCCAATAAAGAGTGACCTAGCCAAATAGTAAGCATGCCCCGATCCGGAAAACCAAAACTGCGCTGAAAGGAAACCAGCATTAACAGCAGAGATAAGCCGATGATAACCTCAGGCATGACTAGGGGAGCATTAATCATGCCCGAAAAAAGGGTTTTTCCTTTAAAGCGTTGATAACGCACCATCGTAAAAGCAGCCAGAGTGCCTAGCGCCACCGAGGCACAGGCAGTAAAAAACGCCACTTTCAAAGACAATAAGAAGCCTTCGATAATTTCACGATCCCGCAAAATTTCTGCATACCATTTAAAGGTAAATCCTCCCCATAAGGTCACCATCTTGGAATCATTAAAGGAAAAAACAATGAGGGTGAAAATAGGGATATACAAAAACAAATAACCCGCAATCAACCAAGAAAGACCAAATACATTCTTACGAGAGGTCTGCGCCATCAATTAAGCCCTCCCCGCTTCTTTAGCGGCAGCGTGCACCTGTTGCTTATTAAAAAGAGCCAAGGGAACAATAATGATTAATATCATCAAAGTCGCTACCGCAGAGGCCATTGCCCAGTCGTTATTGCTGAAAAACTCATCCCACAATACACGGCCTATCATCAAGGTTTGCGGCCCTCCCAGCAATTCTGGAATAACATACTCGCCCACACAAGGAATAAATACCAGCATTGAACCTGCAATAATGCCACTTTTGGATAAAGGGACGGTCACCTTCCAAAAAGTCGTAAGCGGCCTGGAACCTAAATCAGCCGCAGCCTCTAACAAACGCACATCCATTTTTACAAGATTCGAATACAGCGGCAGAATCATGAAAGGTAAATAGGCATACACCATGCCTATGGTGAGGGAAAAAGGGGTATGCATCATTTTGATGGGGTCACTGATCAAACCTAACCAGAGCAGTACATCATTGATTACTCCGTTGTCGTCTAATAAGCCACGCCAAGCATAAATACGCAACAAAAAGGATGTCCAGAAAGGCAGCATAACGAGCATCATTAATGCCGGGCGCCATTGTGCCGGAGAGCGTGCCATAAAATAGGCAAAAGGATATCCAATAACCAGGCAAATTACCGTAGTGATAAAAGCATAGGTTAGCGAGGAAAGATAGGTTTTGATATATAAATCATCGCCAAAAATGAAAAGGTAGTTGGATAGCTTGATTTTGATCTGAACTATACCTTCGGCATAGCTAAATAAGTCTTTAAACTGAATGCCATCAGATTCTGAAATACTGATTTTGAATACTATCAGGAACGGCACTAAAAATAGTGCAATTAGCCAAATAAAAGGAACGCCGATGACAAGTTTGCGGCCCCAGTTGATGCTGCTCGTATTCATTGGGTTAACACCACAACATCACTGCCATCCCACCAGGCATAGGCCTCATCTCCGAGTTCCAAGCGAGTCTCTTCATGACGTGCTGCATTCGTTTGCATGATTTTGATCGTCATACCGGTCTCTAACTTAACGTGGTAGGTGGTATAGCTACCCAGATAAGCCATGTTTTTAATCACCCCTCGAGCAAAGTTATACCCATCTTCTGCAACCGATTCACGCTGCTCTGGTGTCGGAGGGTTACGTTGTAAACCAATTTTTTCCGGTCTCAGCGCAACATGCACCTGCATACCCTCGGTGCCTGTGATGCCGTGACTCACATAATGTTTGCATTCAGGACCTTCGATAATCACATGGTCAGCCTCATCAACTACCACATTGCCTTTGAATAAATTAACATTTCCGATGAAATCCGCAACGTAACGGCTAGCAGGAGTTTCATAAACGGCATGGGGCTCGCCGACTTGCAAAAAGCGTCCTTTTTGCATGACGGTAATACGGTCAGCCATTGTCATGGCTTCTTCTTGGTCATGGGTCACCATCACACAGGTCACACCCACCTGCTTGATAATGCTCACGAGTTCTATCTGGGTTTCTTCACGTAGTTTCTTGTCTAATGCCCCCAGGGGTTCGTCCAGTAGCAATAATTTTGGTCGCTTGGCCAAACTGCGCGCCAATGCTACCCGCTGCTGTTGACCGCCGGAGAGCTGATGGGGTTTGCGTTTTACGAAAGGTTTTAACTGGGTTAATGCCAACATAGCTTCTACACGCTGATCAATCTCAGCAGCTGGCATCCCGTCACGCTTCAGACCAAAAGCTACGTTTTCCCACACTGTAAGATGAGGAAATAAAGCATAACTCTGAAACATCATGTTAATAGGCCGCAGATAAGGCGGCATATAGGTTATGTCTTGCCCTTCCAGCAAAATAGTGCCCGAACTGGGAGTTTCAAAACCGGCGAGCATACGCAGCAAAGTGCTTTTGCCACAACCGGAAGCCCCCAACAAAGCGAAGATTTCCCCTTTTTTGATGGACAGCGATACCGCATCAACGGCCACCATTTCATCAAAGCTTTTGCTCAACCTGTCAATTTGTAAGAATTGATCAGACTTAGCCACATTTAAATCGCTGGCCCCCTTATGGAGGACTTGCTCCCCTTGTTGCATATGCCTGCCCCTTTACGCATAGTCTTTTTGTACCCCTATGATCTTGGTTTCAAAAGACTTTTTCAAGCTTACGCCTGGGCCGGGAGCTTTGGCAAACAGCGTTACTCCCAGCCCATGGTTTTTTAAAGATTAAAGACTGGTTTTAAAACCCGTGTAAAGCCGGGTTCTGAGACGGCGAATATCATTACTCACGGCGTCAGGAGCAGCCATTTTCTTTTTATCATCGTCAGATAAAAAGACACTCTTGTTGGAGGAAATTTCTGGCTTTACAAATTTGGTAGAAGCTGCATTCGGATTGGCGTAAAACACTTTGTTGCTTAAACCGGCATGCACTTCCGGCCGCATGATGTAGTCCATCCATTTATAAGCATTTTCAACGTTTACAGCGTCGGCAGGAATCGCCATGGTGTCAAAAAACAATACTCCCCCTGATTTTGGAACCAGGGCTTCAATCTTGTTACCGTTTTTGGCTTCAATCGCACGTTGTCTAGCAATATTGATATCTCCTGACCAACCCATGGCTAAACAGATAGACCCTCCAGCCATATCATTGATATAACCCGAGGAAGAAAATAAGGTAACGTAGGGGCGGATGCTGGCAAGCAGCTTGGCTGCATCTTGATAGTCAGAGGCCACTTTACTGAAAGGAGGCTTGCCTAAATAACGGAGTGCTGCGGGAAACCATTCATCAGCAGAATCTAATCCCGATACACCGCAACTTTTAAGTTTGCTAACGTACTCTGGCTTAAAGAGTAAATCCCATGCATTTTCAGGCATAGGCAGACTACCAAGAGCCGCCTTTACTTTGTCTACGTTAATGCCTACTGTCGTGTACCCCCATAACCAGGGCACCAAAAAGTCATTACCGGGATCCAGGTTAGCTAGCTGAGCCATAATGCCCGCATCTAAATTTTTATGATTTGGAAGTTTGGTCTTATCCAGTTTTTTAAGTAAACCCCCATCAATCTGGATTTTTGCCCAGTGAGAAGATGGCACCACAATGTCATAGCCGGTTTTGCCTGCCACTAGTTTGGCATGCAAAATTTCGTTGGAATCAAAAGTGTCATAGCGCACTTTAATTCCCGTTTCTTTCTCAAAATTCTTAATAGTATCTTCAGCAATGTAATCAGACCAGTTATAGATATTCAGTACCTTGCTTTGTGCCTGTGCTACCACGGGAGTTACACTTGCGATCGTAGCTATCAGCAAACCTGTACCCAATGAAGCAAATATTTTTTTTACCCCAACATATAACTGACCCATGTGTGATTTCCTTATTCAAAAACGATAAACAAATCCAAAAAAATTTCAGGTGAATGTAGCACTGATTTAAGCGGGTTTTTGCATAGCTTAACTAAGCAAAAACCATTTCGTCCCTCATCAGCTTTTTTAGCATACCCGAGTAAGCGGTAAAACGTTTAGGAATAGTCTATAAATTTGTATAAATCTATAAAACTGTAGCAATCGTTTTCCCTAATAGCGGTGAGTTTTACGCTCTTGGGTTTAAGTGAGCCAACCACGATTGTTCAACTCTGTCCAGGTTAGGTCAAGACATCTGCGAATTAAAGCGGCCAGCTCATCAATTTGCTTAAGAGTCGTTACCAAGGGAGGCGCGATAATCATGCGGTCTCCCACCGCTCTCATAATGAGTCCGTTACTAAAACAATGTCCTCGACATACCATTCCTACTTCTAGTTTTTCATCAAAAAGCTGAATAGGTGATTTGTTCTTAACCAGTAGCAACGCGCCTACAAAACCACAGGTTTCCGCATCTCCTACGAGGGGATGATCTTTCAAGGCTTCAAACGCTTTGGCAAGATAAGGTCCTGTTTCGGTAGCCACCTTCTCGATAAGTTTTTCTTCGCGGATAATCTTGATATTGGCAATAGCTACTGCTGCCGCGACGGGATGTCCAGAATAGGTATAGCCATGAGTAAACTCCCCACCTTTTTTAATCAGAACATCCGCTACGCGATCCCCAATCATGACGCCTCCCAGGGGGACATAGCCGCTGGTCACCCCTTTGGCAAAGGTCATTAAATCAGGACGAAAACCAAACTTTTCGCAACCCCACCAGGTGCCTAGCCGACCGAATCCACAAATAACCTCATCAGAGATCAGCAAAATGCCGTATTTATCACAAATACGTTGAATCTCAGGCCAATAAGTAGAGGGTGGGATAATCA
>JAIBAO010000033.1 GCA_019695155.1 Burkholderiaceae bacterium | reverse complement strand
CACAAATCAAGGGGTCACAAATCAAGGGGTCACAAATCAAGGGGTCACAAATCAAGGGGTCACAAATCAAGCACAAATCAAGGGGTCAAGTCTTTCATTATTACATTAAACCAGAGCTTTTCCCTGCCCATCTTTACCCTTAGCGCCACCCCTTATCAATTTTCAACGCCCTTGCTGGGCGGCAATGTTTCATAGCCCCGTTGGGCGTTGCGGGCTGCACGGTCGGCCTGGCGTTTTTTGGATTGAGCGGCTTTCTCCTGGGCTTTTTGCTGTTTTGCATCAAAGCGTTCCTGGTTTTCTTTGATCTGAGCGGCATCCGGTGGCTTATTTAAAGGGGCCCGTTTTTGCACAGCTTTAGAAGGCCGGGGGGCTAGCAGCCTGTGCCGTTGCGCTGTAGTGTCTAGAGGAGGGCTGTCTGGCTTTGCAGGGGGCTTGCCGGTTTGCGTTTCTTGTTCGCTCGCCCGTGCTGAAAGGCGTTTTTGCTGTTCTTTAGCACGGTCTTCGCGTATCCAGCGCTGGGCTGCCAAAATTTCCTGATCGGCGGCCCGCTGTTGCAGCTGTGCTTCTCGCTTGAGTTGTTCAACACAAGGGTTAGAAGCAAATTTTTGATAGCAAGCCTGAATTTTTGCTTGTTGTTCTGTATTAATAGCTTGTTTGCGCTGGGTGTGGTAGTGGATGATTTCTTCTGCCTGTGCGCGGCTTTGTATGGATTGTGCATTGGCGGTGATGGCTTGCCCCAGCAACAAAGCGATAAACCAGAGCTTAAAACAGAAGTTTCTGTTCTTATGCAAAAATTGGCTTTTCATTTTTTTAAACTGCATTCCCTAGACCTTATCAGATGACTACAAAAATAATCGAACAACTCGCTCAGGAACTGGCCCACCCCGCTCCTTATGTGGCTGCTGCCATTCATTTGCTGGATGAAGGAGCAACCGTACCTTTTATTGCGCGTTATCGCAAGGAAGTAACCGGTGAGATGGACGATAGTAAATTACGCCTTTTAGCGGAGCGGGTTTTGTATTTGCGAGAATTGCAAGAACGCCGTGTTGCAATATTGACGGAAATACAGACGCAGGGCAAATTAACAGAAGAATTGGCCCAGCAAATTGAGTTGGCTGATACCAAACAGCGTTTGGAAGATTTATACGCGCCTTTTAAACCCAAACGCCGCACGCGCGCGCAAATGGCCATTGAAGCAGGCTTGTTGCCTTTAGCCGAGGCTTTATTGACGGACCGTAGATTGCTACCTGCTGAGGAAGCAGCAAAATTTTTAAACTCCGAAAACAAAATTGAAACGATTAAAAACGCCCTGGATGGAGCACGGGATATTTTGGCGGAACGATTTGCCGAAAACCCAGATTTGCTCAGCAGCTTGCGTGAGCTGTTATGGGCACGGGGTGAGGTGTTTAGCAGTGTGACTGAAGATAAAAAAGAAGATCAGTCGCCCGAAACCCTGAAATTTAGGGATTATTTTGAGGCTGCAGAGGCTTTGGCAAAATGCCCTTCTCATCGGGCGCTGGCTCTGTTAAGGGGCCGCAATGCGGGCATATTGCGTTTGTCGATAGATTTGCCTTTAGCGGATCGGGAGGGTTTGCCTCGACATCCCTTTGAAAGCGAAATTGCTCGCAAACTGGCTTTAAATATAGCTTCAGCCCCAGCCGATGCTTTTATTGCTGATTGCGTGCGCTGGGCTTGGCGCGTCAAACTCCAGCCTACGCTAGAAACTGAGCTGCTTACCCGTTTGCGGGAAGGGGCTGAGGCTGAGGCGATGCGTGTGTTTGGCATTAATTTACGGGATTTATTGCTAGCCCCCCCTGCAGGACGCTATGCGGTGATTGGGCTTGATCCTGGGATTCGCACCGGGGTGAAGGTGGCTGTTGTAGACAATACGGGTAAATTGCTGGATACCGGCGTTATTTATCCTCATGAACCGCGCTGCGATTGGGAAGGGGCTTTAAAAGCCTTGGCGGGCTGGGCGACTCAATATCAGGTGAGCCTGATTGCCGTTGGTAACGGTACGGCTAGTCGTGAAACCGATAAACTCGCCGCTGATCTGATTAAACGCTTGCCCCAGCTTCATCTACGGAAGGTCGTGGTCTCGGAAGCAGGTGCATCGGTGTACTCAGCCTCTGAACTAGCTTCTAGTGAGTTTCCTGATTTGGATGTGGCCTTGCGGGGTGCTGTTTCCATTGCTCGCCGCTTACAAGACCCATTAGCTGAGCTGGTAAAGATTGATCCTAAAGCCATCGGGGTAGGTCAATATCAGCATGATGTGAATCAGCGTGAACTAGCCCGCACACTGGATGCTGTTGTAGAGGATTGTGTGAATGCTGTCGGAGTGGATGTCAATACGGCTTCTGCGCCTTTATTGGCCAGGGTTTCGGGTTTAACAGCCTCTATTGCCAAAGCGATTGTTCATTATCGCGAAGCTAATGGCCCTTTTGGTTCCAGGGAAGCCCTTAAAAAAGTGCCCCGTTTGGGAGAAAAAACCTTTGAGTTGGCGGCGGGATTTTTACGTATTGCCCAAGGCGACAATCCGCTGGATGCTTCCAGTGTTCATCCGGAAGCTTATCCGCTCGTGCAAAAAATTCTAAACAAACTGCGTAAACCTATGCAAGAAGTGATGGGTAAGAAAGATGTATTGAAATCCTTAGCCCCACAAGAGTTTGTAGATGAGCGTTTTGGCCTGCCGACTATCAAAGATATTCTGCTTGAACTGGAAAAACCCGGCCGTGATCCTCGGGGGCAGTTTTCTTATGCGACTTTTGATGAATCGGTGCAGGATATCAAAGATTTAAAAGAGGGAATGCAGCTGGAAGGGGTAGTCACCAATGTGGCTGCCTTTGGAGCTTTTGTCGATATTGGCGTGCATCAAGATGGTCTGGTTCATGTATCTGAACTGGCGGACCGTTTTGTCAAAGACCCCCGGGAGCTTGTTAAAGTAGGTCAGGCAGTCAAGGTGCGGGTGCTTGAAGTCGATGTTCCCCGCAAACGGATCGCCCTTAGTATGAAAACGCAAACGAGTAGCCACTTAAAAGCTCCTGCCCCTATAAATAGGGCGCTTACAGCCAAAAATGACTGGAAAAGCCCTAAAAACAAGCACGAAGTCTCTGCAAATGTTAATAATGCATTTGCGCAAGCTTTTGCACGCGCCAAAAAATAGCCGAAGTATGAATTTCAGGAAAGCTCTTTATGAAGCTTTATTAAATCCGTATGATGCAGTTTGTCTCTAGCCTAAAAGGCTATGAAAAACGCATAAAGTTTCATTCAGGGAAACCTTTGCATGCAAGCAATATTCAGCCCGCCAGGTTTTAAAACGAGGACTGCATGAATAACGGACAGCGAATATTGCTGCTTGAAGATAGTCTGGAAGTAGCTCTTGTCCTTAAAAGCTGGTTAAGTAGTGCATTTCCACAAGAGCTTGTTCATGTAACAGACTTGCCTGAAGCTCAGGCTCTTCTTGCCCATGAACCATGGGATGTATTGATCACTGATATTGAGCTGCCTTCTGGTAATTGTTTCGAGTTGGTAGCTTACGCAAAACTTGCGCATCCTCATCTGCGGGTGTTGATGATGACCTCACATCAACGCGCCGATTATGCTGTACAAGCCTTAAGATTAAAAGCAGATGAGTTTTTGTTTAAACCCTTCGAAAAGCAAGATCTTCTTAGTAAAGTAAATTTTCTACTGAATGCCCGATCGGAAGCTCTTCCCAAGCGTCGGGTATTGGCCATTGGGGCTCATCCCGATGATGTGGAGTTAGGCTGTGCAGGTGCTTTGAGAGCGCATGTGCTGGCTGGAGATTTTGTGCATCTGCTGACCTTGTGTATGGGAGAGGCTGGCGGTCAACGTTCCGTGAGGGAGGCAGAGTCTTTACGGGCAGCCCAGATTTTAGGCGTTAGTTTATCGATGGCTACTTTGCGTGATAGTGGTATTTCTGAAGGCATCGAAACTATATCGGTCATTCGCGACGTGATCGAACGTATAAACCCTACGATAGTTTATACCCATAGTCCTAATGATGCCCACCAGGATCATCGCAATGTATTTCGAGCCTCTGTAGTGGCTGCACGTCATGTGCCCAGTTTAATGTGTTATCAATCCCCTTCTGCAACCATTGAGTTTCGCCCTACTCGATTTACTGAGATTTCAGGCTATATGGAAACAAAACTGCAGGCCATTGCTGTTTACGCCAGCCAGTCGATGCGGCCCTATATGGCTGCGCGGATGATTGAGGCGACAGCTGTCTATTGGGGGCGTTTTGCAGGTTATGGCTTATGTGAACCGTTTGAAGTAATTCGAGAGTTATCCACTTGAGGCGGGTGTTGCAGCGGCATTGTTTTGGACTGTGATTTCTAGGGCGATTTTCTGTAAATGCTCCCCAAACAGGGGGGCAAGCTCTAGGGCTTTAATGTGATTTTTAGTAACAAGAGCTTCGCAAAGTTCAGGAACAATTTTGCGTATAGTAGAGTTTCCGACTATTAACAAAACAGGCTTAGCGCCATGCAATGTACGGTAAAAAGTCTGCCATTCTGAGTCATTGACCTGGACATTTGACGTGCATTGGGCTGTTTTTAACTCAGCTTGCAACTGTGAAAGCGTTTGAGTGAAGAGCTTAAGTATCTGCTGCAAAAGCACTTGGTCGCCATGCAAATACTCTAAAGCATGCTGTAAATCTAGCATTGGGAAACCTTCAATTGATGACGTGACAGGGTAATAATCTGGCCATTTTTCAAAGGTTGGGCAGATTCTAGCTGACGAAAGGTTTGCATGAAGGAGGCTGTAGCTTCAAATCCTTGATCTAAACCGATCAAAAAAGCTTTAAGAAACATTCCATGACCATAGACGAGCCCAAATCCTGGAGTTTCAAGCAAAAGCCTCCCAAATTGCTGGACTCGGGTCATGAACTCGATAAAGGATTCAGCACCTTCTCCATCTACAGCTTGGGGATTGGCGGCAGCCCAATAGGCTTGCCCCCATTCTTGTCGATCGGCGGCGCAAGTATTACGGCAACGCGCAGGGCTTAAATAGGTAAGTTCCTGGATAGGCCAGGTCAGTACCTGTACATTGGGAAAACGGGCAATACACGGTGCGGCACTTTCGGCCGTCCGCTGAAAGGGCGAGATGGCTATCCACTCAGGTTGCCGAGGGATTTGTTGCGCAATTTTTTCTGATTGTGCTTGACCTAGTGAAGTTAGAGGAATGGTTTTTGGGTGTTCTGTTGCTAGGCCAGCATTAGCAGCGCTTTGTCCGTGTCTGATTAGCCAGATAACTTCAGAGAAGTCTGTCTTCATGGGGTGGCCTGTAGCAAAGCCTGAAGATTTTTCCATTCCGAGGCTTCACAAAAATGCTCGGTCCAATAACGTACTGCCATAATTTCACGAAAAGCTTGCAGCGTATCAGGTATGGCTTCACCCAAAATATCGTGGACTAACAATTTTGGGATGTCGATACCCGCTGCAGCAGTAATAGGCAAGGTGCCCGGAAACCTAGGATTGATTTCTAATAGTTTAGGCGTGCCCTCTACAGAGCGTTTAAATTGAATATTGGCCACAAACCGCAAATCTAAATGCTTTGCAAGCTTAATGGCTAAATCAATCACATCCTGATGCACTACGGTGCGAGCAGTAATGGCAATACCAGAGTCTGTTTTCATGCGGATACGAGGCACGGCGGCCAGAACATTACCCTTTTGAGAAACATAGGTATCTACAGAATATTCTTCTCCAGGTAGCCACTCCTGAATCAGGAACGTCCCATCTTTAGGAAGATCATCCAGATCAGCCGCAATATTGATTTTTTTCAGGCCCCGTGAGCCTGAGCCATGACGAGGTTTGGCAAAAGCGGGCAATTCAATGCCTAAATTTTCTATGTTTTCGGTCCATATCGAGGAGAAAGGAACCGGAACTACTGCTTTACATTCTTCTAATAAAAGAGCTTTGTCACGGGCTAACCTCAGTAGTTCAGTATGAGGCAGTGCAACGGTGGTGCCCATGGCTTCAAATTCTTCACGACGCAGTGCCAAAGGCAATAATTCCGCGTCTACCGTAGCAATCAGCAGATCAATATTTCGGGTTTTGCAGGTCTTCAAAACAAAGTCGCAAAATTCGGGGGCATCTCCTTTAGGCAAAATAAGGCGCTGCTTAGTAGGGACAAGGTAGAGACCTGGTGCACAGGGATCCATGTCAGCCATATAAAGTTCATAGTCGAAGTGTAAGCTTTTCCATACGCTAATTGCCGCAGGACCCCCCGCCCCGGTTACCATAATTCGCATCGCAATCCCTTTGTCTAGAACTTTTATTTATTCAATACATTATCTAAATATTTGTTTTCAATGAATACTCTATACGTTAAAACATATTTTTTTATAGATCTTTGTGAAAAGTTAAATTAAAACTCGGTGGTAGTAGATCACTTTTGTATCCGGAATGATTGGGTAGACCGCTATAAAAAAGAGCTACAAGAAATGGGAACAGTGTGAAAAATTTTTTTAATTTCACTTTTATCTTTTCTTTAAAGTCAGCAGGGTACCGTTACTCACAGCAATTATTGGCAGTTTTTTTATTGCTGTATGGCTTTTTGGGGAGTACACAGGCCCAGCAAATGCCTGATTTTGACAACATAATGCAACAAGGAGTGAACGCTCGCGAACGTAAGGAGTTTGGCCTTGCGATCGATAGATTGCAACAAGCAAGAGTTTTATCGCCAGACGATCCACGGCCGATACTAGAGTTAGCGGTTACCTACGAGTGGGCGGGGCGTTTAGGTGATGCACAGGCTCTTTATGAAAACCTGTTAAAAACACACACAAAAAATCTAGGAGCTACGTTGGGACTAGCCAGAGTATTACGCTGGCGCTGGCAATTTGAGCAGGCCCTTCTCTATTACGAGAGAACCCTCCTTTTAGAACAATTACCTCTTGCAGCCCGGGTAGAGGCTGAACTAGGAATTGCTCAAATTAATAGGCTACAGATGCGGCTTGATCAGGCACACACCCAATTGCAAGAGGTATTGCGGCTAGATCCTTTGAACTCCCAGGCCCTAGATGAATTGAAGCAATTAGAAGCGACTTCCAAACACCGATTATTACTGCTTGCGGGTAATCGCGAGGGCTCTGCAGGCTCCAGCCTGGTACTTCGTGCAGAATGGTTGCTACAGCAGGACGCAAAAACACTATGGAGGTTTGGCGCAGGTCGAAATACCGGTGCACAGCAAGCGCTAGTAACGGATATGCCAAATAATGATAGGCAAAACGTAGTTTTTGTGGAACAAACCTATGCTATTCCTCAAGCACTGACACTGCAGTGGCGGGGAGAATATCGCAATCGCATCGGTCAAGCAAATGAATATCAACTGCAGGGAACTGGGTCTGATCAAGTGAATGAACGATGGCGGGTTAATGCTGGTTTTATTGTAGCAGGTAGCTCTTCCTTTAAGAGTCAAACCTTATTAGCGGGGTTGAGTGCCCGCTTTGCCCAATATTGGGATGCAGGGCTTACTGGATATGTGAGCAATGAGAATGATCTAGCGACGAAAAAAACTTGGCTTGCTCGCTTACAGTGGGAGCGTGAAGGAGTATTAGCTCAGGCATTTGTGTCCCGCGAGTTAGGGCAAGCCGCATATAAACAGACCTTCTTGGTAAATTGGCCATTCCATCAAAACTATCGTCTACGTCTTCAGGCTACGCGTGATGGGGTCAGCAAAGTTAACTCTTGGTTTGTGGGTGTAGATATTCCCATCGGTTCGCGAGCAAGTGTACAGTTTATGCGCGAGAATATCGGTAGTGAACAAGGGGTATATGTAGGGGCAAACCTTCCTTTACGCTACAGGAAGGATTGATTCAAAGGATCCGCCAGTGTTACCTGAAGGCATTTCATTTACTAGTTTTTCTGCAGGAGTACTAACCCTCTTAGTTTTGCAGGGAGTACTGCCTGTACTGACGGGCCTTTTGCAATTTGGCTTACTGGTTTTCTCTTATTTTTATACACATCTGGAAAAGGCTCGTTGCTATATACCTCGTATCAGCGTGCTTATTCCTGCCTGGAATGAGCAAGCAGTGATTGCAAACACAATCGATAAGCTGATGGCGCTAGATTATCCACCAGATTCTCTCCGTGTTTATGTAATTGACGATGGCTCATCCGATAACACTCCGAAAATCGCTATTGAGAAGAGTAAGGAGTATCCGGGCAATGTGTTTCATATTCGTCGGGTTGCAGGGGGGGAAGGCAAGGCGCAAACACTTAATTATGGTTTAGAGATGCTGGCTCATGATGAATGGGCTCAAGCAATTCTGATGATGGATGCAGATGTAGTGTATACCCCCAGTTCCCTGAAGCGTATGGCACGCCATTTAGCTGATCCAGGCATTGGGGCAGTCACGGCTTATATTAAAGAAGGCAGTCAAAAACCTAATTATTTGCAACGATTTATCCGGTTTGAATATGTCACTGCCACGGCTGCTTCGCGTCGTGCACAAAATGTGATGGGATTCTTGGCCTGTTTATCAGGGGGTGCACAATTACATTCCCGGGAGAATTTGCAGGCTATTGGAGGCCAGATTTTTTCCAATACTCTTGCAGAAGACACGTTCACGACATTTCGTACTCAATTACAGGGCCGAAGAGCTCTTTTTGATCCGCATGCTATTGTCTATGCAGAAGAGCCGGATTCTTTGGAAGGGCTTTGGAAACAGCGGCTGCGTTGGGCCAGAGGTAATCTACAGATAACCGGTATATTTCGTCAACTATGGGGGAATCGTCAGGCTCATCCGACGATGGGCTCATGGGCAATGGTTTTAGTGTGGTTTACCACTTGTCTTATGCCGCTTATCCAGATCTTAGCGTCTTTTTCATTAATTACCCTGTTTTTTATTAATGAACCTTTAGCCTGGAAGGCGTTTCAGGGTTTTTGGATTATTGCTAGCCTTACCTATTTAATAGTGACTTTATTTTCTTATGTAATTGATTGGGAGTCCTGTAGTAAATCATGGTTTGAAGGCATCATGTTTCCTGGGCTGATTTCTTTATTAGTGATTGTGTATAGCCTAGCTCCTTTTATTTTTGAACCCTTGGTAGATCTAGTTCAATGGGAGACGAGTCCTCTTTTACGGAAAATAGTAAGTTTGTTTTTATACAGTTGGCTTTCACTAGCTATGCTCTTTGCCTATGCGGCTAAAGAAATTGAACGCAGAGGTTATAAGCGGTTTGCCCTAACTTTAATTTATATCGTGGGCTATGGTCCTTTTCTGTGTGCGGTAACTTTTGCTTCCTACTTAAAGCAAATCCAGGGCGCCTCAATGAGTTGGGATAAAACTGTCAAAACAGGAAAGATCAGCTAAAACTTAATGGAAGCGAAAAGCTATAGATCAAGAGTGAAAGCTAGCCCCATTGCGGTTTGGGGGTGACTGTAGTACTTAAACTCGATATAAGTCGGCTGAATTTTCCAAGAATCTAAAGGAAAACTTAAGCTGCGTAGAGGGCCTATGTGAAAGATTTCAAGATAATAGGCTTCGCGACCATCAGGGTAGCTTAAGGCTTCTAATGCGATATCAATTTCTGGAGATTTAACACATCGGTAAGTAGTTCTGTGAAAAACCAGTATTTCTGCTCGGTATTTGGTTTCGCTATGTTTGGTGACGACATAAGCATTTTTTTGTAAATGATTTATCGTTTCTGCCAAGTAGGATGCGGACATTTTCATCTAGGTGGCACCCTTGCTTTTACCGAAACTTTAATGGGTTTCATTTCAAAAACCACAAGCCGAACTCCCGTAAAAGTATAAGAGCGAAGATAATTTCAATGACCAGTATGACTTTGTACAGTAATTCCCTTTCCCGCTGCATATCTATTTGAACCTCAAGACGAAAGAATTGCTCTTCCTCTTCCCGGACTGTGGGTGAAATAACTGTTGTCTTGTGCAGGAGCCCGTTTTCTTGTTTTTCTACAGACGCAGGCTGGCTGTTCTGGACGGGTTCCTGGTTTTCTGGATTAGAGGACATACTCATTTTTTGAGCGATAACTTGTTTAGTTAATTTACACCCCAAAGCTTTGGGGATTATGTAATATCCATAAAACTACTGCAGCAATAATATTAAAAATCAGGAGAATGAAGCATGTGCGCTTTAGCCAACGTACCTGGATAAGCAGCTGGCGTAGTTCGCTGTAAAGTTGCTGGGCAGAGACATTTTGCTTAGCGATTGGCATCAGAATCAGTTCCTGTTTGGTTTTAACAAAATTGACTAATGCTTGGCAAACGGATCATCGGGAGGCCTAGAATGTTTTACCAGATTATTACCGCAATTGTGTTTTGTGCGCTATTACTTTTTAGTCCCCCAGGTTTAGCGGTACCTGTTCAGATGCCTCTTACCGTTCAAGAGACCCAATTATTAGGTGTAAATGCCGAAGCTCGTTTTTTCGTGACTTTAGATGCGGTCAAAGACCGTATTACTGAGCCAAAGCTTATTATCGCGTGGGCAAGATCCCGATTGGTAGATCCACGTCGTTCGACCGTTTCCGTAGTAATTGATGGCCGTGTACGGCAAAGTGTGTGGTTAAGTGATCTAGCTGAGGCAGAGTACACAGTCCCGCTTACCGGTCTTGCAGGAGGTTCTCATGTCATTTCCATTCGGTCATCCATGTGGGTCGATGAGGACCCTTGTTTACAGCGGTATCGCAATGATGCCTGGTTCACCATTAAGCCTAGCTCGCGGATAAGCTGGGAGCGTCGGGTTTCGGCTTCCACTCGCGTGGCAGTAAATAGTATTCCTGACAGTTGGTTACGTCTTGCGGATGGAAAAACCGGAGTGTTTTTGGATCACCAAGCTCCCCTCGATAAAGAGGGGATTGGGGCCTATTTGGACGCTGACCAGTTATTGCGCTATTGGGGTTATCAACCTGAAAAAACTAAAACCGATCGTACGGTAGGACAATTGCGATTGGTGACCTTGGATCGCCTGGATAAAAAGCATGAAGCTGCCATCCCGCTTCTTGAAAATTTGGATCTTCGTTTCGTGCTGGCTGTGGACGGTAATGGCGTATTGAATATCGTGGCTCGAGATTCAACTGGTTTGCGGGAAGGTCTTTTGTTCCTTGCAGATGATCAGGCCCGTGCTCTGTGTACAGACTCCCTGTGCCTTAGTGGGGCACAGCTACCTAAATCTCAACTGAGTGTAGCCACAACGGCTTCAGCAAACGAAAATGATCCTTCGAAAGTGTGGAAACTGGGTATGTCTGGCTATCCTAATGGCTGGCAAGCCCGTGGAGTGGGGCAGCATGAGTTGCGATTTGTATGGCAGCGTCCCGCAACATGGCAGCTGCGGGACTCTCCTATGCTTTTGTTGCATGCTAATGTTTCTGGATCAGTAGCACTGGACCAACAGCAAAGTGCCATTACTGTGCGTATTAACGAGCAAGCTGTGGCGACCTATTCTTTGGCTCAATGGCGTAGCGGGCAAGCCCAAATTCGCATTCCGCGTGAGCTATGGGAAGCCAAAGAATGGGTTTTTGAGGTAGTGGCTAGCTTAAGGCCAGCTGACGCTAAAGCGTGCAGTCTTTCTGAGCAAGATACAGCATGGATTACTATTTCCCCTGAGACTTCTTTGATAGTGCCGCATCAGGAGCAAGCGTTTGAAGGAGTGCTGAGTTTTTTTAATGAAGTAAAAAAATCGGCTCTCCCAGGCGTCAATATTGAAAATCCCTCTGTTGATCAATTGGCTTTAGTCGCAACAATTCTTTATCCTTTTGTTGAATCTAAACCTTCTAAATCTGCGATTGCTCAGCGTCAATGGAAAGTAGTTGATGAACAAGCTTGTGCTTCCCAGCACTGTATTCAGGTCAAACGCCTTCCTCCCGCAGACTCGCTTTTAAAATTGAGTAAAGGACAATGGCAAAATAGTAGAGGTGAGTTACGTGTTCCGTATATCCAGCTAAAAGATACAGTCGGGCTTTTTTATTTACCTAAATTAAAAGAGCAACCTTCTCAGCTCGTGATTGTCCCCGGCGAAGTTTCAACAGCGGATTCAATTATTGATCCTCCAAACTATGTAGGGCTTATAGGCCGTATTGCCTTGTTTGCCCAGCGTTGGCATGCACTGGATATTCGTTTAAAGGGTCAGCAAGCGCAGGAAGGACTTTTGCAAGAATCTAATGGTGAGTTAAACGAGCCTAAAAATATTTCTAAAGAACAAGCTAAGCTGCGTTGGTTAAATTTTTTATGGGCAGGCTTATCTGTATTGATAGTGCTTGCCGTAATTATTAGACTCTGGCGGCGTCCAGTTTCTAAAAAACCTGACGAAAATTGGGAAATACATTCTTGATAGGGATGATAAGAGCTTTTTTAACAACTATAAAACTGCTTTAGAGAACGATGATTCAACTGCTTGATATTGAAGCTGCACATGCGCGTATCAGTCCCCATATAGTGGATACACCTTGTGTGTATTCCCGAACCCTATCTGAAATTTGTGCTTGCCAGCTCTTTTTAAAATTTGAAAACCTGCAGTTTACGTCTAGTTTTAAAGAGCGGGGTGCGCTTAACAAGTTAATGCAATTGAGTGAAGCAGAAAAATCCCGTGGAGTATTGGCCATTTCTGCTGGTAATCATGCCCAGGGGGTGGCTTATCATGCACAGCGTTTGAACATTCCCGTTACTATTGTCATGCCGGAGCACGCTCCCGCGGTTAAGGTGGAACGCACCCGTGCGTTTGGTGCTAAGGTGATTCTGCATGGAGCAAGCTTTGATGAAGCCCGCTTATATGGTCTAGAGCTGATTAAAAAGCACGGTTATACGCTTGTACATCCTTATGACGATCCGCAGATTGTTGCGGGACAAGGCACGATTGCCATTGAGATGCTGCGTGCTCAACCGCAATTAGATTGTTTAGCAATTGCTATGGGCGGAGGAGGAATGATTGGGGGCATGGCAGTGGCAGCCAAGGCCTTAAAGCCTGAAATTGAAATTATTGGTGTGCAAACCGAGCGCTTTCCTGCCCTGTACAACGCTAAGCATGGTACCGCGTTTCAGAATGCTGGGGCAAGCATTGCAGAAGGTATTGCAGTGGAATCTCCAGGGCCAGAAAATATTCGCTTGGTACAGACCTTGGTGAATGATTGTTTGCTTGTGAGTGAAGCCGATATTGAACGCGCTATTTTAATGCTGCTGGAAATTGAAAAAACGGTGGTGGAAGGCGCAGGAGCGGCGGGTTTAGCGGCGGTATTGGCGCATCCTGAACAATTCCGTGGAAAAAAGGTGGGTCTGGTATTGTGTGGAGGTAACATTGATCCACTCATGCTAGCGGCAATCATTGAGCGCGGTATGGTGCGGAGTGGCAGACTTGCGCGCATTACCATAAGTGCCCGGGATGTACCGGGAGCCCTTGCTTCCATTACTCAGGTTTTAGCTAAAGCCAACGCCAATATTGAAGAGGTTCATCACCAAAGAGCGTTTACTAGCCTCTCAGCACAATACACAGAAATCGATGTTGTTGTGCAGACGCGTAATACACAGCATATTGAATCTTTACTCGAAGCTTTACATTTGGCGGGTTTTAACGCCCGCGTGCACTAAAAAACTCTTATTTCTTTTTAAGCGCTTTGTTCGTGCTTGTTTTCCCCTCTTGTGCAGAGGCGCTAGCTTGGGGTGTATCGCTACACACATAAATTAAGAAAAAACTCTTAAGCCAAGGCTTTCCGTAGCTGTTGAATGACCGTTTTATAACCCCCGTCGGCGTCAGGCGCCCCAAAAATAGCACTCCCTGCTACGAAAGTATCCGCTCCAGCTTGAGCAATGCGGGCAATATTCTCAATCTTTATCCCACCGTCTACTTCCAGCCATATGTCTTGCCCCCCTTTAAGAGTCCAAGCCTGAATTTTCTGACGAGCTAGTTTGATTTTGGAAAGAGTGGTTTCAATAAAATGTTGCCCTCCAAAACCCGGGTTTACAGACATTAATAACACTATATCTAGCTTGTCCATGACATAGTCCATATACTCAAGCGAGGTAGCGGGGTTAAATACCAGGCCTGCTTTGCAGCCCTGATCCTTAATGAGAGAAAGAGTTCGATCAATATGCCGCGAGGCTTCAGGGTGAAAGGTGATGATATTGGCTCCCGCTTTAGCAAATAAAGGGATAAGGGCGTCAACAGGTTCAACCATTAAATGCACATCAATAGGAAGATCCACATGGGGTCTGATAGCTTCGCACACTAAGGGCCCGATTGTTAAATTCGGAACATAATGGTTATCCATCACGTCAAAATGGATCAAATCAGCTCCTGCCTCTTGCACTGCCCGCACCTCTGCTCCTAGTTTTGCAAAATCCGCAGATAAAATGGAAGGAACAAGACGCAAATGACTAAGATGTGAAACAACGGTCATTAAAAATTCCCAAGTCTTTTAATTTGAGTAAAGTGTGAGTTTAGGTAAAGTGTAGAGTCTTTCATTGCCCTGTGGCTATTTATGAAAAAATATGCAATTGCTGTCGTCGTGCACCCGGAGTTTTTGCCGGAGCACTCTCGCCCCAGTCAAAATAATTATGTGTGGGCTTATACGGTAACCATTACCAATATTGGCACTATTGCAGCACAAATAGTCGCCAGACACTGGATTATTACCGACGCTAACGGCAAGGTTGAGGAAGTTAAAGGTTTGGGTGTAGTAGGAGCACAACCTTTGCTTCGTCCAGGGGAGAGTTTTGAATATACCAGTGGCTGTCCATTGGCAACTCCCGGTGGCGTTATGAGCGGCAGTTATTTTTGTGTAGCTGAAGATGGCGAAACTTTCACAGCGCCTATAGCTGCTTTTAACCTAACTTTACCCCCTACTTTGCATTGATCTTATTTTTTACCTTTCATCGTCCACCACATGATACCTACGATGATGCACAAGGCTAAAAAACTCTCTGCTATTAAATACCACATCCCAAACTCCACAGCATTTCTGTCAAAATATTTTATGCAAGCTCATCTGATGATTGTCCGAATTTTACCGCTTAGCTGGGGAAGAAAATAATGAGAAGAAAATCCTTACCTCTGCTTTTATGCGGCTTTTCAAAGATTTTTGTCTGTACAGGGCTATGGAACAAGCGTAATTATAATAGGGAACTTCTAATAACCTGCTGCGCAAGCCGGATCGGCTCTTGCGGTACTCAGCGTACAGTCCGTACGCATTCACTCCTCAAATCCGCTGCGGGCCGCTCGCTACGGTTATTAGAAGTTCCCAATAAGAAACTCGCAATCAACGCTCATTTGATGCCAACACTCTTTTATAATGCACTGCGTAAGCAGCAAGTGTTTAGATTCACTACAAGCGCTTTACGCGGCCTATTAAGAATTTGCAGTACCACCCTTCTCTTTAGCACGGTTTTAGTGTTAGCCTCTTGTGGTGTACTTCCCGTTAATCAGGAACCTTCTCCGCACGGGGGGTCCAACAGCCCGGAGCCTACTGTCATAGGCCCATCTTTTACTTTGATTCCTTCTCAAGCACGTTTGCAAGCTATAGCTTTGACTGAATTGCCGGGTTATGGAGAAGATAACCAGTTAGAAGCATGGCCTGCTCTGCTTAAAAGTTGTGAAAAATTACCCCTTCAAGGCACTATGCCTCGCTTATCCGTAGTGGCCTGGCAGCGTGTATGTAATGAAGCCCGAACACTATTTGTTTCGGAGGCTAATGTGCGAGCGTTTTTTTTACAGCATTTTGAAGCCTGGGCTGTAAGTGGAGCTGATGGTAAATCAGAGGGAGTATTAACGGGATACTATGAACCGTTCTTGAAAGCTAGCCTGACTCGGCGCCCTCCCTTTGTGGTTCCTCTGTACGGTCCTCCTGATGATTTATTGACTCGAACCATAAATGGTGAACGTGTAAGAGGGCGCATGCATAATGGCCAGTTTGTACCGTTTTATACTCGAGCAGAGTTAACCCCTGTTCATGGGGCAAGCGTGGCCTCTTTGCGCGGTAAAGAGATCGCATGGCTGGAAGATGTGGTGGATGCCTTTTTTCTACAAGTACAAGGTACTGGTCGCTTGCTAATGCCTGATGGAAAAATAATGCGTGCTGCTTTTGCTGATTTGAATGGGCATCCTTATAAATCTATTGGTCGCACTTTGTTTGAGCGCGGAGAACTCAAAAGTCTCGATGAAGCGTCAATGCAGGGTATTAAAGCGTGGACTCGGGCTAACCCTCATCGTGTTCAAGAATTACTCAACACCAATCCGAGTTTTGTGTTTTTTAAATTAGTTCCTGCAACGGAGGAAGGCCCTATTGGCTCTTTGAATGTACCTTTAACGGAGCGACGCTCTCTTGCAGTAGATCCTCGTTATGTTCCTTTAGGGGCGCCTGTTTGGATGAGTGCCCAGCATCGTGGACGTAGTCTTAATCAACTGGCTCTTGCGCAAGATACCGGTACAGCCATTAAAGGGGAAGTGCGGGCCGATTATTACTGGGGTTCTGGGGATCGCGCAGGAGAAGAAGCCGGGCGAATGAAAGCAGCACTCAGACTCTGGATTTTGTGGCCTAAAGTGAAAATCCCAGGTTCTTTATAGGTTAAAACGATGCCTGCTTTTAAATTTGAGGCCGTGGAGGAAACAGGTCGGCTTGTTCAGGGAGTCTTGGAGGCAGACTCTGAGCGGCATGCTCGCCAGCTTGTACGGGAGCGTGGCCTATCGCCGCTGATGACGCAAGCGGTGCTGGTTCAAGATAAAACCTCTGGTGCGGTGTTTTTCCGTCGTCGTTTATCGTTAACTGATTTGATGTTGTGTACCCGGCAGTTGGCTAATCTGATAGGCGCTCGTCTACCGATGGAACAAAGCCTTGCTGCGCTGGTAGAGCAAACTGAAAAAGCTGCTGCCCGGGAAGTATGGGCTTCAGTGCGCTCCCGGGTAACGGCAGGGGCTACTCTGGCTTCTGCCATGGCTGAACATCCTCGAGAATTTGATCAGGTGTACCGCGCTTTAATCGCTGCCGGCGAAGATTCCGGCAATCTCCCAGAAGTCTTAATGCGTTTGGCAGACTATCTTGAGACCCGAGGTGCTCTGAAAGCCAAGGTGGTGGCGGCATTCACCTATCCGGCCGTTGTTTCAATTATTGCGATGCTGATTGTGATTGGCTTGATGACCTATGTGGTCCCCCAAATTGTGGGTGTGTTTATGAGTACCAAGCAGCAATTGCCTTTGCTGACTCAACTGTTAGTAGGACTCTCTGGATTTTTGCGCAGCTGGGGCTGGTTAGTTTTAGTATTTGGCGTTCTGCTGATCTGGCTAGTGCGTAGGGCTTTGAGGCAACCGTTTCTTAAGGCCCGCTGGCATGCACGTTTACTCATGCTGCCGGTAGCAGGACCTTTGGTACGTGCCTTGGAAACTGAGCGGTTTGCCAGCACTCTGGCTATTTTGGTTTCGGGAGGGGTGCCCTTATTGCGTGCTTTGGAAGCTGCGCAAAAAACCATTTACAACCGTGCACTTTACGCTCGAGTGCTGCAAGCGATTACCCGCGTCCGTGAAGGAGCCAGCCTTTCCCGTGCTTTACAAGCTACTAGCAGCGAGGCTAGCAGCGCCAAATTTCCAACTGTACTTATTCATTTAATTGCAAGCGGCGAGCAAACCGGGACGCTTTCTGAAATGTTGCGTCGTGCTGCTGATATTCAAAGCCGTGAATTAGAGCGCCGAACACTTATGCTAAGCGCTTTGCTTGAGCCTGCTTTAATTGTGGCTATGGGAGGCTTGGTATTGCTGATTGTTCTGGCCGTATTAATGCCGATTATCGAAATCAACTCTTTAGTGAAGTAACTGAATAAGGTTTTTGCAAAGGGGTTTTGATGCCCATGCAGACTGCAAGAAACTCTAATTGAAGACTTGATGATCGGTTAGTTAAAGTTTTTAGCATTAAGTTGCTCAAGATATTTTTGAACACCACTACTATCCATTGCAGGGCTATACAAATAACCTTGAGCATATTTACAACCTAGGCGCAGTAAATATTCTGCCTGGATAGTATGCTCCACTCCCTCCGCTACGACTCCTAAATTAAGATGGCGGGCCATAGAAATAATGGCCCGAACAATAGCCGCTGAATCTGTATCATCAGGCAAGTTCTTGATAAAACTGCGGTCCATCTTAATAGAATTAAGGGGAAGGCGTCGTAAGTAAGACAGGGATGAATAGCCCATCCCGAAATCATCCAGGCTAATATGCAAACCAATTTGAGCCAGAGATTTAAATACTTCTACCGCGGTTTCATTGTCTTGTACCAAAGAACCTTCTGTGACCTCTACTACCAATGCACGCGCTGGCAGATCAAATTCTTCTAGTGCAAGACGAATAAGATGGGGAAGTCGCAAGTCGCAAAACTCCTGGCCACTGATATTGATAGAAATAGGGGGTACAGTCAGTCCTTTTTCGCGCCAGATAGAAATTTGTTTGCAAGCTGTTTTGGCTACATACTGGGTCAAGGATTGAGCCATACCAAATTCCTCAGCAGCCGATAAAAATAAATCTGGAAAAATTAAACCGCGTTCGGGATGATTCCAGCGTATTAAGGCTTCAAAGCCGGAGGGTAAGCCAGTCTGGATGGCTATTTGCGGTTGATAATGTAAAACCAGTTCTTTAAGCTCTATAGCTTTTTCTAATTGTTTTGCAACACGCTGCTCCCGGGTTTGCACATTATGTTTAAAAGGGTTGTAAAACTGAAAAGTGGCTCGTCCACTGCTTTTAGCTTGGTACATCGCAGCGTCTGCGTGTTTGAGCAGAGCTGAAATTGAGCGACCATGGTCTGGAAACACGGCGATGCCCATGCTGGCGGTCACTGAAAATTCAATCCCTTTGGGTACCTGGGCCTGTATTAAAGCTTCATTTAGCCGACTGGCGAGTCTGGCTAGCTCATCACGGTGCGAAAAATGCGGCACCACGACTACAAATTCATCTCCCCCCAAGCGCGCAATCCAGCCATCTGCGCCCACGGCTCTTTGTAGTGCCTGGGCCATGTTGTTAAGCAAGGCATCGCCTAAATGATGCCCATAAGTTCCATTGACTTCCTTGAATCGGTCCAGATCTATCAAGATAACAGCCATCCGGCTATTACGTTGGATCACCTTCTCCAGCAGTTGGATGAGACGCTGTTGGAGTAAATGACGATTTGGAAGGTTTGTGAGAGAGTCTAGCCAGGTTAAACGTTCAATCCTCTTTTCCGCATCATGCAGCATGGCAGATTTAAGTGCCAGCGCTAAAAAAGTGGATAAATGTGTTACGAAATTTTGATCTGCATCGGTCCAATGATATTGTTTCTCTCTGGTTTCCAGACACAATACCCCTACTGCTTTACTGCCGACCCATACCGGTAAACAAAGTGCAGAGACTACCTGAGCAAAGGTTTCTGTGGACTGCAAGCTTTGCCAAGCGGCATGCTGACGTACATCTGGAGCAATCAAAAGTCGATTCTCAGCTATCCATGCAAAAAAAGCCGGATGCAGCCGAGCACTCAGGCTGGAGCTCGCCGGTTTGGATTCTAGTCCGTTTTGTTTGCTAAAGGCAGCTTCGCATGTCATGCGAGCTCCCTCACTGTATAGCCGCCAAAAGCTTGCTTTACTGACCTCTAAACTATTACAAGCTAACTCTAAAATACGGTGCAAGCTATGAGGCCATTGCAGCGCAGGGGCTGCTGCCAGCTGAATCAACTGAGGGGTGTAATAGTTAGAAGGATCGTGTGTATGTTTTTCCTGCTCCAGAGATTGTTGAGTAGGGGTACTGTGGGAGCCTGCCGTTTGCCTTAGTTCAGAAAGCGTACAGCACAGCACTGTTTGATGATTCTGTTCACTACCAACAGTGGCTGGAGAAAAGAGCACTTCTAATAGACAGGGTCTAGAAGAGTGAGTAGAGATAGAAAGCGGTTGTGATGCCAATAACAGCAAACGAGAGCCCGCTTTCTTGAATTTAAAATTGGTCTCACTACGCTTGAAGATTTTTTCTAAGAGGCGTTGCGCTTGTTGATGCTTATGTTTCGGCAGCAAACTCAGTATAGACAGACCTGCAGGTAAAGGAATCTTAAGCAACTGGCTAGCAGCGGGGGTGGCGGCTATTAAAGTACCGTTCTGTCTTAGCCAGATGAGTGCTATATGATGATGCTCGGTCCATTGTTTGAGCAAAGTCAACTCATCAGTGGAAAGAGGTATTTGTGATAATTGAGCTGCCACTTGCTTAGATTCTTTCAACAGGAAAACAAGAGTTTCCCTCTATCGCATTATGTAAAAATTTCTGCAGCAAACGATACCAAAACCGATGGATAGCAAACCAGGCATTTATAGAATGCCCTGCTGGCTTGGATTTGTTATCCATGAGTTTACGATTGTTTATGATGAAAAACGGTTTGTAAAGTTTATATGAGAATTAGCCCTTAAAAATCTAGGTAAAAACCTTTAGAGCTGCTACAAAGTTGCTTAATCTATTAAGTTGTAAGGAACAGAGACGCAATTTTTACTATTTTCTGGAGTGACCAGAAAATTATTAATATTATGTATAGTGGATTTCAGGAGCCATCACATGAAACGCGCCGCATTTGTATTGGGTTTGTGCGGATTAATCCCGTTTATCGGGCTTGGAGTGCTAGCCTTAGCTTCAGCAACCTATGCTTCAGCAGCAGCCGGTATGCAAAAAGATTATGCTGCTGCAGTTTTAGCTTTTTTAGGCGCACTTCATTGGGGGGCTACTTTAATAGAAAAGCTTCCTACGGCACGTGCCTGGATAAGTTTGGGGTGGGGAGTTGTACCTGCCCTGTGGGCAGTGGCTGTAACGGGTAAACCCATCACGCTTGCACTACCTTGGCTGGGCATTGGCATTTTGCTGACTTTAGGGCTTGATTGGGCAATGCGTCGTTGGCATGGCTGGCCAAGCTGGTATCTGCCGCTACGCTTGATGCTTACTGTAGGCGCCCTTTTAGGTATCTCCCTCACGATGGTGGCCATTAGCTAGTCAGCAAGTCAAAACAGTATTCGCAGAGGTTCTACCTCTATTGAGCCAATATGTTCTTTGAGCAGTTAACCCGTTCTGATAAAAGGCTACGTTTGATAGGGTAGCTCTGCTACCTTTTTAAGGAACGTATCCATGAACATCTTTCTTTCGCTTTCTCGAACGCTTCTGATAACTCTTTTTGCGGTTGTTTTGCAGATCGTGCTTTCCTCTAAAGCCCATGCTGTGGGTAATTTAAGTGATATTACGATTATGGACCGCGATACCTATCAAACCCTGCCACTGATCTGGCATAAAGGCCAATATTATGTTGCAGGGCGGCCGGGAGCCCGGTATGCGATTGCAATTCGCAACAATACCGGTGAACGGATATTGGCAGTAATGTCAGTGGACGGTGTCAATATCATTAGTGGGGAAACGGCGGGTGTAAATCAGACGGGCTATGTGTTTGGTCCCGGTGAAAGTGGTGAAATTGCTGGGTGGCGTAAAAGCCAATCCCGCATAGCCGCTTTTGAATTTACAGCTTTATCGGCTAGTTATGCTGCCCGTACAGGGCGCCCCGATCAAGTAGGGGTGATTGGTGTGGCTTTATTTCGTGAGCGTTTACCCGTAGCGATTGCTCCCGCCCCTGTGGCGCCTTGTGGGCGCTGGAACTGGTGGCGTTCTTGTGACCGTGAAAAAAATGAACAAGCCCCCGCCAGTGAGGAGAAACGTTCCGCGGATAGCCCAGCCTCAGCCGGTGTATTAAGTGATCCAGCCAATAAAAGTAAAAGCGCAGCTGAAATGGCTCGTCGTGCCCCGGGAGAGCCTTCTTCAACCCCGCCGATAGTAGGAAAGCAAATGCTACCTCGTCAGCCAGAACGCCTAGGTACAGGGCATGGTGCCAGTGAAACTTCAGTGGCAGAACAGACTACTTTTGAACGCAAAAGTAATTCTCCTGATGAAATCATTTCCATTCGCTATGACAGTACTGAAAATTTGGTAGTCATGGGAGTATTGCCCCGATCAGTCCTGGCAGGGCCAAGGGTGGAGCCTAGACCTTTTCCTGCCTCCAATAGTGGATTTGTGCCCGATCCACCAGGCCGCTGGTGAAGATTCTTTTATAAGTAAAACAACTCTGGGTTGAAAACGTTGCGAAATACAACTTTTTCTCCTTCTGTCAGACCATGCGGCGCAGACCTATGGCAAACTGCGCAGCATGACTCTTTTTAAAAAACTTCCCTATGAAATACTGATTGGTCTGCGCTATACACGCACTGCCCGCCGTGGCCCGCGTCGCAATCGGTTTATTTCCTTTATTTCTACTCTCTCTTCAGTCGGTATCGCACTGGGGGTGACCGCATTAATTGTGGTGTTGTCGGTGATGAACGGCTTTCAAAAAGAAGTCCGAGACCGGATGCTGTCAGTGATTCCCCATATTGAAATCAGCACGGGTTCAGGCAGTCTGCCAAACTGGAAGGAAATTGCTAGTACTGTGCTTGAGCAGCCTAATGTGCTGGCGGTTGCACCCTATGCAGGTGCAGGGGTAGTAGCCTTGCGGGATGAGCAGGTTAAACCCCTGTATTTGCGAGGGGTTGATCCAAACGCTGAAATTAAAGTTTCAGACTTGATGCGAGGTGACAGTGGCAAGGCAATCGGCCTATTAAGGCCTGATGAATTTAATATTGTGCTAGGTTTTGAGCTGGCTTATTCCTTGGGAGTAAGGGTAGGGGATAAGCTTACGCTTCTTGCTCCCGAAGGCACAGTCACACCAGTGGGAGTGGTACCTAGACCGAAAAATTTTCGGGTAGTGGGCACCTTTGACTCGGGGCATTACGAGTTCGATAGTGGTCTGGCTTTTGTGCATTTACAAGACGCGGCAAAATTTTTACGGATTGATGGAGCTAGTGGGCTGCGCGTTAGAGTCAATAACATTCACAACGCACAGCAAATCGCCTATCAACTCGCCGAAGTATTGCCCAAAGATTTATATATTCGAGATTGGTCAAAGATGAATCAAATTTGGTTCGCTGCGGTTCAGATTGAAAAACGGATGATGTTCGTCATTCTCGCTCTTATTGTTGCCGTTGCGGCGTTTAATCTTGTGTCCATGCTAGTGATGACTGTCACCGAAAAACGGGGGGACATTGCTATTTTGCGCACCCTAGGGGCTACTCCCGCTGCGATTCAAGGTATTTTTATGTTGCAAGGTATTTTGATTGGTTTGGTGGGCGTGGGTTCTGGCGTCCTGCTGGGTGTGTTGCTGGCGTTTAATGTAGAGAGTGTGATGGGAGGAATTGAGAAACTGTTTCAGTTTCAGGTACTACCCAAAGGGATTTACTTAATCAACAAATTACCTTCTGACCCGCGGTGGAGTGATATCACTTTAATTTCTGCGGTGGCTTTTGTTTTGACGTGGTTAGCAACCATTTATCCAAGCTGGCGTGCGGCAAAAATTGATCCCGCGGAGGCGCTGCGCTATGAGTAATTCCCCAAGAGATTTCGTTGTTCAGGCTACAGGCGTGGTTAAAACTTTTATCGACGGGGACAGTCGAGTAGAGGTACTGCGTGGCATTGATTTTTTCGCTGAAAAAGGCCAAAGTGTGGCTGTACTGGGAGCCTCCGGTTCTGGTAAAAGTACTTTGCTGCATTTATTAGGAGGCCTGGACAAACCTAGTCAGGGAAGCATTTGGATTGCCGGGAAAGCATGGTCGGAATTAAATGAAAAAGAACGAAGCCAGCACCGCAATTTGCATTTAGGCTTCATCTATCAGTTTCATCATTTACTTCCGGAATTTACAGCACTGGAAAATGTAGCCATGCCTTTGTTAATCCGCCGTTTGCCTCGAGCTCAGGCTTTAGAGGCTGCTCAGCAATGCCTAGAAGCAGTAGGATTAGCACATCGTATAGCCCATGCGCCGGGGGAGCTTTCGGGCGGCGAACGGCAACGGGTAGCCGTCGCTCGTGCTTTGGTTACGCAGCCTTCCTGTATTTTGGCTGACGAACCTACGGGCAACTTAGATCGAGAAAATGCAGCGAATGTTTTCACCCTAATGCTTAATCTTTCTCGTAAAAATGGCACTACCCTTGTGATGGCCACGCATGATGACAGGCTGGCGGTTAGTGCAGATAAGATAGTGCAACTGGTAGGTGGCCGTGTACAAACTTCATAATTTATCTATCCTGGTAGTGCATCATTTGTCGTGCAATTAATTGACAGTCATATTCATCTGGATGCCTCTGAGTTTGATGCGGACCGCTGGCAGCTCATTGCTGCTGCACAGGCTGCAGGCGTGCGAGGATTTGTCATCCCTGCAGTTACGCCTAAAAGTTTTGCAGCAGTGCGTGATCTGGCGCATTCTTTACCGGAGGCTGTGTATTGTTTGGGTATACACCCGCTTTATTTGGATGAGTTGGAGCAAAAAGCACTGCAACTGCTTGAGCAGGCTGTAGAGAGTGCTTTGCCCGACCCTCGCTTTGCGGGAATTGGCGAAATTGGTCTAGATTTTTTTGTTCCTGGCCTAGACGTTGTTAAGCAAGAAAAATTTTATGTGGAACAACTCAAAATAGCTCATCGCTATCAACTACCTGTTATCTTGCATGTGCGCCGCTCCCAGGATATTTTACTTAAATGGCTACGACGCATTAAAGTTTCCGGTGGTATTGCGCATGCTTTTAATGGAAGTAACCAACAAGCGCAGGAATTTCTCAAACTGGGGTTTAAACTCGGTTTTGGAGGTGCAGCTACCTACAGTGGCTCTAAACGCATCCGGGCTTTAGCTGTTAGCTTGCCGGAAGAGGCTTTGGTACTGGAAACAGATAGTCCTGATATTCCACCCCAGTGGTTAGATGATGGTCAGCAGCAGCCCGGTTCCCGCAGTCGTAATACCCCCGATCAATTACCAAAAATCGCAGCCCATATTGCACTGTTGCGCTCGGTTTCGCTTGAGGTTTTAGCACAGCAATGTACAGCCAACACCTGTCAAGCTTTACCTGCGCTTAAGCGTTTACTGCAGCTTAATTGAGGGTCTAGTGCAGATTAAAGATGGATTTAACTACAAGCAGAAAATTGCGCTTGTAGTTGATGCCTTTAAAAACTTTATATGGCCTTTAGCGGTGGGAGGCTTTGCCTTTGGAGTATGGTTAGCACAGCAGCAAGCTAGCTTATTAAGCTTGCAATTGTGTCTTAGCCTGGGTGTAGGAAGTGTTTTATTTACAGTCTTGCTATATGGCTTGTCTCAAAAATACTCCTCAAAGCGTTTAACTCTCTTGATGTTGCTCATAGCCATTATTTTGATGATACCCATAGGGTTTTTCTGGGCTAGCATTTTTGGTGCGCAGGCCATCAGCCACTCTCTAAGTCAGGAAGATGAAGGGCGCGATTTACGAATGACAGGAATAGTCAGTAGTTTGCCCACAGTGATTGATCGCGGTCTGCGTTTTGATTTTCTGGTAGAGCAGTGTGCAGGTTGTAGCGTGGAAGGAGAAAAAATTTCATTGGGGTGGTTTACTCAGCCTAATGCCGACATGTTGCAAGAAATACCCGTTTTAAAGCCAGGCCAACGCTGGCAACTGACCGCCCGGCTTAAGCAACGCCATGGTGTATTAAACCCTTACGGTTTTGATACCGAATTATGGTTAGTAGAACAAGCCATTGCTGCTAGCGGTTCGGTACGGCCGGCGCGTTTGACCCAAGAACATGAGCTGTTGGCGGAGAGTCAAGGCAATTTTTGGGTGATGATTGAACGCTTGCGTGAAGCGACTCGTAGTCGAATGTTGCTGGCGGCTGCAGATGCGCCACGCCTAAACGTACTGCTAGCTTTATCGATAGGAGATCAGCGAGCCATTCCAGGCAATGAGTGGGCCCTTTATAACGCTACGGGTATCGGGCATTTACTTTCGATTTCGGGTTTGCATATCACTTTATTTGCAGTACTAGTAGGTACTATCGTACGTTTTTTATGGAGTCGTAGCCGACGGCTCATGCATTACCTGCCTAGCTTTACGGTTGCAGCTTGGCTGGGTTTTTTGGCTGCGACTTTCTATGCAGTGGTTTCCGGTTGGCAAGTGCCTGCCCAGCGTACGGTACTGATGCTGGCTGTGGTAGTACTGGCCCGCAGTTTGGCTTATCGCCCACATCCTGCCCATGTACTTGCCACCGCAGCAGTAGTGGTTTTAATAGCAGATCCGTTCGCTGTACTCTCACCAGGTGCATGGTTTTCTTTTGCAGCGGTGGCCAT
>JAIBAO010000004.1 GCA_019695155.1 Burkholderiaceae bacterium | reverse complement strand
TACATGGGCGTAGTGCCGGGTTTTGGTTTCGTATTCAACATGGGCGGTGTTGATGGTGATGCCGCGCGCTTTTTCTTCGGGCGCTGCGTCAATTTGATCGTAGGCTTTGGCTTCTCCTCCAAATAACCTGGACAATACGGTGGTGATGGCGGCCGTTAAGGTGGTCTTGCCATGGTCTACGTGTCCTATCGTCCCTACGTTTACGTGGGGCTTGGTCCTCTCAAATTTGCCTTTTGCCATTTTCAACAGCTCCGAAAAAAGAATAATGCTTTACTAAATTAGTGGTGCCCATTGCGGGAATCGGACCCGCGACCTCTCCCTTACCAAGGGAGTGCTCTACCACTGAGCCAAATGGGCGTGGCGGCTCAACAAACAAGCCCTGGCCAGAAACTGGAGCGGGCGATCGGTCTCGAACCGACGACATTCTGCTTGGAAGGCAGATGCTCTACCAACTGAGCTACACCCGCATTTACTTGCTAACGCTTAGTGCAAATATCCCAAATATCCGTTCAGATTCAAGAACTTACTACGCGCACTTCACATATCTTGCAACCGGCCAGCAGATCTCAGCAATCATACCGACGGCTGGTGGAGAGGGCTGGATTCGAACCAGCGTACTCGTAAGAGGGCAGATTTACAGTCTGCTGCCATTAACCACTCGGCCACCTCTCCAAACCGAGGAGCAGAAGATTATGGGGGTTTTGGTTCCGTCTGTCAATTTTTATGAATTTTCAGCTAATTCTGGAAAAGCTGTTTTAACACCTTTCTCTCTTCCATAGATTAAAGAGCTGGGGATGGGTTTTGCCTTAAGCGCCGATACTGGCTAGCTGTTCTGCCTGAGCAGCACTTTGTATTGCTTCAATTAATTCAGTCAGGTCTCCGTCCATAATGAAGTCCAGCTTATATAGAGTAAGATTAATGCGGTGATCTGTCATGCGGCCCTGGGGAAAATTATAGGTTCGAATACGATCTGAGCGGTCCCCGGAGCCAATAAGACCTTTACGATGCGCTGCTTCTTTCGCATTAGCTTCACGCTCAAGTTTGTCTTTAATGCGGGTACGTAAAACCTGCATAGCCTTATCTTTATTACGATGCTGGCTGCGATCATCCTGACATTCAGCCACAATTCCGGTGGGTAAATGAGTAATACGTACCGCAGATTCTGTTTTATTAATATGCTGGCCGCCCGCTCCTGAAGCCCGAAAAACATCAATCCGCAATTCTTCAGGTTTGATCAGAATGTCTTCAACATCATCTGCCTCTGGCATGGCCGCTACTGTACAGGCACTCGTGTGGATACGCCCTTGGGTCTCTGTTTGAGGAACCCGCTGAACACGATGGCCTCCGCTTTCAAATTTAAGTTTTGCAAACGCCCCCTCTCCCTCAATACGCAAAATTACTTCTTTATACCCACCCAGATCAGAGACCGATTCACTCATTATCTCCACTTTCCACCCCTGCCTCTCTGCAAAACGGATATACATACGGGCTAGATCTGCAGCAAACAGAGCACTTTCATCCCCACCCGTGCCGGCCCGTATTTCTAGATAAAGATTTTTGCTGTCATTGGGATCAACGGGTAGCAACATGCGCTCAAGTTGTGCCGTTAATTCAAGCATACGTGTTTGGGCGCATACGATTTCTTCAAGAGCAAAATCACTCATCTGGGGATCATTACTCATCGCCTGGGCAGTGATCAAATCCCGCTCGGCCTGCTCATATTCTGCCAGTCGAGACACAATGGAGCTGAGCTGTGCATGATCCCGCGTTAAGGCCCGGTATGCTTTTAAGTCATTGGTTACCTCAGGCTGGGAAAGCAGAGCATCAAGCTCGCTGAAACGCTCTCGCATCTGGATAAGTTTTGCATGCATTGACTCTTTCATGAATAACTTTCTAACTACAAATAGCTCTGAACATCTACGGAAAAAGGCTGTATAAAAAAGAAGATGGGGTGGATATTTAAAAGGTTTTGCCCTTTAAATCTAGATTATTAGAGAGCCCTAAGCTAATAATTTCCAGTTTTAGTGGATGGATTAAGGGTCCGCTTATGTAGATTGCCCAGCAGCTTTACGGTGGCATCATCTGCTCGACCCTCAGAAATTATTTGTATTGGGCCATGCAGTAATTTATTGCTCAAACCGCGCGTGAGCTTTTCCAGCACCGCCTCTGCAGATTCCCCTCGTGCAAGTTGACGCTTGGCCAGTTCCAACTCTGCTTTTCGCATATTTTCAACATCATTTTTAAGGGAGTGCAAATAGGGTAAGAGCCGCCGGGCATTAAGCCAGGCATTAAAGTCGCTTACCCTTAAATCGATAATAGCCTCGGCCTGCGCTACGCTAGCAGCGCGGGCTTGATGGCCTTCATTGACAATCTGGGCAAGTGCGTCAATCGTGTAAAGGTACACATCGGATAAATCAACTACTTCAGGCTCAATGTCGCGGGGTAGCGCCAAATCAACCATCATCATGGGTTTATGTTTACGTGCCTTAACGGCGCGGGCCACCATTCCCAAGCCAATAATAGGCAGACTCGCTGCAGTACAACTGATGACTACATCAAAATGAGGGAGAATATCGGGAAGATGTTTTAAAGCCACCGGTTCCGCTTTAAACCGCGCAGACAGCCGCTGAGCCTTTTCTATTGTTCGGTTAGCTACGACGAGTTTCGCCGGATGCTGGGCAGCCATGTGGGTAGCCGTCAGTTCAATCATTTCACCGGCCCCTACCAAAAGCACGTTGCACTGGGAAAGATTCCCAAAAATACGTTGGGCTAAACGTACACAAGCCACAGCCATGCTGACCGAATGTACGCCAATTTCAGTGGTAGTACGGACTTCTTTTGCAACTTTAAAAGTGCGTTGAAACAACTGATGCAGCAAGGTGCCGAGGCTGCCAAATTGTTGCGCCGCCCGAACAGCCGTTTTCATTTGCCCTAAAATTTGAGGCTCTCCTAAAACCATGGAGTCAAGACCACTCGCCACCCTAAAAGCATGTCTTACCGCAGCCTGATCGTGATGACGATATAAATGAGGCTCTAACTCACGTACCGGAAGATGAGCTACCTGGGCCAGCCATTGGGTGAGGCGCTGACTCGAAGAAGAGGCCTGTGCTGTGACGCAATACAGTTCCGTACGATTACACGTCGAAACAAGTGAAACCTCAGAAAGCAAAGTTGGCTCGTCACTAAAAGAGCGGCATAACATGGATAATGTTTGCGGCAATTCCGGCGAATTAAAAACCAACTGCTCTCGCAAAGCGAGGGGGGCAGAGCTATGATTTAAACCAATTGTCAATAACTGCATGCCAATATTTTACGACGCCTTACCCTAACACCCTTTAACTCTTTCAAAAACTGGAAGTGATCATTTATCTACTTCTAGGATTCAGACTCATTAAGCGGTGGATTTTCTGAGTTCGTCGTGATCCGCTGATCATGCGGCATGCGAAAATACCCCCGCCGGTCGCCCATAATTCGACGCAATTCTTTGATGGGAATATCGGTCATTTCATGTATTCGTAAAAGCAAAGCAGCTCCAAAGTCTGTTTTGCGGTTTCTAATACGTGACAACACCGCACGCTGTACCCCTAACTGAGCAGCTAGTGCTGCATCTGTAGGCAAGCTCATGATGCTTTTAAGATATTCCAATAAACGAGAAGGGTCATAGGTCTCCGAGGTTGGAATTAATTCCGATTCATAGCGTTGTTGAGTCAACATACCCTCCTTGAACTTGTCCTAAAAATATTATTTGTGAGTACTCTTTTCTTAAGAGCATATAAAAAAACCAAAAGTGCCGTATTTAATGCTTTTTTTAGTTTAACTGGGCAGTTGCGAAACGCGCAACTAGCTGGGAAGAGTTTTTAAGTTTTCTCCGCTTAAAGCTTAAGAGGAAAGCAAATAATCTTTCACTTAAAGGAATATTTACCCAAGAATGGCTACTCTTGTCGGTAAAATTCTTCTTATGACCCTCAACACTGAAGAAGTCACTATTCTTGCAATTGAATGTGCTACAAATGTTCTGACCATTGCCTTGGCTCATCATGACAGAGTAAATGTGCTCTATGAAGGCTCAACAGCTAAACATGGGCAATGCCTGCTGCCGTTGGTTAAGATGCTCTGCCAGGAGGAAAGTGTCATACTCGATGCTATTGATCTGGTCGCGGTGGGCATTGGCCCGGGCTCATTTACGGGGGTACGCACGGCTATTACTGCAGCACAGGGTTTGGCTTTATCCCTAGATAAAGCAGTAGTAGGAATCAATTCTTTGCAGGCCCTTGCCTGGCAAGCCCAAGCTTGCGGTGCAAGCGGCATCGTTCTTACCCTCCTTGATGCCCGAATGGGAGAATGTTATAGCGCAGTTTATCGCTGTAGCGATAAACCCGTTTCCCCTGAATTGCTGGTAGCTCCAAGCCTTGCAAAACTAGAAACTATCTGCACCTTGCTGGCTTATGAACCCACTGTATGCATTGGTAACATAACGGTAGAAAAAAGCAAGGTCTGGAAAAAGCTGCAGACAATGGAAGCATTTCCTACAGCTGCAGCTGTTGCTGCCCTAGGCAAATTAGCGTGGAGTAAGAAACAAATTCTACTGCCCGAACAGCTGCAAGCTTTGTATGTGCGTAACCATGTAGCCATGACCATCTCGGAGCGTTCAGACAGTGGACAAGTTATTTGATCAAAATGAGCTTTGCTCACCTGTGTTACGGCCCATGACTGAAGCAGATTTAAATGTCGTAACACAGATCGAGAAAACAGCGTATCTTTATCCGTGGAGCAAAGGTAATTTTATGGATGCACTGGCCTGCCATTACGGCTGCGTTGTGTTGGAACACATTGCTCAAATTAGGGCTTATGCCATCGTAATGAATGCCATTGACGATTTACACTTACTTAATATTACAGTTGCGCCAGCAGAGCAAGGTAAGGGCTTATCTCATCGTCTCATGGATTGGATAAAAGATTGTGCTCGACGTGCCCACTGTAGCGGGATCTTGCTAGAGGTTAGGCCCAGCAACCACAGGGCACTGGCTATTTATACAAAATATGGTTTTACCCGAATTGGGTTGCGGCGTAATTATTATCCTCATGTGAACGGTCGTGAAGATGCGATTGTTATGCGTAAACTAATTAATTAGCTCGACCATGATCCATCGTAAAGATCTTATTCTTAACGCCCTTGGAATTGCTCGATGGCGTATAAAACCCTTTGCCACCGAGGCTGCAGTTGAATCGCAAGCTTTGATTAATCCCGCTGATGGTGAGATTCTAAAAACTTCCAGTGCGAGCTTATTAACTCAACTTAAGCCCGTAGAACTGGACATTTTAGAGAAAGAAAATATATTAGTTAGTGAAGCTTTAAATTGGACGGACTTACAACAAAGAGTGACTGCATGCACCCGCTGTAACTTATGCAATAGTCGAACTCAAACGGTGTTTGAGGCAGGAATTCGGCAAGCCCGCTGTTTGGTGGTTGGAGAGGCTCCTGGAGCTGAAGAAGACGCCTACGGAGAACCTTTCGTGGGTCAAGCGGGTAAGCTCCTGGACAATATGCTAGCCAGCGTCGGGCTATCTCGCCAAAAAAATGTTTATATTTGTAATGTGCTCAAGTGTCGCCCCCCGGGTAACCGTAACCCTACTCCCATAGAAGTACAGCAATGCTCTGCTTACTTAATGGGGCAAATCGAATTAGTCTCGCCCGATGTTTTGCTGCTCATGGGACGCTTTGCTGCCCAATCACTACTGAATACCGAGGCTTCTTTGAGTCACCTGCGGGGACGTGTGCATACAGTAAAAATAGGGAAACGGGATATCAATGCGATAGTGAGTTATCACCCTGCCTATTTACTAAGAAACCTTCCTGAAAAGCTTAAAAGCTGGGCAGATTTACTGCTTGCCAAACAGTTATTGAACGGTTCCGAGTAAATATCTCTCAATGCCGGCTTGCTCCAATCACATCATTAAGATGGGGCTGGCGAATATGATTAATTTTGTTCCAATAAATCAATACACTCATCAATAGCGCTACTAACAAACCAAAAATTACAATAATCACATTAATATGCAGTTGCATGCCCAGCATCAAAGAATAAGCCGCTACCATCAATAAAATATTGAGTTGTTCATTAAAGTTTTGTACTGCTATCGAATGTCCAGCAGATAATAAGACATGTCCTCTGTGCTGCAATAGCGCGTTCATGGGCACTACGAAAAATCCACCTAAACCACCTATCACAATCAGCAGGGCATAAACAAGCCATTGATTAGTTACAAGGGGCATCAACATTACGACTAAGCCCATGGCTATACCCACAGGTAAGGTAGTCAATGCCTTTTTCAAGCTAATATAACGTCCCGCCAATACTGCACCAGCAATCGTACCTATAGAGGCCACTCCCATCAAAACCGAGGCCTGAGAAAGGGAAAGACCTAAATGCTGCTTACCCCATTCGATCACTATGAGTTGCAACGTAGCACCCGCGCCCCAAAACAGTGTGGTAACCGCTAAGGATATCTGCCCTAATTTATCTTTCCATAAAGTGAAAACGCAGTGAGAAAAATCTTTGATTAACTGCACTGGTCGATGGTATTGCTTCGGATAACGTGCCCCAGTGTCCGGAATAGCAAGATTAAAAATTGCCGCCAGCACATACAGGAAAATAATCACAATAATGGCAGATTCTGCTGGGGTATCGATTGCGGTATCAATCAGAGGCATATCAATAGATAACAGCATAAAAGATACTTTTGGGCTAATCAAAATACCTCCTAACATTACCCCGAAAATAATAGAAAGTACTGTTAGCGCCTCAATCCATCCATTGCCTTTAACCAGTTGCTCTGGCTCAAGCAACTCCGTGAGAATGCCATATTTTGCAGGAGAATAGGCAGCAGCCCCGATACCGACAAGCGCATAGGCAATAAACACCACATAGACTTCATTATTGGCTGGCAAATTAATTAAGTCATAGAAAAACATCATCAGGCAGCCCGTAACCTTAATCAAGTTCGTGATGAACATGACCTTACCCTTGGGTCTGGCGTCTGCAAACGCTCCTACAAAAGCAGCAAGTAAGACATAGGAGACGGCAAATATCCACTTGATCATGGGGGTCATCCACGCCGGCCCATGTAACTGCTGGATGAGTGCGATTGCCGCAATAAATAAGGCGTTATCAGCCAAAGAACTGAAAAACTGCGCGGCCATGATGGTGTAAAAACCGCGCTTCATAAAAATTTAACTTCCGTTTTACGGATCAAAATATCTCCGCTAGGGCTTAAAGATAAAGTATAAGTATTGTTTTGCCGCATGTATTTTGCTAAACGTAATTATCACCCAGTGTAGGGCATTGATCCATGAAACGGTTTAATCATTTATCTGAACTGGTACCTCTGATCGGTCATGAGATTGCAATAAGTCCATGGTTAACCATTACTCAGGAACAAATTCAGCTGTTTGGCGAGGTTACCGATGATCGACAATGGATTCACATGGATCCTTCTTTAGCTAGCCAAGGCCCTTTTGGACAAACCATAGCCCACGGTTTTTTGACCCTGTCTTTATTACCTAAATTTTTTGCGACTAGTTTTGTCATTGAGCAGACGCGCCTAAGAATAAATTATGGACTTAACAAGGTACGCTTTCCTGCACCTGTTCCCTCACAGTCCCGCTTAAGGGCCCATTTCATATTAATTGACCATATTAAATTATCTGAAGACAGTTATCAGTTGCTCTGGCAGATTAGTATTGAACGTGAAGGTGAAACTAAACCCGTCTGTATAGCTGAATTGATTACTCGAGAGTATGTATAAATAATGTTTCAATGTCTAAAGGAACTTGTAAGCTGCTCCCTGTCTTATATAAACGATAAAAATCGCCTGAGGCTTTTATCTTCATCCAAATCAAATTAGCTGGCTTGTTTAAAACCGACTCATGAAAAAGATTGTTCGCGACTTTTCTTCACCCTTTCTGGCAGCAAGCCATCAATGTTATAGCTTACTCACAGGAGTATTACTAATCACCTTTTTAGGGGCTTGCAGTAACTTAAATAAACAAGATCATTTTAAGGTAGCAGAACCTCAACTATCCAAAGCAGAAGCTTTGCCGGATATTGATTTAAGCAAGGGACTCTTATTTCAACTGATGCTATCAGAAATCGCGGCGCAGCAAGGCAATCCAGGGGTTGCTCATATATCCTACTTACAGCTCGCCAAAGAAACGCAGGATCCCCGAATCGCCAAACGAGCAACTCAAATGGCTTTGGCAGCGCGCAGATTAGACGCAGCGCTAGAAGCCGCTCAATTTTGGTTAAGTCTTTCTCCTAACAACCAAGAAGCCACTCAGCTTAGCTGGTATTTAATGGCCAGTTTAAATAAGATCGACATGCTTGAACCTTTGCTAAGCTCTCACATTAAAAGTGCTAACAAAAATCAAGGTCCGCCTATCGCTGATGCGCTTCAAGTCTTAAGTCAAATATCTAACCGTTCTGAAGCCTATTCTCTGGCACAAAGAGTGTTTGATTCAGCCCTTGATAATACTGATACGCAGCTTGCCCTTGCTCAATTGGCCTATGCAGCACAATTAAATACTGCTGCTATTGAACATGCCCGTAAGGCACTAGCCCTATCACCTGCTTCAGAAAAAGCCGTGCTAGTAAATGCCCAGCTACTGGCCACCCAAGATCCGGAGGCAGCTCTAGCAAAACTCGAGACATTCCTAAAAAAGCAAGCTTCAGCCAGACAAGTACGTTTGACCTTAGCCCGTTACTACGCAAATAAAAAAGATTTTGCTAAAGCGCAAGAGCAATTTGAGATTCTGGCTAAACCTCAAACCCTGGCCAATGGAATGGTTCAAACAGATCCGGATGCATTATTTGCGCTGGGTAGCTTGGCCATGCAAACCAAAAATTGGGAGCTTGCAACTAAGCATCTCAAAGCTTATTTAGATGTTATTGCAAAAGACTCGGCACGTGACCCTATCAATGCCTTGCTCAGCTTGGCTGCGATTGCAGAAGAGCAAAAACAATTTTTGCAAGCGGTTGAGTGGTATGAGCAGATAGATACTCCAACACAATTTCTAAATGCACAAATCCGAGCAGCGCTGGCCTTATCGCGTGCAGGTCAGCAAGAAGCTGCCTGGGGAAAACTTAAAACATTAAAACCTTTTTCCCCCGAAGAAAAAACCCGCATGCTCTTGGCACAGAGCCAATTATTACGGGACCGCGCGCGCTATTCTGAAGCATTTGAGTTATTAAGTGAGCCGCTTAAACAGCAGCCTAATAATACAGATCTACTTTACGATCGCGCCATGCTTGCAGAAAAATTAAATCGATTTGAAGAAGCTGAACTGGGATTTAAGCGAATAATTGAACTTAAGCCTGATTCTGCTTATGCTTACAATGCTTTAGGTTATACATTGGCTGATCGTAATATCCGGCTTGAAGAAGCGCAAACCCTGATCGAAAAAGCAGTAAATTTATCTCCGAATGATGCGTTTATTCTCGACAGTTTAGGTTGGCTACAATATCGTCAAGGCCGTATACACGAAGCTCTTAAGACTCTACGAAAGGCTTATGAACTGCGGGCAGACCCAGAAATTGCTGCTCATCTGGGAGAGGTGTTATGGATCAACGGTCAACGTGAAGAGGCTCAAACACTGTGGCGTAATGCTCAAAAGATTGAACCCAATAATGAAACTCTCAAAGCGGTCATGCTGCGCCATCAAGTACCTCTAGGTGCTTTACCGTAATTACGAAATTAAGTTATTTTTCCATACAGGATGTCTCGATATCTTCTCTGGCTTTTGATCGGCAGTATTTTCCTCAGTGCTTGCAGCAGTCTTACACCCTTGCCCCAGCCCAAGCAGCTAGGTGCATTTGAACGAACAGGGCGTATCTCTATTAAGACTGAAGATATAGAAGGTCGAGCCCAACAATTTACGATCGGATTTTTCGTCCAGAGCGGCCAAGCAGATGAGCTGATGTTGCGGCTGACGGATCCCTTTGGCAATGTGCAAGCTGAAGTACTCTCCCGCGCTGAAAATACTCTTTTAAGATTGCCTAATCAAGCGCTTCAATCTTATAGCTCGTTTAATGAATTGAGCAAATCATTGATCGGGGTCGAAATTCCCATTACAGCCTGGCGCTATTGGATAATCGGGCAATTGGACCCTCATTTTCCGGGGCTACAGCACAAAAACCATCAGCAACAAACGGAACTAACGCAATTCGGTTTTGTTATTTTCATAGAAGCTACTCACCCTAACGGTACGCCACAGTTAATGAATATCAGTCGAAAAGACCAACCCCAACTATTAATACGATTGGCAATAGAAGAGTCCTGAAGCCTATGACTAACTCTTCTTCTAGTCTGATCGGCTTACCGGCTCCCGCCAAATTAAATTTATTTTTACATATCACCGGACGCAGGCAAGATGGCTACCACACCCTAGAAACAGTTTTTCAGCTCATTGATCTAGGTGATAGCTTGGATTTTGAATTAACAAACAACGGTCAAATTCTACTGCTTGATAATTCTGGGATCATCCCCGAAAAAAATTTAGTGGTTCGCGCTGCACGCGCCCTGCAAGCCGAACCAAGATGGGCTGGTCAAGGCATAAATATTCGCTTGCATAAGCGGATCCCGCTAGGAGGAGGATTGGGAGGGGGCTCTTCGAATGCAGCCACCGCTTTATTAGCCCTAAATAAACTGTGGCAGCTAGAGCTTTCTGCAGATCGGCTGGCTACGATTGGCCTTAATTTGGGAGCCGATGTACCTTTTTTTCTTTGTGGCCATAATGCCTGGGCCCAGGGTATTGGGGAAGAATTGACTCCGCTAACACTACCCAAACGCTGGTTTTTGCTGGTTTATCCGGGTGTTAGTATCAGTACCCAAAAAATTTTTGCACATCCGGATTTGACGCGAAACACGCCACGCGCGATAATTTCAGACTTTACACAAACGTGGAAACTTGCTGGTTATTTTGGTCGGAATGATTTGCAGACTGTAGCTGCGCGGCTAGAAAGCCCCGTCGCCATAGCGCTGGCTTCTGTACCCAACAGCCGCATGACAGGGTCAGGAGCCTGTGTTTTTGCTGCCTTCCCGTCATTAGCTCTGGCCCAGCAAGCTAAACACAGTGTGAAATTGCCTAGCGGAATGCTCGCTTGGGTTGTAGAAAGTCTGCCAGAACATCCTTTACATAGATATGCTTTATTTCAATAAGGTTTTCTATACGGGAAGTGACAGAGAACAAAAAGGTTTAAATTTGCAGCCATAGAAGACTGTGATTTTTTTAGTAAAGGGTGGGGAGTCGCCAAGTTGGTCAAGGCACCGGATTTTGATTCCGGCATTCGAAGGTTCGAATCCTTCTTCCCCAGCCAATCGTTTTTAACTACTCTTTCAACAATTCCCTCGTCATGTTTACTCACGATGGCTTGATGGTTTTTACTGGCAATGCCAATCTCAAGCTGGCCCAAGATGTGGTCCGGTATTTGGGGATGTCACTAGGCCGGGCCTCTGTTGGCAAATTCTCAGACGGGGAAGCCAATATTGAATTGCTAGAAAATGTGCGGGGAAAAGATGTTTTCATTCTTCAACCCACATGTGCGCCTACGAGTGATCATTTGATGGAATTAATTTTGATGATCGATGCGCTGCGCCGCGCCTCTGCTGGTCGGATTACGGCAGCCATGCCCTATTTTGGGTATGCCCGTCAAGATCGTCGGCCCCGTTCAAGCCGGGTGCCCATCAGCGCCAAAGTAGCCGCCAATATGCTGCAGGCAGCGGGAGTGGATCGGGTACTGACCATGGATTTGCATGCCGATCAAATACAAGGTTTTTTTGATGTGCCAGTTGATAATGTCTATGCAGCTCCCGTCCTGTTAGCCGATATTTGGAAGTTTGACCATCGCAATCCTATGGTGGTATCTCCCGATGTAGGCGGGGTAGTACGTGCCCGCGCTCTAGCAAAACGATTAGAATGTGATCTTGCCATTATTGATAAACGTCGTCCCAAAGCTAACGTGGCAGAAGTCATGAATATCATTGGTGATGTTTCTAATCGTAGTTGTATCATCATGGACGACATGGTAGATACAGCAGGGACCTTATGTAAAGCCGCACAAGTCCTTAAAGAGAAGGGCGCGACCAAAGTAATGGCTTACTGCACTCATGCCATTTTATCGGGTGGTGCAGTATCGCGCATTAACGGTTCTCTACTGGATGAGCTAGTCGTTACCGATACCATCCCCTTATCTCAGCAAGCGAAGGAATGCAAAAAAATAAGAGCACTTTCCGTAGCTGAATTATTAGGTGAAACAATATTGCGCATTTCGCGCGAAGATTCAGTAAGCTCACTTTTTATTGAGTGAATCACTGAACGGAGCTATTGCTCCAGCGGTGCATGGACCGATTCCATGCAGAGCCCTGAACCTGGTCGCGGGTCTTGGCATTACAAAGAAAGCTCTAAATGAAAATTACTGCTACTACACGCACATTGCAAGGTACGGGTGCGAGCCGCCGTATGCGCAATACTGGTAAAACTCCCGGCATCCTTTATGGGGGTACAGTTAAGCCCACCATGATTGAACTAGAACATAATGCGCTTTTCCATGCCTTGGAAAAAGAAAATTTTCATGCTTCTATTCTTGAGATAGAAATTGATGGAAAAACCGAGAAGGCTTTATTGCGGGATTACCAAATGCATCCCTTTAAACCTCTGGTGTTGCATATTGATTTTCAGCGGGTAGATCCTAATCAGCCCATCCATATGAAAGTACCTCTGCATTTTGTAGGCGCAGAAAATAGCCCGGCTGTAAAACTTTCTAAAGGCATCGTTAACCATCCTATTAATGAGTTATTGGTCTCCTGTCTGCCTGCAGATTTGCCAGAGTCCATTACTGTTGATCTCTCCGGCCTCGTCGCTGGAAAATCCTTGCATATCTCAGATCTGGTACTTCCAAAAGGAGTCAGTGCAGTTATTCGCGGAACCGGTTCTGACCCTGTCGTTGCTTCTGCTGTACTACCCGGTGGCAAAAAAGAAGAAGAAGAGACCCCCGCAGCAGCTGCGGCCCCAGCAGCTGCTCCTGCTGCTAAAAAGTAGGGCATTGGAACTGCCTGTATCTTTAAACTTAAAAATACAGTTTTGATCAGCTCCGCTTGTGTACCGGAGCTGGTCTTGCTTTATTCATTACTGAACAAGAGGGTTCCTATTTAATCTCTTCTACAATAAAAAAGTAAGTTAGAAACCAGCCCTGCTTTAAAACCTATCTTCCTCTACCCTAATTCTTTTGCTGTTGCATTAAGGTACTCAATCTCTATGGCTCAATATGTTTATACAATGAACCGCGTGGGCAAAATTGTCCCACCCAAGCGCCATATCTTAAAAGATATATCCCTTAGCTTTTTCCCTGGAGCAAAAATTGGCGTATTGGGACTTAATGGTTCCGGTAAATCGACTCTGCTTAAGATCATGGCACAAGTCGATAAAGATATTGAAGGCGAAGCTGTTCCCATGCCCGGTATCCATATTGGCTACCTGCCTCAAGAGCCCGAGTTAAACCCTGAAGCTACTGTTCGTGAAGTCGTTGAAGAAGCGATGGGTGAAGTGCTACAAGCCCAGGCAAAACTAGATGCCATTTATGCCGCCTATGCGGAGCCAGACGCGGATTTTGATGCCTTAGCTGCCGAGCAAGCCAAGTATGAAGCCATTCTCGCTACCAGTGGCAATGACACCAGTAACCAGATGGAAATTGCTGCCGATGCATTACGTTTACCTCCCTGGGAAGCAGTAATAAAAAATTTATCGGGGGGTGAGAAACGCCGGGTTGCTTTGTGCAGACTTCTACTCTCCAAACCCGATATGCTGCTGCTGGATGAGCCGACCAACCATCTGGATGCCGAAAGTGTAGACTGGCTAGAACAATTTTTGGCGAAATTTTCCGGTACCGTAGTAGCCGTTACTCATGATCGCTATTTTCTCGACAATGCCGCCGAATGGATTCTTGAACTAGACCGTGGAACTGGCATTCCGTGGAAAGGCAATTATTCAAGCTGGCTTACTCAGAAAACAGATCGGCTCAAGGTTGAAGAAGAAAAAGAATCCGATCGCCAAAAGTTACTTAAAAAAGAGTTGGAATGGGTGCGGCAAAACCCCAAGGGTCGCCAAGCCAAATCAAAAGCCCGGATCGCCCGATTTGAAGAGCTCTCCAGTGCAGAATATCAAAAACGCAATGAAACCAATGAGATTTTTATTCCTGTAGCGGACCGCCTAGGCCATAAAGTTATTGAATTCGCTAATGTCAGTAAGGCTTTTGGAGACCGGTTGCTTATTGATGATCTAAGCTTTACTGTTCCGGCGGGAGCTATTGTGGGAATTATTGGCCCCAATGGTGCAGGTAAGTCGACTTTGTTTCGCATGATTCGCGGGGTCGAAAAACCCGACAGTGGGCAGATCCATATGGGAGAAACCGTCAAAATAGCTTTTGTGGACCAGAGCCGTGAAAATCTTCAAGGTGACCATACAGTTTGGGAAGAAATCTCCGGTGGGCTGGATATTTTGACGGTAGGAAAATATGAAATGCCTAGCCGTGCTTATATTGGCCGCTTTAATTTCAAGGGTAGTGATCAACAAAAACACGTTAACACGCTTTCGGGTGGGGAACGAGGTCGTCTGCAGTTAGCCAAAACCTTAATTGTAGGCGGCAATGTACTTCTGCTAGACGAACCCTCCAATGATCTGGATGTAGAAACCTTACGCGCCTTAGAAGATGCCTTGCTTGAGTTTGCGGGCAGCGTGATGGTCATTAGCCACGATCGCTGGTTTTTAGACCGTATTGCCACCCATATTTTGGCCTGCGAAGGCGATTCCAAATGGGTATTTTTTAATGGTAACTATCAGGAATACGAGGCAGACAAGAAAAAACGTTTAGGGGAAGAAGCAGCACGGCCTAAACGGGTACGCTATCGGCCTATCAGCCGCTAACATCCGCTCTCTTAAAAAGAGAGAATAAAATAACCCTGGCAGTAGAAGACATAAAAAAAAGCAGGTCTACCCAAATATATTAGAGAGGAAAAGTAGCTAGAATCTACTCTTCATGGCGATGAATATAAGCCTGCCATTTTTCGTCAAACCAAGCTCGTTGAGCTTTGAGCATGTCTTCATTACCTGTCATTTGTTTCAAGACCCATCGCTTACACCCATCACTAATGAGAGCGCACTCTTGGGCATCGTCATTTGTTTCTGGAGCCGACTTAAATACTGACAGCAAGGAAGAAATAAATCCTTGTTCCGCTGCAGCTGTATTACTATCCATTGAATCGAACATGAAAGCGAAGTAATAAATCATTCCGCAATCATAATATTCACGAAAATGAGCGGCTTTCTTTGCAATACGCTCAAGCAATCCAGCAGATCCTCGTTTATGTTGGCACGCATCGTAAGCACGTGAGACTATCGATGTGAGTTGATTCTTATCGAGTAAACCAATATGCCGAAGAATAACTACTCTCAAAAAATCAGCACTACCTTCTGAAACAACCCGACCTTGCGGAGACATTTCAAGAAGCTTTGCTGGGTGGAGTGCATGAGCAACCTCATGTGCGAAAGTGTAGACCATCAAACGTACTATCTCATCCTCAGTTTCGTCTCTACGATTATGGAAGGTGAGGCGGAGAATATTAAGAAAGTCACCGCCGAAACCCTTAGCACCTTCACTATCTCTAGCCGTGGTTACAAGAATTCCACGCCCTGCCAGAAGATCATATCCAGCAATCTCACGATACGCCTGACGTATCGCAAAAAATGAATCATTTAGCTGATTTACTGCTGAGGCAGAGAACTCTGCACCTATGTACACTGCACTTTGTAATCGAGGCTTTTCTTCGTTCGTAAAGAAGACGGCTGAATGAGTTGCATCGCTACCATTAATCAGCATTGAGTCATAAGCGATAGCGTCTCCAAACATAATTATTTTCCCGCGTACTTTAAAATGAATTCCTTCACAATTAGAGGATGGGCAAAGCTGTGGCAGATGCACATAAATACCTCCGCTTAACCGTGCTGCCTTGAGATACCGTAGGATCCCAGGTGTTGAATCAAGCGTTACGGAAAACTGCTTAGGGTTCTCGTTTATTCGCGTTAAAGAAGGCATAGCATGAAATTGTTCAACAAGAACCCTGTCATGCAAGTTTTGGATGCTGGACAACTGAAGCGTTAGGGAAGTGTCATTACGCTCGAATAAATCTACATCCAAGGCATGCACTGGAAGACAAACGCAAAAAACTAGCATTGCAAGAAACAAAAAACGTATAGTCGAAAAGACTGACATATTTTTCTCTTCCTAAGCGGGCCCATATAGTAAAGGAGCTACAACTGTAGCTCCTTTACTTAACACACTCCATTGGGCGAACAAGTCTTCGAAAACTCTTGCCAGAAAGGGCCGGAGGGGGATGTCATTCTCTAAAAACCCTTTTTATTTACGAAGAGATATAGCGGCTAATAACCATGCAGAGGTCTGGCAATTTCAACCTCATGATGGAATTATCAATACAAGCCTGAACCTTGCTGGCTCACTTCTTCCCGTGGTTTCACAAAACGTGCAGCGATTAATCCCACTTCATAAAGAATACACAGAGGAATAGCCAGCAGCAACTGCGAGAGAACATCAGGAGGGGTAACAATAGCGGCGATAACAAATGCAGCAACGACGATATAACCCCGCATTTCGCGCAATTTTTCTAGCGTTACAAGCCCAAAGCGCACAAGAATCACCACGGCAACAGGCACCTCAAAAGCTACGCCAAATGCAACGAACATTGTCATCACAAAGCCTATATAAGCTTCAATATCGGGGGCCGGCGTAATGGAAGCCGGCGCAAATTCAGCAATAAAGCTAAAAACCATTTTGAATACGATAAAGTAGCAATAGGCCATCCCAGCAAAAAATAACAACGTACTGGAAAAAATCAATGGAAGTGCTAGCTGCTTTTCATGTCTGTAAAGCCCCGGTGCAATAAATGCCCAGATTTGGTACAAGACATAAGGCAAGACCAGAAGCAAAGAGGCCATCATCGTAACCTTGATGGGGACCATGAAAGGAGTGATCACCCCAGTAGCAATCATTTTGGTACCTACAGGCAAGGTATCCATCATGGGTTTGGCCAAAAGATCATAGATGACCGCTGCTTTTGGCCAGACAAAAGCCATCAGGGCCGCAGGCAGGACAACGGCGATAATGCAGCGTAAGAGACGATCTCGCAGCTCTAATAAATGACTGATTAAGGACTGCTCTTTGTCCTCCGGAGGGCCGTGTTTATTCATGCTTGTGGGATGCCACTGCGTAAAGTGTTAGCCTCAGAGCGCAAGCGGACCAGTCTTTCTTCTAGTTTGCTGATTTCATCAGAAAGCAACTCGATTTCTAGGCGTTGGAGTTGTGGATCAAGCGCTGGCAGAACACTATGATCATCCGTTTTTTTGACAGTACTTTGAAGAGATAGAGTAGTTTCCTCAGACTCAGAAGATTCCTTAGCTAGGGAGCTTGATTGGCTCGTTATTGTGCTTTCCGTTAAAGAGGAATCGGTAACCTCTATAGACGCATTTAATTCCGTAGTGAGTTTGACAGATTCCGCACGAATCGAATTTTCTATACTTTGCCCAGCCTCCTGCACTTGCTGTTTGAGCGATTGCAACTGACTAAGATCAACCTCGCGTGTAATATCAGCCTTAACTTCATTGACATAACGCTGGGCACGATTGACCCATTGACCGACCACCCGCGCTACTTTTGGAAGTCGTTCAGGGCCCAGCACAACCAGTGCTACCACGCCAATCATCATTAACTCAAAAAAACTGATATCAAACATTTAAAGAGCATAGCCAATACTTAAAACTTCGCTAACCCAAGGCTTGGATATAAGCGCCGCTTAATTTTGATTTTTTTCCCGCACTTGCACATCAATCGTATCGTTCGCAACTTTTTGTGGGTCCGCGGGTATGTCTGCCTTAGGAGTGTCAGGTTTATTGCCCTCAGCCATTCCTTCTTTAAATCCCTTAACCGCTCCTCCAAGATCTTGACCTATATTTTTCAGTTTCTTGGTACCGAATACGAGCAATACTATTACAAGCACAATGAGCCAGTGCCAAATTGAAAAGGAACCCATTTATCTGCACTCCATAATCAAGGGTAGACTGCTATTTGCGACTACCTATAAATTTATTAAAACTTGCCTGTAGTACCGCGGCAAAACTCTAGAGTATTAATATCCGCCCACTACCAAAAACCACAGCAATCTCTATGATAACTATTTATTGAGATGTTTTTAGGATAAGTCCAACAAACGCCCATATATATCTTCAAACCGAACTATATCGTCTTCTCCAAGATAAGTGCCTGTCTGTACCTCAATTAATACCAGGTCAGTATCTCCAGGATTACTTAACCGGTGACGCTGCCCAGCAGGAATATAGGTTGACTGATTGGCTTTAAGAATAAATTCTTCGTCTCCATTTACTACACAAGCAGTGCCGTCAACCACCACCCAATGCTCACTACGATGATGATGCATTTGCAAGGAAAGTGCCCCCTTGGGTTTAACCAGCAAACGCTTGATTTTATGATGCTTAGACTCTTCCAGAACGGTATAGGATCCCCAAGGGCGATAAGCCGTCAAATGAATCTCAGCACTAGCATGCTTTGCTTCATTTAATTGCTGGACAATCTGTTTTACTTCTTGTACTTGGTCTTGGTGAGCTAGCAGTAGCGCATCAGGAGTATCTACAACAATCAAATCTCTCAGCCCTACTGCAGCTATTAAGCGGTTATCACTTTGTACATAACAGTTTTCTGTATCGTGCAATACAACCTTACCTACTACCCGGTTGCCCTTTGAATCTGCCTGCTGCAGCTCAGCTATTGCTTTCCATGAACCCACATCACTCCACCCCAGATCGCATTGCACTACCGCCACCTTTGCTGATTTTTCCATTAAGGCATAATCAATAGAAATGTTTGGAGTGCGGCTAAATTCAACTGTATTTAAGTCAATCTGGGTAGATCCTTGGTTGATGCAAACTTTGGCTTTTTCCCAGGCTGCTTGGACGGTTGTGAGTAGCTGCGGTGCATGGATGGCTAACTCATCTAACAAGGTGCCTATTCGAAAACAAAACATTCCTGCATTCCAGCAAAAATTTCCAGCCTCTAAAAATTGTTTTGCTTTCTCTAAATCAGGTTTTTCAACAAATCGGGTGACCTCAAAACCTTTATATTCAATATAGCCAAATCCAGTTTCAGGGCGGGTAGGTTTAATACCAAAAGTTACTAATTTTCCCTGTGCAGCAAGCGTCCCCGCAGTTTCTACTGCTTCAATAAAATTTTTCTCGTTTTCAATCAGATGATCTGCCGGTAACACTAGCATTAAGGTATCCATAGCCGGGCAATTACCCGCCATCTGAGTGATCTGCAAAGCTGCAGCGACAATTGCAGGGCCTGTATTATGTGCGCTAGGCTCAAATATATAGGTGTACTGTGCAGGATCAGCTGAAACCTCAAGAAAATCCGCATGCGTTCGCAAAGCTTGCTGACGGTTTGTCACCACCAGGATTTGATTTACATTTTTAATTAACTTAGCCCGCAGCAATGCTTTTTGAATAAATGAGGGCTCATTTCCCAAACGCATGAACTGTTTCGGCTCCAGCGCACGAGAAGCAGGCCACAGCCTGGTACCAGAGCCCCCCGATAAAATGACCGGGATAATGAAAGGGGTCATAAAAAACCTAACTTATTGAATAGCAAAGTTCTACACCACTTTGCTAAAAACCTTCACGCTTGCCAAAAATCGCACTCCCAACCCGAACGATGGTTGCTCCTTCCAAAATAGCCGCTTCAAAATCATTACTCATCCCCATGGAAAGCGTATCCAGAGCGAGACCTTTTCCTCGGATTAGCTCAAAAATTCGGCGCAATTGCGCAAAAGTATAGCGTTGCTCAGCCTCTTTTTGAGTAGGCTGAGGAATACACATGAGACCACGCAGTCGCAAGCCAGGCAGCTGACTAATTTCCTGAGCTGCTACGATAACATCATTAGCTGAAAACCCACTTTTTGTAGCCTCTTGGCTGATATTGACTTGCAGGCAAACATTCAGGGCAGGCCAATGCACAGGACGGTAAGCACTTAATCGATAGGCTATTTTTAATCTATCGATGGAATGTACCCAATTAAAATATTGGGCAACTTGCCGTGCTTTATTGCTTTGTAAAGGACCAATAAAATGCCAAATTGGCAACGCATTCGCACTGATGGCGCGTCTTGCGCAGCAAGATGCCACTTGTGCAATTTTTTCTATTCCTTCTTGCACATAGTTTTCACCAAAATCTCGCTGGCCCGCCTCAATCGCACTTATGACCGCTTCTGCAGAAAAAGTTTTGCTAACTGCAAGTAAAGTGACTGCATTGCCAGGCCGTTGCGCTTGTGCACAAGCCTGAGCAATCCGTGCGTTAACGTGTTGCAATGCCTGAGAAATCAACAGGATAATTCCCTATAAAAGGCGATTTGTGTAATCATGGCATAAATTTTGGCTGCTTTTGCCGCTAAAAATTTCTATTCTGATAAGTTGGTCAGTAAATTTTTATTTAAAGGGTGAGTGTATTTCATGGACATTACTGAACTGTTGGCATTTTCTGTCAAGAATAAAGCTTCTGATTTGCACCTATCCGCTGGAATGCCTCCTATGATTCGTGTGCATGGTGATGTACGCAGAATCAATCTGCCTGCATTAACACATGAAGATGTCCATAGCATGATTTATGACATCATGAATGATTCCCAACGCAAGCAATATGAAGAGATATTTGAATGTGATTTTTCCTTTGCAATTCCCAGTCTGGCTCGTTTTCGAGTAAACGCTTTTGTTCACAATCGCGGAGCAGGCGCCGTATTTAGAACCATTCCCTCAAAAGTACTCAGTTTAGAAGAACTAAACGCACCCCGTATTTTTCGAGACATTTCAATGATGCCTCGAGGTATTGTGCTAGTGACTGGCCCCACTGGCTCAGGCAAATCGACAACCCTTGCAGCAATGATTGACCATGTGAATAACAATATTTATGGGCACTTATTAACCGTCGAAGATCCGATTGAGTTTGTACACGAATCAAAAAAATGCCTCATCAATCAACGAGAAGTCGGTCCGCATACCCTAAGCTTTAATAATTCCTTGCGTTCAGCGCTTAGAGAAGATCCCGATGTAATTTTGGTAGGGGAATTGCGCGATCTTGAAACTATTCGTCTGGCTTTAACCGCTGCGGAAACCGGACATTTAGTATTTGGTACCTTACATACTTCGTCTGCAGCAAAAACTATTGATCGGGTTGTCGATGTGTTTCCCGCTAATGAAAAAGACATGGTCCGCGCAATGTTGTCTGAATCTTTAAAAGCTGTGATTTCTCAGTCGCTATTGAAAACCAAGGACGGCGCAGGACGGGTAGCAGCGCACGAAATCATGATTGGTACCCCTGCTATTCGTAATCTTATCCGCGAGTCCAAAGTAGCTCAGATGTACTCCATGATTCAATCGGGACAACAGTTCGGTATGCAAACTCTAGATCAATGCTTATTAGATTTGGTTCGGCGTAATGTAGTCAGTGCAGAAGAGGCGCGTAGTTATGCCCAAAATAAAGAAAACTTCGGTTAGGCATCGGTCGTTTTGTTAAAAATTTTGCTGAGATACATATCCAGCACTAAGAAACCTATTTTCTATATTGAAAGGCTCTGAATGGAACACGCGCAAGCTACCAAATTTATGCATGACTTATTGCGCCTGATGCTTCAAAAACGGGGATCTGATCTTTTTATTACAGCCGATTTCCCTCCTGCTTATAAAATCGATGGGAGCGTAGTTCCAGTTTCTAATCAGGCATTAACACATATTCATACGGCAGAACTTGCGCGCGCGCTAATGAATGATAAGCAAGCTGCTGAGTTTGAACATACAAGAGAATGCAATTTTGCTATTAACCCCTCTGGAATAGGCAGATTTCGCGTCAATGCTTTTGTGCAGCAAGGTAATGTAGGTCTGGTTTTACGCACGATTCAGGCTGAACCCCCCACTGTAGACGGCCTTAGTTTGCCCCCTGTCCTTAAAGATATCGTAATGAGCAAACGGGGTATTGTCCTGTTAGTCGGGGCTACAGGATCAGGTAAGTCTACCTCGCTTGCGGCGATGATCGGTCACCGTAATGAACACTCTTATGGACATATCGTCACCATTGAAGATCCGATTGAATATGTACATCCCCACAAAAACTGCATCATTACACAACGAGAAATCGGTGTGGATACGGAATCTTGGGGGGTCGCCTTAAAAAATGCTCTACGCCAAGCCCCTGATGTTGTTCAAATTGGAGAAATTCGGGATCGCGAAACCATGGAAAATGCGATCGTTTTCTCGGAAACCGGCCATCTTTGCCTAGCCACTTTACATGCTAATAATTCAAACCAGGCAGTCGATCGTATTATCAACTTCTTTCCTGAGGAAAATCGCCCTCAGCTCTTGATGGATCTCAGTCTTAACCTGCGTGCTCTGATTGCCCAGCGTCTTATTCCCATGAAAGAAAGTAAGGGGCGTGTAGTTGCCTGCGAAATTCTGATTAACTCCCCTTTGATTGCTGATTTGATTTTTAAAGGAGATGTGCAAGAAATCAAAGAGGTCATGAAACGCTCCCGCGAATTAGGAATGCAAACTTTCGATCAAGCTCTATTTGACCTTTATGAGAATAACAAGATTACTTATGAAGATGCTTTACGCAATGCTGATTCCGTCAACGATCTTCGTTTAAAAATTAAACTGGATTCCAAACTCGCCCAAAAAGATTTAACGGCCGGAACAGGTCATCTAAGCATTGTATAAAACCGTATTTTTTGTTTTTCTATTCTTAGAAAGAAAAACCCACAATGACTAGCATTTTTGATTTTTCCGCCAAAAGACTGCAATCAGGCCAATTGGAAAGTTTGTTGGAATATAAAGGACAAGTTATTCTTGTAGTGAACACGGCAAGCAAATGTGGCTATACCCCACAATATGCTGGACTACAAGATTTGTTCGATAAATACCAGACACGGGGATTTGTTATTTTAGGGTTTCCTTGCGATCAGTTTGGTCGCCAAGAGCCTGGAGAAGCTGAAGAAATCACCCAGTTTTGTGAAATAAACTATGGCGTAAGATTTCCGATGTTTGAAAAAACTCAAGTAAATGGGGAAAAAGCTCATCCATTATTCCACTACTTAAAATCTGCTGCCCCCGGTTTACTGGGTTCTCAGGCTATTAAATGGAATTTCACAAAATTTCTGGTCGATAAAACCGGCCGGGTAATTAAACGGTACGCTCCTGCCACGGCACCCAAAGACTTAGAGCAGGATATAGAGGCCCTTTTATAAACTGCCCAAAAACAAAACCTCAGCAAATAATATCGCTGAGGTTTTTCTCTAGGGCAAGGCTCTAAACAGAAAAGCTTGATCCGCAACCACAGGTACTGGTGGCATTAGGGTTTTTAATCACAAATTGTGAACCTTCAATATCTTCTTTGTAATCAATTTCTGCACCCATTAAATATTGGTAACTCATCGCATCAATCAGTAGACTTACTCCATTTTTTTCCATGGTGGTATCATCTTCGTTCACAACATCATCAAAGGTGAAGCCATATTGAAACCCTGAGCACCCACCCCCTTGTACAAAAACCCTCAGTTTCAAATCAGCATTACCTTCTTCATCAATTAAATTCTTCACCTTAGCGGCCGCATTATCTGTAAAAATCAAAGGGGGCGGCATCGTTTGTAAGTTTTGAAAGTTCTCAACAGTAGTAGTCATTTCATAGCCTTTTAAGTTTAAAAACTATTTCTATTAGATGGCCGAAAAAAGAAAAAATTCAAACTCTACAGTTGATTACTTGCTAATTTAAGAGCTGGTTTTTCACCTGCCTCATGAACCAACTGTCCATCCACAGTAGCCCCTTGATGCATCTCTAGGGTTATATAGAAGACATCGCCTGTTATTTTTGCTTTAGGCTGCAATTCAATTAGTCCTGCACTATGCACCGGTCCAATAACAGTGCCATTCACTACAATGTGCGCTGCATGAATTTCACCTTCTATACAAGCATGCTCAGAAATAACGAGCATGGAAGGTTCATCGGCTACGGAAACAATACTACCGCGTACCGTACCATCAATTCGTAAACCCCCTGTAAAGACGATATTTCCCTCTAGGGTAGTCCCCAAACTAATTAAACTTTCAATAGCTTGCGTTTTTTTACCGGAATTTTTACTGCTCCACAGCATCTCAGACTCCTTAAATTTTATAGCTCAACTTTAACCTAGATTTCCCCTTAGGCAACACTTTCCGTACTGCATGGGGCATTTGTGGGCAGTTTTGCCCCCTCTTGCATCCCCGGCGCTAAGGGGAAAGCTGGGTTAAAATTATTAGAGGTTTTAGCTGAGTATTGCGACTGCACATTCCTGACCCTAGTGGAGTGATGTGCTTATAAAGACTTTACCACCATTGTTTTAAAAAGCGTTAATATACTTTTCCACATGTTGAGAGTATTTAAAACTTAGACTTCATGTTGAATTAAATTGATCTTTTTTAGAAAAGTAAGCCCTAGACTTTTAAATATTGTTCACTCTTTAGCTACAGCCTTTCCCTGAAAATCCGGAATTTCTCTATACACAGCATAAGTAACGCTAGCACAAAATGCTTTCTGGTCTAGGTTTGTTACCCTCACTGCTTAATAAATAAGCCCTTTCAATCAAGGCATTACAGGAAGATGGGAAAGACCCGCGGTTTCAGGCAAACCAAACATTAAATTCATGCACTGAATAGCTTGACCTGCGGCACCCTTCACCAGATTATCTTGAACTACCAATATGACTACTGTGTTTGTGTCCGGGGGCCGATGAAGGGCTAAACGCAGGATATTAGAAGCACGCGTAGAGCGGGTTTCAGGATGGCTTCCAAAAGGCATAACATCAATAAATGGCTCATTCTGATAACTTTGCTCAAACAACGCTTGGAGCTGCTCATCGGAAACTTTTTTAGTTAGTCTTGCATACAGGGTGGAATGCATGCCCCGGATCATAGGAACCAAATGCGGCGTAAACAGTAAACCTACCTTTTCTGTGGTCATCATTTGCAGCCGAGCCAGAGTTTCAGGAGCATGACGATGGCCGCTAACAGAATAAGCTTTTAAGTTATCGGCAGTTTCAGTAAACAAGTAACCCACTTCTGCTTTGCGCCCCGCACCCGAAACCCCGGATTTACAATCTGCAATCAACTGAGCCGTATCTACCAACCCGGCTTTAAGTAGAGGGTAAAATCCTAATTGCATGGTGGTGGGATAACAACCGGGGTTACCTACAATCCGCGCTTTGCGGATGGCTTCACGATTGAGCTCTACCAAACCGTAAGCGGCTTCTTTGACCAGCTCGGGGCAAGAATGGGTAATTTTGTACCACTGTTCAAATACTCCAATGTCCTGGAAACGAAAATCGGCCGCTAGGTCAATTAACCTAACACCGGCCTGCATTAGTTTGGGGGCGTCTTTCATCGCTACTCCATGCGGAGTGGCATAAAACACTACATCACAAGCGCTAAGGTCCGCCATAAGGGTATCGGTAAACCTTAATTTCACGCGCCCCCGCAAATTAGGATACATATCAGCCAAGGCAAGCCCTGCCTCTTTGCGAGAGGTAACGGCTACCAGCTCCGCATGGGGGTGGCCAGAGAGCATCCGTAACAGCTCCACTCCTGTATAACCCGTGCCTCCAACAATGCCTACTTTGATCATCTTGATCCTCACTACTACAAGTTTTTAAGAGTTAGCGGAAAACAAATGCACAAGAAATAAAAGCTACTGATTAATTTGTTTTTAAATCATGCGTGTCTAAGGCATAAAGTTCAAGACGCCCCTAGTATGCCGGGATAAAGGCTCCACAATTCGAGACTTAAAAAATCAGAAAATACTCACATTATCCTAGAAAAGACTGTTGGACAGCTCTCTTGTGGTGCCCCACTAGAGAAAGCCTAGCGAAAGCAAGCCAACCCAAGGTCACCCTATGTACAACAGCGCGCCAAGGTACTCCGGTTGTGACCAGGGCAGGCCACGCGCAACTATAGGCGCTTTACATCTGATTCTTGCAGGAAGTGAAAAGCCCGTCCATGCAGGCCTTGAGGAGTAAGGAAACTCTCGGCTTCGTTTGTGCATTATGAGGGTTTTCATCAGCAAATAAAAAAGCCACCCAGGTGGATGGCTTGCCAAAAACTGAACAGTTGTGCCTCAAAAAGAGGCACTTCCAAAAATATTTAACGTTTACTAAATTGCTTGGCCCGGCGAGCGCCACGCAGCCCCACTTTTTTACGTTCAACTTCTCGAGCATCACGCGTTACTAAGCCGGCTTTTTTCAAAGAAGACTTTAGCGTATCGTCATAATCAATCAGAGCCCGGGTAATACCGTGGCGGACTGCCCCGGCTTGTCCCGATTCACCCCCTCCATACACATTCACCATGATATCGAAAGTATCGGTATGGTTGGTCAGTTCAAGCGGTTGGCGCACTATCATGCGTCCTGTTTCGCGAGCAAAATAATTATCTACAGGCTTACCATTCACAATAATGGCACCTGCCCCTTTTTTGATAAAAACTCGTGCCACCGAAGATTTGCGGCGGCCGGTACCATAGTTATATTCACCGATCATTGACCGCTCCTTAGATGGATAAAGTTTTGGGTTGCTGGGCGCTATGCGGGTGGCTGGCTTCAGCATAGACTTTAAGTTTTTTGATCATTGCATAGCCCAAAGGACCTTTAGGCAACATTCCTTTAACGGCCTTTTCCAGAGCCCGGCCTGGGTGTTTGGTCTGCATATCCCGAAAATTGGTTTCATAAATACCGCCCGGATACCCGGAATGACGATAGTAAGTCTTGTCTTGGGACTTATTGCCTGTAACGCGCAATTTGCTCGCATTGACAATAACAATGTAATCACCGGTATCTACATGCGGTGTAAATTCTGGCTTGTGTTTACCGCGCAGGCGGCGTGCGACTTCGCTGGCCACACGACCGAGGACCTTGTCCGTCGCGTCAATCACATACCAGTCATGCTGTGCCGTTTCGGCCTTGGCAACCCAGGTTTTCATGTGAAAATTTCCTAAATTAAAAGTTTGAATGCTGAACTCTTTTTGCCGACCTCTCTTGTCCGGAGATCATGTAAAAAGGGTCAGGAAGTAAATTCCCATTCACATAAATCCCCCTTTTTATCTTTTTTAAAATAAAAAATAAAAGGAAGTCTGCAAGGGAACTTATAAGTATATGATTTTTATAGGCTTTACGTCAAAAACTGTATAAATGAGTTATAACACTTATAAGATTTTGGCGGAGACGGAGGGATTCGAACCCTCGATGCAATTTTGGTCGCATACTCCCTTAGCAGGGGAGCACCTTCGGCCTCTCGGTCACGTCTCCAATTACTATTGTACCTAAGCTGGCTGGTCTAGTCCAAAAGC
>JAIBAO010000062.1 GCA_019695155.1 Burkholderiaceae bacterium | reverse complement strand
TGGAACGGAGTTGCGCCCCATCAGCGACAAGCTCCAAAAGTCGATGCTGGACGCAGTTTCTCACGTGTGCAGTGGAGTCTGATTCAAGAGCAATTAGCAGTCTTGCCCGAGACTGGAGCCAATCGTCGTTTACGTTTTGCGCTGCAGTTTTTATATGCCACCGGTTTGCGAGCCTCTGAAATAGTCGCTGCCCGCGTTCTGGATTTGCGTTGGGTGCAATATCCTGCCGATGCTGAAGATAGTGAAGAAGCACAAGGCTGGCTTTTAACGGTTTTGGGTAAAGGTAACAAACCCCGTGAAGTTCCGGTAGATCCTGCCTTGATTGTTCTTTTGCATGACTATCTTGCCCACAGAGGTCTCAATCCAGACTTTAATCATCCTGAAACAAAACTCGCATTTTTATTGGGGAAAGCCGATGATGTCCGCGACAAACTCAGTCGCGCCCAGGGTCAGCAAGTCAGTGCCCTGGAAGGCATCAGCCCCGCTACCTTATACGAGCAGATCAAAACTTTTTTTGCAAGCTGCGCAGCAAAGCTGGACGCTGCTAAAGAACCCCAGGCTGCTGCCCGCTTACGCCAGGCCAGCACCCACTGGTTGCGTCATACACATGGCGCACATGCTGTGGCGCGCGGCGTGCCTATTGAGGTATTGCAATTAAATCTGGGCCATGCCTCTATCAACACCACCACCATTTACACCACGAGTGAAGACAAGCGGCGCCTTAAAACCATGAGTCGATTGTGGCAAAACCAAATGCGATAAAACGCTAAGCCTGTGAAAATTTTAGGGGATCAAAAAAAAGGGCCTCATGTTTTTCATGAGACCCTTTAGCGGACTGTTAATGTTCTACTCAATCATGACCCGTTGTTGCCTAAAGCTTGAGTAAATCAGTCTCTTGTGACACCGCCCCATAAACGTTGAATACTCCAGGGCAATAAAGATTTTGCCTTGCTGGTGTATTCTGTGTTTACCGACAAATGTGTGCCCAGCAAGTCAACACGTCCAAACAAGCCTTGTGCGTTGCACTCGGCTTCCAGCGTATCAATTGAATCGTTTAGCATGTTCATGGTAACTATCCTGTGGGCAGAAAATGACGGTGTGATGACAGTGTGTTCCTAACAAGCTCTACCGTCTATTCTCCAAAAGGAGCGGTTGTGTGAAGAACACAGACTTAGGCACTACCTCATTAGGAGTACGCATCTCGACAATCGCTGCTCTAAGCTCCAAGATAGAGGGCAGCATTACTAAGAACATATCGCGCATTTTTTAACTAATGGATCAAGCATGAAAATAATTACCGCCGATGACCATGGCCTGATTCGCGAAGGGCTGCGCGCCATGCTCAACCGGATGGACGAGCAACTGGAGTTTGTTGAAGCCTATGATGGCAAAAGTCTGCATGCGCAACTCGTGCAGCATCCCGACGCGGATTTGCTCCTGCTGGATGTGCAACTGCCCGATTGCAACGGCCTGACCTTGCTTAGTGAAATCACACAACTGTATCCCCGCCTGCCGGTAGTGATGGTCTCGGGAGACTATGATCGTGAAACCGTTACCTTGGCTATTGACCGGGGGGCGTCTGGATTCTTACCGAAAATCTCGCTCAACGAAGTATTAGTGTCCGCGATACGCCTGGTCATGGCTGGCGGCATTTACATTCCTCCTGAAGCAATTAAGGGTGTAGGTAGTGCAGCTGTGCGCCTCCCAGGCTCTGAAGTCGCAAATACCTCAGTGTCGCCTTTAACGGCTGCAACGCCTTTTTCTCCCGCAGCTTTATCCGCTCCTGCGTCTTCTGCTGCTTCTCCACATGCGGCTTCTATAGCCGCCTGCCTGGGTAATCAGAACGTACAGGCCTTGGGTTTAACCGAGCGGCAACTGGATGTGCTGGATCTATTGCTGCAAGGCATGTCCAATAAACAAATTTGCCGGGTACTCGATTTAGCGGAAGCCACCGTCAAGGTGCATGTACGGGCCATCTTACGGGCTTTTAAAGCCGACTCTCGCACCGAAGTAGTCGTCGCCGCCAGCCGCATGGGTTGGAAAGCCCCAAATCAACAATAAAATTCATTTTTTGTTAAAAATTCGACAAAACACCACAATCCAATGTTGTGTAAAACGTACTATGTTTTTCTAAATCAATAAGTTAGAAGCTTTTCTTCGTGTGAATTCTTCGCTTAATCCTTAAGGATTAATCCCAAAGCAAAAACGCAAGCCTTTGATTTTATTGGTTTTATTACACGCAGGGCCGAAAACTGCGGAATTTAGGCCAATTCAAGGGCAAAAAACCTGCGCGGTATTACACCCAATGCACCGCTGTTCTGACTAGACAAGCGCTCAGACATTCCTTTATGCTCCCCATGCAACAAGTAAAAAAGCGTTTCGGCTATGATAGCCGGAGCATTTTTTGTTGTAAGGCATAACCGTTAGCGTAAGGTAAGGGTGAAAAACGCGGTGATGTCCTATAACAGACTACTTGCACAACGGGTATTACACAGATTAATTCACTAAGAAATGAGGAATATAAATGTCACCATCTGCTAATGATGTTGTACTGTTTAAAGAGTTAGTAGCTAAGCTCAAACTCGCAGGCTATGAGTTTTTTAACGCTGCGGCCTATTCGGAAAAATATTTGTTAAAAAACTCAGAAGAAACAAATGCTTTTGATTCCCCAGAAGCCCACTATCTAAACGTAGGGGTAAACCGGATTTACAATCCCAATCCTAATGCTCCTTTGTTTTTTGACGCAGAGTTTTATGCTGCCAAATACCCTGCTTTAGCTCAAGCAGGAGTGACTCAATACTGGCAGCTAGCAGAACATTTTGCGGCTCATGGTGTTTGGGAAGGCCGTCAAGGCAGTAATTACACTAATAATTTTGATGCAGCTCGCTATTTGGCGGAACCAGCTCATAAAGCTGTACTCGACTATGCTAACGCCCATTTAGCAGACTTTAATGGTAGCTTAGAAAATGCTGCGCTGGCGCATTATTCAATCTATGGTTACAAACAAGGCTTTGCCGCCTTTTACAAAGATGGGACTGCACTTACTCCGAGCGGTTTCCCCCTGAAACAAGCCATCACCTATACCAACGGTGTACTGGACCTCGACACCAACGAAGGCAACACCACCCTCACCGCTGCAGCAGCGCCTGTAGTGGCTCCTGCCAACGGTGTGCTGCGTTTGGTGGGTGATGCCGATGTGCGTATTGACTTTGGCAACACCAATCAGGTGCGTGAAATTGACTTAAACGGCGATGGTCAAATCAAGTCCAATGGTATTGAAAATAACGTCGGCGGAGCTAATATTCTGAAAACCTCCGGCTTCTATATTGTGGATGCCTATGCGCGCAACCCCCTGGATGAATTTGATCGCAACAAGAATTTCCTGGGTGATATCCAGTATGACGGGGCCAGCAAATTTGAAGGCGATGGCGTTAAAACTAACGGTAATATTTTCCTGGGCGGTTTAGGCGCTGATACCGTTTTGCCTGGTGTAGGCAATGATTTTATTGCAGGCGGTGGTGTAGCCGAAAGGAACCCAGGCACAGAAAATCTCCAAGGTGGTCGTAATGCTGACTTCTTTTTTGTGGAGCTCTCTCTGCTAGACAATACCGACGGTAACAATACCTTTATCGATGGTGGAATAACTGCCGATGATAACCAGGCCGGGAATACCCAGAGTGCTCAAGATACTGACTGGCTGCTGCTAGAGGTTACCGATGATGACGAGCCGGTGACGATTCAGCTGGATGACGCTTTGGGTGACGAAAACGGCAACGGCAATTTGACGGATGATGGTTTCGTACAAACCAACTCTGGTAGATCCTTAGGTGGATTCAAGGATGTAGAAAATCTGGATGCCTCCGGTAATCTGTATGGCTTCTTGAATGACTACAATGTTGAGCTTGGCGGACGTCGCTTGGAAGAGAATGATAAAGCCGGTACAGCCAATTATGGCCTAGGTTCTTCTGCTCAGTTGATTGTAAAAGGTTCTATTGCCAATAACCGTATTATCGGTGCTTACGACAACGATAACATTCAAGGTGGCGACGGTAACGATCTGCTGTTTGGCGGCAATATGCAGTTCTTAAAAGAAACCGTAAAAGACGGCGTTACCAACCCCAGCCTGAGCAAGATCGCCTATGACGGTGTAGACAGCTTGGACGGCGGTAATGGCAATGACGGTCTTGTGCTCGAGCTGGACGGCGGTGTTGTGAATGGCGGTGCAGGTAACGACACCCTTTATTTGACCAACTACACCGTAGGCCGTGAAGGCGCTACTGAAGCAGAATCAGCAGCCAAAATCCTGAAAGAAGATATTTTCCAGGAAAGAAAAATCCGTATAGATCTGGGCTATGAAACCTATCAGGGTTATCGCTTTGATACCCTAGGTGAGCAGCCTAAAGACCCCAAGCAGCAGCCCAATGCTGAAACCGACAGCGACTACGTTCCTGGCACCGCCGATCAAACTGTTTATGATAAACACTCGGCAACAAAAATAGTTGGCATTGAAAATATTATTGCCTCTGGTATGGGTGGACTGGACTATTTAGCGGCAGGCACCAACAAGCCTGAATTAAAGTTTGCTAATCAGCAAAACTTCTTTGGAGCCGGTGTTAACCTGGAACTGCGCGGTACTGATGCGCTAGTGGATCCCGTTGGCGGCAATAACGTTCTGTATGCAAGTAGTGGTAACGATTTTCTTGAAGGCCGTTCGGGCAATGACTCTTTGTCCGGCGGAGGAGGAAACGATACCTTTATCTTTAGTTTACGTGCAGATGGGGATACGTTCCGTGGCGATAACGTAGACGTTATTCATCGTCAAAACGAAACCGCTCCAGGAAGCAATTTATGGGATGGTACTTTTGGTCAAGATTTCGGTAAGGACTCTACTTCACAGGTAGGGGCTTCCGAGTTGGTAGTAGACTTTCTTACTACAAAACTTTCAGAACCCAATGTGGCCGTAGGTGGTTTTGCAGTCAAGATTGGTGGCGTAGTATTTAATGTGCCAAACTCTGATGCTTTAAACCAAGCTGTAAATGCACAGGAAGTGGCTGCCTTGGTCAGTGCAGCGTTCAATGCCCAAGACAAAAATGTGAGCGCATTTGCTGTAGGCAACACAGTACATGTGATTGACGCATTAGGCCGTGATATTTCTGACGAAATTAACGAAGGTTTTGGTGTAGTCTTCATTGTGTCAGATAATGGAAAAGCTGAGCTTGAGGCCACCTTCAACGAAGCTGCGGTAGTTAAGAGCCAGGATCGTATCGTCTATAAAGCCTATGAAGACCGCTTCAAAAACGAAGGCGTGGACGATGATGCAACGGTAGGCAGCGGCATTTCTTTAGGGCTAGATAGCTACGCAGAAGATCTGGTGATCAGCTTTACCAAGGAAGCCAATGGTATTGTCAGCACCCGTCTGGCAGAAAGCCAGCAATATGAAATCAAGTTCACCAACCTGGCTGTGGAAGATATCGTCAAGGTCACGGTGAATGCTGTGGAATA
>JAIBAO010000012.1 GCA_019695155.1 Burkholderiaceae bacterium | reverse complement strand
TCTTGCATCTCAAGCGCTGGCGAGGTATTGCCACCCGATATGCCAAATGCCTGGCTTCATTTGTTGCTGCTGTTCAAATCCGTTGCCTAGTACTTTGGCTCGCAATCTCGTGACTACACTATCTAGGGGGATAACTCCTTCGTTTTGCTTAAATTCTAAGAGTCTTCCGGGAAAGCACAGGGCTTTCCCGGGGTTTACCTCAGTTATTTAGAAGAGCTACCAGAGCTTTTTTCATGACTCTTCGAACCGGAACTACTGCCCGAGCTCCCAGAACCGGAGCTACCTGAGCCAGAAGTACCCGACGCGGAGCTGCTGCCTGAACTGCCAGTAGTAGAACTGCTGCCGGAACTGGTAGAACCTCCCCCGCTACTTTGAGAAAGGGAAGGTTCAGAGATAGAGGGACGATTTTTACGCCATTCATCAAAATCTTCTGAGAATCTTTTATGACGTTCATCTCTCCAGGTACGGTAATCTTCATCCAGCTTTTTTAGTTGCTGTTCACGCCAGCGATAATAGTCCGAATGTGGCTCCTCATCCATATAAGACGATCCACCTTGCCCGTACTGCTCACCTCTATCTCGGTATCTATAGGGTTGGTTTCCAGAAGATTGCTCGCCCGAGTAAAAATTCTGCCGTGACTGCGAGGGCCTATTCTGCTGGCCCGAATATCCACTGGAGAGTCCATAGCTACTGGAAGAGGAAGAGCCATAACGATCTTCTTCCCCTCTCATGAGATGGGCGTTATTATCATTGCCCCAGGGATCGCTGCCAAAATCCTGGCTCCTGCCCGAAGGGTTATAGTCTCTTCCCATTCTATTTTGAGAGCGTTGCTCTTGTCCGTATTGTTCTGGCCATTCATTACCACCAGAGCTTCGTTGATTTTCGAACTGGCGACCACTTCCGCGAGACTGATCACTAAATCTCCAGCTATTGTCTTGATCGTTGTATTGCCAATCGTTATTCCTTCTAGAATATCTTTCATTCATTTTTGAGTCCTTTCCGTGGAATTTATGAAAGCAGATTTCCCAGAAGTTGCGATTTCCTAAAAGTTATCGCAGAGAATCCGCCTTAAAAGTATGCGCATTCTCGGTTAGAAAGAAGATAAGTGGATAGCCAAACTAACCGTAAGAAAGGTCTGACTATAAGATTAGTAAAGTAACTTTTTCTCTGATGAGTGATAAAAACTGTTTGGAGAAAAAACATCCTTTTGAAGGCGCTTGTATGGATAGTACCGATAGATTAAAGCGGCCATTAACTTTACTGGACCTACAATCTTTATTGAAAAGATATAGATTGATTGATTAATCCTGTAGATTGCGGCCTTAGTACTTGGTTTGGAAATTTTTATCCATATTATGATTATGAAAACATTACTCTTGTGTCTTGTATCGATTTTTTTCAATATTAATGTTTTTGCGACCCCCCAAAAACGCACCATCCATCTGTTTGTAGCGCTTGCCGATAATGCGGCTCAGGGTATCGTTCCTGTCCCTGCCGCGATTGGGAATGGTCAGGATGCAGCGCGGAATTTATATTGGGGGGCTAGGTATGGAATCAAAAATTACTTTTCCAAATCAGCTGCATGGCAAAAACAATCTTGTATCGAACAACAGAAGTCTGAGCCTGTTTTGGAACGTTGCGTTTTTATACATCGATCTTCTGGGGTTGAGTTAGTGGCGGAAGCTTACCAAGGCCCTGCCATAGGAAAAGCGATCACCGACTTTATGAACCAGCTTGCCCAGCCCTTGCCTTCTCATCATAAACATCTTTCCATTTTTGTTGGGCATAACGGACTTATGGATGCACCCATTTCCCCGATTGCAAAAAACTTTCCTGCAGCCTCTCCCCACGCTACAGACGCCATGGTATTTGCCTGCTTTAGTGCAAGATACTTTCAGTCCTCAATAAAAACTGCAGGAGCTTCTCCGCTAGTACTCACCTATGGGTTAATGGCTCCAGAAGCGTATGTAGTAGAGGCTGCCGTGGCTAGTTGGCTTCGTAATGAATCCGAAATCCTCATGGCTCAAAAGGCTGCTCAAGCTTACGGGGATTATCAAAAAATTAAATTGAGCAGTGCTAAACGTCTTTTTGGAGTGCCCTGAAAAGATTTAAAAGTTTAAAGCTCATGTCTCTGAAGATTTCGTAGGGCCAGGCCCAGTTTGGCTGCCGCTAACAGGCAAAGCGCCTCCTTCTTCTTCCCAACGTTGAATTTTTTCTGGTTTTTCTGCAGGTTTTTTTAAATGTTTTCTCTTACTGCTTAGGTACTCTCTTACTGCACCATATCCTATCGCCATCAAACCTAAGACTCCTGCTCTAGCCCATAATTTCCGCTGCATAATCTCCTCCTTCTCAATACCAAAGGAAATAAGAAACTTATTCTGTAAAAACTTTTACTCGGTTAGTAAAAGTGATTGCCGTATCTTGTTATTATGTTTTAAGAGAAAAAAAGATTTATAGGCTAGTTTCGTTTTCTAATGTAGGCCTTAGCTTTCAAACTCTCTTCTTGAAAAAGGAGAAAAGAGGGGGATTTCGAAGAAAGAATGAGAAAACCCGTTGATATGTCTGCCTCATCTTGCCGATACTTAGAAAGGCGTTTGCTGCGAGCAATAGCCTGGTTTACATGCCTGGGGTAGTTAGGAATACAAGAATCGCTTTAAGAATGATGGTTTTTCTTAAACCGCTTTAAGTACTGCTTAAAATAGGCTACTTGTGCATCGCTTAAATCAACCCACTCTTTTTATTTATGATAAAAATTCTTGGGCTTTAGCAGGGAACTTCTAATAACCGTAGCGAGTGGTCCGCAGCGGATTTGAGGAGCGGATGCGTACGCAGGGTACGCCGAGCACCGCAAGAGCCGATCCGGCTTGCGCAGTAGCTTATTAGAAGTTCCCAGCAGTATGAGCTTAATATCTAAAGCTTTTTTGAAAGAAAAACACCTGAAAAACTGCATGAATCTTACGCTAATGATTTTCATAACTTTTAATCGGCGGTTATTAAATACACTAATCAATTTCTCATTTTTATTTTTTGTTGAAAGCTTCCTATGATTCTTCCTCAAGGTATGCAAATTATTGCACCTGTTCCTTCGGAATTTACTCAAATTCTTACTGCCGAAGCCTTGGAATTGCTTGTAAAACTTCACCGCAAGTTTGAGGAGCGCCGTCAGCTTTTGCTGGTTCTACGAAAACAACGTGCTCAACGCTTGGACGCAGGCGAGCGACCCGATTTTTTGCCAGAAACAAAATTCATTCGCGATAGTGAATGGCAGATCAACGCTATTCCAGCGGCGTTGCAGTGCCGTCGGGTTGAAATTACTGGGCCAGTGGAAGCCAAAATGATTATTAATGCCTTCAATTCCGGGGCCGATAGTTATATGACGGATTTTGAAGATTCGAACAGCCCTTCATGGAGTAATCAGATTCAAGGACAGCTTAACCTGAAAGCAGCTGTTCGTCGCAACTTAACGCTGGAACAAAAGGGGAAAACTTATAGACTCAACGAGAAGATTGCTACCTTGCAGGTACGGCCTCGTGGCTGGCATTTAGATGAAAAACATGTGTGGGTAGATGGCCAACGTATCTCGGGAGGGCTTTTTGATTTCGCGCTTTTTATGTTTCACAACGCTAAAGAACAGATTGCCCAAGGTGCAGGCCCTTATTTTTACTTACCCAAGCTAGAAAGTCATCTCGAAGCGCGTCTGTGGAACGATATATTTGTAATGACGCAGGAAGAACTAGGTCTTCCTCGGGGTACTATTAAAGCCACGGTTCTGATTGAAACTATTCTGGCTGCTTTTGAAATGGAAGAAATCCTGTATGAGCTGCGAGAACACAGTGCAGGGTTAAATGCAGGTCGTTGGGACTATATTTTTAGCTGCATTAAAAAATTCAAACTCGATAAAAATTTTTGTCTGGCGGATCGTGCAACAGTCACAATGACTGCACCTTTTATGCGCAACTACGCTTTACTCCTGCTTAAGACTTGCCATAAGCGCGGAGCTCCTGCCATTGGAGGTATGTCTGCCTTTATCCCTATTAAAAATGATCCTGAAAAAAATGCGATTGCTATGGCTGGGGTTATTGCAGATAAAAAAAGAGATGCTACTGATGGTTATGATGGCGGTTGGGTGGCCCACCCAGGGCTGGTAGAAGTTTGCATGAAAGAATTTGTTGAAGTGCTAGGCGAGAAGCCGAATCAATTGACTAAACAAAAACCTGAGGTTAATGTCGGTGCAGGCGATTTGCTGAACTTTCAGCCCGAAACCCCTATTACCGAAACCGGTTTGCGGATGAATATTAATGTAGGTATTCATTATCTGGGGGCTTGGCTTGCCGGCAATGGCTGCGTGCCTATTCACAACTTGATGGAAGATGCAGCTACTGCTGAAATTTCACGTTCCCAGGTTTGGCAATGGATCCGGAGTCCTAAAGGGGTTCTGCAGGACGGGCGAAAAGTTACCGCTGATCTAGTCAATACCTTAGTTCCAGAAGAGCTTGCAAAGATTAAAGCGAAAGGCTTGGAAGGCAAATTTGATCGCGCAGCAGAAATTTTTATAAAAATGAGCACACAAGAAGTTTTTGAAGAATTTTTAACGCTACCTTTATATGAAGAGATCGAGTAGAGAAAGTGCAGAAGAACCTTTTTCTTGATTCTTGGCTGCGCGCATGCCAGGGCATTGGCGCGCGGGCGGAAACTAACGCTGTGCTAGATCGCTTAATGGAAGCTTACTCCGAGCCCCATCGTAAATATCATACTTTGCAACATTTGAGAGAATGCATTCAGCTATTCGAAAAAGTGCAAGCGCTAGCTAAAAATGCTGCGGAGGTTGAAATGGCTTTATGGTTTCATGACGCCATTTATAAAACCAGACGAAATGATAACGAAGAGCAAAGCGCCTATTGGGCACGCACTGCTCTTTCTGATGCTCAAGTCCCTCAAGCGGCGGTTGATCGCGTCAGTGAACTGATACTGGTTACGCAGCATACCGGCATCCCTATCAATACAGATCAAAAACTCATAGTAGATATTGATCTTTCTATTTTAGGAGCTTCAACAGACCGTTTTGAGGAATATGAACGCCAAATCCGGGAAGAATATGCCTTTGTTCCCGGCTGGATATTTCGGCATAAACGGCGTCTAATTCTTAAGAAGTTTTTAAATCGACCCCGTCTTTATCACACAGACTATTTTTACACTACTTTGGAAGAGCAGGCACACCAAAACCTTTCTCATGCTGTTCATTCAATATTCCATCAATATTGAGTGCACCTCTGAAAAGGAATTGTTATGAGTTCTGCCATCAGCCTCGAGTTTCAATATCAACCGGAAGATTACCTACACGCCTTTCGAGCTCACTGCGCAAGACAGCTTAATTTGAAACTAGATATTGCAGTAATTATTATTCTTGGAAGTATTGGACTTGCAGGGCTTTGGTATTTACCAACTCTTCATTACTTAAGTTTAATTTTTCTACTGATTTCTGTAAGCTTTTCTTTAATGCTTATTGCAGCTTTCACCATAGTGCCAGTTTTAATATTTCGTTTTGAGCCGAAATTCCGCGACCAGTATTTTCTTACTTTCTCTGCTACTGGTATTCATTTTCGCACCGCATATATTGATTCGCAACTTCAATGGAGTCTTTATACACGTGTCTTTATTGATCTGCATTCCTATATGCTTTATTACGGAACACGCTCTTTCACAATTATTCCAAAGCGAGTGTTTAGGAGCGCCCAACAGCAAGAAAATTTTGAGCAGTTGTTGACTGAAAAAATGGCAAAAATCATCAAGTAATTATATGAGTTGCATATAAAAACATAAGAAGGCAGGCTACTACTAAACTTGTTTTGGGATAAGCGGCCTCTCTTTGTTAAGCTGTAGACTGTTAGAGTTCTTTTTTGGAAAGCTAGCTGTTTCGTACGTCAATTTTGTGATGATTGAAAGCTTTTCATGCCCCCTGATTTAAATACCCTAGAACTAGGCACTAGCCGAATCTTGTTAATCCTAATCGCTACTTTAGCGAATAGTTCCGCTTTAGCTGAAGAAAGGCTAGAGGATGACTCAAACGAAAGCATTAACTATGTTCTCGGTTTGGCTACAAGTATGTCGCCGCGCTACGCGGGCAGTGCACAGCGTGATTTTAAGCTAAGACCTTTGTGGGCCCTGCAATACGGCCGTTTACGGATCAGTACTTCTAAAGCTGGAAGTTTTATGAGCGAGTCTGGCGAACCTGTTAGCCCCGGAGCCAGTGCTGATTTAATTCAGCGCAATCGCTTCAAAATCGGGGCAGGTTTGCGCATAGATGGGGGCCGTTCTGTCGAGGATGATTCTTCATTGGCAGGGTTACCTCAAATTCGTCGAACCTTGCGCGCTAGAGTGTATGCCAGCTATGCGGTGACGGAGCAGTGGACCCTCTCAGCAGGGTTTACACAAGATATATTAGGAAGGGCAGGGGGTGCTACAGCTTCTATCGATGCTGGGTATCGTGCACGATTGAACTCAGATACTGAGTTACTGGCTGGAGCGGGGGCAGCCTTTGGAAGTACTCAGTATATGCGCAGCTATTTTGGTATCCCTCAGACCTCCTCATTGCAGACAGGTTTACCTTTATATCAGCCTTCTGCCGGTATTTATGATTTACATACGGTTGTCGGGCTCACAAAACGTTTATCGGAGAACTGGATTATTTATGGTGAACTTAATTTATCGCGATTAATGGGAAAGGCGGCTCATAGTCCTTTAACTAAAAACACAAATAATCTTGGAGGCTCTATTGGTCTGGCTTATCGGTGCTGCAAATAAAATAGTTTCAAATCTTTGATTTTTATGCAAATTAAAACTTTTAGATTATCTTTTTATTCAAGTCCATGGAAACTAGTGCTATTAGCCAGTGTATGGATAGCACTGTTTGCAAACTGGCCTTTGTGGAAAGCGATGGCAAATTTGCCAGAAATGGGGCAAAGCCGGGGGATTTTTTTTATTACGGCTTTCGCTTTAATGGTAGCTGCACTGCTTAGTGCCCTTCTGTCATTGGTAGCTTGGCACTCTACTGTGAAGCCTGTCATTGCCCTATTTTTACTGGCCGCAGCCTTAGGTGCTTATTTTATGGGCACCTATGGGGTAGTTATCGATTCTTCCATGATGGTAAATGTTCTCGTTACCGACTGGCGAGAGGTCCGTGACCTACTCAGTTTACGCTTGTTGTTAAGCGTTTTATTCCTGGCAGGCTTACCTCTTATATTTTTATGGCAAGTAAAGTTTGAGCCAGCTAAGTTATCGCAGCAATTGACGCGCAATTTCTTAGTGTTAGCTGGTTCACTCACACTTGTACTGATCATCGGCCTACTATCCTTTGCAGATTTATCTTCTACCATGCGCAACCATCGCTCGCTGCGTTACATGATTAATCCTCTCAATTCCTTTTACGCTGTGGGAATGTTGATTCACGAAGCAAACGCCATACCCAACAAACCCCCTGCAATTATTGACACTACAGCAAAACTACTGCCCCGCTCTGCAAAAACTAAACCTCTCTTGCTTTTACTGGTAGTAGGGGAAACTGCTCGGGCTGATCATTTTTCACTTAATGCTTACCCTCGAGCTACTAATCCAGAACTTGCTCAGCAAGATGTGATGAGCTTTCGCAATGTGAGCTCTTGTGGCACCAATACTGCAACATCTCTACCCTGTATGCTCTCGCATTTGGGGAGAAAGGATTTTGTGGCCCGTCAGCAAGAATATGAAAATTTATTAGATCTTTTGCAGCAAACTGGTCTGGCTGTATTTTGGTTGGAGAATCAGGCGGGATGCAAGGAGGTTTGTGATCGCATTCCTCATGGTTTTGCAAAGCATCCCCCCAAAGGAATACAACATGCTGCAGGGGTTTGTGAGGAAGGCGAATGTCTAGACGAAGCACTTCTTACAGGTTTAGATGCACGGCTGGCCAGCTTGCCTCAGGTCCGGCGTAATCAAGGTGTAGTATTGGTGTTGCATCAGATGGGAAGCCATGGTCCAGCGTACTATAAACGATCACCTCCTACACATAAACCGTTTCAACCTGAATGCAAAACAAATGTTCTGCAAAACTGCCCCCCACAACAAATTATTAATGCGTTTGATAATTCGATTGTCTATACCGATTATTTGCTTTCTCGCGGCATTGACTGGTTATCTAAACAACAAGCGAACTATGAACCCGCAATGTTATACCTCTCTGACCATGGTGAATCTTTAGGAGAAAATAATATTTATTTGCATGGACTGCCTTATGCATTGGCTCCAAAAGAGCAAAAGCATGTCCCCATGATTTTTTGGTTACCGCCTTCTACCCGAGTTTCTAAAGGGATTGATTATGATTGTCTGCACCATAAGTTAGATGAACCCCTCAGTCATGACAATCTTTTTCATACTGTTGTAGGGCTCGTAGGTATTCAAACTAAAGCCTATCAAACTTCTTTAGATATCTTGCACTCTTGTCGTTCAAGATAAGAAATAGCAAAACCTCCCGCTCTTTTAAAATCTTGTTTGCGTGTTTTTTAGGATCATTATGCCTCGTTCCATTCATCGTGAATTGCATCGTAATGACCGGATTGGCTGGTTACGGGCGGTGGTATTAGGTGCTAATGATGGCATTGTTTCAACTACCAGCCTCATGATTGGAGTAGCTGCAGCTAGTAGCGGACCTGATCAGCTCTTTATCGCTGGTATTGCGGGTCTGGTAGCGGGTGCTATGTCGATGGCGGCAGGTGAATATGTTTCTGTGAGCTCTCAAGCCGATACTGAAAAATCCGATCTTGCGCGGGAGCATGCAGAATTGCAATCTCAACCGGATGCAGAGTTACAGGAATTAGCGGGAATTTATAGAGGGCGTGGTTTAAGCCCAAGTTTGGCTGAAGAAGTTGCCCGTCAGCTAATGGATCATGATGCATTGGCAGCCCATGCCAGAGATGAATTGGGAATTACCAGCACTAGCAGTGCTCGGCCCTTGCAAGCCGCTTTCGCCTCTGCTGCTAGTTTTAGTATGGGTGCTGCATTGCCTCTTTTCACTGCGCTGCTTGCTCCTAGCGCTTACGTAATTGTTTTAATGGCTATTAGTTCACTGCTCTTTTTAGTAATTCTGGGCGCGATAGCCGCCCGTACCGGCGGGGCTCCTGTGCTCAAAGCCTCTACCCGAGTAGCTTTTTGGGGAGTTCTAGCGATGATAATGAGCGCTGGAGTGGGGCGACTGTTTGGAGTGGTTATTTAAACCTTGATATTCCATTTTCTCTAATATCTGTCAAGTTTTTGAAAAAAATCTTCGGAAAAATGTATTAGTCTTACACAGTAGTCTTTTCAACCCCTCATCTTAATTGTAAGCATCGTGATGAAATCAGCAACGAAGCAGTCAAAAGGTTCTCTTCCTGTAGTTCAAGTAAAACCACTCAAGAAAACAGTGGACTCACAAAATGATGAGAAAATTGGCTCGAAGGAAAAAAAGATAGTCCGTCAGTTTGCACAACACAAACTCTCTACAAAAAATAAGACTATTCCTATGGCAACAGCTGATGTCACAAAACCAGTGCTTTTGAATAGGGAAGAAGCTATTCTTCAATTTAACTACCGGGTTTTGGCCCAGGTTCAACGCACGGATGTGCCACTGCTGGAACGGCTACGTTATTTATGTATCGTTTCTTCGAATATTGATGAATTTTTTGAAGTACGGCTACCCCCTTTACTCTTTCCCGTCAATGAGATGAATAGAGTAAAAAATCCCATTAGTGTTTCTTCGAGTCAATCCTTTGAACAGGTATGTGCAATGGCACATACCTTAGTAGAACAGCAATATGCTCTTTACAATAATGTATTAATTCCGGCTTTATCAGAGGCTGGAATAGAAATTTTGCAGCATAGCGAGCGAAATGAGGCCCAGCGCGAGTGGGTGGCTGCATTTTTTCAGAGCGAAGTTCGACCCTTGCTTATCCCGATAGGATTAGATCCCGCACATCCTTTTCCACAAGTTGCTAATAAATCCCTTAATTTTATTGTTCGTCTCAAAGGAAAGGACGCTTTTGGCCGTGAAAACCATATTGCGATTGTCAAAGTGCCGCGGATATTACCTCGTGTTATTCGCTTGCCAAAGAAAATTGCTCCTGGAAAACATGCGTTTGTTTTGCTTTCCAGTGTCATTCGAGCGCATCTCTTTGAATTATTTCCGGGAAGGGAAATAGATGGTTTTTCACAATTTCGGGTTACGCGTGATTCAGATTTATGGGTAGATGAACAAGAAGCTGGCAATTTACGACAGGCGCTGCGTAGCGGCCTAGTACAACGTCATTTTGGTAACGCGGTACGATTGGAGGTCGCCCGTGCCTGTCCTATAGAGCTCTCCTCCTTTTTGTTGAACCAGTTCAAGTTGCCCGAACAGGCTTTGTTTAAAGTAAACGGGCCAGTCAATCTAGTTCGACTTAATGCGCTCATTGAGGCTATCGAACCTTCGACTGCAAAAGAGCTTGTATTTTTTCCTTACGAACCAGCCTGGCCGCGCTCTGTTAATCCCCAGTTATCCCTGTTTGAACAGCTTAAACAGGGCGATTTTATGTTGCATCTTCCATTTGAGTCGTTTGAACCTACATTAGTATTCTTAAGGCAAGCAGTCGCTGATCCGCAAGTGCTAGCCATCAAGCAAACTATTTATCGGGCGGGTAGCGATTCTGCGTTAATGGAATTGCTGATTCAAGCAGCTCAACGCGGTAAAGAAGTAACTGTAGTGGTAGAACTAAAAGCCCGTTTTGATGAAGAAGCTAATATTAATTGGGCAGAGCGATTGGAGCAGGTAGGGGCTCAGGTCGTCTATGGAGTGGTGGGTCTAAAGACACATGCCAAGATGCTTCTGATTACTCGTCGTGAATCTGTAAAGGCTAGCAAGCAGTTGATGCGTTATGCTCATCTTTCTACGGGCAACTATAACCCGCGCACTGCACGCTTATACACTGATGTAGCCATGTTTACTGCAAATCCGGAAATCACTGCTGATGTAGAGCAGGTGTTTCAGCATTTGGCCAGTCAATCCAAAATACAAACTCTTAAGCATTTATGGTTAGCTCCTTTTACTTTGCATAAACAGCTGATAGAACATATTGCCTCTGTACGAGATGCGGCCCTTGGAAAAAAGCCAGCCCGCATTGTTGCAAAAATGAATGCTTTATTGGATAACTCTGTAATCGAAGCTTTAATAGAAGCGGCCCGCGCAGGAGCTGATATTGATCTAATTGTTCGGGGTGCGTGTACCCTTCCTTCCGGATTAAAAGCGTATAGTGAACGCATCAGGGTGCGTTCAGTGATTGGCCGGTTTTTAGAGCATAGCAGGGTATTTTATTTTCGAGCAGCTAAGCAAGAATCCCTCTATTTAGCCAGTGCTGATTGGATGGGCCGGAATATATTTCGCCGCATTGAGATCGCCTGGCCGATATTGGATAAAAATATTAGACAGCGCATCATGGATGAAGTACTCACCCCCTATCTACAGGATGGAGTAGATGCTTGGCTGCAGCATAGTGATGGGAGCTATACCCGTGCTTTGTCAGAACAACCTTCAGCGCAGCAGGCATTAATGCGAAGATATGGGAATAACAAGCTATAAAGGCTCTTTTCAACTCATAAAAAAAGCCCATTTAAAAATGGGCTTTTTGTTTTTTAAGCTAGTAAAAACTAGTCTCGATCTCCACCAAAAATACCCAAAATAGCCAACAAGCTTTGGAAAACATTATAAATATCCAGATACAACCCTAATGTGGCACTCACATAGTTAGTCTCACCACCTTGAACAATCCGATTAATGTCATACATCATGTACAAGGAAAAAATACCCAAGCACATGAAGAGTAAAGCCATTTGTAAAGCAGGCATGGGGAAAAAGAAACTTAATAGACCTCCAAAAAATACTACTAGTGCTCCCACCATCAAAAATTTACCCATACTGGACAAATCTTTTTTGATCATGGTGCCTAACACCGCCATGGAAGCAAAAATCGCTGCAGTTCCTCCCAAGGAATACATGATGAGTGCAGCACCATTTTTCATCCCCAACACTACCCCGAGCATTCGGGAAAGCATGATTCCCATAAAAAAGGTAAAGACCAGCAATAAGGCTACTCCTAAGCCGCTATTTTTATTGCGCTCAATTGCAAACATCAGCCCAAAAGCACCTACGAGGAAAAGAATAAGAGTCAATCCGGGGCTTTTGAGCATGGTTTTATCCAAACCCAAGGCCATAGCAAGCCATGCCCCCGCGATAGTTGGAATCAAAGACATCGCTAGCAGCGTATAGGTATTACGCAGTACTTTGTTGCGTTCAATACTGGACACCCCGCCTTGACCATAGCCACTAACGGTTTGCAGTTCAGCCATCTTTTTTTCTCCTAAAGTTAAACAGGTAGATTTCAATCTACTTTACAGCAATTATAAGACCATATTTTCAAAGAATAAGTTGCAAAAACTCAGCGTTATCCCGCAGGAAAAGCATGAACTAGCGTAAGACTTTCTCTTATCTTCTCGTTTCGCTTTGCCAAGTTTTCTGGAAGTTTATTAATTTATTTTATAAATAAGTACTGGTCTGTAAGTGGCAGCGGCGAGCAGCCTTTATTAGTAATTTATCTTTGCTTAAAAGCCGACTGGCCTGCTCTGTCCAGGCTAAATCTAGGTATTTTTGATCATCAGGGTCGGCACAAAGGGCCGGTGCGGTTTCCTTCGGCACAGGGCAAAGGCAGACGTAGGTTTTAATTAAATCTTCAATCATCCCCCAATCAGGTTTCCATGCCAGCATTAGAGGATAACGGAGTACCCTATCTAACTCTTCAAGCATGGGTTGCGTCGCTAGCCATTTTGCATGGTGTGCTTGCAAAGCGGTAATAAGAGGTTGTACATCCGGGTTTTGAAATACGAACCAGTCCAGCAAAACATTGGTGTCGATGACAAGTTTCATCTTTCACTCATCCGGCCGCGTTGGAGATTGCATGATTCGCGCAGAGCGGGCAAAAGTCAAATAGGACCAGGCCCAATCAGCGATGACCATGAGTCGGTTACGAAAACCAATGAGAAAAAAGACGTGTACAAACAACCAAAATAACCAAGCCGCTAAGCCTGAGAATTTAAACGGTCCCACATGAGCAATCGCACTACTGCGGCCAATTGTGGCTAAAGATCCGTAATCAATATACCGAAAAGGCTGAGTAGTGCCTCCAGCCAGTTTAGCCAGAATATTAGCTGCAGCTCTACGGCCCATTTGTTTCGCTGCAGGGCTGACTCCTGGAACAGGTGCGCCATGGCTGAGAGCGGTGGCCAGATCTCCTACCACATACACATCTTTTAAACCCGCTACGGATAAATCGGACTGTACAGGAACTCGGCCTGCACGATCCAAGGGAACGCCTAAGGATTGAGCTAAAGATGAGGCTTGTACGCCAGCTGCCCAGATAATTGTTCGTGCAGGAATTTTCTCCTGCCCAATCCATACTCCTTGCGCCTCAATATGAGTAACCTTGGCATTTAAGCGTACCTTTACTCCTAGTTTAGTAAGCTGTTTTAGCGCTTTCTCGCTTAAATCACTGGCATAAGCGGCCAATATTCGCGGCCCTCCCTCAATCAGGAGTATTTGAGCCTTGGTGGGATCAATATTACGAAACTCCCCCCTAAGGGTGTGACGGGCAATTTCAGCCATGGTACCGGACATTTCCACTCCTGTTGGTCCTCCTCCAATCACAACAAAGCTTAGCCACTCTCCAGCTTGAGCGGGTTCATCTTCCGCTCGTTCAAACGCCGTCAAAATCTGGCGACGAATATTCATTGCATCTTCCAGCGTTTTTAGCCCCGGTGCATGCTGCGCCCACTCCTCATGACCAAAATAGCTATGGGTAGCTCCGGTGGCAATGATTAGACTGTCGTAATCAAAGACTTCTCCATCTTCGCAAGATACTTGCTTGTTTGTGGGATCAATACGGCTCACTTCTTTCATCAGAACGGTTAAATTTTTCTGTTGCCGCAAAATGCGGCGAATCGGAGCTGCGATAGCAGGGGCGGATAGACCTGCGGTCGCTACTTGATATAAGAGTGGTTGAAACAAATGATGATTGGTGCGATCCAGCACCGTTACCTTAACGGGTTTGCCGCCTAGTGCTTTAGCAGCCTCCAGTCCGCCAAAACCGCAACCAATAATCATGACATGATGCATAGTTCTTCTCTCCCTTTACTTCTACATTAGAGAAGAGTGCAATGGTTTAGCTAGGGCGGCCCAATGGTTTTTTTCGATAATTTCATGAAACTCGTCTGCCAGTTGTCGTGCTGCTGAAAGGGATTTTTTCCATTCCATCTCCCGTGCCTGCCAATTATTGCCATGACGATTAAAGTCTTTACGATCGGGAATTTTCCCGTTGGGCAAGTTTTTTATAAATTCTTTTGAGGGACAAAGTAATACAAGGGTATCTAGCCAGCTTCCTCGGGCTTTACGCCAAGCAAGAAATTTATCTAGCCAACCGGGAACAATTCGGTCTGAAAAATGCGGGTAAAGCGTTAAACCATCCAGTTTTTCGTAAGGCAGGTGCAGGTGATAATCAATAATTCCCCCATCCCAATACCATCCCGGCGGAGTACCTTGAATATCGCGCACTGCCTCCATAACTAAGGGAATAGAGCCAGAGGCAACCAGCGCATCATCGAAATTATCTGCAGTTAAAGGGACACGATGCGTGGTAAAAGCATCAAACATTTGATTAAAAAATAGAGCAGAGGTTTGCCCCTGATGAAACACGATACGTTCCATGTGCTGCGCCAGATAGTGGCGACCTCTTAAATTAGCCATACTAGCACGTACAAAGCCAGCTTTATGCCGCTGTGTGCCCGGATGCAAAGCCCCCACACCACGATTGACCAAAATATGCAAGTGATGCTGGGAATGATTCAGAGCCGCTTCACGCAGCGGATGCATGAGCTGGCTTAACAGCTTACGCATTACACGCGAAATTTCTAGTTTGCTAGGCGTGGCACTATAACGCTGCTCTTGCATGTAAAGTTGCACTAAATCATCAAAAGCCTTTACCGGGTTACTGGCGCAAGCACAAGCCATGCGCCAGGCACCGATAGAAGCCCCGATCAGACTCCTGCTTCTGGGTTGGGAAGGTAGCCAGCTACCGAATAAATATTTGTCCAGCGCACAGAGCAATAACCCTTTTGGTCCACCGGCTGCCGCGGGAATACAAGCAATATTGGCTGGGGATAAGCCTTTTTCTCGTAAGTGTTGCAGTGCTTTCGGACCAGCAAGAATCTGTAAGGCAGGGGAAGAGGATCTCATAAGAACTTAAGCAGTCGTGTGCAGTTGTGCAACTGCACGAGTAGTATCACCTGTTAATAACTGCGGCATTATTTCAAGCCCACGGTCGATTGCTTTTTCTATTTCATTCAACTGTTCTTTGCTCGGTTTATGTAGCACAAAGTCTGCAACCTCTTGCCTAAGATCTAGTGTTTTGGGATGTCCAATACCTATTCGGAGTCGCCACCATTCGGTGCTTCCCAGATGCGCCTGAATATCTTTTAGTCCGTTATGTCCGCCGGTACCTCCTCCTTTTTTCAGTTTAATCACACCAGGAAGTAAATCCAGTTCATCATGCACCACCAGTAATTGTTCAACATTCAGTTTATAAAAACGGATTAGCGCAGCAATGGCTTGACCGCTTCGATTCATGTAAGTCTGAGGCTTGATTAACCATACCTCGTTTCCGGCATGCCTTGTTTTGGCAAGCTCAGCATTAAAGGCACGCTCATGGTGAAAGTTAGTCTTTAAATGTTCAGCCAGATGATCCAAAAACCAGAAACCCGCATTATGACGAGTCAGTTCATATTCCGGACCGGGATTGCCCAAACCGGCAATAATTTGTATGGATGGCATCGAGAAAGTAGCAAACAGATTAATGAATCAAGCTAGGTTTTAATAAAAGCATGAGCATTTTTAGTTTAGTAATAACACATCGGTAATTGGTTAATTTTAAATTAAATTTAATTCAAGCAAGGGTAGAAACTGACTAATTAAATTTGTTAACCAAGGTCCTATTTATAAAGAAGCTCAGGCAAAAAAGGCTAGCTATGAGGCATAAAATTTTCCTGCTGCGTTACTATTTGTTTTTTTAGCTTTATATCTTCTCTTTTTAAGCTACGCATATAACTCTTTTAAATTCAATCCATCTACAAATACTTTTAAAATACTCTATACCTACATGAGTTCCCAAAATTTTCTAGAACAAACACGGCGCAGACGCACTTTTGCGATTATCTCTCACCCTGATGCTGGCAAAACCACCTTGACTGAAAAACTCCTGCTTTTCTCGGGAGCGATTCACATCGCTGGTTCAGTCAAAGCCCGTAAAGCCTCGCGCCACGCTACCAGTGACTGGATGGAGATTGAAAAGCAGCGGGGGATTTCGGTTGCTTCTAGCGTAATGCAAATGGATTATCGCCAGCATGTTATTAATCTCTTGGATACTCCTGGCCACCAGGACTTTTCTGAAGATACTTATCGAGTACTCACTGCAGTGGATTCAGCCTTGATGGTCATCGATGCCGCTAACGGGGTAGAGGCACAAACGCGCCGCTTAATTGAAGTATGCCGACAGCGTAATACTCCTATCCTTACTTTTGTGAACAAAATGGATAGAGAAGTTCGTGATCCACTAGAAACTTTAGATGAAATTGAAACCGAGCTGGGCATGCCCTGCGTACCCGTGACCTGGCCTGTAGGGCAGGGGAAGAGTTTTGTTGGAATTATTGATCTAACCCGCAGCCATATGCGAATTTTCAAACCGGGGGCAGACAAACGTTCAGACGATGAAGAGCTTATTGCTTTGGCTGATACTGCAGCGTTGACTAGCCGTTTTGGTAAAGAATTTGAACTAGCGATGCAAAACATTGAGCTCTTACGTGGAGCCTCTCCTTCCTTTAATCAGGAAGAGTTTCTGGCCGCGCGGCAAACCCCCGTATTTTTTGGCTCGGCGGTTAATAATTTTGGTGTACAAGAAGTCCTGGATGCTCTGGTGGATATTGCTCCCTCACCTCATCCTCGCATCGGCTTAACAGAAGCTGCAAGCCGTGAAGTTCTTCCTGAAGAACTTCAATTTTCCGGCGTAGTGTTTAAGGTGCAGGCTAATATGGACCCCAGCCATCGTGATCGCATCGCTTTCGTACGAGTTTGCTCCGGCCGTTATGCGCAAGGTATGAAGCTAAAAGTTCATCGTACTGCTAAAGAAATGCGACCGACCAGTGTAGTCACCTTTTTATCACAGCGGCGTGAAGCGGTAGAAGAAGCTTATGCAGGCGATATTATTGGTTTTACAACCCACAGCGGTGTGCAGTTGGGCGATACAATTACAGAAGGCGAAGCGCTGCAGTACACGGGTTTGCCGTTTTTTGCACCTGAAATGTTTCGTGTGGTGGAGCTTAAAAATCCACTTCGCAGTAAACAATTGCAAAATGGCTTGTTACAACTAGGGGAAGAGGGCGCCATACAAGTGTTCCGGCCGGCCATAGGTGGCTCCATGCTCCTTGGGGCGATTGGGCAATTACAATTTGAAGTCGTCCAGCACCGCCTAATGGCTGAATATGGGGTTGATGTACGTCTAATGAACAGTCAATTTGTAGGGGCACGTTGGGTTAGTGCTGATTCTGAGCAAGAGTTACGCAATTTTACTGAGCGCAACGCCAGCAAATTGGCTTATGATGCTGCTGATACCTTGGCTTATTTATTGACCTCGCCTTACGATTTACGTTTGACACAAGAACGCCATCCGAAAATTACTTTTCATCCCTTACGGGAACATGCGGGATTAAGCTTGCAGAAGGCCTAACTTATTTGGGGAAAGCCAGTAAAAACTTCAGAAGCCAGTAAAAACTTCAGAATCTAGGGTCGGTAATAGTGTCCGTATAAAAATCGGTTAGCCCGCTAATAAAATAGCCCACTCAGGGACAAGCCAAATCTCTAAAACCAGTAGTGTGCCACGCATCGCCCATCTCGCGGTAAGTCTTCGAATGTGTTTAGCCCATCGAAATGATCAATAGGGATATGGGCCACTGCTTCTGGTTCAGCTAAGCGCAGATTAACTGCAATACGACGGCGGCCTTGTTCATCGGTTTGCTGTGCAATCCAAAAAGCCACACAACCACATACCGGGCAAAAGTGAAATTCAATAGCTTTTCCCCGAATGTAGATCTGGGTTTTACCAGAAACCTGTATTGCTTCACCGACGTAATCATAAGCCCAAAGTACCCCATAGCGGCGACAAATGCTGCAGTTACAGGCCGTTGCTCCATCGGGCTGACCATCAAATGTCCATTGAACGGCGTTACAGTGGCAGCGACCTTGGATCATGTTAGATTCCCTGCTAATTGAATGCCTTAATCAGATAGGAGGAGTGGGGATAATTTCAAGATTCCCCCAACCCTTGCCCTACCACAGTTTGCTTTAACTTACTGTAATGAATAACTAGCTGCGCCGTTTGGTTGTGCAGGGGAAGACTTTTTAGCTTCGTATAGAGCCTGGAAATTCACTTCAGTCAGATGAATGGGGGGTAGGCTAGCACGGCTAATAGCATCAGCCAAATTAGCCCGCAGGTAAGGGTAGACGATTCCTGCGCCGACGATCTCAAGCAAAGGTTCTAGCTGTTCTGCAGGTACGCCTCGTATTTCAAAAATACCGGCTTGTTTGCCTTCAACTAAAAATAATACTTTCTGATTGACTTTGGTGGTAATAGTGGCTGAGGCAATCACCTCATAATGATCGTTTTGAAGGGATTGGGTTTGAACTCCTAATTCCACATTGGTTTCAGGGGTACCTGCTTCTAAAAATATTTCAGGCGCATTAGGCAGTTCTAAAGATAAATCTTTTATGTAAACACGTGAAATATTGAATACTGCATCAGACGTTTGTTCTTGATCAGCCATGGTGCGCAAACCTTTCTTTATTAAAGATAAACAGGGAAAAGATCAAGACTGTTTCATCAGCCTAGTGATCAAAAAACACGAGGAAACTACAAAAACAAACCTTCTTCATAACGCTTATAAACAGAAAAAGGAAGTAGTTTACCCTTAGTACATTACTCGTTTGCTTGCAAAAGCGGTATTAACTTTCCTTGGTTATCTAAGGCCATTAAGTCATCACAACCGCCTACATGCGTTTGGCCAATATAAATTTGAGGTACAGTGCGTCGCCCAGTTTTCTGCATCATGATTTCCCGCTGAGCAGTATCGACGTCAATGCGGATTTCCTGAATATCTGTCACGCCGCGCCGCTGAAGTAATTGTTTGGCTCGAATGCAATAAGGGCAGACAGCCGTGGTATACATAGTGACGGTTTGCATAAATATTTTTCCTTATAAAGGCAGAAAACACCTGCTATTTCTTGATAACAGGTAGACCTGCGGCCTGCCAACCCGTCAAACCACCTTGCAAGCTGAATATTTTTGTGAAACCTGCTTTACGCAAAATATGGGCTGCTTTTGTAGCATCAACACCGCTTTGGCACATAAGAATAATGGGTTTATCCTTTTTACCTGCATTTTCTGGTGAGGCTTGCAAGGTTTCTAAGGGCAGATGTTTTGCTTGGGGGATAGACCCTTTAGCAAAGTCCTCAGCCCTGCGCACGTCGATTAGTGTAGCGCTTTCTTTATTCATGAGTTGGGTAGCTTGCGTAATGCTGAGGCTTCCAGCTCTGGTTTGTCTGCTTAAAAGGGGCCAGAGTAAAAGACTGCCCGAGACTGTGGCAACGCCAAACAGGAATATGTTGTCAGAGATAAATTTCACGTTGTGTTATGGGGGGAAGAAAGAAAAAATTCATAAACTATGATGCAATTATAAATCGGTAATCAATTTTCTTTTTCAAGGAAGTAATAATGTACAAAATTGTCATGATGCGCCACGGGGAAAGTCAGTGGAATCTGGAAAATCGGTTTACTGGCTGGGTAGATGTGGATATTACTGACAATGGTGCTCAGGAGGCGCGGGCAGCCGGGGAGTTACTGAAGACAGAGTCAATATATTTTGATATTGTGTATACCTCGGTTCTTAAACGTGCTATTCGTACAGCTTATATTACTTTAGATGTATTGGATAGCCTGTGGCTTCCTGTTATGAAGGACTGGCGTTTAAATGAACGACATTACGGAGCCTTAGCGGGATTAAATAAGGCTGAAACAGCGCTTAAATATGGGGATGAGCAGGTTCATATTTGGCGGCGCAGTTATGACATTTCGCCTCCAGCGTTATCAGCAGACGATCCCACCACCCCCTACAAAGACAGACGCTATGCCCAAGTGCCACGGGAACAATTGCCACTCACAGAATGCTTGAAAGATACTGTTGCTCGGGTAGTACCTTACTGGAATACAGTTATTGCTCAATCTATTCGTAAGGGGCAACGGGTGTTGATTGCTGCACATGGAAACTCTTTGCGTGCTCTCATAAAGCATTTAGAAGGGATGAGCGATGCTGCTATCGTTAATCTTAATATTCCTACCGCACAGCCGCTGGTTTATGAGCTTGATGTGCATTTAAAACCTATTAAGCACTATTATTTGGGAGATCCTGAAACCATCGCAGCCAAGAGGGCGGCAGTAGCTGCACAAGGCAAATCAGCAGCCTAGGCTATTTTGTAAGACCTTTACCCGATTGATTGCGTAATTAAGAAGCCTATGAGCTTATTTTCAGTTGGAACTTTTAATGTTTTAAACCTGGCTTTACCGGGCGTACAGTTTTATCAGAGTCAGAAACCTTATTCTGTCCAAGAGTATGAGCTACGCTGCAAATGGATAGGTAGCCAAATGGATTTAATGGCAGCTGACATCTTAGCCTGCCAAGAAATTTTTAATCTGCAAGCTTTGAAAGATGCAGCAGCTTGCAGCAAATATATGGCACATGCACAGGTGTTAGCCCCACAGACCGATCAGACTCCTTTGAAACCCCGGCTGGCACTACTGAGTCGTTTTCCCATTGTTGAATTTTTTTGCCATACTCAGATTGCGCTGCTTGATCAGGCTACTCCCCCGGGCTCAGTTGCTCATTGTTATTTTTCACGTCCGGTTTTAGAAGTGCTCATCGATGTAAATCATCAAAAACTGCGGCTATTTACTGTGCATTTAAAATCCAAACGCCCTGACTTGTTAGAAGGAGAAGATGAGCAGGATCCCGCAGTTTACGCCAGAGCAGTGGCACGTAGCTTAGTGAAGCGCACTACAGAGGCTTTGGCCCTGCGGCAATTAATTGTTCAGCGGCTTTTGCATACTCCCGAACCTCTGATTGTATTGGGAGATTTCAATGATTCAGTTACAGCCGCAACCACTCAGTTGATTTCTGCCACTAGTCTTAGACAGGGCAGGCAGCATGAACGAAATTGCATGCTGTTTGATGCATTTGATTTGCAACGCGTACGGCATTTTCCTTACATAGGCGCCCAGCGTCGGGACGCTAACGCAACTTATGTGCATGAGCAGATGCCTGAAACTATTGATCATATTTTTGTATCAGAAGAATTTTCTCCCTTCTCGCCGCAGGCTGTGGGTTTTGTAGAACAAGTAGAGTACTTTAGTGATCATTTAATAGCACGTAACCGGACAGAACGAGAAGCAAGAGTTTTTTCTGATCATGCTCAGGTTGTGGCACAGTTAAATTGGCACACTGCTGTATCCTGATCAATATAAGGATTTAAGGAATGAAAACAAGTAAAGATCAAGATCACCCTGGGGTGAGAGTGGATAAATGGCTCTGGGCAGCGCGGTTTTTCAAAACCCGGCAGCTAGCAGTGCAGGCTATTGAAAGAGAGCGGGTACAAGTGAACGGTAATCCCGTTAAAGCGGGCAAAGAGCTGCGCGGTGGAGAAATGCTGAAGGTACAGGTGGGAGAGGTAAGCTATGAGCTTGAAGTGCTCCTGCTTACTCAGCAGCGTGGTTCAGCTACTATTGCGCGTACTCTTTATAAAGAAACACCCGAAAGTGCCAAAGCCCGTATGGATGCACTGGAACGTCGCCGTTTACAACCTGAACCCGCCAGGCAACTGCAGGGCCGTCCCAATAAGCATGAAAGACGGGCTTTGGAAGCTTTAAAAGCTCAGTATTAGCACGATTATTTAAAAAAATAAAAGAGGCTAACACCACTAGCGATCAGAAACACTGCAAACCACCAAAATACTTTCCCTGACTTAGGCTCCTCCCCAGGGGAAAGACGAGGAGCTTCTTGAGTAGAACGATGTTCAAATGCATCAACGGTATCTTTTGCTTCTTTTAAACTCATTCCGGTTTGTTCTCGCAACAGTTTAATGGCTTGAATTTTATTTCCGGCCTGCAGCGCCTTCATCACAGAGGAGGGAAGGGGGCTTTCTATTGCAGCAGAAGCTATTGGCCTTAAAGTGTTATCAATATCTTTTTCCATTTTTTAATTCTTTCGAAACTGATTAATTCTGTTCGTAAATTGGGCAAGCTCATCGTTAAAACTGCCCTTGTTGAGAGATGCAACAGCTAACCAGGCATGATAACGATCGGCTGGCATTTGCAGGCTTGCCGTGATTTTGGAAACAGCTGAACTTTTATTTTTTCCTTCATATAAGGGATCTACAAGAAAAGCGATCACAAGCGTCTTGCCCCAATTTTTCTCTATGGACTGGATGTCCCAAGATTCCTCTATCCACCAAGCATCATGAGAGCTCATCCCTTCGACTCTCCATCCGTTGTAAATCAAAAGATTTTCTAGCAATTGTTTGTAGCGCTTCATTTCTGTGACTTCTAGAGCATTTGGGGATCTTGAGTAACTCTCATGCTTTGAAAAAAAGTATTTTGGGGAAAAACTACACTGCATTTGCGCTTACTTTAAAAATAGCATAGAGTTAAAGTTATGTCCTTATCTTTACATAACCTCGCAATTTTATTTGCAGCCCAACTTTCTTTGATGCTGGGTCTACTACTGCTACGTGCTACAAGGGTTCGTGTGCATGGTAAGAAAGTCAGTCAGAGAAAATACTAAAACAACTCTAGCAGATACATATTCATGAACAACGGACCTGGTTAAAACTAGGTCCGTTTTTTTATCTGGGCAATTAATAACCTCCTTGGAGTAGGAACATGGCAGAGAAACTGATCATTTTTGACACCACCTTGCGTGATGGCGAGCAAAGCCCCGGTGCTTCCATGACTAGGGAAGAAAAGCTGCGAATTGCCAAGCAACTTGAAAAACTAAAAGTTGATGTTATCGAAGCAGGTTTTCCAGCAGCTTCAAAGGGGGATTTTGAAGCCGTTAAATCCATTGCGACTGTGATCAAAGACAGTATTGTGTGTGGCTTATCCCGTGCCAACGACCGAGATATCCAGCAGGCTATTGAGGCGCTTAAGCCTGCCAAGCAAGCGCGGATCCATACTTTTATTGCTACGAGTCCCTTACATATGGAAAAAAAGCTCCGTATGTCACCCGATCAAGTCTATGAGCAAGCCAAATTAGCCGTGCGTTATGCCCGTAATCAGGTGGCGGATGTGGAATTTAGTCCAGAAGATGGGTATCGCAGCGATATAGATTTTTTATGCCGCGTGCTGGAAGCCGTTATTAAAGAAGGGGCTAGCACCTTGAATATTCCCGACACAGTAGGCTATGCAGTACCCGAACTCTATGGAGAGTTTTTTAAAACTTTACGTACCCGTATTCCCAATAGTGACAAAGTTATTTGGTCAGCACATTGCCATAATGATCTGGGCATGGCAGTGGCTAATTCACTGGCAGCGGTAACCATCGGGGGTGCGCGACAAATTGAATGTACCATCAATGGCCTAGGAGAACGGGCAGGGAACTGTGCGCTCGAAGAAGTGGTGATGGCGGTACGGACTCGAAAAGATTACTTTAAGTTAGAGCTAGGGATTGATCCTAGCCAAATCGTACCGGCCAGCCGAATGGTTTCTCAAATTACCGGCTTTGTAGTGCAGCCTAATAAAGCTGTCGTAGGAGCCAATGCCTTTGCACATGCCAGCGGTATTCATCAGGACGGTGTGTTAAAGGCACGAGAAACTTACGAGATTATGCGTGCCCAAGACGTAGGTTGGACGGCTAACAAAATTGTACTAGGCAAGTTATCCGGCCGTAATGCTTTTAAACAGCGTTTACAAGAGCTGGGTATAACACTTGAGTCGGAAGCAGAGGTTAATGAAGCTTTTCTTAAATTTAAAGAATTAGCCGATAGAAAATCTGAAATTTATGATGAGGATATTCTCGCTTTAGTAGATGAGACAGAAGATGATAATCATGGGGAAATGTTTAAATTTATTGCACTGACTCACAAGAGTGAAACAGGTGAGCGGCCTCATGCACTTATTGTATTTAAGCAATCGGGAAAAGAAATCACAGCAGATAGCCATGGCAACGGTTCAGTAGACGCTTCGTTAAAGGCTATTGAAAACCATGTAAAAAGTGGAGCAGAAATGGTGCTTTATTCGGTAAATGCCATTAGTGGTTCAACAGAGAGCCAGGGAGAAGTCACCGTTCGTCTTACTAAAGGGGGAAGGATAGTAAATGGTACTGGTGCTGATCCAGATATTATTGTTGCTTCAGCTAAAGCTTATTTAAGTGCTTTAAATAAACTTTTTGCAGCAGAGCAAAAGCTTAATCCACAAACAAGTGCTTAGCTTAAACGGATAGAGAAAGGAAGGGAAGGGGAGTTAAAAATGCAGTAAAGAATGGATTTCGCGATTTTTAAGCTTCTCTCTCCCGTTTAAGAAATCCAGTTCTATTACAAAAGCACAGGCTTCTACGGTAGCTCCAAACTTCTCAATTAATTCGCAAGCGGCTTTTGCGCTACCTCCTGTAGCCAAAAGATCATCTATTACTAATACTCTGTCGTGAGGTTCCAGAGCATCTATATGAGCTTGCAGCACAGCTGAGCCATATTCCAGATCGTAAGCAACCGAGTGAGAACTGTAAGGCAGTTTTCCGGGTTTTCGCAAGGGAATAAAAGGTAAAGATAGTTCCCATGCAGCTAAAGCACCAAAAATAAGGCCCCTGGCTTCCAAGCCTACCACTGCTGTGATCTTTCTCTCCCAAAACGGTTGCAATAATTGCTGAATGCTTAGCTTTAAGGCTGTGGGATCTTTTAAGAGAGGTGTAATATCTTTAAAAATAATCCCAGGTTTTGGAAAATCCTGGACGTCGCGAATTTTGCTTTTTAGTGGATCCAAATTGTTATCCTGAATTTCTTAAAAGGCTAAGGTAAAAAGTCTATCTCACTGAAGATTCATGCCAAATGCTGGGATAATAGGTGGAGAAAATATAAGCGGTTTTATCTACTCTAGAAAGAGTGCTAGGGAATTAAACTCGCTATTTTTTGAAATCCGCCGGATTAAGTTGATGACGCCCCAGCAAAGTATAGAAATCGGTGCGATTACGTTGTGCTAAGCGGGCAGCATGAGATACATTTCCATGCGTCATTTTTAATACCTGAGTAAGATAGTCACGTTCAAAATATCGGCGCGCTTCATCAAAAGGTAATAAATTCACACTCGAGGTGTCTAAAGTACGCTGTACTAACGGTAAAGGAATAACGGGACTAGTAGTCAATATGACGCATTTTTCCACGGCATTTTGTAACTGACGGATATTGCCGGGCCATTGTGCGGTTGCCATTAGCTCAAGAGCACCGGGCGCAAAGCCAGTGAGTTGTTTTCCATAACGTTGCGCCAAGGTACTCATAAAATGCTGTGCTAGTATAGGGATATCCTCCCGTCGCTCTGCCAGGCTGGGCAAATGTAAGCCCACCACATTTAAGCGATAAAATAAATCTTCCCGAAACCGTCCAGCTTTAACTTCGTCTTCTAGTTTATGGTGAGAAGCCGATAACACTCGCACATCTAAGTTTACAAAAGAAGATGAGCCTACCGGCCGTAGTTCCCGTTCTTGCAAGACTCGCAATAATTTCACCTGCATATTTAATGGCAAGTCTCCCACTTCATCTAGAAAAATGGTGCCTTGTTGGGCTGAAACAAATAGACCAGGTTGATCTCGCACGGCACCGGTAAACGCACCCTTAACATGACCAAAAAGTTCAGACTCAATCAGATTTTCCGGAATGGCGCCACAATTAACAGCAACAAAGGGCTTTGCAGCTCGTACACTTGCTGCATGGATAGAGCGTGCCAGCAATTCCTTACCTGTACCACTTTCGCCCTGAATCAGCACTGAAGCGTTGCTGGCTGCCAATATGCGCGCTTCAGCCAAAATTTGTTCCATTTGTGGACTACGCGTGATGATGCATTCGCGCCACTTTTCACCCGGGATCTTGCCGGGCATATCAGCTCCTAAGGCCTGAGAGGCCAGCAAGGCACGATTGACTTCTTGCATGAATTCATGCACTTCAAAAGATTTAGTAATATAGCCAAACACTCCGCGGCGTAAGGCTTTCACTGCATCTGTAACCGTGCCATGAGAGGTAAGAATCAAAACAGGCAATAAAGGATATTTGCGGTGGACCACCTCGAATAGCTCCAGGCCGTCCATACCTCCCATGCGTAAGTCAGTAATTAAAAGCTGTGGCAGTTCATGATCCAGACGAGACAGGGCGCCTTCGCCGCTGCTGGCTTCAATGATTTCGTGACCTTCATGGGCAAGATGCTGAGATAGCAACTTGCGCAGGATAGGATCATCATCAACGATTAATATACGAGCCATACAATCTTACTTTAATTTGACATAATACAAATATGCAACCAATTAAATGCCTGGGCTTGAGAGGTAACTTCCATTATCGTAGCCACGGTTTGTCCACTGGTAATTTCCCTTCAATTTGGCCCGCAGGCACTGAAGGTAGGCTTGCAGGTTCTTTGGGTTTGGGGCTTTGTTGATTGTTTATTGCGCTCTGAAGCACCGATAAAACAGGGAGATGATTATATTTTTTTGCCAAGTCTATTGCGCTTAAGTTTTGCTCGTTTTTCAGCTTAGGATCTGCACCTTCTTGTAGCAATAATTTAACCGTATTGAGGTGACCTGCGCGTGCAGCCATCATCAAAGGGGTGGTTTTATTAGGAGATTCAGCATCAATATAGGCAAATTTGTCTAGAAGCTCTGCCACTATTTCGTCTTGACCTGTACTGCAAGCATAGTGCAATGCGGTCCAACCAGGTTGGTTAATTTGAGCTCCTCGGGCTAACAAAATATCTACCATCTGCCGGTTTCCCTTTAAAGCAGCAATCATTAAAGGGGTCTCACCGAGAGTATTTTTTTTGTCTATGCCTACTCCAGCTGCCTTCAAGAGTACCTTGATGACTGGCAAGGTATCTTCAAAGGCTGCCAGGTGTAAGGGAGTGTTGCCATTCTCATAGGCAATATTGGGATTCAAGCCTCGTTGAATCAATTGCTCAACTGCAATAGCATTTTTTTCTTGCACTGCGCTTTTAAGTGCTTCACTATTATCAGCAAAAACCCATGCAGGTGTTAGCATTAAAAATGATTTAAGTATAATTTTCTTAATGTTTAACTTTATTTTCATACTTTAACTCTTTGAAAAGATTAAAGAAGTTTTCTTTTGTTTTTTCTGCAATAAAGTTAATATTTACTCCTCGTATCTCGGCGATTTTTGCGGCGATAGTGGGCAGGAAGCTGGGTTCATTCACTTGCCCTCGATAGGGAACAGGTGCCAGATAAGGAGAATCGGTTTCAATTAGAAGGCGCTCTACAGGGACTTTACGGGCTACTTCACGTAAATCAGTTGCGTTTTTAAAAGTAACAATTCCTGAAAAAGAGATATAAAACCCTAGGTCTAGTGCGGCTTGAGCCACTTCCCAGCTTTCGGTAAAGCAATGCATAACTCCACCACATTGTGCAGCCCCCTGCTCTTTCAAAATCCGGATAGTATCTTCGCTAGCGCAGCGGGTGTGAACAATCAAAGGCTTATTAGATTGACGTGCCGCCTGAATATGTATTTCAAAGCGAGGAATTTGCCAACTAGCTGCAGCAGGTTCGTGAAAATAATCTAAGCCTGTTTCACCAATTGCAATTACTTTTGAGTCTCTGGCTCTGGTTACCAATTCACTGACGGTAGGTTCAAGGCAGTTTTTATAACCTGGATGAACTCCTACAGAGCAATACCAGTTGGGATCAAAGCTAGCAGTACGATATACATCGGCAAACTCTTCAA
>JAIBAO010000017.1 GCA_019695155.1 Burkholderiaceae bacterium | reverse complement strand
CCAGCGTCTATTTGTTCCTGCAAAAGGGAGTGATCGCGGGTTAATTGCTCAAGTACCTCCGCTCGCAATCGATAACACCGAGAATCGCCCAAATGCGCAACAGTAACATATTCCCCTTGTAAAAGCAGCATCACAAGAGTAGTGCCCATTCCCTGGTATTGGGATTGCTGGGTGGCTGCGTTATAGATGATTTGATTGGCGTTGACAACGCGATTTTCTAGTATTTGATGCAGTTGCTGTTTACTTAGTTTTCTCTGTTCTTTTGGCTGCAAATCCTCTTTTAATTCTGTGCTCAGCAGCGCCGTGGCCATACCACTAGCTACCTCCCCTGCCTTGTAGCCTCCCATCCCGTCGGCCAAGATAAACAAACCGACCTCGGGTACTAGCGCCAGAGAATCTTCATTATGAGCACGGACGATGCCAGGATGGCTTAGCGAAGTAAAGTTAAAAAGAAAGGGGCTCATGATTTAACCCAGATTTCCCGTTCGAACCGGGGAGAAAAGAGAGTACCTTTGCGAGGCAGTTTTGACCCGACTGTGGAATCTGTAGCCCTGGCTAGAGGTGACAAAGAGGGGTAAGCATGACCGCAAATGTCTTGCTGACACCCAAACGGCACTGACCGTGCACCTCATGGTAAATCCGGGTTTAATAGCGTTTTTATCAAACTCTGCTTGGCCCAGAAAAATAAGGCTATCCCGAAGCAGGTGCTTGATTCTCATGTATCGGTACAGTTTGAGGTCGTGAAGGAGCCGTGCGTGCTGCTGCAGCACTGGCCATGGCAGCGCGAATATCTGCGGCCATTTCTTCTGCAGTTTGATAACGTGTATGGATGTCTTTAACCGTCGCTTTCTGAATAATGGAAACCAGCACAGGCGGGATAGCAGGACAGACCAGACGTGGATCAGGGATTGGATCATTGGCAATTTTAAACATTAATTGCGCCATGGATTCCCCTGTAAAAGGTAAATGACCAGTCAACAGTTGATATAGCGTAACCCCGAGAGAAAAAATATCGGAACGACCATCAATTTTCACGCCTGAAAGTTGCTCCGGCGACATAAAACTTGGGGTTCCCATGACCATACCGGTTTTGGTTTTAGAGCTATCGGTAATCCGGGCAATTCCAAAGTCTGTCACTTTGACGGTATTACTTTCAATTTCATACATAATATTGGCAGGCTTAATATCCCGATGCACGACGCCGTTTTTATGGGCATAGCCTAAAGCTTCGGCAACCCGCGCCACAATAGAAGCCACTCTGCCCATGGACATGAGGTTTTCGGGCCGGGTGTAGCCTACTAGATCTTTCCCTTTTAAGTATTCCATGGCAATGTAGGCCAGATCGTGCTCCTCACCCACATCAAAAATCGTCACAATATTGGGATGGTTTAAACGCCCAGCAGTCTCTGCTTCACGAAAGAACCGCTCACGAGCTTCTTGTAATTCATCTGACTCGAATTCCTGACTCAAAGCCATGGTTTTGATGGCTACTATCCGGCCTATTTTTGGATCTTTGCCTTGATACACGACTCCCATGGCGCCTTTACCCAGCTCTTTTTCAATCTCATAACGGCCCAGCATGGGTTTTTCCACTCCTGACAAACCCGTTAACATTGAAATGTTGCTGCGAGCCTGACCACTGCCTAACAGCAGCGTCTCGCTCATGGTTTTGGCGTAATTACGCTTGGCTGACAAGTCTTTAAAGTTCGGATCATGCTGCGCCATATGTTCGTAGACAGATTGAGCCTTGTTGAATTGGCGCTTGCGCTCAAAATCTAGCGCCAGGCTATACAAATTTTCCATCACGGGTGTACTCAAGGGTACCCTGCGGAACTTGTCAAAAGCCATATCGAGCTGGCCTTGGCTTTGAAAAGCCAGACCCAGCATACGGTTAGATTCCGCAGATTCCGTATCGGCTTGGACTTTTCCTTTTTCGGTGACCAAAAAACGTTTGGTAGTAAGGACCAAATGACCGATCAGCACAAGCGCTGCAGGAAACACAAGTGGCAGAACCAGCATTTTCCCGGTCAGCAGTATCCACTGCGCCGCAAGCAGCCCAAGCACGATCGCTGCGCTGGCAGTGGCCCCCAGCGCAGCTGATAAGCGAGGAAGCAATACCAGCAGATAGCCCACAATACTAAGCAAGATTATCAGCAACACATAGCGACCCCACCAAGGTTCGTTATAGAGGTGGCCTTGCAACAAACTAGAGGTCAGGTGGGCCTGATACTCACCTGGCGGCATAATGCCAATAGGGGTGTTCACTACTTCAGCCAATCCTGTAGCAGATACCCCCACAATGACTAGCTTGTCCGCAAATTTACTGGCAGGAATACGGCCAGAGTACACATCAAAAAAAGAATCAATGGGGAAAGCCGATTTCGCACCAATTTGTGGACTATAAAAATGTGGTAAAATCAGCGATTCCCTACTAGCCGGTAAAGAAAAATTGCCGAGTTTTAGACTGTTGTCCGCCAGTTGCAGACTAGAGAGCGGGATATTCAACGCCCCTGCCGCAGTGCTCAGAGCCAGACTGGGAAAAGCCATATCGTAATTGTTCAAAAACAAAGCAGCTTTGCGAACAGAATTATCCCCCCCATTGATGAGCGTCATATGGCCCATGCCTGCCGCAACCTGGCCTAACTGTGCAACAGGAAAGGAAGCAGTCTCAGTAGAAATAAAACCAGGCACAGCGGAGACAGCGGTGTTTTTTTCATAACTAGCCAAGGGCTTATCCCGATTACCGCGAGGCTCCCCCAGGCTGAGGTTAAACCCCAGCTGTACATTACCGGCTGACTTCAGCGCTTGAGCAAGCCGACGATCCCCATCTAGTTGAAGCTGCGCTTCAGTAATAAGATTAGCCATTTGTGCAAGGGGCGCAGGGCTTGTTAGCCCTTGATCTTTTGCTTTCGAATATAGCTGGGCAAGCTGATTGATATAAGCAAGGCCAGCCTCCCGCTGCGGCTCTGTAAATGCGATGGTATAGGCGATGCTTTTGGGTTTTCCCGCCGCTAATTTTTCGATAAATTCTGCATGCACCTGCCTGGACCAAGGCCAGCGGCCTAAAGCGAGGATGGAGGCATCATCAATGGCAATAAAACTTATCTTGTCAGAAACAGGATAGCTGCTAGCCTGGATACCCCGGTCATATACCCAGTTTTCCAATTGTTCAAACAGTGCAGTCGTCTGATACACCATCAGGACAAAAAACACCGTCACTAGTCCCAAAAACCAGTCTTTTTTAAAAAACGCGGTGCTTTTCAAACATGCTCCTGTTAAAGTGGCAACCGGCAGCATACGTCCGGTAAAGAGGTTTCCCTTTCTACTGCTCAATAACTGAGAACTGAGCTGAGGATAGGGAGAAGATTATTTACAATTTTGATGTTTGCAAAAACTACAGAATACCGTTAATTCTCTTTTAACTTTATCGCTTACGTAAGCTATGGTCTACTCTATTTAAGGTAGCTTAGCCTGTTGATGCCTCTGCTGGGAGTTTATTGGAAATACCCCCTGCAATTTTTAAATATTATAAAAAGTATCTCAATAAACACTGTATTCCTAAGGCAAAAGACCTTAAAAATCTGCATAAACACTAGGGAAAGACTCGAGGGGAACTTCTAATAACCGTAGCGAGCGGCCCGCAGCGGATTTGAGGAGCAGATGCGTACGGACTGTACGCTGAGCACCGCAAGAGCCGATCCGGCTTGCGCAGTAGCTTATTAGAAGTTAACCGATATAAAATTTATTTGGTCCGGAAAGCTGCTTTCAGCAGATGCGCGCTTTAAAGATCTGCTAAACAACAAAAGAACGCTAAAACGGTTGACCCGGTACTTTCTTAAAAATTTCCAAGAAAAAGTAGAGAACACCTCAACCCAGAACCCTAGGCTTTACCTTTGCAGCAGCTGCTTTAGCGTTTTTTCGAGCTATTTCTACATGCGCATCATGCGCTAAGGCGACCCCCATGCGCCGCTTTGTAAAACTTTCAGGTTTTCCAAATAAACGCAGTTCAGTATTAGGAACACCCAGTGCTTCTGCCACACCCTCAAACACAATCCCCTTGGCTTCTACTGCGCCGTAAATAACTGCCGAAGCGCCCGGGCTTTTAAGCCTAGTATCTACGGGAAGGCCCAAAATTGCACGTACATGAAGTTCAAATTCATTCTGCCATTGGCTAATCATTGTCACCATACCGGTATCATGAGGACGGGGGCTTACTTCGCTAAACCAAACCTTATCTCCCTTTACAAACAACTCGACACCAAACAGACCTTGCCCTGCCAAATTATCGGTAACAGTTTTGGCAATATGCTGTGAAGCGGCCAGGGCAGCAGGGGCCATGGGATGCGGCTGCCAACTTTCTACATAATCACCCTCTCGTTGAATATGCCCGATAGGCTCACAAAAATGAGTGTGCACTTGACCATTGGCATCAGCCGCTCGCACGGTCAGTAAGGTGATTTCATAATCAAAATCAATAAACCCTTCCACAATGACTCGACCCGTCCCTACCCGCCCACCGGCCATAGCATATTCCCAGGCTTTTTGAAGATTAGCCGAGCTTTCAAGCTTGCTTTGACCTTTGCCGGAAGAACTCATGACAGGCTTGATAATGCAAGGATAGCCAATAGCTTTTTTGCCCTCTCTTCCTTCAATAGCAGCCTGCAATTGCGCTAAAGAGTCTGCAAATGCATAGGGTGAAGTTGGCAACCCGAGTGTTTCTGCAGCCAAGCGGCGAATTCCTTCTCGATCCATCGTCAAGCGTGCCGCACGCGCTGTGGGAACCACCCGCACCAGACCTTCAGCCTCCAGATCTTGCAGTACCGATGTAGCAATGGCCTCAATTTCTGGGACAACGATGTGAGGTCGCTGTGCCAAAATTAGGGCACGCAAGGCTGCGGGATCACTCATCACAATCGTGTGTGCATGATGCGCTACTTGCTGTCCCGGCGCGTTCTCATAACGGTCCACCGCAATAGTTTCTACTCCCAGACGCTGCAAAGCGATTAATACTTCCTTCCCTAGCTCGCCTGCACCGAGGAGCATTACTTTTGTGGCAGAGGGAGATAAGGGAGTTCCAATGGCTAACATAATTAAGCTTTCTGGTAAGGTTGCTTTGGATAATGGTGGTGTTTTGTTTTATCAGAGAAGATAGGGCATGAGCTTAGGGCCTTAATTCACTACGAGAGGAAAATGATCATTTTTCCTCGCCAAAGTTATAAGTCATTAAACTTTTCTTTCATATTAATTACACTCATCATTATCCGCAGCATATCTGAAAGTGCATTCCAGAGTTTTTATTTCCCTAAAGCTTGAAGCTAGAAAAATCATGGTCCGTGTTGCCCTGTCTTATCCAAAAATTCCTGGTAGTGAAAGAATCCTGCCAGGCAAATGTATAGCGTTTGAAAAATATGACGGTACTAATCTGCATTGGGTCTGGGAGCGAGAGTTAGGCTGGTATGCCTTTGGTACCCGCCGTAATCGCTTTGATCTGGATGAGAAAGGAATAGCAGAATTCAACGCACAACATCCGGGTTATGAGGACGCCGTTCATTTGTTCCAGACTACTTACGCCGGTGCTCTGGAAAAAATCTTTAAAGAAAACCCAGCGTATAAGGCAGAAGAATTAAGCGTTTTTACTGAATATTTCGGCCCAAACTCTTTTGCAGGTTTGCATAAAAATAGTGATAGAAAAGAGCTGATGCTTTTTGATGTTTACAACGGTACCCACATGGTAGATCCAGAAGTCTTCCTGCAGGATTTCGGCCATCTGAAGATTGCTAAAGTAATTTACAAAGGTAAACTGACAGGGCGTTTTGCAAACGATGTGCGGGAAGGCGAATTTAATGTTGCCGAGGGTGTGGTCTGCAAAGGAGGCACGGGGTCTGAACTCTGGATGGTCAAGATTAAAACAAATGCCTATATGGAGAAACTGAAAAAAGCGTTTTCTGCCGATTGGGAAAAATATTGGGAGTAATTAAAACTGTTATTCAAGCAAAGAAAATACACACAATCATCTTTGCATAATTTTTAACGGTAAAGAAGTTTTAGAAAATTTGGTTTGAGCCTAATTTTTAAAAGCTTTTTCAAAGAGAAATGGCTGAAGAACCCCATAAATAGGGCGTAAAGCTTTTAAGAAGTTTTTAGTTAAACGCAGCAGCTGTGGGGTCTGCTGTTTAAATAGCAAACACCACAGCTTTGTATTACATCCGTTCAAAACGGGCTAATACCGTGTCACCCTCCAATAACTCAAGCGAGCGAGCAGTCCAGCGATAAGCACGTGAGCCTGTCAATACTGTTACATATTTGCTTTCTAGGGCTTGGCCTTCAGAACAGGCCATGCGAGTCATCACTAAAGGAGCAAAAATCAGGCGATCGGGGGTTTGCGAAAAACTTCCTGAAAAAGTATTACAGCCAGCAAATCCAGTAACCCGACCATTACTTGCCCTTGCCGTGAAACGTAAAGTAAGAGGCTTGTTCATCATACTCATACCTACAGGCTGTCCCTCCAACTGCACTAGCTTCCAGTCTGTATCAACAATTCCCTGTACGGCTGCAGGGCTTGCTGCCGCGCCCGTAGAGCCTGCTGCGACAGAAGGTCCAGATTGGCAAGCGCTCAGCAATAAAAAGGTAGGAAAAATGCTCAAAAATATCTTGTATAGAATTTTTTTCATGAAAACCTCCAAACAATAAAAGAGTAGGTGTGCCATAAAACGAATCATAAAAAGCCGGTTTTAAATGTAACAGCAAAAACCCTTTTACCCCAGTTTTCCCAGTAGAGGGTAAGCCGCTTAGCCAACCGTTGCCAGACAGTTTTAGCGAATTGAAGTGTCAATGCTCAAGCTATCGGCAAGAAAAAGCAGGAAAATATCCACTCATGCGTCGCTGAGATTCACGCCACAAAAAGTAAGAGCACTTCCTGGGTAATGTGGTTCAACTCAAGCCAAGCTTTTTACGCACTTCGGTATAAAACTCCTCAGGCTCAGGAGTATGTTGCCACCAAGGCTGGATACAGAACACATTGCCTACTTTGGCAAGCTGAGCACGCGCTGCATCAGTTTCCCCAGCCTGCCAAAACAATACGGCTGCCAGATGGCGAATATAAAAAGTAGAGGGGCTGAGTTGATAACCCGGTGCATCTACCGAGCGGGAAAGGGCTTGAGAAACTTCATCCAGAATGTTGCGATCCCGCAAAAAAGCACAGGCCAGGGCTACGCTTTCATCAAATCTGCAAATATAGGAGTAGCGGTCGTAATATGCCTCGATTATGAGCGATGCGGCATCTGTCCCTTCAGGCGCATTAGAAGCAATATGACGGGCTTTCTCCAGCATCTCCTCATGCGAGCCCATCCAACGCTGGGAAATTAAGCGCAAAAAGGCCCGGTGGGGCTCGTATCCATAAGCATCCCGAGCAATGGCTTGCTCGTAAGCTTCTTCCCCGAAGGCACGATCACTCAAGCCCCTGGCCGCTCTTAAGAGGAAAGTATAGGGGGCGGGATTTTCAGCATCCTGCGCAGCAGCCTCTAGCAGATCTTTTTTTGCCAGACGGCAACGGCGTTCAAGCTCAGTAAAGCCTTCTTGAGTCACGGTGCTAGCGCGGCCTCCCCCTCTAGCTTCCCAGCCTTCTACCATATGCCATACTCCTCGTGCAATCAACCAAGCTACTTCTTTTCTCTTCACATAAAAGTCGATCATTTGCTCGCGGGTAGATTCCTGAAGGGCCATAAAGTAACGTTCGGCTGTTAGGTCTATCACTTGCGTGTAAAAATCCCACTGGCCCCGGCTGGACTTAAACATAGCTTCTGCCTGGCGGCCATCCATTCGTTCATAAGCTGCGACTAAGGGCCCGAGCTGAGGATGCGCCTGAATCGGGTCTTTATAACTCACGCCAAAAAATTCATTAACAATTTTTGAGAAAAAGTTTTTCATCGTTAACCTTATTTATAGTGTTGCTTCTGATTTTAAAAAATACTTCAGCTTTTTCTGAAGCGTGGATGGAGAAGTGCGATTAATGGTAATGCCTGGGGTTTGATGCCAACAGGCACAGCTGCGCAAAGCCTGCGCCAGCGCTTGCAAAAGCTTGTCACTCGGTTTTATTTGAGGCTCAAGATAGAGGGCCTTGATTTCGAACATCCCCAAACCGCGGTGAGCTTTCGCATCTAGTCTTCCAACAATTTGTCCCTCCACCAACACAGGCAGGACAAAATATCCGTATTTGCGCTTGGCTTCAGGGGTATAGCATTCAATACGATAATCAAAATCAAACATGACCTTGGCGCGTTCCCTATCCCAAACCAAAGGATCAAAAGGTGACAATAAAGTGGCATGTGATGCTTCTAGCTGTTCACGCGCAGCTTTACGGGCTAAAGATAAATGATCACGGTGTATAAAAGCAGGTTGAGTCCAACCTTCTACCCTTACTTCTATAAGAGTACCCTCATCTATTAAAGGATAAAGCTCAGTAGGTTTAAGCTTGGGAGTGGTACGGAAATAATCATTAATCCACCGTGCCTGGGTAATACCTAGCGCTTTAACTGCCCGGGCTATAAAAATTTGATGTACCTCCTCAACAGGGTACTGAGTGTAATTACGGGCAGGCGGATAAACGCGCTCGGCCAAGTCGTAGACTCGGGAAAAATTATCGCGGCGGGCAATCATCAACTCACCCAAGGCAAACCAGGCCTCTAACCAGCGTTTTTCATCTTTCCACCCCCACCAGCCACCGCCCTTTTTCCCATCTTTGCGCTCAAAATCAGAAGATTTCACGGCCCCATTGTGCCGAACATGCTCAAGCAGGGCTTGCATATGCGGTCTATGCTGCTCCCATATACGCCGCGCCCCGTGAATGCCCCAGTGGCGGCGGGCATTACTATAGCTGCGATGCAGAGCGTAATCTTCAATCGGAATAAAACAAGCCTCATGCGCCCAGGCTTCAAATAAACACTGGTTTTCCAATAATTGTTCTAACCAGATATTTTGATAGTCTCCTAACCGTGAAAACAGCACCAAATAAGGGCTACGGGCAACCACATGGATAGTATCAATCTGTAGCAATTGCATCCGTTGAATAGCTTTGCGTACATCAGCGCGAGTCGGTTTTTTAGACGGAGCTTTTAACAAGCCTTGTGCAGCTAACTGCAGATTGCGGGCTTGTTGCAGACTTAGATGAAAAGAATTAGACATTCAAGGCAAAAATAAGGTTTTTTACAAGCTTGCCATATTCTCTTAAAAAAAATCAAAGTTTCAAGCCACTTAATACAAGCAATTTTTAGTTATTAGACGTATTCTTCACTAAAACCAGTAATGTTTACGTCCTGTACTGTTGTTGGACTTTTGTATCCGGAGGCCCTGCCCATGTTGATAAAAAAATCTAGTGATATTTTTTCTTCAGAAATTACACCTGAAGCACTGTGGCAAAATCGCCGCCAGTTTTTGCAATCCACCGGCTTAGCAATGGGGCTCAGCGCCCTGCCCTTTAAAAGCTTTGCACAGAGTAACATCACCTTGCAAAAACTCTCGTCAGTCAAAAGCAAATATGTGACGATGGAAAAAATCACCCCCTTTGAATCTGCTACCACTTACAACAACTATTACGAATTTGGTACCGATAAGGCAGACCCTGCGAAAAAAGCGGGCACACTTATCAGCAGACCCTGGACGGTCACGCTAGAGGGAGCCTGCAATAAACCACACACTATCGGTATTGAAGAGTTGCTAAGACTAGCGCCCCTAGAGGAGCGGATCTATCGATTACGCTGCGTGGAAGGTTGGAGCATGGTGATTCCTTGGCTGGGGTTTTCTTTGTCTGAACTGATCAAACGTGCTGAGCCTACTGGTAACGCCAAATTTGTTGAATTCATTACTTTGGCTGATCCTAAACAAATGCCTAACCTTAAATCTTCTGTCCTGGAATGGCCTTATGTGGAGGCCTTGCGCATGGACGAGGCGATGCATCCTTTGACACTCTTAAGCTTAGGCAGTTATGGGCAAACGCTAACGAATCAGAGCGGTGCACCCGTACGCATTGTCGTCCCCTGGAAATATGGTTTTAAAAGCGGCAAAAGTATTGTGAAAATCCGCTTTGTTGAAAAACAACCCAAAACCAGTTGGGAAAAAGCCGGGCCTTCTGAATATGGTTTTTATTCAAACGTTAATCCTGCTGTAGATCATCCGCGGTGGAGTCAGGCCACGGAGCGCCGTATTGATGCTAGCTCCACCGGAATTAATGCTTTTTTAACACCCAAGCGCAAAACACTGATGTTTAATGGTTATGAAGAAGTAGCTTCCCTTTACACAGGAATGGATTTACGCAAGTTTTTTTAACTTTTCAATACGGGATGCCTCCACCCCATAGGTTGTAGGGGCGTTCCTATAACATAAGGTCTTTAAGGCTTGTGAACATTATCTGCCAAGCCATGCCTAGCGCACAAGCCTGTAAAAATGCACCTAATCCATTTTTAAATCATTACTGTCTAGGCGCAAAGCCGAAGAAAACACTCTGGCACGACAAGGCAAAGTGACAACAACCGAAATGGTTTAGAAATGCAATGAGAAAGAAGCTATATGGAAAAAGCGCCTTCTGCTGCAACTGTAACCCGTATTAAAACCGGTGTATTTCTGTGCGCTTTAATACCGTTTGCACGGCTTGTATGGTTAGCATTTCATAATGGTTTGGGCGCTAATCCAATCGAGTTTATTACCCGTTCAACAGGTTGGTGGGCCTTGGTTTTTTTATGCTTCACCTTAAGCATCACCCCTTTGCGTAAGCTCGCAGGATTGCCCTGGCTATTGAAACTGCGCCGCATGCTGGGGTTGTTCAGTTTTTTTTATGCAGCTCTACATTTCACAACTTATCTGTGGTTTGATCAGATGTTTGAAGTTTCCAGCATAAGCAAAGATATCTTGAAGCGGCCTTTTATTACGGTAGGATTCCTCGCCTTTTTGCTGTTGGTCCCTTTAGCCCTCACTTCGTTTAACAAGGCCATAAGATACCTGGGAGGTAAACGCTGGCAAATGCTGCATAAACTGGTCTATGTGATTGCACTGCTAAGCGTATTGCACTTTTTCTGGATGAAAGCTGCCAAAAATCTGTGGGCAGAACCCCTGATTTTTGGGCTTGTCATCCTCACTCTTTTAGGCTTTAGAATCAGGGTAAAGCAACAAAATAAATCCTCTATTTAAACCATAATTTAATAGAGTCCCACGCCCGGCCTAATAAGCCAGCCTGCGGCACATCTTCTAGGACTTGGACGGGTTTTTCAGCAAGCACTTTACCGTCAATCAGCAATTTGATCAGCCCTATCGATTGACCTTTCGCAATAGGTGCGATTAAAGGTTGGGGTCTTGTGATTTCGGTTTTAAGTTTTTCTGTGGATCCTCGAGGGATACTAATCCAGGCATCTTGCAAGAATCCCAAACTGGCTACTGATTTGGTGCCTTTCCATATTTCTGGAGTGACCAAGGGTTTTCCAGCTTCTGCAAAACGCACATTTTCAAAGTTTTGGAAAGCCCAATTTAAAAGCTTGCTACTCTCCTGCGTTCTAGCATCCATACTGGAAGTGCCCATGACGACCGTAATAATGCGCCGCGTCGTGCCTGCAGCGCCTGGCCGCTTGGCCGAAGCCACCAGGCAAAAACCAGCGTTGTCCGTATGGCCGGTTTTCACACCATCTACCGTTGGGTCTAACCATAACAAACGGTTGCGATTGGGCTGGGTAATGCCGTTATAAGTGAACTCTTTTTGAACATAATACTTTGCGTATTCTGCAGGAAAATCTTCAATTAAAGCCCTGGCTAGCTGCACCATATCATTTGCTGTTGAAACATGCTGCGGATCAGGCAAGCCAGTCACGTTAGTAAAGCGCGTGTTGTTTAATTTCATGCGCAAGGCTTGTTTGTTCATTATGTCTACAAAAGTCGCTTCAGTACCCGCCACTGATTCCGCCAGCGCAATAGAAGCATCGTTTCCTGATTGAATAATCATGCCTTTGAGCAAATCCTCAACCGAAACTGGAGTTTTCGGATCAGCAAACATGCGTGAACCGATTGCCTTATAAGCTGACTGGCTGATGGTAACAGGCTGATTTAGACTGATGCGCTTGTCTTTAAGCGCCTGAAAAACCACATAAGCCGTCATCATTTTGGTTAAGCTGGCCGGCTCCATTTTCTGATCGCCATTATTGACCGCCAGCACCTGAGCTGATTGGGTATCTAACACTACGTAGCTTTTTGCAGCCACAATCGGTGCGCTAAGCGCAGAAGTAGACGATATAGCAGCTGCGGCAGGGGCGGCGACTGTACTAGCAGGTTTAGGTGCTACTTGAGCAAACGCTGTAGTAAAAATAAAAAAGCACCCCATGAGGGCGCCCTTGAATTGACGCATGGTAAAACCTATAGGAAATAATGTTGAGCGAATGAATTATAGGGAAAACTCGACAGAAAAAGAGATACTTTCGCTTACAGTCCAATTTACCTCGCTAATCGGGAAACTTATGTTTCCTGGTGCATAACACCTGGTTAAAGTTTTCAAATAAAGTAGCGTCCAGGTCAAACTGCGCTTTATGAAGCACAAAGAAGGCCAAATCCTCGAAAACACTGGGAGAAAGCTCAGAGATCGCTGGTTTAAATGTAACATCACCATAAACAACGCTAGTCAAATAACTCCGAAAAGCTTTTTCATTAATTAAAGCTGCAGAAGGTAGTGCCTGAAGCAGCGCTTTATTTTCCTCCACTAGTCTTTTCCAAAGAGAAGAAGAGTTATGTTTACGGCGAAAACTCATTCTTTTGATAATAAATAATCCATGGCCAGCTGTTTGACTTCAGAAAGATGGCCATCAAAAAAATGAGTAGCATTAGGCAATACGACTACCTTAAGGTTTTGCGGACTTGCCCATTGTTGCACGCTGGACAGCGGCACCACATCATCTTTTTGCCCATGCACAATAAGAGTATGAGGGGGAACTTCAGGAACGGGAAAGCGACTTACTGCAACACCGAAGAGCATGAGTTTATCTATACTCTGCTTTTTATCGTCCTGCTCTTGTTTTTGATGGAGTAACACTGCCTGGGCTTTTGCCGCTACTGCTGCACCAAAAGAAAAGCCTCCTAGAACTCGCAAACCCGGGGTCTGCGTGAACGCCCAGTGGCAAACTTGAAGAAAATCAGTGGTTTCTCCTCGCCCTTGATCGAATACTCCTGCACTGGCGCCTACCCCGCGAAAATTTAATCGCACTACCACTAAATTAGTAGCAAGGGCTGCACGTGCCAAGGTTGTCACCACTTTATTGTTCATGGTGCCTCCAAACAAGGGATGCGGATGCGCCAATACAGCCACACCCCGGGCTGGAGATACCTTTGCTTCAGAGGGACGATCCACCGCAATTTGAATTGGCCCGACTTCTCCTTGCAAACTTAGATATTCAGTTGCAGTGTTCATGAATTTTATTGCGCTTAAACATTTTAAAAACTGACTATTTGAGTTGCAAACGTTCCACGATTTTTCCTGCTAGAAGATGCTGGTCAATAATCTCATCAATATCGTGTTGATCGATAAAGGTGTACCAAACGCCTTGAGGGTAGACCACCAATACAGGGCCTTCTTCACACCGGTCCAGGCAACCGGCTTTATTGATACGGCATTTTCCTTGCCCGTTTAGATTAAGAGATTTAATCCGCTGTTTAGCGTACTCTTGCAGCTTTTTGGCGCCTTTATCCGCACAACAGGGTCGCCCATCGTCCCTCTCATTCAGGCAGAAAAATACATGGTTTGCGTAATAGGACATTTCATTCATCTCACTTAAAAGATTTCGAAAGAACGGCAATTAGTCATTGAAAGTTAAGTAGCTTATTGAACGGCTATTAGTTTTTTGAATGATGCCTTCCCCCTATCATCAATAAAACTATCAGTGCTGCAAATGGCCAAAGCCCAGAAACCCACTGCGTCAATCCGAAAAAATTAATAAAACGCCCTTGATGCCAGCGAGTCAAACTCACCATAAAGTAAGGATTATCTGCCAAAGCATTGGCCAGGACCATTTGGACTGTTAATAATAAAACTCCTAAGCTCATGATTAGACCACGAGGAAGAACAGCAATAAAAAGTCCAGCAAATGCTGCAAGTATCAGAGCTTGTTGTGCACCTTGTGTTAACCATAGCCATGCCTGATCTGGCCCGTACTGCAAACTGCTAGCCAATAATTTGACAAAAATTACGCCTATGAAGGTAGCAGCTATCCACAAAACCCGTGAGGCATGGTCAGCAATTGCACAACGCATTACACATAGTAAAGCCGCCAAAGATAAACTCCCCAGCACAAACTGTATCATTACAAACTGTTCTGCAGAAAGTGCCTGCGAAGGATCAAACACCGTCGCATTGCTTGCCTCGCCCGTAACACCTGCCATCCAGGTCAGCAGCTGAGGGGCAATACGACCTGTGAGAAAAGGAACGGAGGCTGGATGCAGTTGCGCAACCACCCAAAACATGAGTAGCACCAGGAGAGGTGCTGCCTGTGGAGCTAGCATTCGACTCAAACCCGTCCGCACGGATATTGAACCCAGAATGCGTCTAGCCAATAAAATAGCCAGGGTAGCCCCTATTGCAGCCCCCACGCTATTAGCCAAAAAATCCGATAGAGCAGGAACACGCTGCGGCAAATAAGATTGTGCCCCTTCTATTAGCAAAGATACACTAGCCCCTAAAAAGCTGGCGATTGCCCATGTCAAGCCCCGAGGCCACTGCGGAGAAAGGGAGAAAACTATCAATATCCCGATGGGAAGATAAGCCGCTATATTGCTCCAAAAATCAAATCGGGTTAAATACGCAGGCCAGGGATCAAACAGAAAAGACCAGGGTGCAACTTCCAGATCTCGCCACCCCGTCAGTGGATGCAGGCTAGCGTAGATGGTTAGTAACAGATACCCTGCCAAACACCATCGGGCAGTGCGAGAAGCCTGACCTAGTCGCACTACTGGTCTATGTTCAGACCATGGAGTAAATTTTGTACTTTGTTTAGACAAGGTGTTTTTTCCTAACCCTTATAGCCTGAGTGTAATGGCGTATTTAAAATTTCTCTCATGTTAGACCTGCCTCTGCCCTGTTCTTCAGTCCGTTTTGATTTTTCGGAAGAAAAATTTCAAACCCTAGCTCAAGAACGTTATCCCCATAAAAAAATGAAGATTTCCGTGCTGCAAACCACAGGCTCTACCAATGCGGATTTGCTTATGCAGGCACGGGCAGGTTCGCTGCCTGAAGGAGAAAGCGGGCAGGTTCAGGTTCTGTTTGCTCATTCCCAACAGGCAGGCCGTGGACGCTTACAACGCCCCTGGCTTTCCACAGCTGGCCAATGTTTGATGATGAGTGTAGCAACCACCTTAAATGTACCCGTCAGTGCCTTAGAAGGCCTACCGGTGGCCACAGGGGGAATTATTGCAAAAGTATTAGAACACTATGATGTAACCGTGCAAATTAAATGGCCCAATGATTTAATGGTTAATCGTGCCAAGTTAGGGGGGATATTGATCGAATCTACTCCCGTAAGTGGTACCAACCGAATCGGAGTAGTGATCGGCTTAGGGCTTAACGGAAGATTAGACAATGCCACCCTGATGCAACTGAAACACCCTGCGATTGATTTAAGCAGGCTTGTAAAATCAGAGTTTTCTTCGCTGCATTTAGCTATCGATTTAGCTGCTGAGATTACCAATCTTCTCACTGCAGCGGATCTATCAGGTAAAATAGCACAGATTATTTCTACCCAGGTTGCCCTACGTGATGCCTGCAAGGGAGAAGTTGTGCAACTCATCGATCCTTTTCATCCCCATGCACCTCCTATTGCGCAAGGGGTTGTGCTAGGCATAACCAAAAACGGCGGCTTACAACTCAACACAGCTGAAGGCGTGCAAATTTTTTTGAGTGGTGAAATTTCCTTGCGATGGGTGTAATGGATACCTTTAGCAGAAAACGGGCCAATATCTTGCTAGTAGATGCTGGCAATACGCGCATCAAACTTGCTTTGCTAAGCCTCAAGAACTCGTTTAAATACTTAAATATACTGCCTTCATTACCTTATGAAGCTGATACAGAGCAATGGAAGACGGCACTACATTCTTGTGACTTGTCGGCTTGTGAAATGACCTCGCTGCCAGTACTGTGCAGTAGTGTCGTGGATGAAGAAAAAAACAGGCAGATTCAAAACCAGATTAGTAATTTTTTTAAAGGCACCGTGATCTGGAGATATTGGAAAAACGCCCCCCTACCAAAAGATTTCTCTTCAGACTATGAGAGCCCAGGCCTAGGTAGTGATCGCCTGCTCGCGGCCTTGGCTGCTCGCCGTAGCTGGCCAGAGAAGAAAATTATGGTATTAGTCAGTTTTGGCACTGCAACCACAGTAGATACCATTTTTCAGAACCAATATTGCGGAGGTCTCATTGCCCCCGGAATAGTGCTCATGGCCCAAAGCCTGGCAACTCATACTGCAAACTTAGCAGTTCAACAAGGAGAAAGGGTCGCTATTCCCAACAATACAGCCGATGCAATCCATACCGCAATTATTGCTGCACAGCTAGGTTGTATTGAGCATGCTTTACGGGCAGCACATCAACTGAATCAGAACCCTTCTGATGCCATTCCGCTGATTGTGAGCGGCGGTGGACTACCTGCCATTGCCAGGCATTTGCCAGCGCATGAGATTTTACCTAATGCGGTTTTACAGGGCTTAGCTGCAATTGCCTATGAAACTGATATTCTTTCCGCTTCTTTTTAAAATGCAGGCCTCTATGCGTTTTATATTTATTGTTTTAATCCTGCTTAATCTGCTGCTCTGGGGAGCCGGCAGCGGTTGGTTCGGTCCTGTATTGCCGTTTTTTACTCGCCTGGAAGCCCCCATGAGCTCTCTTGAGGCAAACTCTGTGCAAGTGGTACCCCCCAGCAATAAAAACTTAGAGAGCAATCATAAACCTGCACCTCCTGCTGTGGAGCATTCCACACAAGCTATTGCCCCGGCAATAGTAGCTAATACAGTAAATACCCCTCCCTTGATTCGTTGTTTGCAATGGAGTAGTTCCAACGCTGATGAAATTAAAGCTACCCAAGCTCTACTGGCAGAATTTAATTTAGGCCGCAAGCTGGTTGAACTTGTAGAAGCAGATGTCACCCAATGGACAGTCGTGCTAGGGCCTTTCATTGATCGCCCCACTGCTGAGCGTAAACGCGAGGAGGTCAAACGACGAGGCATAACAGATCTTGCGGTGATTGAAAATGTTCGAGGCCGATATGTCTCCCTGGGGATATTCTCTACTCGCGAAAATGCTCAAGCAAGACTGAGTGAGGTGACTGAAAAAGGGATAGATTCGGCACGAATCGACAGTCGGGTTGTAGGCGCTACAAAACCTGTAACATTCCAAATACGCGATATTGACGCTCAGCTGCAAGCGCAGCTGAGCGCGCGCGGCCTGTTACAAAACGCCTCTGGTTGGACGGAATGCAAAACCTAAATCTATCGAACGTTAAGGGAAATTAATAACCCTCTTCTACATAAATAGGGTGAAGAGGCCCTAACTACACTTTGAAAATGGAAGAATATATCCTACCTATTGATCCGCATGCCGTTATTCGCCAGTTTGATCGATTGGCGACCAAACAAGCTATTCAATCTCTTGCCCCCTCTTTTTTAACAGTAGAAATCTCCAAGCGCATGAATGAGCGTTTGGACTATATTCGTCTTGAACCCAAATATATTCTGGATGCGGGCTGTGGTACGGGGGAATCCATCCAATCCCTATCAGCACGTTATAAAAACGCCCATATTCTAGGGATAGATGCTAGCGAAAAGCGGCTCGCACTAGCCCGGCAACGCTGGCCTTTGAAAGGCTGGAAATCCTTGTGGCATAAGGCTTGCGGACAAGGATCCATTCAGTTTCAGCAAGCAGATGCCAGAAATTTCCTCTGTCCCTGGCCAGTCGACCTAGTATGGAGTAACTGTTTTTTACATTGGCTAGAAAAGCCACAGGAAATAATTAGCCAATGGGCTACTTCTCTCGCCCCTGGAGGCCTTTTAATGTTAAGTTGCTTCGGGCCAGACAGCTTTAAGCAACTACGAGAAGCCGCAAGTGCAGCAGATCTGCCTGGCGCTGTTCTACCATTTTTGGACATGCATGATCTGGGTGATATGTTAGTAGCCAATCAGTTAATAACACCTGTGATGGATACGGAAATTTTGACGCTTACCTATACTACACCCCAGAGCTTGCTAAGCGACCTCCGATTACTGGGAGGTAATCCACATGTGCAGCGCAGGCGGACTCTTACTGGCAAAGCCCGCTGGCAAAAATTTATACAAGCACTCTCCGATAACAGAGGTAAAGACGGGCGCATTTCTCTAACGATTGAAGTTATATATGGCCATGCCTGGCGTCCTCTCAAACCATTAGCTCGCTTGGACAGCCAAAAAATATCTGTAGATGCCTTAACTGCTAGCCTACCGTCGCGACGTAAGCACAATAGTCTCAATGAAAGTAAACTGGAGAGTGTCGTAGGTCAACATAAACCGGGGCAAAGTGTTTAGCTTGCAAAACCCAAGTTTTTTAACGCCAGCTCATTGTGTCTCTAAATTATTCGTATTCAGGCGCCAAGCTCAAGCCTTCTCTCTAGTACAAAAGGCCAAGCAGCAACAAAACAAATGATTTAGAAATGGAATAAAATCTGGTGTCATTAAAACTATACTAAATAAAAAAATAACCCTAGGGGCAAATTTAGTAAGGAAACTGCGCTGTTCTACGGCTTAATCAACAGTCAGCTGATAAAAAACCACAACTCCAAGGGAAAGACTCAAGGATTACAGATGATGTCGCTCATAAAGAACATAAAAACTGCCGGTGTACTTTTCACATCGCTGGCATGGACTAGCCAAAGTGTTTTTGCACAAGTCAACGACATGGTGGGTGGCCCAAAAGTACGGCAGTTGACTCTACATGAGCCCGTTACGAAAATTGCTTCGGAAATTTATTCGCTCCATAACCTGCTGCTAGTCATTTGCCTCGTCATTTTCTGCGTGGTCTTTGGGGTCATGTTTTACTCGATTTATGCGCACCGCAAATCAAAAGGAGCTGTTGCGGCTTCTTGGCATGAAAGTACTAAAGTCGAAATAATCTGGACAGTTATTCCTTTTCTCATTGTGATTGGTATGGCATTGCCCGCCACTAAAACAGTAGTCGCCATGAAAGACACTACTAACGCTGATCTGACTATCAAAGTCACTGGTTACCAGTGGAAATGGGGTTACGACTATCTAAAGGGAGAAGGAGAAGGCATTAGTTTTATCTCTACCTTAGCCACGCCTCGTTCACAAATCCTTAATGAAACTCCCAAGGGTGATAATTATCTGGTTGAGGTCGACAACGACCTTGTTGTACCCGTTAATAAAAAGATCAGGATTCTTACTACTGCCCAGGATGTCATTCATGCATGGATGGTCCCTAGTTTTGGCGTAAAGCAAGATGCCATTCCCGGTTTTGTTCGAGATACCTGGTTTAAAGCGGAAAAAACCGGAGTATATCGCGGTCAATGTGCCGAATTATGTGGTAAAGAGCATGCTTTTATGCCGATTGTAGTCAGGGTACTTTCTGAGAGCGACTATACCAACTGGGTAACCGAACGAAAAAAAGCCATGGCGGCTCTGGCGGATGATCCTACAAAAACCTATACGATTGATGAGCTTAAACAGCGGGGAGAAAAGGTCTATGCCGCTAACTGTGTAGCTTGCCACCAAAGCACAGGAAAAGGAGTACCCGGCTCCTTCCCGGCATTAGATGCCTCTGCCAAGGTAATCGGTCCCAAAGCCGATCAAATTGCAATTATGCTTAATGGAGTAAGTAAAAACGGGACTCCCACCGCAATGGCCTCCTTTAAAAACCTCTCTGATGTGGAGATTGCCTCTGTTATTACCTATACCCGTCATGCCTGGAGCAATGCCGGCAAAGGTACAGACCCTGTAGTGCAGCCATCAGAAATCACCGTAGCACGTAAATAATTTAGATAAGATCGCGAGAAAGCATCATGTCATCTACTACCATTGTTGACCACAGCCATCCTCATTCCCATGAGCATGATCACCATGCGCCGCAGGGTTGGCGCCGCTGGTTATTTGCCACTAACCATAAAGATATCGGTACGCTTTATCTGATTTTTTCTTTTGTAATGTTGCTGGAAGGGGGTCTACTCGCATTATTGCTGCGAGCTGAATTATTCCAGCCTGGTCTGCAGCTGTTTAACCCTGAGTTCTTTAATCAGCTCACCACGATGCATGGACTGGTGATGGTGTTTGGCGCCATCATGCCCGCTTTTGTGGGCTTTGCTAACTGGATGATTCCCTTGCAAATCGGCGCCTCAGACATGGCTTTTGCCCGGATGAACAATTTCAGTTTTTGGCTTTTACCCCCTGCTGCTATTTTGCTCACCGTCTCATTTTTTGTTCCTGGTGGAGCCACCGCCGCAGGCTGGACCCTTTATGCGCCTCTGTCTGCACAGATGGGACCGGGTATGGATTTGGCAATTTTTGCAGTCCATATCATGGGGGCAAGCTCCATTATGGGTGCAATTAACATTATCACTACTATTTTAAATATGCGTGCCCCAGGCATGACTTTAATGAAAATGCCTATGTTTTGCTGGACATGGCTGATTACAGCTTATCTGCTGATTGCTGTTATGCCCGTATTAGCGGGGGCTATCACGATGGTACTCACAGATCGTCATTTTGGTACCAGCTTTTTTAATCCTGCAGGCGGGGGAGATCCGCTCATGTATCAGCATATTTTCTGGTTTTTTGGGCACCCTGAAGTTTATATCATGATCTTGCCAGCCTTCGGAATTATCAGCCATATTGTTCCGGCATTTGCACGCAAGCCTTTGTTTGGTTATAGCTCCATGGTTTATGCTACAAGTTCGATTGCTATTCTGTCTTTCATTGTTTGGGCCCACCACATGTTTACTACAGGTATGCCCGTAACAGGTCAGTTATTTTTCATGTACGCCACCATGCTGATTGCCGTGCCCACCGGGGTAAAAGTATTTAACTGGCTGGCAACCATGTGGAAAGGTTCAATGACTTTTGAAACTCCCATGCTGTTTGCTATTGGTTTTATTTTTGTTTTCACCATGGGTGGATTTACTGGTTTAATTTTGGCTGTAGCACCCGTCGATATTCAACTGCAAGACACTTACTATGTAGTGGCACATTTTCATTACGTATTGGTAGCAGGTTCTTTATTTGCCTTGTTTGCAGGGGCCTATTTTTGGCTACCCAAATGGTCGGGCCGTATGTACAGCGAAAAAATGGGAAAACTGCACTTTTGGTCTTCAATCATTTCTTTTAATGTTACTTTTTTCCCTATGCACTTTTTAGGCTTGGCAGGTATGCCTCGTCGTTATGCGGATTATCCCGCACAATTTACCGACTTCCATGCAATTGCCACGGTAGGAGGCCTCTGGTTTGGCCTTTCCCAATTAATCTTCTTGTACATCGTCCTGCGGGCCTGGGCCTTCAATAAGGGAGAGCCCGCTCCTGCCAATCCCTGGGGGGAACATGCAGAAGGTTTAGAGTGGACTGTAGCGTCCCCTGCACCGTTTCACACTTTTGAAACACCTCCCGTGGTTAAATAATACAGTGAGTGGACCATACCGTTAACTTAAGTATCAGAACCGGTACGCTGTTATGGCAAATGAAAAATCTAAAAATAAGCTCACTGGCTTAATTTTGGCCTCAGTGGCACTGGTTTTTTTTGCTGGCGTCATTATGAAAAAAGTAATCTTGGGATGAATCACTCAGAGCTCAAAGCAAGCGGCCGCCAGTCGGCTGAACACCGCGCTATGGTTACAAAGTTGATTACTATTGTGATCTGCATGTTCGGCTTTGGTTATGCTCTGGTTCCTATCTACAAAAAACTGTGTGAAGTAACGGGAATCAATATTCTCGCCTTCCGGGAGAAAGAGAACACCCAAGCAGTTATTAAAAACTCTCAAATTGATACTTCACGCTTAGTCACGGTAGAGTTTGATGCAAATGTACAGGGCCCCTGGCGGATGCTACCAACTAAAAAGTCCTTGCAAATTCATCCAGGGCAGTTAACCACCGTGATGTACGAAATTGCAAATCAGCAAGACAGAATCATTACCGGTCAAGCCATTCCAAGCTATGCTCCAAAAAACTCCATGGCCCACTTCCGGAAAATTGAGTGTTTTTGTTTTACACAGCACACTTTAGCTGCGCATGAAGTTAAACAATATCCCGTTACTTTTGTCATAGATCCCGCTTTACCCAAAGATATTTCTACCATCACCTTGTCCTATACTTTTTTTGAGCTTGGCTTACCGGGTATAAAACAAGCCCCTAAAGGGAATTTGGGCGAATAATCATGAACCATTTAAAAGATGCCACTGCAAGGCCTCTCTCCTTTCTAAAAACCGTAAAGGCAGTTCTATGGTCATTTTTTGGAGTACGCAAGCAAAGTGATCATGCGGAAGATGTAGCAAAATTGAACCCTGTCCATATCGTTGTGGCGGGCTTATTGGCGGCCGCAGTTTTTATTGCTACGCTGCTATTGATCGTACAAATAGTGGTTGCAAAATAAATATTTAAAAACCTTAAAAAATTGCTTACAGATTTATAAAGAAAGGCGTAAATGGCTGCTTCAAATACACCTCAAACACCTTATTACTTTGTGCCTAACCCATCGCAGTACCCCATATTAGCTGGACTAAGCCTCCTAAGTTGGGCTTTTGGTATGGCAGGTTGGGTCAATAACATTGCAATGAGTCAATGGCTAGCCTTAGCAGGAGTGATGGGTTTAATTCTAACGCTGTACTTCTGGTTTGGCCAAGCCATTGGGGAGTCCGAGTCTGGCCAATACAGTAAAAGAGTAGATGTGTCCTATCGCTGGAGTATGAGCTGGTTCATCTTCTCAGAAGTAATGTTTTTTGCTGCATTTTTTGGCGCATTGTTTTATGCACGCACAGTTTCGCTGCCCTGGTTGGCCGATCCTGATTATTCAGGCATTCTCTGGCCTGACTTTCGCGCCCTGTGGCCCACTACAGGTCCACAGGGTAATGTAGAACCTTTTGTAGCAATGGGCCCCTTCTGGTTACCTACTATCAATACTGCACTACTGCTCAGCTCTGGCGTCACGCTTACCCTCTCCCACCATGCACTGCGGAACAATAAACGCAAACCTGCTATTTTGTGGTTATTTGCCACTATCTTGCTAGGGGCAATATTTATGTGTGTGCAGGCTTACGAGTATTACCATGCCTACCACGAACTTAATTTAAAGCTAAGCTCAGGCATCTACGGTTCAACATTTTTTATGCTCACAGGGTTTCATGGCTTTCATGTAACCATCGGCGCCATCATGCTTTCTGTCGTGCTATATCGCTTGATCAAAGGGCATTTTACACCTACCCAGCATTTTGCATTTGAAGGGGCAGCCTGGTATTGGCATTTCGTAGATGTGGTCTGGCTAGGCTTGTATGTAGTAGTGTATTGGATGTAAAAATCAGATTTGTTTTACCGCTACTGCTGAGTATGAGGCCACTAACTCGGGCGTAAGCGCAAACCCGTTGGTGTGATCCAGCCCATCCAGTAAAAAAATAGTAGCATTAAAAAAAGCAATACAGACAGGCTAATGCGCACTGTTAGCGCATTGGCCATTCGGTCTGACTTCCCTTTGTCTTTCATGAGAAAGATCAAGGCTAAACTTAAACTACCTAAAATGCCTGCAAACGCCATAATCACCAGGTATTTCATAGTGTCACTTTCTTTTCAACATCAAATTCATAAGCGCCAAACCAGTGGCCACCTTCATACTAGTACCCTATTGCTATGACAGCTGCTGTTAAATACTGGCTTGCCGTAACAACAGGAATTATCTTGACAGCCATTGCTTGTTGGGCCGCTTACTGGCAAGACCAACGTGCTGATTCCAAACGCTTACGTGAAGCACAGAGGCAAGCTGCAAAAGCAGCTCCTGTCATTAACTTAAATATACAGTACCCTACCCCAAATGATGCCTGGCGTCGCGCAAAAGTAATAGGTCATTTTCTTCCTGCCAAAGCGATTTACTTAGACAATCGACTTTATAAAAGTCAGCCGGGGCGTGAGGTGTTAATGCCTATAGAAGCCGCTAATAGCAAGCAGATCGTCCTTATTAATCGGGGATGGGTAGCACAACCAGCTGCCCAACGTATGCACATCCCTCAAGTTTCTACTCCTGCCAGTCTTATAGAGCTTGAGGGTGTTTTAGTACGCGATTTACCGCATTATTCCGGATGGGGTGATCACTATAATGCCTCATTACCAAACATTTGGCCTAATCTGAATTTGAAAGCCTATCAGCAGGCAAGCGGATTTCCACAAATTGAGTGGATCATGTTACAGACTTCACCGGCGGATGATGGCTTGATTCGTGACTGGCCCCAACCAGCCTCGGAAATCAGCAAACATCTGGGCTATCGTTTTCAGTGGTTACTGATTGCATTGATCACAGCAAGCCTCACTTTGTATTTTGGAATCTCATCATGGCGCAAAAAGAACTAACTCCCCTTTCGCCACAGAACTCAAGCAAACCCCCATCTCTGTTTGCATTATGGGCTGTAGTAGTGGTATGTGCTGCACCCATACTCGCAGCTTTTATTGTCTACTTTTTTTTTAAGCCGACTGGCAGCACAAACAATTACGGGCAACTGCTGATGCCCCAAAGACCCGCGGTTACCTTAAATGGGAAAACGCTGGAAGGGCAAACGTTTGAATTCTCTCAATTATCCGGTAAGTGGAGTATGGTCATAGCAGCAGGAAGTAGCTGCGATGTAGTTTGCCAAACCCAGCTTTATAATATGAGGCAGATCCGAACTTCTACCGGCAAAAATCGGGATCGAGTCGAGCGTATATGGTTAGTTATCGATAATGCGCCAATAGATATTCCCCTACTTAAACAACATGAAGGCCTAACAGTGGTACGTGTTGAGCCAGCCCGCTTGCTTCCTTGGTTAGCGGCTCGCCCTGAAGAGTTAGCAGGCCGGATGTGGTTTGTCGATCCACGAGGTAACCTGATGATGCAATACTCTCGGCAAGCTGATCCGAAAGGTATTCGTCAAGACCTTAGTAAATTACTTTACGTTAATAAAGTTTGATCATGGCTATCACAGAACTGCTGCAGTTAGCATTTTTCGGGCTGACTGTTTCTGCAATTCCCTTGGCAGTTATTTGGCTGAAGCATGGCACTGCCTCGGTAGAAGTACGCTACCGCAAATTAATCGCCATTACATTATTTTTTACCTTAGATCTCATTTTATTCGGAGCCTTCACCCGTTTGACAGATTCAGGTTTGGGCTGCCCAGACTGGCCAGGTTGTTATGGCACCAGCTCTCCTTTAGATGCCATGCCTCAAATAAAGGCGGCGCAGCAAACGATGCCAGACGGACCAGTGACGGTTTCCAAGGCATGGATCGAGATGCTGCATCGCTACTTTGCAAAAGGCTTAGGAGTATTATTTATCGTGATTACGCTTCTTGCCTGGAGCAAGCGTTATGAGTTAAAGCAATCTCCACTTCTGGCCACATTTCTTTTAATAGGGGTCTGTATTCAGGGAGCTTTCGGAGCTTTTACCGTTACCAGTAAGTTAATGCCTCTGATTGTAACGATCCATCTGATCGGTGGGAATGCCTTACTGGCCTTAACAGCCTGGCTATACGTACAACAGCAAAACCCTCCTTTACCCCATCTACTAAGCCGACGTTTATTACCGATCGCCCGTCTTGTACTGGTATTACTCTTCATACAGATCGGCCTGGGGGGTTGGGTCAGTAGTAATTACGCGGCTTTGGCTTGCTTGGATTTTCCGATGTGCCAAGGTCAATGGATTCCCCCTATGGATTTTGCACACGGCTTCAGTCTCTGGCGAGATTTAGGGCAAACGGCTGATGGGCGTGGTTTACCCTTCGCCGCGCTGACTGCAGTACATTGGGTGCATCGCAATTTTGCATTTGTTATTTTTGCTGTTACAGGATACTTGGCTTGGAAAATCAGAAAAGATAACTCACTGCGTTCTTTAGCTAATGGTGTCTTTTTCATGCTAGCCTGGCAATTGCTCACAGGGTTAAGCAATATTTTTTTTAAATGGCCTTTATCGGTAGCGTTAATGCATAACGCAGGTGCCGCTATTTTATTACTCTTATGCACTTTTATAACCGCATGCTTATCTAAAATACCTGCCTCTAAAAACGAGACCTCTCAATTCTAGTTTCATTTCTAAAACACGCTGTCTCTAAATGCAAACCTAAAATCGTGCGCTAGCACGACAAGGCAAAGCAACAACAGAAATAGTTTAGAAATGGAATAATATGAATGAAGCAATAAGAAAACCTTAACCGTATGCCGATTCTCCAAAAGCCGATTCCTCTTCTGCTTACTTCGAGTAAAGCCGCCCAATACTGGGCATTGACTAAACCCAGGGTTACTCAACTAGCTGTATTTTGTGCGGTAATAGGCATGTTTTTAGCCACAGACACCTTACCCTCCTGGAAGATTGTAGTGTGGGGCTGCTTAGGTATCTGGTTATTAGCCGCGGCAGCTTTTGCAATGAATTGTCTAATCGAGCGTAAAGTTGATGCCCGGATGAGACGGACCGCCTGGAGAGCCTCAGCCAGCGGTGAGATCAGCACTTTAGCTATCTGTATATTTAGCCTTGCCCTAGGGCTAAGCGGGATGATCATACTTTATCAGCTCGTCAACCCTCTCACTGCATGGATGACCTTTGCAACTTTTGTTGGCTATGCTGTGATTTATACTATTTTTCTTAAACCCCATACCCCACAAAATATTGTTATTGGGGGCCTCTCAGGCGCTATGCCTCCCGCGCTCGGATGGGCTGCGGTTACTGGAGATGTGCCAGCGCAGGCCTGGATTTTAGTTCTGATTATTTTTGTTTGGACTCCACCCCATTTCTGGACACTTGCTTTGTATCGTTTTGAAGATTATCAAAAATCGGGCTTGCCCATGCTGCCTGTCACACATGGTCAAAAGTTAACCCTGCAGCATATTTTTTTATACTCCATCCTCTTAGTAGCCACCACAATTATTCCTTTTGCCATGAAAACCAATGGATGGATCTACTTGATGAGTGCCTTAATCTTAGGAGGGAGTTTTTTGTGGCATACCTATAAACTCATGCTTAATTATTCTGATAAATATGCACGTAAAACCTTCCGCTTTTCAATTGTGTATTTGGCCTTACTCTTTATGAGTTTGTTGATAGATCATTGGGTTTTATAAGATCAGGGTTAGGCTTGAAATTCATGAAAGTTTTTCCATGCCTGGGTTTGCAGCCTATTCCCCTAAATCTGCAATTCGTCGATTAACACTCGTCTCCCTTGCCCTGAAAGCTCATACTTGTTTTATTGTGAGCTGACTTTGGAGTAATCGCATCATGTTTAAAAAGAAATTTTTTGCCATTTCTGTATTTTTTTTGCTAAGCGCTCAAGCGTTGGCGGCTGATAATAGTGTTGATTTTAATGTCCAAGTAAAACCTGAGAGCTCTGGAATCCGCATCAATTGGGGCAGCAAAACGGTTTACGGTAATAGCATGAACCAGATTGAAGGCTCGGGGAAAATAGTCGAAAAAGAACGTAACGTTAATGCTTACAGCAAGATCCGCGTACTAGGACCGATGGATGTAAAACTAAACTCTAGCAACGCTGAACGGGTAAAAGTAATTGCAGATGATAATATTGAACCATTGATCGAAACCCGTTTAGAGGGAGATACTTTAGTTATCGATATTAAGAAAAACAGCGGTTTCACAACCCGTAATAAAATAATAGTACAGGTTAATTTCAAGAAGTTAGAGGGTCTGGCACTGGCGGGTTCTGGTGATGTTTACATTAATCGCATCGTTGGAGAGAAATGTTCGGCCTCTATCTCCGGCTCCGGCGATATAAAAATTGCCGATATGGATGTAGCCCAGTTTATAGGAAGTGTGAGTGGATCAGGAGATTTAAGGGCTTCGGGCAAGGCAACCATACAAACCTGGTCTATCGCAGGTTCAGGGGATGTGTGGAGTGAAAACCTCAATGGTCAGACGATCAAAGTAAGTATTGCGGGCAGTGGAGATGCCCGGGTGGGCCCTGCAGACAACCTAGATGTAACTATTGCTGGATCAGGAGATGTAACTTATAGCGGCAAACCAACTATTAAAAAGCTTATTGTTGGGTCTGGCAGCGTTAGCGCCCGCTAAGTCTTCATCAATCCCGCCTATTTAAACTTCAGACTTTTGGGAGTAGTCCGCAATGACTTCTTAGTTTTCTGCAAACCCTCTGCTAGCCTTTTCTTGCTTGTGGTAAAGCCGCTATTAACTTTTAGCGCTCTAAAAATACGAGAGTTTGCGTTTCCACTCAGTCTCGAATGCTAATCAAAACTGCTCTGCTGTTAACAAGCTTACAGACTCTGCCCCGTGCACAATTGCATCGCGCAACCCTGGAGCTTTAGATAAGAGATGATCCCCATAAAATCGAGCAGTAGCTATTTTTGCTTGCATAAATGCGATGTCTTCACCAGCAGTTAGCTTATCTTCAGCAATCATTAAGGCACGCGCCATCTGCCAGCCTGCCATAACATTGCCCGCAAGCATTAGGTAAGGCACACTCCCTGCAAACACAGCATTCGGATCGCTTTTAGCATTAGCCAAAACAAATTCAATCACTTCTAGCAAAGCGACACGCCCCGCTTTTAGACGCTTTAACATATTCTGAGAAGCCATAGAAGGACGCATAACCAAGGCAGCTTCAGTTAAGGCAATCTGCTCACAAATTCCCTTGGCTACTTGCCCCCCATCCTTTAAGGTTTTACGACCTATAAGATCATTGGCCTGAATCGCAGTCGTACCCTCGTAAATAGTCAAAATCTTGGCGTCTCGATAATACTGGGCTGCTCCTGTTTCTTCGATAAAACCCATCCCGCCGTGAACCTGTATTCCCAAACTGGTAACTTCCAGACTCATTTCAGTGGAGTAACCTTTAATTA
>JAIBAO010000067.1 GCA_019695155.1 Burkholderiaceae bacterium | reverse complement strand
CAATTTTCAGTAGCGCAGCTGTTGTTGTGGATGATTTCTCTTGCGGCCTTGTTAACAGGGGCCTATGGATATTTAACCCGGGCTCAGCTAGCTGAGCGGGTTGCCCAGGATGCTGCCCGTGCTATTAGTCAGTCTCAGGCCCTGGCTAAAGATGCACAGCAGTCGGCCCGCACTGCCCAAGACCTTAGTCGGGATGCTTTAAGCAAGCTGCAGGCTTTAGAAACCCGGCTGGCTGAATCACAGAATCAGCAGCTTGCCTTAGAAAGACTGTATGAAGATCTTTCCCGCAGTAAAGAGGAATGGGTGCTTATTGAAGTGGAGCGGACGGTAGAGTTAGCAGCCCAGCAGTTGCAGGTAGCAGGGAATGTAAACGGGGCAATTGCTGCGCTTCAAACGGCCGATGCCCGGCTTGCGCGGGCCAATAAACCTCAGTATGCCAGTATCCGTAAGGTGATTAACCGTGATATTGAGCGGCTGCGCGCTATGCCTGCTGCGGATATTACAGGTCTAGCATTGAAACTATCGGCCCTTAGCGAACAGGTAGATGAGTTAGCTTTGATTTCGGACCCGGCTGCGCTGGAAAACAGGTCTACTCCTTATACTTTACGGGCGTTTGAAAACCGGTCTTGGTATGAGCGTGTCTGGGGTGATATTAAAAGCGAACTGGAAGGATTAGTCAGAATCCGCAAATTTCAAAATGACCAAACTCTCTTATTATCTCCAGAGCAGGGGCGCATTGTACGCGAGACGCTTAAACTTAATCTCTTGCAAGCCAGATTGGCCCTACTAGCACGTAACCAATTGTTATTGGCTAATGATCTCAGCGCTATTGAGCAGTCTGTTAAGCAACATTTTGATGAAAAATCTGTGGTGACACGCGCTTTTCTCGATACCGTTAAACAGATCGCTGCTGCCCCGGTGGTGCTGGAATATCCCACCCTGAATGACACTTTGTCGGCTATTGCGTCTGCTTCAGGATCTGCTTTAGCCAAACCTATTCGCTAGCCATGCAACGTATTATCTGGTTATTGTTTTTAATGGTTCTGGCAGGAGTGCTGGCCGTTCTTGCTCGCTCTTCGAGTGGGAATGTAGCCATTCTTTTGCCGCCCTATCGGGTCGATGTTTCAGTAAATGTGGCAGTAGCCTTGCTAGCGTTGACTTTTGCAGGACTTTATCTTTTGCTGTCTTTGTTAAGTGCTGCGCGCCGCTTGCCGGAGCGCTCAAGAGCTTATCGAGCAGCTAAACAGCAAGATCAAGCTATGGCTTCTCTAGCAGGAGCTATCAAGGCCTTTTTAGAAGGCCGTTTCGCGCGTGCAGAACAACTCGCTAGCCGTGCCAGTAAAGAGAGCCGGATTGAAGGGGTTGCGGCCTTAGTAGCAGCCCGGGCGGCTAGCCAACTTGCAGAACATGAACGTGCCGATAAATGGTTGATGCAGGCAAGGGCCACAGCTCAGGTAGATGCAGCGGCCGATGTCGTACAAGCTGAAGTATTGTTGGAAGCCCGTGCTCCGACTGAGGCATTGGAGCATATAGAAAGGCTGCATAAAAGAGGAGCACGTCATGTTCATACGCTTCGCTTGAAGCTGCGCGCCGCCAGTCAGCTGGATCAATTTGAAGAAATTATCAAGCTGACCCGGCGTTTAGAAAAACATCGGGCCCTGCATAGTGCTATTGCATCCAAAACCCGTGCCGATGCTTATAAAGGTTTGTTTGAACGCCTGGCCAGCGACGCTTATGGTCTTACCGGTTTATGGCAGCAAATCCCCACGAGTGAAAAAACTGATCCCTTAATTGCGCTGTATGCGGCCAATGCTTTTAACAAGGCACAGCTGGGCGTGCAAAGTAAAATGCTCCTGGAAGCGGCTCTCGCGCAGCACTGGGATACACGGCTCGTGCAAGCCTATGCCCAGTGTTTAGAAGCCAGTGCGCAAGGTCGGATTGCCCAGGCGGAACAATGGTTGGAGCGTCACCCCCAAGATCCGGCCTTGTTGACTACGCTGGGTACGCTATGCATCAAGGATCAGCTCTGGGGTAAAGCACAGCAGTATCTGGAAAGCAGTCTGGCTATTCAAAAAGGGGCGCAGCCGCATTTACTGCTAGCGACTATTGCCGAGCAGGCATCTGATACCCAGCGAGCCCTGGAGCACTATAAAGCTGCCGCTTTGTGGGCAGTAGAGTAGGGCTTTTCTACTTATCTTTACGAGTGTAAAAAAGCCCTGCTGCTTTGCAGCAGCAGGGCATAGCAATCCCTCCCACGGATAAGCTTAAAGAGGAGTTATTTGCTGCGCCGCTTACTCTCATCAATATCCAGATATTTAAAAAAATCCCGTGCAAAAGGATGGCGCTTATATCCAATCACCCAAGGATGCGTCAGATCATTCAAAATCCGGTGGACGTGGGCCTTATAGGGTAAATAAGCCAGTGTAATGTTACGAGCTTGGGCCATGAGGGCCAGGCGTTCCGGGCCGTTTGGCAAGGTTTTTTGCTGGTTGTATAGGGCGTCATACGCAGGCAGATCAAAGCGGGCCAGGTTGGTTTCTCCTTTAGCCGGGCCATAAGCAAGTTGTAGAAAGCTATAGGGATCGGCTTCGGTTGCAGAAAAACCCAAGCGCCACATTTGCAATTTGCCCGCGCGTGCACTTTTAAGGTTTTGAGGCCATTTAGCGGGCTTGAAATCCACCTTGATGCCGACTGCAGCCATATTTTTCTTGAAGAGTTCATCTAATTGCCGGGTCACCTGATCGGGTTGACTGGCACAAACCAATTGCAAGGGTTTTCCATCCGGAAGTTCCCGCCAGCCATCCTTATCCCGATCTTTATAACCATAGAGTTCCAGAAGAGCCTTGGCGCGCGCAGGGTTGAATTCTCCCATTTCACTTTTAAACATTGGGTCGTAGCCTGTGGTCATGGGAGGCAGCAGGGATTGTGCGGCAATGGCCTGATTACGATGAGCTAGACGGATCTCTTCTTCGATGTTTATTGCCAAGGAGATGGCCCGTCGCAAGGCTACTTTTTCCGGCGTGTATCCGCCCACGACAGGATCTTCCATATTGAAATAAGTGATCCGAATATCGGGGGCCGCTTGGCGGGAGAAGCCGATTCCCCGCTTTTTCAGATGAGGTGCCAACTCGTTATTTGGAATGGCAATCGGGGCAAAATCATTAGGAAGCTGCTCTAGAAAATCATGCTCTTCATTTAAAAACGCTAACCAGCGAGGTTGTTGCTCTTCAATAATGCTGATTTCAATACGGTCTACAAAAGGCAGGCGTTTGCCTTTCAGTTTTTGGTAGAACGCTTGCGCCTCTTGATCCTCTGCCTGCGGCTCCGCTTCATATAGGACTTCACGATATTCAGGGCTTTTAAGCAGAACAATTTTTGAAGAGCGTCGCCATTCCCCCAGCTTGAAAGGGCCTGTTCCTACCGGATGCTCCATGATTTTATCGCCATAAAACTCTACAACTTCCCGGGCAACAACACCATACAGAGAAGGATCCGTAAAAATTTCATGAAAACGGGGGGCGGGATCTTCCAGCTTAAATTGCACCGTATAGCGGTCTAAGGCTCGCGCACCCTCTACTTCGGTGTCATAAGGAAAAGGGGTTTTGTTTTTGATAGCTTGCGTTCGCAGCGCATTCAGACCCAGAACTTTGCTGCTTTGCAAGGTATTGATAGCATAACTTTTAAGTTTGGGGTCGTAATGCCGTTTAAAGGAATAAATGACATCTTCAGCGGTCAGCTCTCGTTTAATCCCTTTGAAAGCAGGGTCGTCTGCAAAATAAATGCCTTTTTTAATTTTGAAGGTAATCGTTTTGAAGTCTGCAGAGACTTGCGGAAGCTCGCTGGCCAGGTTGGGGACGATTTTGGCAGGTCTGGCTAAATGATCAAATTGCAGCAAGCTTTCTAAAATTGCCGTGACCACTCTGTGGGAATAGGCATCGCTAATCTGGGCCGGATCAAAACCGGTTTCCGCTATTGGAAAGGCATATCTAAAAACTTTAGGGGATGTTTGGGCATAAGAACTTAAGGGAATAAAAAATAATAGTGTGATGGCAACATAACGCCTTATTGCAATTCGGAACATAAAAAATCACCCAATATCAGGATTTACCAGCAAATTTTGCTACAAATACTCAAGTCTAGAGCAATTTCTGGTTTAATCCTTGGCTTTAGCTTAGTTTCAAATAAGTAGTTTTCCGGAGTAGACAAAAAATGCTTGCCTATGTTTTGCGCAGACTCTGGCAAATGATTCCCACCTTGCTTGGGGTGATTTTGCTTGTATTTTTCTTGTTCAAGTTTTTTGGGGGGGATCCGGTAGAAATTTTAGCGGGACAAAATGCCAGCGCCGCTACTATTGAGGCCATACGTCAGCAGCTGGGTTTGGATCAACCCTGGTTTGTCCAGTTATGGGTATTTTTTAAATCTATTATTACGTTTGATTGGGGAAAAAGTTGGGCTACCAACGAGTCCGTGGCTAATCTGTTTGCTACCCGGCTGCCTGCCACCCTGACGGTGATGCTGCCTATTTTGATATTGGACGCCCTGCTGGCCCTGCCGCTGGCCTTAACCGTGGCCTATCTGCGTGGTTCTTTGACCGACCGGATGGTGATGATTATTACTACCGTGGCCTTGTCGATTTCATTTTTGGTCTATGTCATTCTGGGGCAATATTTTTTTGCTTTTCAGCTAGGGTGGTTTCCAGTGCAGGGTTGGTCAGATAGTGTGTTCAAGAACCTTATTACCTTTGCTCCCTTGCCGGTTTTACTGGCAGTGATGGTAGGGGTAGCTCCCCAAACCCGGCTTTATCGCAGTTTCTTTTTAGATGAAATTGGGCAGGATTATGTGCGTACTGCACGTGCCAAAGGCTTGACCGAGCGCGTGGTTCTCTTTAAGCATGTGCTGCGCAATGCCATGATTCCTATACTCACCAATATCGGGGTGCAGCTACCGGGGATTTTTGTAGGCGCTTTTTTAATTGAGGTATTTTTTTCGATTCCTGGTCTAGGTCGTGAAATCCTGCTGGCTGTCAATCGCAGTGACTATCCCGTCATTCAAGCGGTCACTGTCTATCTGGCTGTCATTACCATGTTGGTGAACCTTAGCACCGACCTGCTTTATAAACTGGTAGATCCACGGGTGGTGTTCAAATGAGCAGCGTTATTGCAAACAGGGATCCTCGGGTAGCCGGACATACTCATCAGTCCTCTACCAAATCTAAAAGCGTATGGGCTGCAGCCTGGCAACGTTTTCGCAGTAATCGGGTAGGGATGATTTGCTTGCTGATCGTTGCTGCATTTGGGCTCATGATTGCACTTTCGGCCTTAGGGCTTCTCGCCAAAGACTGGCAGCGTGAAGTAGGTGTGCCCGATGCGAACCCGACATTTTTAGGCCCCACTGTCGAGCTAGACAAAATGGCCATTGAGCAAATTCCAGGACCGAATGTAGATATTTCTTCAGTGGATCCTTTAGCCCCACGCTATAAAGAGTGGGAAGAATTGACTGCAAAAATGCAAGTCGATACCTTACCCCGCGCCAATACTCTGGTTTTGGGGGGCGATCGACTAGGACGCGATGTATTATCCAAAGCGATTAAAGGAGCCCAGATCTCTATTTTTGTGGGAGTATTTGCTGCTTTGCTAGCCTGCACGATTGGTACTGCCCTGGGAGCCATCAGCGGATTTTTTGGTGGAAAAGTGGGCGATGTGCTGGAATGGCTCTACAACGTGTTTACTTCCATTCCCAGTATTTTGCTGATCTTTGCCTTCGCAGCAGTTTTTGGTCGAGGGATTTCAACCGTGGTCTTCATCCTGGGCCTGACAGGCTGGACGGGGATTTATCGGCTGATGCGAGCCGAATATTTAAAGCATGCTTCACGCGAATATGT
>JAIBAO010000018.1 GCA_019695155.1 Burkholderiaceae bacterium | reverse complement strand
AGAGCATTTCCGATTTGCCAATGACAGCATGCGCGAACTTTGGTTTGACCCGGTACTTGAGCCGAATGATTCCGGTGTGCCGGACGATTTGGATCAAGAAATCGACCATGCGATGAGCGGCGCTAACCATCTAATAACTACTGCGCACTGGCAAAAACTTCTTTGGGTCAGTGCTAGTGAAACTGCCTCCGCTAGGCGTAGAAAAGTTAAATCTGAAAGCGGGGAAAAGATAGCTAATTATTTAAATAATATTTATCCGTGCTGGGGAAGAATCACTGACTTTTATCAGTTCCTTGACATAAAACAGACCAAAGTAAAAGATGGGGGACGTACCACTTTAAGGCGTGAATTATTTATTTTGATCGAACAAAAGAAAATAGAAGCAGAAATAAAGAAGACAAAAACAGGCCGTTACCGTCGATATCGATTTTTAAAGTAGCCATTGAAACAATGAAGAGTTTTTTCAAGAAAACAAAATACGCTAATAAAAAAACAGTAATCGATGGTATTGCTTTTGATAGTAAAGGCGAGGCATGCCGTTATTTTTTATTAAAAGATTTAGAGCGTGCAGGGAAAATTAGTAATTTGCGCAGGCAAGTTAAATTTGTATTAGCTCCGGCAGTCAAAATTGAAGGCGAAAAACGCAAAAGACCTGAGCTTAGTTATTACGCAGATTTTGTTTATTTAGAAAACGGCCTAGAAGTCGTTGATGATTTTAAGAGTCCGATTACGCAAAAGCTATCTACTTTTAGGATCAAGCAGCACCTCATGAAAACGGTGCACGGCATTGATGTTCGGGTGAGCTAATTAATCTACGTGAGGCGATAACTGATATGCGTAAGGCGAGAGGTGCAAGCCTTATTGAGTATGCCCTTGCTTTTTGCGTTATGAATAGAGTTCCGTTGAAAAATCAAGAATATAAATAGATAAATTATTAATTATTAACCCTAAAACTAACTGGAAGAATTGCTGGGTGAAAAATGATTGTCTTGTAATTAAAAATAAATGAAGCTCACACCTAAAAAAGAGAAGTTTGCACAGGAGCATGCGTCTGGAAAGAACCAGTCGGACGCTTATCGGGCTGCGTATAAGGTGAGGGAGGGCACTAAAGCAAAAACCGTGAACGAATCAGCCAGCCGACTTATGGCTGACCCCAAGGTTGTAGCAAGGGTTGCTGAATTGCGTAAACCGATAGCAGAAAAGGTTCAGATAACGCTAGAAGGGCACCTGCGCGATTTAATGATGCTCAGGAATATGGCCGTCAAGGAAAAGCAGATAAGCGCAGCAATTTCGGCTGAAGTGGCGAGGGGGAAGGCAGCGGGTGTACATATTGAAAAAAGCGAGAGTACTGTAAACGTCACCGGCGCTGAGGTGATTGTCTACTTACCAGAAAATAATAGAGCAGCCCACAATGCCTGTTAGGGTGATAAAACCGCAAGCTGGGCCGCAGGAACAGTTTCTTGCGTCGCCTGCTGATATTGCGATATATGGAGGCGCAGCAGGATCAGGCAAGACCTGGGGCGTGCTAATGGAGCCTTTAAGGTACGTAACAAATACGCCCGACTTTTATGCGGTCTTCTTTAGACGCAACACTACCCATATTCGCAACCCCGGGGGCCTATGGGACGCTTCTATGAAGCTTTACCCCTTAACTGGAGGCGAGCCTAACCAGTCAATTCTGGAATGGCGGTGGAAAGTGGGTGGCGGCAAAATCAAAATGGGGCACCTGGATCAAGAGAGCACGGTGCTCGACTGGCAGGGCTCGGAAATACCGCTGATTATTTTCGATGAGCTGACTCATTTTAGTGAGACTCAGTTTTTTTACATGATGTCTCGGAATAGATCTATGTCTGGTGTGCGGCCCTACATTCGCGCCACATGCAACCCAGACGCCGATTCATGGGTCGCAAAGTTTATTGAGTGGTGGATCGATCAAGAGACCGGTTACCCAATAAAAGAACGTAGCGGGGTAATCCGCTGGTTCCTTCGGCTGGGCGACTCAATCGTCTGGGCTGACAGTAGAGCAGAGTTAATCCAAAAGTACGGGCAGCCAGAGCTACCCGGCGACCACCCAGATCAAGTTAAGCCTAAATCAGTGACTTTTATCCCTGCAAAGCTATCGGACAATAAGTTACTAATGCAGACTGATCCCGATTACAAAGCCAATCTTATGGCCTTGTCACGGGTAGAGCGTGAACGTCTGCTGATGGGGAATTGGAAAATACGTCCTGCAGCAGGGTTGTATTTCAAACCTTCGGATGCTTCTCCCGTAAGCGCGCGGCCTAACAATATTGTTTCCATCGTTCGTAAATGGGATCTGGCGGCAACCGAACCTTCTGAGTCAAACGCTGACCCAGACTGGACGGTAGGGGCCTTGATGGCAAAACTTGCAGATGGCCGCTACATCATCCTTGATATTGTGCGCGAACGTCTTAGAGCGCACCGCGTCCGTGAGCTGGTGGCAAAAGTTGCAAAGATGGACGGCCATAACGTGCGTATAGGCTTATCGCAAGACCCTGGCCAAGCGGGCAAGGAGCAAGCGGCTAGCTATGTAGCCATGCTTGCGGGTTACTCCGTGAGTGTCACTAAAGAGTCAGGCGACAAGATTACGCGCGCTGAGCCCTTTGCCGCGCAGTGGCAGGCAGGCAACGTGGATTACTACACAGCGCCTTGGAATAAGACCATGCTGGACGAACTAGAAGCGTTCCCAACGTCTGGGGTACATGATGACCAGGTGGATGCTCTATCAGGCGCATTCAGTTTACTTAATACCCGCGTTGCGGCTAAGCCAAGCACAGGCGGGCAGCGCGTTTACGCAGACACTTTTGCAGAATAAGGACTAGTCAGATGGGGCTCCTAGATAATTTCAGGTTCAAGAAAACAGTTCAATCAGCCCCTACGGTGGCTTTATATGATGAACAGGCGACTTCACAAATGGTTCGGCTACTTACAAAGCTACCCGACCTGGACGAAGTTTTAAAGCAAGCTGGCATCAGACGTGAGCATTTACGTAGGCTCCTGACGGATGATGAAATATTTCAAGCCTGCGAAACGCGCTTAGACGCAGTATTAGCCACTCCTTTGCGCTTAGAGCCTTCTGAGGGGCCTAGTGCTGATTTTTTATATAGCGTAATAAACCCCGTCCTAAATGATCTAATCTCGGCTTGTTTTCAAGCGCGCTTGTTTGGCTATAGCGTGGTAGAGGCAGTTTACGATTCCAGACCCGACGGGAAAATAGTATTTAAATTCATCGGCGAGAAACCTTTTGAATGGTTTGAGCCTAAGTCTGACGGGCGATTGATGTTTTACCCTGATGATGGCTCGGGGGGCAGTACAGGCATTGAGGTTGACCAACAATATAAATTCTTCCTGACGCGCTCAAGGCCTACCTATCGACAGCCCTACGGCGAGGCGCTGCTAAGCAAGCTTTATTGGCCTTGGTTTTTCAGAAAAAATGGTTGGCAATTTTGGGCTAAGTTCCTCGAGCGTTTTGGTTCCCCGCTTCTAGTAGGTAAAAGTAGCGACCCCGACACGATGGTAAAAGCCCTTTTGATGGCGCACACGCAAGCCGTGATGGGCATAGACCGTGAAGACTCTGTAGAGGCCGTAGGAGCTAGCGCTAATAGTGGCCAAGCCTTCGACGGGTTTGAGGCCGCAATCATTCGCCGTATCCAAAAGGTTATTCTGGGGCAAACGCTAACAAGTGGCACAGATAATAGTAGCGGTAGCAGAGCTTTAGGGCAGGTACACGATAGCGTGAGAACGGATAAGCGTAATAGTGATCTGCAACTAGTTAAAGGCACTCTGCAACGCGTGGTAGACGCGCTTTGTGAGCTCAACAAGCTACCTAAGCACGAGGTAATTTTTGCTGATGATGCCGGGCTAGAAGTAGAGCGTGCGGCACGGGATAAGGATCTGTACGCGCTTGGCGTACGGTTTGAGCGGAGCTATTTTCAAGACAATTACAACTTGCGCATCGAAGATTTTTCCCTTGCAGCAGAGAGTACGCCAAACGCGCAGCCTGAGACTCCTACACCTGAAGCCCCTATAGAGCCTGCTGATACGGCGGAAAAGCAACACCTTAAGGCTTCTTTCCTGTTTTCGCAAAAACCTACTGAGGGGAAATTTACACCTAACCAGCAGGTGATCGAAGGTCTGGCAGACAGCGCGTTGCAAGCTGCTGATACTCCTTTAGGTTCAGCGGTTAAGCAAGTAGTGCTTGCCGCTACATCCCCTGAAGACCTTGAAGATAGGTTATTTTCACTGATAGGAGACAAAGTAAGCGCAGAGCAATTCAGAGCGATGTTAGAGCGCTCCCTGTACGCGGCTGATGTTATTGGTTATGTGCACGCTACGCAGGACGGCGAGCAGTGACTTATCTAAGCTGTAGCCAATGTAGGTACTGCGCAAAGCATCAGCTATCAACTCGGGAAGATTTTATCTGGGTGTGTCAAGCACCTGAATTTTTCGAAGCGCTAGAAGAACCGACTTTGAATCATACGAATACATTTATTGAAGCAAAAGCGGTGCGAATGTTAAAGCGGGAATGCGGTCGCTCCGCTAAATGGTTTGAGCCGAAGGATTAGCGCGTGGATTTAACTAAACTAGACTTTCTTGAAGCAATAGCCTATGCACAATCTAGGGGTGTAGTGCTGCCAGATATTTATTACAGCGTGCTTGTGGGCACCCAGCGCGCAAAAGCTACTTCTATTGCGGGCCTCGCGACTTTAGAGCAAATAAAGTTCGTTATAGATCTTGTAACAAGCGCGCTTAAGAATGGCAGCACATTTAAAGAGTTTCAGAATAGCGTGAAAACCGGCGCGGTGAAGGTCGATCTACCCGCGTACAGGTTAGACAATATTTTCCGAACAAATATTCAGGTGGCCTATAACCGGGGCCGCTGGGAGCAGCAAAAACGCGCGGCGACCTCAAGGCCTTACTTGATGTATGACGCTATTAATGACGGTAGGACTCGCCCTAACCATACCGCAATGGATGGGGTTGTTTTGCATAGGGATGATCCGTGGTGGCGCACGCATTACCCACCGTGTGGTTATCGATGCAGGTGCACAGTTATTTCTTTAAGCGAGGCGCAAGCACAAAAGCGGGGGGTGACACCTGCTCCGCCACAGATTGACCCCGATGAAGGATGGAGTTTCAACCCCGGCGAAGAATATGCCAGGGCCTTAGATAGCGCGCTAAATGATTTTGGCTCAGACCTTGTGCAATACAAGCCGCGGTTAACTAAGGCGGTTGAAGAATCAAAAAAGAAAGTGCGTGAGGCTGTTGAAGCGGCTAAACATAATAGAGATGGTGCGCCTAAAGCCAAAGATTACAAGCAAAACTAGTTTTATCAATTCCTCCTACCTCCTCCTACCCCCCTCCACTAATTAATAGTGGACGTGCCTTTTTTAAAAAACAACATTTATTTAGTTGAATTAATTTCTGCCCAATCCCCCCTACCAAATAGTATTTAGTTAATTATTTAAAAGGTGGGTAATGGCTGAGAACAAAAACCGCAAATTAAATACAAGCGATTGCGTATTTACGTTTGCCGTTCAGCCTAGCTTTTCCACTGATGAATCAACTGGGAAGAATAAGCGGAAATTTGCCGGTGTAGCTTACTCGGGAGAGGTTATTCAAAACCACTATAAATGGGGGAATGTGGTATTCGACCTATTCTCAATCTCAATTCCTGCCCGACTACCAGCCCTTATAGATCACGACCCCGCACAACGTGCTGGCTACATCACCAATAGTTCTATCGATTTGGACAACGGGTTTACTGTTTCTGGCGAATTACTGAGTAATACAGCCGGTAGTTCTGTTTCTTCAGATTCGGATGAAGGCTTCCCTTGGCAGATGTCGGTTCGTATTTTGCCGAACAGCATTGAAGAGTTAAGCGCTGGGGCTTCCGCTGTTGTGAATGGTCGCACGCTTAATGGGCCTCTCACCATTTTCCGCAATTCAAAAATCGTAGAAGTCAGCTTTACAGCAACTGGCTGGGACTCTAATACGTCGGCTGTCGCAATGTCTCAAGGTATTCCAGAAACCCATAAAGGAAATAGCATGGAAATTAAGCAGTTGGAAGAAAAGATTAAAGAGCAGGACGTAATTATTGCTCAATTTAAAACAGACAATGAAAACTTGAAAAAAGCGCTTGAGATTGCAAAAGCTGAATCAGAAAAATTCAGCTTATCTGCACGCCAAGCCGCTATTAAACAATTATTTTTCAGCGTAGGCCGTGAATATAAAGAAAACTCTGAGGACGTGGCCGGTTTTCTCTCGATGCCGCAAGAAGCCTTTGATTTTGCAAGCAAGGTAATTACTGAGCAAGCGGCAAAGCCGGGTCTTAATCAAAAAGATAGTTTTTTATTTCAACATCAGGCTACGGCGGGTACTTCGGCGCGGGGAGCGATTGAGGAAGACCCCTTAATTGCGAATGCAAAAGTCCGTGCGCAGCAATTTTCTAACCGCGCAATTTAATTATTAAGAAGGAATAGATATGAACGGTACTCCAAAAATTGAGCCCGCGAGATTGTCTGACTGGCTTCTGTACGAAGAAGATGATATCGGGCGCTACAGCCGCGAAACGGTAACCGTTGCGGGTGGGCAAAACCTTAAGTGTGGTTCAGTTGTTGGCCTAACCGGCGACGGAACCCAGTACGTTGAATATACCAACCTTCCTCCTGATGGTGCAGACGCAGTTGGAATCGTGATTAACCCGATTGTCACCGAGGTTGGTACCCCTGGAAAGACCGTGATTATTGCGCGTCATGCTCGCATTGCTAAATCTGGCCTTGCGTGGGGGGTGACTATCAACCAAACCGCTAAAGATGAGGCGCTAGTTGATTTGGCCACCAAAGGCATTATCGCCGTCCCTGCTGAAGCTTAAACCGATAAAAAAGGAATTAAATCATGATGATTGACCCATTCAAGGACGGTTACTCGTTAACTCAATTAAGCCAAGCAATTAATGTGCTGCCTAATATGTATGGCCGCATTAATGAGCTTGGATTGTTTACCTTCCGTGCTCAATCCACAAATACTGTGACCGTCGAGATGAACAATGGCGTTTTAAGCCTTGTTCAGACTACGCCTTGGGGCGGCCCAGCTCCGAAAAGCAAATCGGGCAAGCGCGCGGTGCGGTCGTTCAGCGTCCCCCATACGCCTTTAGAAGATACCGTGATGGCTGCCGATGTGATCGGCGTGCGTGCTTTTGGTACTGAAAACACGCTTGAGACGGTCGCTATCAAGGTTAATGAAAAGCTCCAGTCGATGAAAAACAAAATCGACCAAACAATGGAGTGGCGCAAAATGAGCGCGCTTAAAGGCGTAGTGTTAGACGCGGATAACTCAGTCATTGAAGATTACTTCGCCGCGTTCGGTGTCGTTAAAAAGACAGTGAACTTTGTACTTGGCAACGCAAACACTGATGTACGCGCCAAGTGTATGGAGGTAGTCCGCCATATTGAGGATAACCTCAAAGGCGAATCTATGCTACGCGCACATGTGCTGGTTTCTCAGGAATTTTTCGATGCTTTAGTCTCGCACTCAAAAGTGAAAGAAGCTTACGCGAATTATTCTGAAGCGGCCCAACGCATTGGCGGTGATATGCGTAAAGGTTTTAGTTTCGGCGGCCTGACGTTTGAAGAATACCGCGGTGTGGTCGACGGCAAGCGCTTTATCGAAGCGGGCGACGGGCACGCCTTCCCAATTGGCACTAGCGAAACCTTTAGCAATTTTGGCGCACCGGCAGACTTCGTAGAAACCGTAAATACCTTAGCACTGCCTTACTATGCGCGGCAGCAGAACAAAGACTTTAACCGTGGCATTGACTTGCACGTACAAGCTAATCAGTTGCCTCTGGTTAATCGCCCTGCCACGATCGTAGAGCTGAAGGCGGCCTAATGTCTGTATATGCTAGCCGCGTTGATATGGTGCAACGCTTCGGGGAGCAGGAAACTGCCTCTTTGGAAGATCCGAGCAATATCGGAGTACCCGACGCGGCTATCACCGCTGAAGCATTGCAGGACGCAACAGAAGAACTCAACAGTTATGTAGCAGTTAGGTACTCTGTGCCGCTGCCTCAAGTTCCTGCCCCTTTGGTGCGTGCGTGCTGCGACGTAGCAAGGTTTCGCCTGTATAAAGATCGGCCCACTGAAGAAGTGAAATACCGCTACGAGCGCACGGTTAAATGGTTAGAGCAGCTCGCACTTGGCAAAGTCTTACTCACTTTCGAGCCTGCGCTAACGCCTGAGAAGCTTGATGAAGTGAGTAAACCGATTACCCCCGTAAGCGCAAAGTACACGGGTGGCGTCTTTAGTGATGCTGCGTTAGCCCTGATGCCTGACATTCAGCCCGGGGGGCTTTCATGAGCCTCGGCGTCCGCATAAAAATTGATGCTGATAGCGGCGTTCTGCCAGCGCTCGCAAAACTTGCGCTTGAGCGGGATGATAAAACCGCGCTGCTTGACGAAATAGGTATCAACCTAACTGAAAATGCACGCCTGCGTTTTGGTGATCAGCTATCCCCTAACGGCCAACAATGGAAACCTTCACTCCGCGCAAAACTGCAAGGTGGGGAAACACTGCGCGATACAGGCAGGCTTATGGCTTCGATTACGCACCGTGTGGCAGGGGATTCCGTTGAATACGGCACAAACGTTGACTATGCGCCTTATCTGCATTTCGGCGCTGACATCAAGGCGGTTGACGGGGCCTATCTTACTTTCAAGATTCCGGGCGGTGGTTGGGTAAGTAAAAAGAGTGTGACTTTACCCCCGCGGCCTTTTTTAGGTTTAAGCACTGAAGATGAAGAAACAGTAATCAGCATTATCGGCAGCTTTTTGAAAGTACAGCGGGCTACCCAATGAATACGCTGATTACAAATTACTTTGATGCAGAGACAGCCATTATTGGCCGTATCCGTGCACAGGTCCCTGAATTAAAAGACGTGCTATCACCTTTTAGTGTTGGCGATATGGTCGAAGCGTCTCAACCGTCACCCGCTGTGCACGTGATCTATGGCGGCGATAACGTCACTGGCAACGAAGCAGGCAACGGCGCGCGTCGAATTATTGATCAACGCTGGCTAATCATGCTAGCCGTGCGCACCCCTAAAGCGCAACTGCAAAACACTACAGAAATTCGCATTCTTGCGGGTGAACTCATACCAAAAATCATTAATGCATTGCAAGGCTGGGCGCCTACCGAATGGATGCGCCCCCTTGTACGGGTGAATGGCCCTTCGGCTGGCTATTCCTCCTCATTCGCTTATTTTCCATTCATGTTTGAAGGTCGAATCCTAACTTAAGGAGTTATAGAAAATGGCGTATTTTTCCGGGCAAGGCAAGGTTGAGATTGCTCCTCTTATTAACGGCGTCCCTGGCCTTTACCGCTGGGTTGGCAACGTTCCTGACTTTAAGCTTACGTTTGATACAGACAAGCTAGAGCATAAGGAAAGCTGGTCTGGGCAACGCTTGCTTGATAAGGTCATTACAAAAGAAAACAAGGCAAAAGTAACGGCTGAACTAGAAGAGTGGTCAAAAGAAAACGTAGCGCTAGCTGTACGCGGTGAGGCTACAAACATCGCTGGCGGTGTGGTGACTGCAATTAATCCGGACGTATCGCCTGCAGTATTGCCCGCCGGGGGTATCTGGGCATTAAAGCATCAGAAAGTTTCGCTGCTTACTGTTAAAGACAGCGCGGATCCGCAATTGACCGTAGACCCTGCAGATTATGTGCTAGACCCTGTTTTTGGAACGATCACTATCGTAGATTCAGCAGGCTATACGCTGCCGTTCAAGGCAAATTACACCTATGAAGCCGTAGAGAACGTAGCGTTTTTCACGCAGCCTATTACCGAGGTAGCCGTTCGGTTCGAAGGCATCAATACAGCGGATCAGAACAAAAAAGTATTGGTTGAAGCCTACCGCATCGCGCTTGACCCTAGCAAAGAGCTTGGCTTAATCAACGATGAGTTTGGAACCTTCCAGCTTGAAGGAAACGCCTTAGTGGATTCTAGCAAACCTAGTGACCCTGTCTTTGGGTATTTTGGCCGCATGGTTTACCTGTAATCCCTGCTCACTGAACAACGGCCTGAGCGTATTTCCGTTCAGGTCTTTATTTATTAGGAGCTAGCGTGGAGCAAGAAAAGCAGTTAGAGCAAATGGCCGCCACCGAGGCAACAGTAACCGTGCGGGGTCACGTCATAAAAGTTCATGAAGTGACCATGAAAAACCTGCGCGCTTTTGCAAAAGCCTGCGGGCCATTTTTATCTAGCTTCGACGAATCGGGCGAACTAGCGATACGCGGCGACAAGAAGCCGGATGATTTTGCCTTGTTTAAGGTCCTTGCAGAAAACGGTGACGCTTTCCTCGATGCGGCTGCTTTGGTCACAAACGCAGACAGGGCCTTTTATGAGCGTTTGCGACCTGATGAATTCTTTGAGGTTGCGGCAAAGATAGTAGAGGTGAACGGCGATTTTTTTGTACGCGCCCTGGCGCCCGCACTCATCCGGTTCGCTCAGGGCTTCAGTCAAATTGGTTCGATTCTGTTCAGCGTCTCATCAGCGCAGGGCACGACTTCGAACGAATCCTGAACTATCCGTACGGTGTGTTTGCCGGTTTTATTAAAGCGCTAAACCGGGAAGAGACTAGAAAAATAACTCAACTAGCCACCACTATAAGAACGGCATCGCTTGGCGATGGAAAAGCTTTTAAATCATTTTTGAAAGACTTAAGTAGTGACTCAAGGTAGCTTGAAATTCTCAGTTGTATTGGAAGCCATTACCCAGGCATTCAATACAAATATTTCTCAAGCTAAGTCGAATTATTCAGCGGCTACGGCCTCCATTCGCAAGGAAAGCCAAGACCTTTCTGCAGCCACTGAGCGCGCGTCTGTTGACTTAAAAAAGATATTTCAGGCAAACGATGCACGCGGGATTGTTGACGCCCTTAAGTTAACTACTAAAGAGCTTGACGGCTTGAAGGGTGGTGCTGAGCTAAGCACGCAGCAGTTAAAACAAGTAGGCGCTGCTGGCAAGCAAGCAATGGCAGAATTGCGCGCAGAATTAACCCGCGCCAAGGCTGAGTTGCAAGCCTTAACTGCTGCAAAAGCGACCCCTACAGACATTACGGCGGCCCGTGAGAAGGTGGCTCAGTTAACCCGTAGTGTAGGGGATGCGTCAGCTTCTTATCAGCGCTTTCAGGCGTCTGCTTCGGCTGCGATGAGCCGGTTAACCCAATCTACTCAAGATGCTTCCCGTGCTATTTACGAAACGCTAAACATTAAAAGCGGGGGCACATTACGGCAAGAAATAGCAGAGATTACGCGGTCTCTGAATGAGTTTAAAAAGAATACGCGGGCACCCGCCGATGAAGTAGCGCGGGTTACTGCGGCTGCATCCGCAAAGATAAGCGAGTTACGCAATGAGCTTAACGGGGTAAGCAGTACCTCGGTGAACGCGAGCAAAGGCATTGGTGGAATTGCTGCATCGGCTGCCGGTTTAGCGGGCGTGACTCTAGGGCTTGCAGGCATTTCGCAAGGCGTCAAAGCCATTATTGATACCTCCATCCAATTTCAGGCGGTTAACAAACAGCTTGAGTTTTCGGTAGGTAATGCAAAGCTTGCGAACGCAGAATTTGGGTTTATTAAAAAAACTGCTAATGAGCTAGGCTTAGATTTAATTGGAGCTGCGGGTGGATACGCCAAACTAGCGGCTGCGACCAAAGGCACAACTCTTGAGGGGCAGGGCACGCGAGACGTTTTCTTAGGTGTTTCGCAAGCGGCGGCAACGATGGGGTTATCTGCCGATGAAACCAATGGCGTATTCCTTGCCTTATCTCAGATTGCCGGTAAGGGAAAAGTTAGCATGGAGGAGCTGCGTGGGCAGTTAGGCGAACGCCTTCCTCCCGCGATGAAAATCGCTGCTGACTCTATGGGCGTTACAGTCTCCGAACTGAACGATTTAGTTGAAAAAGGTCTTGACTCTACGCGCTTCCTCGCAGCCTTTGGCCCTGCATTACAAAAATCATTCAGCGCTGATGCGGCTAAAAATGCGGAGACTTTAAACGGTCAAATTAATTTATTACGCAATGAATTTAATTTATTGCTTAATGACCTTGGGAAGATAGGCGTTACAGAAGGGGCCTCCTCTATCTTCAAAAGCTTAGCGGCAACCATTAAGGAAATCCGCGCTGCGATTGCTTCACTAGATCCGGCAAAAGTGAAAGAAGTACAGCAGTCTTTTAGCAATCTTTATAACACTGTTAAAGGGCTATTTGGCGATCTATTTAAAACTATTGGAACCGTCGCAGATACGCTGGAAACGCTAAGCAGTCTTGTTAATAGCGTGGGTGCATCTTTTGGGGGTGTTACAGAGAAGACTAAAGAATTTAGCGTCGCCTCTTATGTGTTAGACCGGGTACAAATAATACTCGGACTTATCCGCGATGGTGTTGCGGCTATTGAAATAGCTTTTCTAACAACTACTGGTTCTGTATATACATTTTTCGCAGCTATCGCGTCAGGCGCCAGCAAGATTCTTCCGGAAGCATTAGGGGGCGATAAGTTTAAAAAAATGGCGGAAGATCTTGCTGCGTCTGCCACAAGTGCATTTAGTAAAGCCGAAAAGGCGGTCGCTGATTTTTCTTCTAAAGGTGTTAAAGCTTTTGAAGATATGCAAAGCGGCGCTAAAACTGCTGCTGAAAAAACCGACGAATACTACGAATCCGCTTACACGCGGTCCAAAAATCTAGCAGCTCAAGCTGCCTCTGCCGCAAATAAAGCGGCAGAAAGCCTAACCTATGCTGGAAGAGAAGCGGCTAGCGCGGCTATTGCGGTTGGGGGAATCGCCCCAACTGCCGAGAAAGCAGGGGCCGCGACAGCCGGTGCGTTTGCGGGCGCCGCTACAGGGATAGGTGAGATCGCTCCGGCGGCTGGAAGTGCTGCTAAAGGAGTTGCAGGGATAGGTGCAGCTACAAGCGCAGTTGGTGACGAGGTGCGAGTATTTGCTCAAGCAAATGGGCAAGCATTCGTTGACACCTCTAAGTCAGTCAATGATGTTAAAGACACTATTAATTCGCTGGCTAAATCATCGGGCGTAACTCTGCCTCCGATTGCGCGGTCGGCGGAAGACTTAGGTTTGTCACTGGCTACGGTGGCTGCAAAAAACAAAACAGTGGCAGACAACATCGCTAAGGATCTTCCCGGAGCTATTGCAAAGCTTAATGCTACTGACTTAGCGCAGTTTCAAAAATCTTTTATCGGAGATTTAGAAAGGGCAGGGGCTTCAGCTGACTATGTTAAAGAGCGCGTACTTGATTTTACGGCGGCTACTACTAAAGCTTTAGGAACCGATCTAGGGAACTCTCTTGTCGGACTAACAAAAGGGTTTAAGGAAAATGAAGCCGCCTTATTAGGCTTAGCAGGTAATTTTGAAGGGCTCGAAAAAGCAGGAATAAACGCAAGCAATCTGCTTAAGGATGCCTTAACCGGCATGTTAGAAAAGGCAAAGAACCCTGTAGAGATTCAGGAGTTAATCCGTCTGTGGCAAGAATTAGGAAGAACCGGAAAAGTAACCGGCGATGACCTAGTACTAGGTCTTGAAAAAGCGCGGGCAAAGCTTGATGAATTAAAACCGGGTGTCAATAGTGTTGCAGAAGCTTTTAAGGTCTTTGGCTTGCAGACCAAAGAAGAGGCGCAACGTGTTTACAAAAACTATCAAGAAGCTTTCACAAAGTTAGAAAGTAGTGGTACAGCAAGTTTCAGTCAATTAAAAGAAGCTTTTAAAAAGTATGCGCAAGCCAGTATTGACGCTAATGGAGGCGTAGCTAACAGCTTTCTTGAGGCTAAAGCAGCAGAGTACGGTTTGAAAATCGTAACGGATGAGACCGGTAAATCCATTATCGAAAATATGGACAAGGGGGCCAAATCTGTTTACAGCCTTGGCGATGCGGTTAAAGGCGCCGCTGGGGACTTTACAACCCTTCAAACTGCTGCAGAACGGGCCGCCGCCGCGGCTGACCGGGCAAGGATAAACAGTGGAAGAACTTCTAAGGATGAAGATAAAAAAAGAAAAGACGACGAGGATAAAAGACTTAATCGTGATAAGGATGGATTCAGTACCAACGATAAAGGGGAGCGCATCACCGCGCGTAACGATCTAGGTTCCCGTATTGGAATCATCGGGTTTTTGCAGCAAGCTGGGGTAGATGATTTAGAAGCTGCAAAGAAAATAGCTAACGAGTTTGCAGACGCTTACGGGAATATTCCTTATTACAGCAATCCAGGGCAAGGCAAGTACGGAGGCAGCACCTTAAGTGCGGCTGTATTAAAAGCGGCTGAACAATACCTTTACAGCCAAGATAAAAGAAGCGCTGATAGTAATTTTGGAGGTAGCGCAGCGCTACCGCCTAGCGCGAGTGCGCGGCTAAAGCCTCCTGCCCCAAACCCTACGCCAAGACCCGTTAGTAATTCCGAGGCTAACGGCAAAACCATTGCGGTCAATTTCACATTAGGCGGGTCAACTATTGCCGCACAGATAAATGCTAACGACGAAACCGCCTTTCTTGCGATGCTAGAAAAAGCGAAAGGGCTGGCGTGAAGTTAATAGACCAAGTAACCCTTGAGGAACTCTTACTGCCAAACGATCTGCTTTGGTCAGATGAATTTGACTGGTCGCCCGTCGAAGCTACCAACACCTACACATTAACAGGCTCACTCATTATTGAGCAGGGCACTAAACAAGCCGGACGGCCCATTAGCTTAAGCGCTGAGCCTGATATGGCCTTTGTAACACGGGCCACCGTGCAAACATTGCGCAATTGGGCCGCAATCGCGGGCCGCAAATTCAAACTTGTATTTCAATATCCGTCCGACACAAGACAATTTTTAGTTGTATTCAACCATGCCGATGAACCTATAAGCGCTGAGCCCGTTAAAGGCTTCCCCGGCCATGAATCGAATGATTGGTTTCGTATTTCCCTGAAGTTTTTGGAGGTAACTGTATGACAATACAAACAGGTGACATTAAGCTGATGAAGTCTCAGGTAATGCTTGATACACCTGACGGCGGCGGCGCAATGTCCAACGTTGAGGTGATTGACGGTCAGTCGAATAATGTGTTTCCTGACGTCTCAGAGCTGGATAGAACCTATGGTCGTATTGCCTTGCGGAAAGTATTCCCGGCTATCCAAACGACTAATAATGACGCATATTTTGGCGCCCATGCAATTATCAGCAAAAATCCTGCTGACCCTTATGTAAGCGCAACAATGTTCACGACAAAATCGTGGACAGACCGCAGGGACGCGGCAGCTGATAGGGTAGAAACCTACTTATCATCTGGGCCAAAAATCAACGGCTACTTGCTTGAAAACCATGTTCTAGGGCAAAAATCCATACAGATTTTTCAGAGACCTAGCGTTGCCTTGCCTACAGTAGGTAAAACATTATTGTTAGTGGGTAAGGAAGGTCTTCCGGCCGAATATAGCCAGTACGTGCGCATTACCCGTGTTACTGCAGTTGAGAGCACTTTTACCTATAACGGTAATCAAGACTATCAGGCGCTCGTAGTGACTTGCGATATATCGGATCCGTTGCGGTTCGATTTTGCGGGATCTGCTCCTAGCCGAACCTTTACCCAAGAAAGCGGGAAAACTGTTATCCGCGATACCTTGGTTGCAAACGCAGCGGTGTATTACGGCTGCTCCTCTACCGTGCAGGTGGGGCATGTAGGGGAGTTCTCCATCAAGGTTAAAGATATTTTCTCGCAGCTAGTGCCTAGTGCGCAGACAGAAACGCCTGCCTTAGATCAGAAGCCAGCGGCGACTTCTATCCTGGTGTTGGCAGAAAGCCCCCGCAAGGTTGAGGTCGCGGTTGCCGCACATACACAGCGGATCAAAATCGCCCCCGAGAATCGCGGGTTTAACTACGTAACCATATTAAAACCCCTGCCTGCCGCTGGATCGGTGTCTATTAGTTATCGTGCTTTAGGCAACTGGTACACGATTAAAGATAATGGCGACGGCACCCTGTCAGGCGAAGGAAGCGGCACTGTTAACTATCTAACAGGTAGCGTGCAGGTTACGCTTACCGTACTGCCTGACGTGTTTTCCAATGTGATTTTTAATTGGGCCGATAACGTACCTTTTGTAAACAGAAGCAATCAAGGCCCTTCCGTTCGACCGCCTGAGTTTGCTTTCTCGCTGCAGAAGCGTTGTATTACGCCAAACAGTTTTTCGGTTAGTTGGACAAGTAACAACGTAGTTAAAAACGCCACGGATAACGGTCTTGGCAAGCTGACCGGCGACGCTGTGGGGGAAATTGTCTACGCAAGCGGCGAAGTCTTCATTCGGCCTAATGCAATGATTGATGCGGGTGGGGAGTTCTCCTGCACTTTCACCTGGAACAATTATGTAATGGAGACCAAGACTGGCCTAACGCCGGACAACGCGGGGATTATTGCGTTCACCGTGAATCAGGAACCTGTGCCGGGAACGTTGAGTGTTGAATGGATGACCGTAACCAAAACAAGCTCATCTAGCGGTACATCCGTCGGGAACACGAGTGCAAGTAAAAAAGATAATGCTTCTTCCGGAATGATTGTCCATGAGAAAACCTACATGGAGGAGGTGGTCACCGGCCTTGTACAACAGGGTTTGCAAGGTGGAAGCATAAATCTAGCGCATGTAGAGCCAATTTCAACGCCGACAATACACTATAAACCAGTAGTATCGCAGTGGACGGAGCCCTTCAGTAAAAGTTCTAGCGCGAATAGTTCTGCGACCTACAGCCAGACTGATAAGAAAGTCTCCGAAACTGAGAAGGTCACACTTCATAGCGCAACGGATGGCGGCGGGGGGTCATTCTACGGAACATTAGGTAGTATCAATTATGCAGGCAAGTCTGCCTCTATCCGCGTTGTAGGAAGCCCAACTTTCAATAGTTATGAGTCTGAGCATGAAACTGGCGGCAGCTTTGAAGAAATCGACAATATTAATGAGGGTGGCCAGATAGGGAACACTGGCGGGGGTGGGTCTACTACCTCCAAAGGAGGGAATTATGGGAGTCAATCCGTTAAAGAAAGTTTGTCTGGCGCAGCCGTTATAGTGAGCTACACAGTCGCCCCCGCTGCACCTCAAGCAGGGAATTTTGTATTTACTGTTCCCGCTACTGTCATAGATTTAGCCCCTTACACAATTGACCGTATTCAGCCAGGTAGTGTTCTATTCACATGGATGGGGCACACCTACCAAGACTTCGAAGGAAAGATTTACAGGGATAGAACAGAAAACTTTGCAGGGTTTGAATCCGGCACGCTCGACTATTCGACAGGCTTAGCCGTCCTAACAGATTATGTGGTTGGGCCGGGCGGCTTTACGCTTCAAAGCCTCTGGACTACGAAAACAGACTGGAAGGCGGCATCCGTTTATTTCCGTACCCAATTATCCCCCATCAAACCCTCCGGGCTCACCTTGTCAGTTACAGACGTAACAGGCCAGCAAATCATCGCACAAAGCCAGCCGGACGGGACGTTTACCGGTAATCATATTTTAGGAAGAATTGATTATGAAACGGGTGTTGTTGAACTGCTGTTTGGCGACTATGTTTTAGACGCCGGGCTTACCCCGCAGCAAAAAGCAGAATGGTGGTACGCGGGCCAAGTACCTGATAATCAAGGCAAAGTCTGGAAGCCGTGGCCGGTTGACCCAACGACACTGCGATATAACGCTGTTTCCTACAGCTATTTACCTTTAGACGCCGAAGTGCTTGGCTTAGACGCGGTAAGGCTACCCTCAGACGGACGCGTCCCCATATTCCGCAAGGGTGATGTGCTAGTGATCCATAACACCCAGAACACACCGTTTATAGGGGTTCCCGAGCCCGGTATGGTTTTAGATGTCGGCCGCGTGCGACTGAGTTACATCAAAGTCAAAGACGCAAACGGCACGTTGCTTGATCCCAATATGTACACGAATGATTTATTAGCGGGCACCGTCACGCTAAAAAATAATTACGTGTTAGGCCCGTTAGTGCTGCCTTTGATCGCGGAACACAGGGTTGATGATATGGCGCTATGTACCGACTTGCAGATAAACGGCAAGCTATCTTTAAACAAAGCCTTGACGCATGAGTTCCCTGCGCTGACCTCGAATGTTAGTAGTGCCTTGATTTTTGGCAACGGTGTTGTGCAGTCCCGCGTGTACGGGAAGTTTAGCCAGCAAACCTGGACTGACGTTTGGTCTGATTCGCTTATCGGCAACCCAACCACCGCGCAATTTAATGATGTTTTGTATCCCATCACTACGAATAATAAAGGGGCGATTCAAGAACGCTGGGCGCTCATCTTCACAAGCGCAACTAACTTCAGAATCGTAGGGGAAACAGTAGGGCAGATTGGGGTAGGCGACATTAATAACGACCTATCGCCGCCTAACCCTTCAAGCGGGCAGCCTTATTGGAACATCAACAAGCTAGCGTTTGGTCTCGGCTGGGCGGCAGGGAATGTGATTCGGTTTACCACCGCTGCTGCAAATTACCCTTTATGGCTTGCCCGCACCATATTACAAGGCCCTGGCAATGGGCAAAGCGATAGGTTCCAAGTGCAAATACGTGGCGATATTGATAATTAAAGGATAGGAAAAATGCTACCAATTTTTTACTCATACAACGACACTGGCGCGCCTACGCTTAATAATGCGGCAGGCTCGCTTATCTCAGTATTAGATGCTTGTTTAGTATCTGGTTTTAATAGCAGAACCGTAACGAATTTAGCGGTTGCCGCCAACGTGTGCACGGCAACTACAAACGTAGCGCATGGTTATACGGTAGGTCAAAGGGTAAGCGTCGCAGGGGCAGCAAACCCTGTTTTGAACGGCGATAAAACTATCCTTAGCGTCCCTATCCCTACCACTTTTACCTATGCAGCGGTAACGCCTGATGCAAACGAGGCCCCTGGCGCAGGTAGTGTTAAGCGCACACCTTTAGGCTGGGTAAAAGAGTTTACTGACACCAATAAGGCTGTCTACAAAATGACCGACGGTGCAGCTTACGGCATCCGTTTGCGGGTAGAAGATACGGCAGCACTTACTACAGCAGCGCGTGTAATCGGAGTGGAATCCCCGACCTCTGTTGACTTGTATGCGGACGCTTTCCCCACTCAAGCACAGCTAGCGGGAGGCGGCTATTGGTCAAAAGGCGCTAACACAGCAGCAGCGAAAGTTTGGCACTTGATCGGCGATGAACGATTTTTTTATTTACTGGTAGAAAACTCTGCTAATGTGGCGTTTAATCCTTTAGACCCTATTTTTTATGGCGGCGCGTTTGGCGACATCTCTAGTTATAAAGTAGGGGAAGGATATGCAACTATCTTGATTGCATCCGACACCGGGGGTTCGAGCGGAGGCTTTCCTGTAGTTCTTAAAGATTCTCTTGGCGGTACTCCAAGCACGAGTAACAACGCGCGGTATATCGCCCGCCAACATACGGGGGTTCTGAAGTCTATCCGTGTAGGAATGATTGGCGTTGGGTCGGGCGGCGGGTCAACCTATATGTCCTCTTCAAGTTCGAATGTTTACCCGTCACCTGTAGATAATGGTTTGATATTTGCTGAGCCTGTTTTTGTAAGTGAAACCCTGGCTGGTGCAAACCACCCTGTTCGCGGAACCATGCCAGGGTTGCTAGAGATACTAGCCAGATATACCGATCTGATGACTACCCCTACGATTGTCACCGCTACGGATGGCAGCGGCTTAAAAGCTTTGGTTTTGAGGGGAGTAGCTTCTACCAATGGTGGTAATGGCGCAATCGCTTTAAAAATGTCTTCCCCTTGGAGGTAAAAAATGCGTTTGGCCAAGCTTGTTGCCGGGCGGCTTACTGACGGGCTGCCCCAGTCGCCACTTAAGGCATCAACTCCTTTACGTTACCGTTGGCATGATCCTGTAGACGGTGGGGAAGGCGTGATTGAAGGGCCTGTTACCGTAGAAAACGTTCCTACGAACATCCCCCGTTTGATTCGACTTTACCGAAAAGATACGGGGTATTTAGTACGGCAAACCTGGTCTACTACCGGCGCACATTACAGTTTTAACAATATTGCTATTGGGCCTGAGTACTTTGTGGTTGGACACGATCCCCTGCGCGTGTACAACGCAGATATTCAGGACATGCTGACCGCATCGTGATTAGCTTTAGCCAAGCTGTTATTAGTGACCGATTGCAAGCCTTGACGCGCGCGATAGATGCAAGCGATTCGCCCGGAAAGCTCTTGATCTATAGCGAGCCTGTTCCTTTGCCGGGCCAGCCCGCTGGCGCTGCTATGCAGCTTTGCGCATTAAGCTTCCCTAAACCTAGCTTGTCGGGAGTTGCTGGCAAGGTTCTAACCTTGCTTAACCCCGCGCCATCTTTGGTTATTGCTACAGGTACAGCTGCATGGGCTCGGCTAGTCAGTGGTAATGGAGACTACGTCGCGGATCTAGATGTCGGGCTTCCTCTTAGCGCGGCGGCGGTGCGTTTGAATAATGGAGCGGATCCGCTTTCTTTAAACCTCTACGCAGGCGGTGAAATCACGGTCACGCTTGCCACGCTGCAAGAAGTATGAGCGTTGCGCCAATTAAATTTGGCGGGCCTTATGCCCCTACGCCTGGCGTCGCCCCTCTTAACTTCGGCTCAGACGGGCCTCCACCAATCAACCCAGCCACGGTAAGTATTGGGATGACGGTTGCCGCGCCTATCTTGCAAAGTAATGCAATCTACGCTGCCAATATTAACAATCTATTTGAAGTTGAAGCCCTGTTGCCCTGGAGCCGTGCGGCATCTGTAAAAACACAAACTGATAGCGAGTGGGGCAACGCTCAAACCGCGCGTGTTCAAAATGCCTTGCCATGGCAGCGCGCACTGACTCAGAACGAGAATGTTTCCGGCGGCTTTACGGACCTTACCTCATTCACACTGCATAACACTCTCTCTTGGGGAGTAGGTAATAGTTTGAATATGGTTGTAGATAGTTTGTTTTCAGACTTGATAAAAATTCATAACCTGAATGCGTTACCTTGGCGGCAAGCGGCAATTCTAAATGCGCAGGTCTCTGAACAATACAAGCAGCTTACCCCGATAAAAAAACAAATAGAAATTCTATGGGGCTTGAGCGCCAATTTAAATAAATTATTTACTATTTACTATGGGGGATCTATCCCTCTAGATTTATTTTGGTATTTACCCTGGGGTGATGCGATCAAACCCCCGTCAGGGGCTGAATCTCCTTATATCCCTCCCATTATCCCGCCTTATACCCCTCAGTACGGAATTAATTTTCAGGAGAAATACTCTCCAATTAATTCTAAAAACGTAAATATTAATTTCGGCGTACCTAAGATAATTTATGTTCCTGCGCAAAAGGTATATTTCATTGTGAATACATTCAGCTTAAAAAGGGTAGATGATAATACCCCAATTGAAATAATTTCTGCATCGGTTGGAATTGACCAAAATAGCTGGTGCTGGTCCTTTTCGGCAGAAATTCCTTATAACCAGTTTGAAAAAATTGAACCACAAGAATCAGGGCCGGTTGAAGTTGAACTAGAAATAAACGGCATATTGTGGCGGTTTCTAATTGAGAATTACAACGATAAAAAAGTATTTGCAAAAACAGACATCACTATTAGTGGGCGAAGCGTTACCGCTTATTTAGAGAATCCTTACGCCCCGGTGCGAAGCATCGTCCAAACGCTTGAAATGACGAGCCGTCAGATGGCTCAAGCTGAGCTAGAGAGGCCCGGGCTGGTGACCGGCTTTGATCTTAACTGGCAGCTGATTGATCCATTAGGGTGGCTGATGCCCGCCAATACGTGGAGCTACTCTGATCTAACTCCCATGCAGGTGATTCAGGCGCTCGCCCAAGGCGCTGGGGGTTTTGTGAACAGTCACCCGTCGCAGAAAACTCTAATGATATTGCCCGAATACCCGAAACCATTCTGGGAATGGGATGGGGCAAACATTGCCAAATCTATACCAAAAACTATTATTAAAACTCAAAACCTTAAATGGATGGAGAAGCCGCTTTATAACGGCGTTTATGTAAGCGGTGAAAATACTGGCGTTACAGGTTTTGTAAAACGTGCAGGGACAGATGGAGCGTTTCAGGCCCCTATGTACGTAAGCCCGATGATTAGCCACGTAACAGCCGCGCGGAATAAAGGGATGAGTATTTTAAGTGCTGGCGGGAAACAGGCACAAATAAGCCTTGATTTACCAATGCACCAGTCAATTGGGTTATTAACGCCGGGGATGTTAATTGAAATTACAAATGGTGGGGTAGGAATAGAGGCCCCTTGGCGTGGGCTTATTAGGAGTACAGCAATTAGCGCTACTAGGTCAAAAGGTCTAACAATTAATCAATCTATTGAGCTTGAGCGGCATTACGGAGTTTTTTAATGACAATATTAGGTGGATTTTGGAAAAGATTTTTAAACCTTTTACCAAAAGCTCCAAGGCAGATTGGAACAGTTATTTCTGTTGATGGGGACGGCCTGCACACCATTCAATTAACCGGCGGTGGATTTATTACCTGCCTATCTAATACACCTTTTCAAGTAGCTGAAAAAGTATTTGTTTCCGATAAGAAGATTGAAGGTAAGGCTCCTTCGCTGCCAACGGAAATTATTGAAGTTTGATTCTAAAAGGAGAAGTAAATATGGATTTATTAAGTTTAGTTGTAGGGGCTAGCCTTTTATTGATTGGCGTATTAAGCGGGCTTGTGATTTGTAAGATTTTACGCGGCGGTGGCGGCTCTGGTGAGGAGCCCGGGAAAAAGTGAGCCGTTTTGCAGCTGTACTTTTAGTGGCTGCGTTAGGCAGGTTTTTTATTCTTGACGGCGTTGCCTTAGGAGACCTGCCAGCCCCCGCGGTTGAGTACATTAAGACCGGTCTATTCGACGCTCTCTTATGCGCAATTATCGGCATCTACCTTGTCTTTCCCCAGCCTGCCTCTCGCGCTAAAAGTCTCGCTGGATTAGCCATTTTAATTGGCGTCGTTGAGTCCTTAATGATGAGCGGCTGCAGGCTAGCCTGGCATTTCAAAGGCTACGCGATTAGTGATCTGCCAAAGGGTGTCCCGTTGTGCTCGGCTTTAGTCGGGCTACCCGTGCGAGAGGCTGTTTTCGCCTTGTACTTTTTAATCCTCATTTATGAGATTGCACGATGCAACAGAGCCCGCCTGACCTAATCGGATTGCTGATCATATTGTTTGCAGGCGTGGCGTCTCAGGAGATCGCTAATGCTACCGCGTCTTACTTTGCCATCATCATGCTTGCTACAGCAGGTGCCTTTTTAGCCTTATCTAGCGATCCTGAGCCGCGCTCTAATTGGGCAGCCCTTAACTTTATCTCTGTACGTGTTTTCGTGGCTGTCGTACTGACCGTATCGGTGGCAGAGTTATTTCACCGGCTCCTGCCCTGGGCAACTCCGAGATACACATTAATCCCCATCGCCTTTCTGATCGGCTGGACGGTCGACTTTAACGCGATACGGAGTTGGCTAGGAGGATTTTTAAGTCGGGTGTTTGATAAAAAGGCCGGTCTATGACTCTGTACATAATCCTTAAGTTACTTAATATCTCAATCTGTTTTGCTGGCCTATTTATCTGCGCTTGTAGGGCAGGCAAACTCCCCGGCATCAAAGCAAGAGCGGCCGTTAAAGCACAATACACATTAACAGGCACAGCCTTTAGTGGACTGATGCTCTCTCCCCCTGAGCCTTATATATTGGCCGTATCCAGCACGCTGTTAGTTTTGCTTTTAATCACATTACCTAAGTGGAGATACGGCCCACCAAGGGAGGTTTACAAGCGGCATTTTGTTAATAGTCCGCATACGGATGATGTAATCAGCTTTGGACAATGAGCGAGTACCTATCATGGGCCAAATATGTAGCACTTGTTTTGTTTATCTTTGCCTTGTTAATCGTGATCGATTTTGAGGGGCCAGGTGATATTTTGGAGTTTGGCTTAATCCTTTTTTTGGTGATTACTCTTTACTTATTTTTGGAGGCATATGCAGGTATCTCAAGCGGGTATTGATTTAATCAAAGAGTTCGAGGGCTGCCACCTAACGGCCTACCCTGACCCTAAAACCGGCGGGGAGCCCTGGACGATTGGTTGGGGTGCCACCGGCCCAGATATTTATAAGGGTTTAGTCTGGACTCAGGATCAGGCCGATGATCGCTTGATCAATGATATAGAAGCCAGAGAGGCGATCGTTAACCAGTACGTAACGGCACCCTTAACACAAGGGATGTTTGACGCCACGGTCTCAATCCTGCTTAACGTGGGCTTTGGCTCCGCAACACGTAACGGCATCATCCGGCTTAAATCGGGTGAGCCCTCTACCTTGTTAGCCAAACTTAACGCTGGGGATTACGAGGGGGCGGCTAATGAGTTTGGCCGTTGGATCTCTCCTGGGTCACCCGTTGAGCGGGGATTAAAACGGCGTAGAGCGGCTGAGGTAAAGATGTTTAACAGCTGATGCTTAACGCGCTTTTAAAACCTTTTGCTTTGCCCATAATCGCAGCCCTGCTGGCCACTAATGGCCTGTTAGGGTTTGGCTATTGGCAACGTGGTAAAACGCTTGAGGCTAAGGCTCAGGAGCTAGCCTCTGTTAAACAATCCCTTATCACTTGTAACGCTGACATAGACCGGCAAAACGAGGCCATAGCACGCTTAAAAAAAGCAGGTGATATGCAAGTAGCCAAAGCGCAACAAGCAGCCCGAACAGCGGCCCAGATTAAGGCGCAAGGGCAAACGGCAATAGTAAGAGCGCAGGCTGTACAACTTACCGGTCAGTGCGTGCAGGATATGGAGACCTTAGCAAAGGAGTTTACTCAATGAGAGTAATCTTATTAATCACCTTACTACTCACCGGCTGCACTACAGCCCCTAAAGTGATTGAGGTACCCGTCCCCGTATCCTGTAACCCCCCTGAGTTAGGGCCCACTCCTACGGATACCCGCCTACTAATCCCTAAAGACAAACCCGCCGAGATTATCAGGGCAGGGGCCGCCGACCTGCAGGCGTGGAGGGCGGATGCGCTGGCTTGCCGGGCGGTGGTGCAGGGGCTTAAGCCTTAGGTTTTTTAGTTTTACTTGCTCTAAATAGATGAGTTTCCATTACTTCTTCTAGTAGCCGCACGCGTTTCTCGTGTTCTTTCTGTATCTGTTCATCTATTAAAGCTGCAAGTGCGGGGAGGAAGTTTTCATCAAAAGCTTTGTTGAGTTTATCCACTTGCTCTTTTGCCACTTCTTTCATGTAATCCGGCAAATCATAGGCAGGCTTTACATGGGACGCAGCCATTACATTAGCGGCTATCTGTCGACTCTTAAAAGTACTCTGTAGGCGTGCAACTATTTCAGCGTTCATAGTCCGGTTGTTTGCTGCCGCCGCCCTCTTTATCTGTTCCCGCAGGCCCTCAGAGAAGCGAAGGGTAAATTTATCCGAATCTCGTCCGGTGTTTGAAGTTTTAGTAGCCATATATTCAATTATAGCGTCACAGTGACTTTAAAAAAGAACTTGCATTTTAAGTCACGGTGACTTAATATCTCCTTTATGGGTCACGGTGACCTAAAAGGAGAAAAAGATGAATACTACTAAACAAGCAGATTACGTGAGAACGGCGTTACGCCTCCCCCCGGAGCTTCATAAAGCAGTACATGAATTAGCTACGCAAGAAGAGAGAACTTTTAATGGCCAAATTGTTGCGTGCCTTAGACAATTAGTGGCTAGTCGCAGCCAAATCCATTGTGAGCTAGCTAAACGATGAGTTCTAAAAAAGAAAACGCCCTAACTGCTGCAACAGCTAAGGCGCCTAGTGTTAACAAACCCTCTTGATAAAGGTATCAACATGAATCATCACCCAGGAAAGGAATAATGATGAATAATTCTAGCGTATTAAGCTTTAACAGTACAGTCTTTGATGTTGTTGATCGAAACGGACAGCCCTGGTTAAGGCTCCCTCAAATCGAGGGTGCCTTAGGCTATACCAGCAAAGGCAAGGGTTTGTATAACATTTACAAAGCTCACGCTGACGAATTCACCGATAATATGACGGCGCTCGTAAAGTTGCCAACAGCAGGCGGTGAACAAGATACTCGCATCTTTTCCCCTCGCGGTTGCTATGCCCTAGGGATGTTTGCCCGCACCAAAATAGCAAAAGAGTTTCGCGTTTGGGTATTGGATGTTTTAGAAGGCAAAACCAAAACAGCCCCCGCCCTCGATTACACCAGAATCAGCCCCTCCCAAGCGCAAACTCTCAAAGAACACGTAAATCGCGTTGTTGCAAGTGGTAAGCAAACCTATAGCGAAACCTGGGCCAGACTCCACCGCAAGTTTCGGGTTAACTCTTACTTAGAATTGCCTGCAGCGCAATTTGAAGAAGCTTGTAAATACTTAGAAGCTAAGAATTTTCCCGCCCGTTACTATTTCCCGCTAGAAACAGCAGACCTGCATGATCGGGTATTCGGAAATGCCAACCTTACACCTGAAGCACTGCTTGACTCTAAGAATGGTGCTCCTGAGTTAGACCTGATAGCGCAGCTTGAAGGGGAAGGTTATAACGTTATGGGGGCTAAGGTGCGCATCCTTGCGATGCGTGAAGCCATGCATTATTCAGAAGATACCCGCAAGAAAATGGCAAAAATCTATCAAAGCCTTGGCCCAGTTTTGGAAATATGTAAGTATGGGATGCGTGAGCACGGTAAAAATGTACAGTTTGTGGGGAAACCTAATCCAAACAGTGCTATTGACCGCTTTGTTTTTGGCGATCAGATGTAACTGTTTTGGCGGGGGCAAGTATCTGCTGTAACCATTTACTCCCGCCACGTCTTTTAAGCTCTGCCTCCTCTTGCTCAGACAGCCGTACCTGTATGTATGTATAGCACACATACACGGAGCCGCTAAATCGGTGCAGAATCGGTGCAGTTCTGGGGTGTTAAAAGCCACTAAAAGCCACCCCAAAGCCGCATCTCTCCTTAGTGTAGCTAGTGTAATGGTGGCGGAGAAGGCGGGATTCGAACCCGCGGTAGGTTTTACCCTACGCACGCTTTCCAGGCGTGTGACTTAAACCACTCATCCACCTCTCCTCGCCCATTATTATATGCGAGTTGGAATACATAGTTTTCTGAAAAGAAGAAATTTTTATTGAATTTCTTTCAATTGCTCCAGAATAGCGGGGTTTTCGAGGGTAGAAATATCTTGTGTGATGCTTTCGCCTTTAGCTAAAGACCGCAATAAACGGCGCATGATTTTCCCCGAACGGGTTTTGGGTAAATTGTCACCAAAACGAATGTCTTTGGGTTTGGCGATAGGTCCTATTTGTGTACTGACCCAGTCTCGTAGAATGCGGGCAATTTCTTTGGCTTCTTCTCCCATTGGACGGGCTCGTTTAAGTACAACAAATGCGACAATGGCTTCTCCAGTCAATTCATCGGGTCGGCTTACCACTGCAGCTTCTGCGACCAGTTCCTGATGAGAGACCAGGGCAGATTCAATCTCCATGGTACCCAGGCGATGACCGGAGACGTTTAGAACGTCGTCAATCCTTCCCATAATGGTGAAATAGCCGGTTTTTTTGTCTCGAACAGCCCCATCTCCGGCCAAATAGAGTTTTCCTCCCAGTTCTGCGGGGAAATAGCCGTTGGCAAAACGTTTAGGGTCATTCCAAATGGTTCTGGCCATAGAAGGCCAGGGCCGTTTAATAACGAGTAAGCCGCCCTGACCATCAGGCAGTTCAGTGCCCGTTTCATCTACTACGGCTGCCATAATCCCGGGCAAAGGTAAGGTACAGGAACCAGGCACTAGCGGGGTGGCTCCGGGTAGAGGAGTGATCAGGTGGCCCCCAGTTTCCGTTTGCCAAAAGGTATCCACAACGGGACAGCGCTTATTCCCCACATTGCGGTAGTACCAGATCCAGGCTTCAGGGTTAATGGGTTCCCCTACGGACCCCAGCAAACGCAAGCTTGTGAGGTCAAAACTTTTGGGGTGCACGGAGGCATTACTTTCGGAGGCTTTGATCAAGGAACGAATCGCAGTAGGTGCGGTGTAAAAAATACTGCATTGGTGACGCGCGATCATTTCCCAAAAACGGCCTGCATGAGGATAAGTAGGAACCCCTTCAAAAATGATTTGAGTAGAACCGGCAGCTGTAGGGCCATAACATACATAGCTGTGTCCAGTGATCCAGCCGATATCTGCAGTGCACCAAAATACGTCAGAAGGTTTTAAGTCAAAAGTCCATTTCATTGTTAGGGTGGCCCAGAGCAAATAACCTGCTGTGCTGTGTTGAATACCTTTGGGTTTTCCCGTTGAACCAGAAGTGTAGAGAATAAAAAGAGGATGTTCGGCGCTTACCCATTCAGGTTCGCAGGTGGTGGCTTGATTCTGCATGATTTCATGCATCCAGAGATCACGTCCCTTCTTAAAAGCGACGGGATTGCCCGTGCGTTGAAAGACGATGACTTGGTGCACACTTTCACAATGACCTAGTTCCAGGGCTTCATCAACGATGGCTTTGATAGGTAAGGTTTTTCCACCTCGCAGTTGTTCGTCTGCGGTAATGATTGCTACAGCTCCAACATCAACAATACGCTCGTGAACACTTTTGGCTGAAAATCCGCCAAACACAACAGAATGTATGGCTCCAATTCGTGCACAGGCTTGCATGGCTATCACCCCTTGAACAGAGGTGGGGATATAAATCAGGACTCTATCTCCTTTTTTGATGCCGAGCTTTTTTAGGGCGTTGGCAAACTGGCATACGCGTGCATGTAATTGCGCATAAGTGGTGTGGCTAACCTGGCCGTCGTCAGACTCAAAAATAATAGCAGTCTTGTTAGCGTTGCCATTAAAGAGGTTTTTGTCTAAGCAATTGTAAGAAGCGTTCAGAAGCCCATTTTCAAACCACTTGTAATAAGGTGCCTGGGTTTCATCTAGAATGTGCGTAAACGGTTGCTTCCAGAGAAGATTTTGCCTGGCAAGGTCTGCCCAAAAACTTTCATAATCGTCCTCAGCATAGGCGCAAAGCGCTTGATAGGCCTGCATACCGCTAATAGCGGCGGCAGCCTTAAAGGTTTCAGGCGGTTCAAAAACGCGATTTTCCTGCGCTACGGATTCAATTGCACTCATCGTTAGCAGTCTCCATCCCATTGTTTGAATTATTTTTCATTGTCTATGCAGTCTTACATGGACTGCGGTTGTTAATCAATAGTAAAAGCGTTCATGCGGATTTTATAGGGTTTCTGAGCGTTCCTGGCGGGGGTGAATAGCACATCGAAGCTCATTTTTGAGCTTGTAAATATTGCTGTTTAGAGTCGGTTTTAAGCTAGCCTTCAGGAGCGAAAGTCCGGCTCATAGCAGAGATAGTTAACGTTTGCTTTGCATCAACATGGCTAATTGTGCAAAAGCAGCCAAAACTTTCGGATCAGCAGCATAAAACATGGTGAGAAATCCATTTTGGGTGCGTACCACCATTCGCGGGGCAAATAACCAGGAGAGGTAGGGAATATAGATGAATTTCGCTTTGGTGATTTCCGCAATCCGTACCTGTTTGTCTGCTAACCAGGTTTGTGAGATTTCTGTAGCACTAATGCGGGTTTGGCTAACCATTAAATAATAATAAAACAGAAGAATCATTGCGAATATTGCTGTCAAAGCCAGTTTGGCAGTAAAGGAAACCGAATGCAGTTGCGGATTATCGAGTATCCGTAATCCCCACACCATTAAGGACAGCATGACTAAACTGGCCATAGATTTAAAGGCACGGGAAAATGCGGGACCACAAACCGGTTGCCCTAGTTTGAATTGCAAACCAGGGTTACCGAGCGTTTGTGCAATTTGTAAAGAGTCTTCCGGTTTCATCGCATGCTAGTAGTTTTGAAGAGAAGAAGCATAGCCAGCGGGTTTTATTCGTTTTTTTGCTTCTCTTTTTCAAGGTGATGCTTTAAGGATTCTGCTGGGTCCTCTGGACTCGCCGCATTCGGTTCAGGGGCGGCAGCATCAGGTTGGGAACTATTTTTAGGTACTTGTGCAGGTAAATTAAACAATTCATTAATATTTTGATCCTGCGGTTTGTAATCATTGGTTTCGGGCATCTCGATCTTGACTTTATCTACATCAATTTTCTCATGCTTGCCTAGCCCTGCACTTACTAATCCAGGCATTGCAATAACTAATCCAACCATTAGGATCTGTATGCAAACGAAGGGTACAGCACCCCAGTAAATTTGACCGGTCGTGACGGGCGCAATCATTTTTCCGGTGATTTTGTCTTTGTATTCACTAAGGGGCGCTACGCTACGCAGATAAAACAGAGCGAAGCCAAAAGGAGGATGCATAAAACTGGTTTGCATATTAATGCCAAGCAATACACCAAACCAGATCAGATCAATTCCTAGTTTATCGGCTACTGGTCCAATTAAAGGCACGATGATGAAAGAAAGCTCAAAAAAATCCAAAAAGAAGGCCAAAACAAATACCAGCATATTGACCACAATTAAAAAGCCGACTTGACCTCCGGGCAGACTGCTAAGCAAATGTTCTACCCACTTAGGCCCATCTACCCCTTGAAATGTCAGACTAAACACGGTAGAGCCAATCAAGATAAACACCACAAAGCAAGATAGTTTTGCTGTGGTATTCATGGCTTGCTTAAGTAGCTTCCAGTCAAGCCGTTTGCGTATAAATGCCATGATAAGTGCTCCCATGGCTCCCATGGCTCCACCTTCGGTAGGGGTAGCAATCCCTAAAAAAATGGTTCCTAGCACTAAGAAAATTAATAACAAAGGGGGGATTAATACGAAAGTAACTTGTTCAGCTATTTTTGAAAGCAGATTTAGCTTAAACAGTTTGTTAGCTAATGCCAGCATAAACGCCAGAATTACCGTCACTGACATGGACATAACAATTTGCTCATCCAGAGGGGCTGTAGCTTTCTCTTTGCCGGTAATTGTTGAAATGATGCGCTCATAGTTCCAGCCAAAGCAGACTGCTAACGTGATAGCGATTAATAGCAAAATCAGCAGAGAAGGAAAACCACTTGTGCCATTTTCTTCCCGGATAGTGCGGGCTTCCTTGGGTAGAGCGGGCACCCATGTGGGCTTGAAAAGAGCAAGCATAAGAATATAGCCTGAGTACAAGGCTGTTAGAACAAAGCCCGGAATAAAAGCGCCTTTGTACATATCGCCCACTGATTGCCCTAACTGGTCAGCCATAATGATCAGTACTAATGAGGGGGGAATAATTTGTGCAAGGGTGCCAGAAGCTGCTATCACTCCTGAGGCTACCCGCCGGTCATAACCATAGCGCAACATAATGGGCAAAGAGATTAAACCCATTGAAATAACTGATGCGGCTACTACCCCTGTAGTGGCGGCTAACATAGCCCCTACGAAAATAACAGCAAATGCCAGCCCCCCCCGCATAGGACCAAAAATCTGCCCAATCGTATCGAGTAAATCTTCCGCCATACCTGAGCGTTCTAGTATTAAACCCATGAAGGTAAAAAATGGAATGGCTAAAAGCGTATCGTTTTGCTGAATACCATGAATCCGCAAGGGCAAAGCCTGAAATAGCGATGCGGGCAATATACCTAATTCAATACCGACGAAACCGAAAAACATACCGCAGGCAGCCAGGCCAAAAGCTACAGGAAAACCAAACAAGAGGAACACAATCAAGGCCACAAACATGATTGGGGCCATGTTATTAATGAGAAACTGAGTCACTTGCGCTTCTCCTGATTAGTTTTATTTTCTGCAGCTTTAAGAATGGCTTCTGCGAGCTCTTCTTCTGCCGTTTTTTCTGTCTTTTTGAGTGTTGGATCTTCAATCAGACCTTTCAGAAATGCAAAGCGTTTGATCAGTTCAGAAATCCCCTGGATTAAAAGTAGCCCAAAGCCTACAGGAATAAGAGCATAAACCGGCCAACGAACCAATCCTCCAGCATTGGAAGACATCTCATTAGTTACAAAAACTTTCACAAAAAGAGGCCAGGATAGACTGATAGTTAAGATGCAGAAGGGAAGCAAGAAAAAAATCAAGCCAATAATATCGATCCAGATTTGCTTGGTTTTGGACAGGCGCCCTGAAATAACGTCAATGCGCACATGTTCTTTATGTAGAAGGGTGTAGCCCGCGTTTAGTAAAAATACTGCGGAAAACAAATACCATTGAATTTCCAGAAAGGCGTTTGAACTGGTGTTAAAAGTCTTACGTACTATTGCGTTAATAGCGCTAATCAGCACCGCTAGAAGAATTAGCCAATAAACGCCTTTACCCCAACGTTCGCTAAATCCATCAATAAGCCTTGAAAGCCCTAACAAAGAATTCACTTTGTTTTCCTCCCGTGTTTTAACTTAAGTTACCTTAATTTATCGCATTGTGCCGCTAGCGTTAATAGCTTTAGCGAAAGTTCATCCATTTTTACTTAAGCGTTGACGCCAAGACGCAATTTGCTGGCGTACTTGCTCGGTGGACGTGCCTCCCGGATGTTGGCGTGCAGCAACCGATCCTTCTAGGGTTAACACTTCAAACACGGTATCATCAATTTCTGGAATAAGCTCTTGCAACTGTTGCAAGCTGAGTTCAGCCAGGTCAATATTTAATGCACTGGCAGTTTTAACAGCATTGGCTACTGCTTCATGGGCATCACGAAAGGGCATTCCCCGTTTGACAAGCCAATCAGCCAGATCAGTAGCGGTAGCAAAGCCTTTCAAGGCTGCAAGCCGCATCTTTTCAGGCTTAGGAGTAATGCCAGGCACCATTTCTGCAAAAATCCGCAGTGTGTCTAAAACTGTATCAGCAGTGTCAAATAAGGGTTCCTTGTCTTCCTGATTATCCTTGTTGTAAGCCAGCGGTTGGCTTTTCATTAAGGTTAATAGGGCCATAAGATGGCCATTTACCCGGCCGGTTTTACCTCTAGCAAGCTCTGGAACATCGGGGTTTTTCTTTTGGGGCATGATAGAAGAACCCGTGCAAAAACGGTCTGCTATATCGATAAAACCAAGGGACGGGCTCATCCAGAGCACTAACTCTTCTGATAACCGAGAAATATGAGTCATTACCAGAGCAGCAGCAGCGGTAAATTCAATTGCGAAATCCCGATCACTCACCGCATCTAAGGAGTTAGCACAGATACCTTCAAAACCAAGGCTTTGTGCTACTTGTTGCCGGTCAATGGGAAAACTGGTTCCTGCAAGAGCAGCAGCACCCAAAGGCAACTGATTAACCCGTTTGCGTACGTCTTGCAGACGGCTGGTATCTCGGCCAAACATTTCCACGTAAGCGAGCAGGTGATGGCCGAAGGTTACTGGCTGAGCAACCTGTAAATGGGTAAAACCAGGCATGATAAGGTTTGCATGTAAAGTAGCAAGATCTAATAAGCTAGTTTGCAGGCGAGTTAAAGCAAAAATACATTCATCAATTGTGTCGCGTAACCACAGGCGGATATCGGTCGCTACCTGATCATTGCGGGAACGGCCGGTATGCAGCCGTTTTCCGGCTATTCCAATTAAAGTGGTGAGACGGGCTTCAATATTTAAATGTACGTCTTCTAGCTCGATTTTCCATTCAAATTCTCCGGCTTCAATTTCTTCTTTTATTTGACTCATCCCTTTTTGTATGGCGATCCAATCTTCTTGGCTAAGAATATCTTGAGCCGCTAGCATCTGAGCATGTGCCACTGAAGCTGCAATATCATATAAAGCCAGACGTTTATCAAAAGTCACACTAGCGGTATAACGTTGCACAATAGCTGAGACCGGTTCTGAAAAGCGGGCTGACCACGCTGAAGATTTTTTTGCAAGCTGCGAAGACATGTTAGAAAGACCTGTAAGTGAAAAATAAGCCAATAAATATCAATTCAAAAAGACTAGACCCGCAGTTTAACCAAGGGGCCGCCTCAGAGGTATGCTTTGCTGCGGTTATCCCGGATGTTTGTAACGCTGGAATTGCCACCCGTCTTTTAATCGCGATGCTCATTGCCTTGTTGGTATTGAACTTGCCAGCAAGCACGAGCTTATATGATTTTGCAAGCACATTATTTTTACGTAGTGCAGTGGTGGCCCCTGCTGGTCTGCTCATTTTGGCCGCAAGCTGCGCTTTACGCCCGCTGATCGTACGTGAATCCTACAAGATTCAATGGCTCATATTAATTCTTTTATCGGGTTGCATTACTACACTCTGTGAAGTGGTCGTTGTATTTGTCAGTCAGCAAGCGCGTAGCCCATGGCAACTTTTTACAAGCGCTATTGTTGGGATATCTGCAAGTTGTGCGCTGGCACAGATTTTACGCTGGCGCGCGCAATCACGGGGCCCCGCGCTTGTACAGGCTCGGATAGCCGCGTTATCTGCTCATATCCGACCCCATTTTTTCTTTAATGCCCTTAATGCCGTATTAGGTGTGATTCGAAGCAACCCTAAACAAGCAGAGGTCATGATTGAAGATCTGTCTGAGTTGTTTCGCAGTTTGGTCACAGGTAAAACGCTGGTAAGCCTACGGCAGGAAGTGCAATTGGCACAAAAATATCTGGCTATTGAGCAAATGCGCTTAGGAGAAAGACTGCAAATTCAATGGGAACAAACAGAAGATCTGGACGATTGCGTTGTACCGCAATTATTGCTGCAACCCCTGGTTGAGAACGCGGTTCGTCACGGCGTAGAACCTTCAGTAGATGCGTATCCTATTCGGGTACTCATCCAAAAACAGAGCAGGCAGCTGGTGATTAAGGTGGAAAATCATTTACCCGGCGTCAGTGCCGCTCAAGGTCATCGAATGGCATTGGATAATATTCGGGAGCGTTTGATGCTGCTGTTTGACTTGGAGGCTAGTGTTCAAGTGAATCAAACCGATGGATTTTATAAGGTTGAAGTGCGTCTTCCTTTACAACGATGGAGCAGTGTTTAATGATGAATCTTCTTATTGTGGATGATGAGCCTCTAGCCCGTGTACGGCTTATACAGCTACTGAGCGACCTTGCTGAACAAATACCGCACACCGTTGTGGGAGAAGCAGCCAATGCTGCGGAGTGCCTGCGTTACTTAAGCGCACAACATATAGATTGCGTATTGCTGGATATTCAAATGCCAGGTCAAACGGGAGTAGCATTTGCACAAGAGCTTAAAACACATGCCTATAAATTAGGCTATATCCCAAAATTAATTTTTGTAACGGCTTATGAGCAGCATGCTTTACAGGCCTTTGATGTAGCAGCAGTGGATTATTTGGTGAAACCTGTTCGGGCTGCACGTCTTATAGAGGCTTTAAAACGCGTCCCGTTTCAAGAGCGGCAAGAGGATGATGCCAGTATTACTGTTACTGAAAGAGGGCGAATTGTCCGGATACCTTTGCGTGATATTTTGTATCTGAAGGCAGAACTTAAATATGTCACTATTCGGACGCGGGAGCGGGAGTTTGTTTCTGAACAGACTTTAACGAATCTTGAAAATCGTTATCCCTCTCATTTCATTCGGGTACATCGCAACGCACTCGTTTCTCGTAATGCCTTAACTGCGCTTGAACGTAGCCATCATCGGGATGAAGAGGGAGATCCTGAGGTTCAGTGGCAAGTAGTATTGCGAGGCACTGAGGAGCGACTAGAAGTGAGTCGGCGGCAGTTGGCTCAGGTTAAGGCTTTACTGAAGCAAGCATAAATTAAACCAAAATTAGCTGGTAGTTGTTCTTCTTTGGCTTGTCTGTAAGAACATAGGGCTTGGGCGTTGTTTTTATCTTTTCGCATCGATACTTCTGCTAGGAGGGATCAACAAGCGTCTTATTCCTGAACCAGCTCCTTTCCATAGATCTGTTAACTAATTCTGCTTAAAAGCAGCTTCGTGCTACACTATAAAGATTGAAAGGGGGTGATTAATTTGCCTATCGTACGCCTTAAAGATAATGAACCTTTTGAAGTTGCTCTGCGTCGTTTCAAACGAACGATTGAAAAAACAGGCCTTCTAACCGATCTGCGTGCGCGTGAATTTTACGAAAAGCCAACCGCTGAACGTAAACGCAAGAAGGCAGCAGCTGTGAAACGTCATTACAAGCGGATTCGTAGTCTCTCCCTGCCTAAAAAAATGTATTAATTATTCGGTCTTAAAGACCTGCATGATTGCACATAAACCCGTATCAGCGCAGAGTTGATACGGGTTTTTTGTTTTTATAACTCTCATTGGAGTAGAGTATGCCTTTAAAAGAGCAGATTAACGATGACATGAAAGCTGCCATGCGGGCCAAGGACGCTGATAAATTGCTGGCTATTCGTATGTTGACCGCTGCTATCAAGCAAAAAGAAGTAGATGAACGCATTGAACTTACTGATGCACAGGTCGTTGCTATTGTTGAAAAATTAATCAAGCAGCGTAAAGATTCTGTAGCAGCCTATGAAGCCGCTCAGCGGCAAGATTTGGCGGATAAGGAGAAAGCAGAAATCGTAGTGCTATCGGTTTATTTGCCTGCTCAACTGTCGGAAAATGAAATCCAGGCTGTCATTACTGCAGCAATTACGCAAACAGGAGCTTCAGGCCCTCAGGATATGGGCAAGCTAATGGCTGTACTCAAGCCTCAGTTGGCTGGAAAAGCCGATATGGGAAATATTTCTGTTTTAGTTAAAAAAGCGCTAAGCAGTTGAATGTTGAGTTTAGCGAAATCCCACTTCTTCTATTGTTAAATGATTCATGTGTCGCCGTTGTTTTTATCCTTATTTCCAGAGTCTGATCTTCGGCTTTGTGCTTGAACGCAAAGAAGTAGAAATCGAATAAACGCACTGGAGTATTGCTATTTATCATGTTTCATAGCCGCTATCTGGTGTTTTGGATAAGCTGTCTAGTGACTGTCTTGGGCTTTATCAGCTTGGGCTGGTTGGGGCCTGTGATCTGGATCATTATTTTGCTTGGGATTAGCATCCCCTTGATGCTTGTAGGGCTTATTGATCTGAACCAGACACGGCAGGCCATTCGCCGCAATTATCCAATTTTGGCCTGGTTTCGCTATTTGTTTGAATTGATTCGTCCAGAAATCCGACAATATCTATTAGAAGATGACACTGAAGCCAGACCCTTTTCGCGTAATCAGCGCAGCGTGGTTTATCAACGGGCCAAGCAACAAATAGATAAGCGACCGTTTGGGACACAAGTAGATGTGTACGAAATAGGATATGAATGGATAAACCATTCGATTACTCCTGCCAAAGTGAGGGATTATGACTTCCGCATTGTGATTGGGCAGGTTAATGGCAAAAACAAGCCCGGTGTTCAGCAAGCCTACAGCGCTTCAGTCTTTAATATTTCAGCCATGAGTTTTGGAGCCCTGTCGGCCAACGCTATTCGTTCCTTGAATCAGGGGGCAAAAAAAGGGGGGTTTGCCCATGATACGGGGGAAGGTAGCATCAGTAGTTACCATCGGGAATATGGGGGTGATTTGATTTGGGAAATTGGTAGCGGTTATTTTGGTTGTCGCAATCCAGATGGCTCATTTTCAGAAGAAAAATTCATTCGCAATGCCTTGGCTCCGCAGGTAAAAATGATTGAGATCAAACTCTCCCAGGGGGCAAAGCCGGGGCAAGGAGGAATATTGCCTGGTCCAAAAGTTACGCCGGAAATTGCAGCAGCGCGTGGTGTGGAGCCATGGACCGATTGCATTTCTCCAGCCTCTCACACTGCCTTTTCAACTCCTATAGAATTTATGCGTTTTATTGATCGCTTGCGTGAACTCTCAGGTGGAAAACCTACGGGGTTTAAGCTTGCGATTGGCCATCCCTGGGAATTTTTTGCCATCGTTAAGGCCATGCTGGAAACGGGGATTACCCCAGATTTTATAGTGGTAGATGGTGGGGAAGGGGGGACGGGGGCGGCTCCGGTAGAGTTTACGGATCATGTAGGAACACCCATGCAAGAGGCTTTGCTCCTCGTACATAACACGCTGGTAGGTACTAACCTTCGGGATCAAATTCGGATTGGAGCCTCCGGAAAAATCATTACGGCTTTTGATCTTGCGCGCACCTTAGCGGTAGGAGCCGATTGGTGTAACAGTGCACGAGGTTTTATGTTTGCATTAGGTTGTATTCAAGCGCAGAGCTGCCATACCGGTACGTGCCCTACAGGGGTGGCGACGCAAGATCCAAAACGTCAGCAGGCTTTGGTTGTACCCAATAAAGCAGAGCGAGTATATAACTTTCATAAAAATACTCTTAAAGCTTTAGGAGAATTGTTAGCGGCAGCAGGCGTTTCTCATTCTGATGAGTTAGGCCCTCATCATGTAGTGCAGCGGGTAGGTCATAACAAAGTGCATTTACTGGCCAAGCTGTTGCCTTATGTGGAAGCAGGCTCAGTTCTAGCAGGCACGACTGGGCTTAATGTGTATGAAATGTATTGGCCCATGGCCCAAGCTCATAGTTTTAGCCCAAAAGCTGATTTGCAAAGTTTAGGCGGGGTTTAATTCATACAAAAAGAGAAAGTGCAAAGCTGCAATAAATCATCAGTCCAAAAAATAAAACGAGGGTATTACAAAAGCCCGAACGAATCACCGAAACTGAAGAGGTTTCGGTGATTGAATTCAACTTCTTTGTGATAGGGAAATTACATATGCTCGATCATAACTTGCCCAAACCCTGAGCAGGAAACTTGAGTAGCCCCCTCCATCAGGCGAGCAAAATCATAGGTGACCTTCTTGCTCAGAATGGCTTTTTGCATAGAGCTAATAATCAGATCCGCTGCCTCTTTCCAGCCCATATGCCGCAGCATCATTTCTGCAGATAAAATCTCTGAGCCAGGGTTAACGTAGTCTTTACCGGCATATTTGGGTGCTGTTCCGTGAGTGGCTTCAAACATAGCTACCGTATCCGACATGTTAGCTCCCGGAGCAATTCCAATCCCTCCTACTTGTGCTGCAAGCGCATCAGAAATGTAGTCTCCATTTAGATTCAGGGTGGCGATGACAGAGTATTCGGCAGGGCGCAACAGAATCTGCTGCAAGAAAGCATCTGCGATTACATCTTTGATAATGATTTCTTTGCCTGTTTTTGGATTACTGAATTTGCACCAGGGGCCCCCGTCAATCAGTTGTGCGCCAAATTCTTTTTGCGCCAAGGCATAACCCCAGTCACGAAAACCACCTTCGGTGTATTTCATGATGTTACCTTTATGTACGAGGGTTACACTGGATCGGTCGTTATCAATAGCGTATTGAATGGCTTTACGTACCAAGCGTTCAGTGCCTTCACTAGAGACCGGTTTAACGCCAATACCAGAGGATTGCGGAAAACGGATTTTTTTCACTCCCATTTCTTCCTGCAAAAACTTAATGATTTTTTTTGCGTTTTCACTCCCGGCCTCAAATTCAATTCCTGCGTAAATATCCTCAGAATTCTCCCGAAAAATCACCATATTGGTTTTTTGGGGTTCTTTAACAGGGCTTGGTACTCCGTTGAAATACTGGATGGGTCGCAAGCAGACGTAGAGGTCAAGTTCCTGGCGTAGGGCAACATTTAAACTGCGAATTCCCCCTCCAACGGGAGTGGTGAGCGGCCCTTTGATAGAAACCACATACTCTCGTAATACTTGCAGGGTTTCTTCCGGCAGCCAAACATCAGGACCGTACACTTTGGTGGACTTTTCACCCGCATAGATTTCCATCCAATGAATTTTCTTTTTGCCGCCATAAGATTTTGCTACCGCAGCATCAACCACCTTAATCATGACTGGGGTGATATCCATTCCCGTTCCATCCCCTTCAATAAAGGGAATAATAGGGTGATCAGGGACATTTAGGGAGTGATCGGTGTTGACAGTAATTTTTGCACCGTCTTTGGGTACGGTGATGTGCTGGTACATGAGATGGTTTCCTTATTTTCCTGCTACTGAATCGATAATAAAATTTTAAAAAGGGAGTAAGGGCACATTATCCTTCATCTGTGCTTAGCATTCTAGAGGGTAGCTTTGTTAAAGATAAAAGAAATGCAATTTAAATAATTGAACATGCCTCGTCAAAAGTTAGACGAGGGCTGCGTGGAAAAAGCTGGCTAGCGTCTCCGTATCCTAAGTTACATATAAAATTAGCTTTAGTTTGTGTTCCCGCAAAAAATAAAGATTCAACCTTTTGGGCATCAAAACCACTCATGGGCCCTGCGTCAAGTCCCACCGCTCGCGCTGCAAGTATGAAGTACCCTCCCTGCAAACTACTGTTGCGAAACGCCGTAGTCTCAATGAGCGAGGGTTTACCGGTGAACCAACTTTTAGCATTTGTGTGCGGAAACAATTGTGGTAATTTTTCATAAAACGCCATATCCATCCCAATAATTGCCGTTACGGGAGCTTTACGGGTTTTTTCAATATTGCCAAGGTCCATGCAGCTTAAAAGCTTAGCTTTTTGTTCAGTACTACGGACAAATACAATGCGGGCTGGAGAACAATTAGCACTCGTAGGTCCCCATTTCATTAGCTCATAAATTGCGATTAATTGGGCATTGCTGACTGGCTTATCCAGCCATCCATTATGGGTACGAGCTTGAGTAAACAGGGTGGAAAGGGTATTTGCATCTAGCATGATATAAGTTTTTATAACAATTGTTGTAAGGTCTTGCTAGCATAGCAAGTCTTTTAAAAAATCAAAGGAAAACGGATGCGTATCAAACCTTTAACCGCGGTAGGTGTTTTTGTAGCAAGTATGAATTTTTTCAGTGTTTCTGCTGCAGAAAACGCTACTAAGAATAATTCAAAACCTGCATCCCTATCTTTAAGTCAAAAGATGGCAAACTCGAAAGGAAATTCTATGACTCATACCACGCCCAGTGGGCTAAAAATTGAAGAGATAATTGTAGGAACAGGGGCGCAAGCTGTTGTAGGTGGGGAGGTGACTGTACACTACACTGGCTGGTTATTACAAGGCGATAAGAGAGGAGCCAAGTTCGATTCCAGCGTGGATCGCAAGGAACCTTTTAAATTTCCTCTAGGGGGAGGACGAGTTATTAAAGGTTGGGATGAAGGTGTGGCTGGCATGAAAGTAGGGGGTAAACGAATTCTCACTATTCCACCAGAATTAGGCTATGGTGCCCGTGGTGCGGGAGGGGTGATTCCTCCTAACGCTACTTTAGTTTTTGAAGTGGAGTTGCTAGGCGTTTAAATCGAGAAGTTACACGGATAAATTTATTTGTGATCTGCGAAGGAGAAGAGGAATTTTTTCTCCTTTGTTACTTTTCAGCTAGGAAAAGTAAATGTGGCATCGCTATATGGGGTTTTTAGTACTTATTTGCATGGTGAGTGTTTTGGGAATATCTGAGCTAAGCAAACTAAAATTAACCCAAAAACCCATACAATTCTGCTGAGGATGGTACGCAATGGAGAGTAGAGATTGAGTATGAGAGCAAGATAATTATTACTTCGGGAAGTAATAGTTATCCTCTAGATGGTTCTGTTCAGCAAGGTTCGAATGATCATTTTCCTAGTAAAGTGTTTGAGCAATATCTTTTAGCGGTTGAAAGCTTATTGGGGGAAAAAAGTTCCACTAATTTTTCATTTTGTAAAAAATCAATTGATACTTTAAGGAGCGTGACTTTATGACCGCTATTCCTATCTATAGCATGACAGTACCTGCCTTTGTGCGAGGCCTTAATAACTTGAACGCGATCCTTGACAAGGCGCAGGAGTTCATTGACACCAAAAAACTAGATCAAATCGCTTTGCTTGAAGATAGACTCATTGCAGACATGCTGCCGTTTCGTCGACAAGTGCAAATTGCTTGCGATTTTGCCAAGGGTGGCACCGCTCGTTTAACCGGAATCGAACCTCCTAAATTTGAAGACACAGAAACTACTATAGAACAACTAAAAGCGCGTGTTACTAAAACGCTTGAATACATTGGTACCTTTGCGCAAACGGCTTTTGAAGAAAGTGCTCAACGCAATATCAACCTTAAGGTTCGAGGTAATGAAATCAGTCTGGATGGCTACACCTATGCGACCTGCATGGTGCTTCCTAACTTTTATTTTCACCTGACTACTGCTTATGGATTATTACGTAAAAATGGGGTAGAGATTGGTAAGCAAGATTTTATTGGGCAGTTGTAAAACCAGCGCTTAGTTGGTAGTAAAAAATTTGATGTCAATTCAGTTCATACCGAAAAGCTTTGAAACCTTTTAACTTTAGTCGGCTCTCTCCCTAATGGGTGTTAATGATGCAGGTTGGCAGATTTAGGTTTTTGCTAACCATTCTTTTTGCTGCTTCGGTCGCTTGCTCGCTCAGGTAAATATTTTCTCTAATCAGATGGTGCCAGGAGAAAACGCGAGATGTTTTTCATCAAAGGAAAGTTTCTCCGTCTCGATGCCTTAAAACTTGCGCAACTCGCAGAGCAGCCTAATAAAGGAGAGTATATGAACTACTTGGCAGAAGAATTTTTAAATCAGATCGTAAAACTCTGGGCTTCTTTGAGTTATTCTTCGCTGACATTATTGGCACTCTTGCTAGTGATTGCCCCTGCAATAGCTCAGCTCTTGCATCGGAATTTACGCGTTCCAACTTATACGGCTTTTGTAGCAGCGGGTATGCTCGTGGCAGCTCTATTAGGATCAATCAGCCAGATTAACTTAACTACCCAGCTTTTGCCCCTGTTAGAGGCCGTGACTATGGTCATGCTTTTTGAAGTAGGTCAGCGCGTATCGTTTAGCTGGCTGAAGCGCAATCCAGCCTTATTGTTAACTAGCTTGTTGGAATATATAGCAACTTTTCTGGTTATATTTTTAGTTCTTTGGAAAATATTTTTAGTCGAAGCGTTTGCTGCTGCTCTGGTGGCCGCTGTTGCAAGTTCGAGTTCGCCGGTTGTTATTTCCACTGTGGCGCAATTGCTGCGGGCGCGTGGTCAAGTAACTGAACGAGCTATTCTGTTTGCTACTCTTTCCACCATTTACACTGTTTTGATCTTACAAATAGTGCTGACCGGTGTTCTGGCTACAGATACCACCGATAGAGGCGCCATTTTTGTGCCTCTATATCAATTATGCGGATCTTTCTTATTAGGTTTCTTGGGAGCATTAGTTTTATTGGGAGCAATGCGCACCGCCGTACTGCGCGGACCCTTACAGGTAGTAGTAGTCATTGGGGTTTGTATGCTGTTATTTGCAATGGCACAATTTTTTAGCCTATCTCCCTTACTGTCAGCCTTGGCTCTGGGCACCTTAACACGAGTATTGGATCGGCAGCATACAGTGGCGCGATTTGAATGGTCAGATGCGGGTGTGATTTTAGCGATTATTTTTTATGTTATTAGTGGAGCTTCATTAAGCTGGCAAATGTTTTTTGCAGCGTTTGGGATAGCCTTAATTCTGCTATTGATTCGTAGTGGCATAAAAATTGGAGTACATGCTGCTCTGGCCAATCAAACTTCTTTAAGCTTGCGCAGTGGTATTTTAGTAGGCTGTGCGCTCACTCCAATGTCTAGTGTGTCTTTGATGCTTGCAAGCAATATGGCGTTTTCTTACCCAGGCTTGGGTCAGGCGGCCGCTTATGCATTTGGACTATCGTTTTTATTAACACTACTAGGTCCGGCTATAGCCGAGCTTACGCTTAGTGCCGCTGGGGAACCTACCAGAAGGAGAGTTCTATGAGCCACCCATTAGACTTTACTCCCTCTGAACCCTTAACGCTTGGAATAGAGCTAGAGTTACAGCTAATCGATCGACGTGACGGTAATCTGACCCGAGCTGCTTCTGATTTATTACATATTATAGAGAAACAGCGGCCAGACCTGGACATCAAGCTTGAAATCACTGAGAGTATGATCGAAGTAGCGACCCATATTCACACTACTCATAGCGGAGCATTAGGCGAATTGCGCACGCTGGTAAAAGTTTTGCGTCAGGCGGCCGATCGTTTAAATATTGGCGTATGTGGGGGTGGGGCCCATCCTTTTCAGCATTGGCACGAGCGGCAAATTGCGGATAAACCTCGGTTTCGTCATGTGGCAGGCCTATATGGTTACTTAGCTAAACAATTCACTGTCTTTGGACAGCATGTCCATATTGGTTGTCCAGATGGCGATAAAGCCATGCATTTATTGCATGGCTTATCACGCTATGTCCCGCAGTTTATTGCCTTAGCGGCCAGTTCACCCTATTTACAGGGGGTAGACACGGCATTTGATTGTTCTCGAATGAATACGGTGTCTTCCTTTCCGCTGAGTGGTTGCGCACCCTACGTACAGAGTTGGGCTGAATTTGTGCAATTTTTTGATCATCTTCGGTCTTTTGGCATTGTCGAAAGCATGAAAGACTTTTATTGGGATATTCGTCCAAAGCCAGAGTTTGGTACTGTAGAAATTCGGGTCTTTGATACACCCTTGACGGTAGAGCGTGCAGCTGCGCTGGCTTTTTATGCGCAGGCTGTTGCCCGCATGCTGACCCAAACTCCGCAGTCTAATATTGAGGATATGTATTTGCTCTATAAATACAACCGCTTTCAAGCATGCCGTTTCGGGTTGGAGGGTAATTTTATTGACGCTTCTTCACGTAAAACGATTTCTATTGCAGATGACATTAGAAATACCTTAAGAATATTACGTGATGAGGTTGATTTAACGTCGGCTGGAGACGCTATTGAACATATTGCGCAGGTGCTAGAAGAGGGGAACCATGCTAGCCGTATGCGCCGTATTTTTTCTCGCACTCACTCATTAGATGCATTGATGGCAGAGCAAGAACGCTTATTTTCAGGAGAAACCCTCTAAGATGAGTGCCGCTAAGATCAGCAGAGATATGTGCAACTTTTATTTACTCCAGCTTAGTGTATAACTCATACTTTTGCGTCTCATACAAAATTATTTAAGGGAAACAATGGCTGATATAGAGCTGGAGCGCCCGCACAACATGAGCCTTGCTCAGGCTAAAAACGTGGCACAAAAAGTTGCTGAAGAAATGGCTACTGAGTATGGGCTGCAAAGTCAATGGGAAGGCAATAGCTTGAACTTTTCTCGACCTGGGATTCACGGAACGCTCAGTGTGGACTCAAAAACCATGCGCGTCGCGGTAAGCTTAAGTTTTTTATTTAAACCCTTTGCAGGAAAATTTCGAGAGCAGATGTCAGTGAATATGGAGAAGCTTCTAACTCAAGAAATCTCTCCAAAATCAGGCCGGAAAACACCCCCTAAATCTCCAACCTAGGCTGATTAAACTTTTTCTTAAATAGGAGAAACTTCTCATTATGAAATGGATGTGTTTGCTACTTTTTGGTGGGCTAGGTCTTATTATTTTTGTAATAGGGGTAGGTTGGGGTTACAAACGCCTGGAGCTTTATAACAATGGTGTAAAAACGACAGGAACAGTAGTAGAAATCACACACTCTACTTCAAGTGATAGCAAAGGCCGTCTCAGTACTTCCTATTATGCGATTGTGGAATTCACCACCCCAGATGAAAAAAACTATAAATTTCGCGGAAGTACAGGCAGTAGCGCACAAGAGTATTTTGAAGGGGAACAAGTAGATTTGATCTATAACCCAGCTAGACCTTCTGATGCCCAGATTGCAGATTTTTCTCAATTTTGGTTAGGGCCCCTTGGGATAACGATTTTTGGCTTTGTGTTTTTAGTGTTGGGTGTTGGTGGTTTTATGTTAATTAGTGACTCTGATAAAACTTTTAAAAACCCTCAATCGAAGCGCTTTTCCATCAAATAAAAATTGTTTTTTAAATAAAGCTATTTGTTCGAATGTCTTACTCTAATCATAGTAAGAGGATGTTGTAGTCTAAAAGATTACACTTCGTATCATGAACTCTTCCCCTGCACATTTATGGGATATTTCGCCTGCTATACGCCCAGGTATTCCTGTTTGGCCAGGGGATACGGCCTATACTGAAGAGTCAGTCTGGAAAATAGGTGAAGATGACAGTCCTGTTAACGTCTCCCGTTTTTCGCTGTCTACACATACCGGAGCACATACAGATGCTCCTTCACATTACGACTCTACAGGGCTTTCCATTGGAGCCGTTCCCCTAGAGGCTTACCTGGGTCCCTGTCGTGTCATTCATTGTATTGGTGCCAGTCGAGTAGAGCTTTTTCATCTGCAAAATAAGACCACTAAGTTGCCGGCTCGTGTGCTTTTTCGCACCTACGCAACAGCCCCTGCTAATTATTGGGATAGTGCTTTTGCTTCAATAGCAAGCGAGGTCATTGAGAGCTTGGCTCAGCATGGCGTTTGTCTAGTAGGAATAGATACGCCTTCCTTAGATCCCCAAACTTCTAAAAGCATGGAGGCACACCGGGCTGTTAACAAAAATAACATGGCGATACTAGAGGGTATTGTGCTCAATACAGTTCCTGAAGGCGATTACGAGCTTATTGCCTTACCGCTTAAGCTAATGCATCTGGATGCCAGTCCGGTACGGGCCATCTTGCGTCGTTTACCTGGCGCGTCTTTTTAAAGGTTCAGAATGCAAAGAAGTGAATGTCAAGCCTTGGATGCTAAGGATCTCCTGGCATTTTTGCGTCAGCAATTTTATTTGCCGGAAGGGATTATTTATCTGGATGGTAACTCTCTTGGGCCTTTACCGGTAACTACTGCTATACGGCTGGCCGCGGTGCTTGAGCAAGAGTGGGGTAAGGGGCTGATCCGCTCCTGGAATACAGCAGGCTGGATTACCTTAGCTCAGCGCGTGGGCGAGAAAATTGCAAAATTAATTGGAGCAGGCTCTGATGAAGTTATAGCCACAGATTCCACTTCCGTTAATTTATTTAAGGTCCTGGCTGTAGCACTGCGTATCGCACAACAGGAAAGTAAGAGACGCACTGAAATAATTTCTGAAGCAGGGAATTTTCCTACCGATCTTTATATTGCTCAAGGTTTGACAGATCTATTGGGAGGAAGCGTTACGCTTCGTATGGTAGAACGTGAACAGATACTGAGCGCATTGAATGAACGGACTGCTGTAGTGATGCTCACCCACGTTAATTATAAAACTGGGCAACTGTGGGATATGGGGCAAGTCACTCAAGCTGCCCATGAGGCTGGCGCGCTAATGGTGTGGGACTTGGCTCATTCAGCAGGGGCACTGCCTGTTGAATTAAAGGCTGTAAATGCAGATTTTGCTGTCGGCTGCGGCTATAAATATTTAAACGGTGGCCCAGGGGCACCGGCTTTTGTTTGGGTGCACCCCCGGCATATGCATCAAGGCGGGCAGCCTTTATCGGGCTGGCTAGGGCATGCTACCCCTTTCGCATTCACAGCAGAGTACCGTCCTGCGCCAGGTATTCACCGGTATCTGTGTGGCACGCCTCCCATTCTGTCTTTAACGGCTTTGGATTGCGGGGTAGATAGCGTGTTAGCTGCACAGATCGTCGGAGGCATGAAGGCATTACGCAATAAATCGGAGCAGTTAACCCAGCTATTCATTGAGTTAGTGGAGCAGCACTGTGGGAAATACGGCTTAAAGTTAGTTTCTCCACGGCAGCTAGCACAGCGGGGTAGTCAGGTGAGTTTCAGCCATGAGCACGCCTATCCCATCATGCAAGCTTTAATTGAGCGGGGTGTAATTGGTGATTTTCGTGCACCTGATATTTTACGGTTTGGGTTTGCACCTCTTTATACCCGCTTTGTGGATGTGTGGGATGCCGTGCAGCACTTGATACAGGTACTGCAGCTTGAGGAGTGGCAACAGTCGCGTTTTGCACAGCGTAATGCAGTGACCTGATGGCCAAGGAGAACTTTGATGCATTTAAATCCTGATGCTGCGGATGATGCCAAAAAAGATTTTGCTAAAGATATGTCTTATGGAGACTATCTTGCTCTGGATGCTATCCTGAATGCCCAACACCCTCGCAGTTCTGATCATAATGAAATGTTGTTCATCATTCAGCATCAAACTAGCGAACTGTGGATGAAGCTCATGCTGCATGAGTTGCGAGCGGCTATCCGTAACGTCGCCACAGATTGCTTAGCCCCTGCCTTTAAAATGCTGGCGCGGGTATCGCGCATCATGGAGCAATTAGTGCATGCTTGGGATGTACTGGCAACGCTAACCCCTTCTGAATACAGCACAATCCGCCCTTATTTAGGGGCTTCCTCAGGCTTTCAGAGCTATCAATACCGTGAGATAGAATTTTTGTTAGGTAATAAAAATGCTGCCATGCTCAAGCCTCATGCGCATCGGTCAGAACTGTTTGCCCAGGTGCAAAAGGCTTTTGAAAGCCCATCTTTATATGACGAATCTTTACGATTGTTAGTACGTAAGGGGTTTGCCTTAAGCGATACGGAGAGGGACTGGTCTAAACCGCGAGATTTTAACCAAAGTGCCGAATCTGCCTGGCTGACTGTCTATCGCAAGCCTGAAGCTTATTGGGACTTGTATCAGCTAGCAGAAGAATTGATTGATTTGGAAGATGCTTTTCGTCAATGGCGGTATCGGCACGTCACCACGGTTGAGCGCATTATTGGTTTTAAACCAGGTACTGGCGGTACCAATGGAGTGCCTTATTTACGTCGTCAGTTAGATACGGTGTTATTTGCAGAGTTATGGAAAGTCCGGACAGATTTATAAATATCCCTAAAAAAATGAAAGGCAGGGCTGCCTCACCCTAATTTCCATACGCTTTTTCAGAGTTTTTCATTTGGAAAGCCGCATAAAAATAGGGGTAAAGTATTTTAATCTTTAAAAATCTAAAATTTTTTTGATATGAGCCTCACCATCCCATTTGATCAGCCTGATTCTCAGGCATGCTATGAAATAGACATAAACCCCCAGGCTATTGAAAACGGCGACGGTGTTGTGTTAGCGGTAAATCGAGAGGCTTGTTTAGCTTTATCTTGTATTTTTCAGCAGCTGGCCACTATGCAGGAAGAGGGCTTTCATTTACATCTGGGTTATACAGAACAAAATCCTCAAGGACCCGGCTGGCGTATTGTTGTTAATCAGAACGGGCGGGTTGGCAATTCTTGATATGCGTTGATAAAAGGAAGCTTATGCCTTGGTATGCAATCCGAACGGTGTATCAGTTTGGCCTTAAATCTGACGGAAAAAATGTTTTTGAAGAACGCATCGTGTGTTTTGAAGCCGCGGACTGGGCTGAGGTCCATGCCAAAGCTTGGGAAGAAGCTGATCATTACGCCAAGATGCATGATTTTGCTGTGCATTCGCAGCAAGAAGCTTACGAGCAGGATGGAGATGCCTTGATTGATGGCTATGAAATCTGGTCTCAGCTTTTTGAATCCAAACAGAGCCTTAATCAGTTTTACGACAATCGTTACAAGCGATATAAATATTCTCCAGAAGAAAAATATTTTTCAGAGAAAGCGCGTGATTGAATTTTTATCAAACAGCCTGTTCATGATTTCCCAGCTTAATGAAATCTAGCTTTCCATCCCTTTTGCAGCGCTATGTCGCAATCTTTTTAACTGTTGGATTGGTATCAAGTCTAGAAGCTTTGCTTACTATTGAATGGTCATTTTCGGATTGCCTCACTCAATTAGTAGATGGGCCAGTTTATGCTCCCGTGGGAATACCTTTTCCCTACGAAAGTCAAAGTGACGCTTCATCTCTTGCATATGAATTTATGCCTCATGTTTATTTGTTGAATCTATTCTTGCTGTGTTTATGGGTGCTTCCGTTCGTTCATGCGGTGCTGAATGTTCGTGTACCCTTTGAGAAAAAAAGATTGAGAATTTTCTTAAGTTCTTTAGGTTTATTTTTATCTTGCGGGATGCTTGCTTTAAATTTTTTCATGATTTCGGATAATGTTTTCCGGCCTGTTTTTTCAATAGGTGATGCCTCTACACGTTACAAAGAATATCGTCCTGTGGGCTTGAATTTTAAATCTGAAGTCTCCTTATGCAAACCTTTAAACCATTGAATTGCTCCCTAATTAAAAATTTCGAGCGCCTATTTTCTCAGCAGGGTGAAAAGTGTAAGTTGCATATTTAGAGGATTGATATAAATTGATGTTTATCTAGTAACACCGTAGTCTTGCAAGACAAACATTTTTTCAAATAGGGTGAGTATGCAAATCATTAATCAAATGATAGTTGGGCTTGGATTGATTATGGCCCTTCCTGGTTTTGCCCAACCTTTCCGCTGGGAAGTCAACCAACCGTTTGCAACTTTTCAAGGTAATTCCGTAAAACAAGCTGCACAAGTAGATTCGGTTTTAAAAACTACAGACCGCACAGATGCAATGACCTTATTTATTGCGGCTAATACGGCATATGTCTTAAAGCGAATAGAAGATGCAGGTTTTTTATTTCATGCAGCTTCTATTCGCGGAGCATTTGATTTGCAGCGTTATCCGCCGCTGGCTGTAGGAGGAAACAGTCCAGGCGTGTATTTAGGCTTTTTAAGAAGTAACGCTGGGCAAGAAATTAATCCTGCACTGACTGAAGATCCCAAAATTTATATTTCGGTGACTCAAAAAGTGGCTTCTTGGGATTGCAAAGCAGTTGCCCAGTACAAACCGGGGTGGGAATACAAGACCATCAATACTTCTTCTCCTTCTTGTGAAAAGATTAGAGATGAACGCGTGCAGCCTATGCAAGCAATTTCCAGGCTTTTTGGAAACCCTCGCTATGTTAGTGCATTCATGCAAGTAAAAAAATATAACTTGCTGCCCTATAAAGAAAAACAGCTTGCTGATAGAAAAAATACTTACGATGAAGCTTTGGCAATCATGCTTAGTATTGAAAAAGAAGCTGGCTTAAAGGGATTTGCAGCTTATGTGAAATAAGCGTGAAACAAGTGTAATTTGTTGATTTTGAAAAAATCGTGTCAGTATTTAAACCTTGTAAGTAGTGTATTCCCCAGTTTTCTGAGCGCTCACCCATGCTAATCTAGCTCCAAATTTGATTTTTCTTTTTACTTTCTCTTTTGTTCACTTTAAAACCTACTCATTTACATGACGCACAATCCTCCCTCTGTCTCTACTTTAACGGCTTCAACGACTCCGGCCACACAACATGTAGCAAGCCTGACAGCAGCCCTTAAAGCCCTCAACAATATTATTATCGGTAAGCCTGAACAGATTCGCTTGGCACTTATCTGTCTTTTAGCAGGTGGACATTTACTCATTGAAGATAGGCCTGGAGTAGGCAAAACTACCTTGGCTTTGGCCTTGGCACGGGTAATGGGTTTGGAGTTTAAGCGTATACAGTTCACCAGTGATCTCTTGCCAGGCGACATTATTGGTAGCAGCGTTTATTCACGAGAAAATGAACGCTTTGTGTTTAAACCCGGTCCAGTATTTACTAACTTGTTATTGGCTGATGAAATTAACCGCGCTTCCAGTAAAACCCAAAGTGCTTTACTGGAGGCCATGGAAGAACGCTCGGTCAGTATTGATGGAATTGCCCAGGCACTTCCTAGCCCTTTTTTTGTAATTGCCACACAAAATCCGCTTTCGCAAATTGGTACGTTTGCTTTACCTGAGTCTCAGCTAGACCGCTTTTTGATGCGTATCAGCTTAGGGCTGCCCGGAAAAATTGCTGAGCGTGAATTGTTAGCGGGGATGGATCGGCGGATCTTGATTGCCTCCCAAAAACCTGTACTGTCACATGAAGTACTTTTGGCTTTGCAGGCACAAGCCCGTTTGATTCATGTGAGTGATCATCTGCTGGATTATGTTCAGACGCTCATTGAACAAACCAGAACCGATCCTCAGTTAGCGGACGGCGTGAGTCCGCGGGGGGCCTTGGCATTGCTGGCCTGTGCGCGTGCCTCTGCTTTTTTAGCCGACCGTAGCTACGTGATTCCTGAGGATGTGCAAGGGGTTTTTGCCAGTGTGGTGGGTCATAGAGTGGCGGTTCGGGCTAGCGATGCCTCAGTGGTCCATGATCACACTGCAGGGATTCATATTGCCCAACGTATTGTGGCTCAAACTGCTGTTATCAACGTTTAGAGTGATTGATTTTGCATGTTTAATCTGGATGCACGTCTTCAATCGTGGATTTTGCGGCATGATAAACCACAGTCGGGGGTGATTACCTTAAACCGCCGCCGGGTTTATATTGTGCCCACCCAGCCCGGATTCTTGTTTGGTATGGTTTTGCTGGCGATGTTACTTGCTTCTATTAACTATCAGCTTTCGCTGGGCTATCTCTTTACGTTTTTGGTGGGAGCCGTAGGGGTAGTGGGCATGCATCGCACACATGACGTATTGCTGGGTTTAGAAGTGAGTTGCGTACAGACTTTACCCGGGCATGCGGGAGCTAACGTTAATTTTGTTTTACGCATCCGCAATCCTCACCGTCATTTGCGCGCCGGGCTGATGTTTTTTGTAGATAAGACGCTCTTAGCCCAGGATGTCTTTATTGAGCCTCTGGGTCAAAAAGATGTACCGATTCAGGTAGCTGTCCAACGGCGCGGTATTGCCGCCTGCCCCCGAATTCAGATACAAACTGTATTCCCATTTGGTTTATGGAGAGCCTGGTCTTATGTATGGCCTCGTACGAATGTTCTGGTCTATCCGGCGCTGTCCGCGCAAATTGCACCCCGTAGTGGCCGCGGTAAGGGCATCGGAGCCAGTCGTACCGGCTCAGGGCAGGATTCATTTTCCCACGTGTCTCCCTATAACGAAGGAGATGACGTTAAACGCCTACACTGGCAAAGCTTTGCACGTGAGCAGCTTGCATTGCGGCAGCACGAGGGTGAGGCAGGAGATGAAGATTTATACCGGCTGGATGCTTTGGAAACACATTTGCCTTTAGAGGAACGTTTAAGTCGTCTGGCTAGTGCAATTACCCTGGCAGATCAGCGAGGGGCCCGCTTCGCACTAGCGCTTAATGAAGCCGAAGCAGCCCAGCCGCAATTTGCCAGTGGCAATGCGCACCGGCATGCGCTATTGGCACGCTTGGCCTTGGTAGGAATGCCACAGCAAACTCAATCGATGATGCATCACACCCCATGAATGCTTTACTGACAGGCTTAAATTCAGCCAGAAACACTCTGCTTACTCCTACTAATGAAGTAGAGCGCAGTATGCGTAATGCCATGGTACTACTCGTGGCTGCAGCTTTCACACTCATACCGCATTTTGCGCATTTACCCAGTTGGATATCGCTGGCTGCCACTGCTCTATTATTGGTACGGGGTTGGCTGACCCTTAAAAATCGTCCGGCTCCGCCAAAATGGTTATTGATCAGCCTGGCTGTTATTGCGGGCATTGCCGTTTGGGGAACGTTTGGGAGAGTCCTGGGGCGGGATGCAGGAGTAGCCTGCCTAGTCCTTCTAGCAGGTTTTAAGCTTTTGGAAATGCGAGCTCGGCGTGATCTCTTTGTTGTAGTATTTTTGTGCTTTTTTCTCTTATTAACGCAGTTTTTAAGTAATCAGAGTTTCACTGTTTTTGTTACAGGTGTACTGGCTTTGCTAGTCTTGGTAGGGGCTCTGACCTTATTTCATGCGGGTGCTGCGCCTGCTTTGATGCTAATCACATCTTTGAAAGATTCTCTGAGGACCTTGGCCATTGCGGCTCCTTTAGCGCTAATGGCATTTTTACTCTTTCCTCGAATGTCTAGCCCATTGTGGGGAGTACCGCAAGGATCGCTGGGCGCTCGTACAGGCTTATCGGACAGCATGTCTCCAGGTAGTATTACCAGTCTTGCGCAATCAGATGAACTCGCCTTCAGAGTAAGGTTTGAGGGCGAAATTCCTGCTCAAAAATTACGTTATTTTCGTGGCCCTGTTCTAGCTAATTTTGATGGTAAAACCTGGTGGCCGATTACCGAATTTGCGCGTAATACTCCGCAAGCTTTTAATATTCCAGAGACGGTACCGCGCTATACGCAGGAGATTATCCTGGAGCCTCATCAGAGACAATGGATATTTGCATTGGAGCAGGCTATACAGTTGCCGATGGTAAATGGGGAAGCTGTTCGAATGACGCGCGAAGGAACGCTACTGGCGCGGCGTGCAGTTGTCGAAAAAGTGCGCTATACCATTGTCTCTGCGGCAACCCCTATCTGGGCAACCCAGCAGGATCAAGCTGACAATGGTTTTTTAAGGGCTGAATATCTTCGTTTACCTGCTGGGTTTAATCCTCGGACACTGCAGTTTGCAGAGCAGTTGCTTGCGCAGCTCGGTGCAAGTTCCGGCGATCCACGCCCCTTTATTGACGCGCTTTTGAAACATTTTCGCACCCAGGGTTTTTCTTATACCTTAGAGCCGCCTGAATTGGGAACCCACTCTGTTGATCAATTTTTATTTGAAACCAAAGCCGGTTTTTGCGAACACTATACACATGCATTTGTAGTATTGATGCGTTCTCTTGGGTTTCCGGCACGAGTGGTAACGGGGTATTTGGGGGGTGAAGTTAACCCAGTCGATAATCATTTAACCGTTCAACAAAGAGATGCCCATGCCTGGGCTGAAGTCTGGGTAGACAGACAAGGTTGGTTAAGGGTAGATCCTACGGCCGCTGTGGATCCTTCCCGGATTGAATCGGGTTTTGGTGCTTCTTTCCCCCAACGCAGCGCTAATCAGATTGCTGGATTTGAAACACCAAAATGGATGACTGCCGCGCGCAACTGGATGGTAGCTGCGGGTACCTTCTGGAATAACTGGGTAGTAGGATTTGGCAATGAGCGTCAACGGCAGCTTTTTGGTAGCCTTGGCATGCCGGATCTGGATTGGCGAAAGTTGGCTGTTTGGTTGCTGGGAGCAGGGGGCTTGGGCATGCTTATTATTTGGTTAATGACCCGCCCCAGAAAAGTAGCATTGTCGCAGGCCGCTAGCTTGCGGGCCCAATTGATGAAGGGTTTTGAAAAACAAGGGCTTGCTGCTGAACCTCAGGAAGATCTGCGTGTCTGGGCAAAGCGAATTGAATCGCAACTTACTATGCCTGAACGAGAAATGTTAACTCAGGCGATTATCGCTTTTGAGGCTGCGGTGTATGCTCCAGCCACAAACAAAAAGGCCAGTTGGGCAACTGCTCTAGGTTTTGTTAAGCAGTTGCAAAGAGTCGTGAATACAGGTGTTGACCGACGCATTGAAAAAAATCCTAAACACAGGACTTCTGCATAATGAAAAGACGCGACTGGCTTTTTGCTAGCGCTGCTTGTGCTTTAGGAAGTACAAGTTTCAAACTCTTGGCGCAACAATACGTTCCGTTTACTCCTTATGCGGCCAGAGCGGAAGTCCGTGAGTGGGCGCAGGGTTTTGTAAACACGTATGGAGGAAGTGTTGAGGAACTAATGGCAGTGTTGTCCCAAGCACAGTCTAATGAAACTGTTATCAGACTGATGCAGCCTGCGCCACAAGGGTTTAAACGTTCCTGGCAATCCTATCGCAGGCGTTTTGTAGAGCCTGTACGTATTAAAGCAGGGCTAAGGTTTTGGGAGGCTTATTCTGGGGCTTTACAGCGAGCAGAAGCGAAAACTGGAGTAGCTGCGCAGGCTATTGTCGGAATTCTTGGGGTTGAAACTATTTTCGGCCGACAGATAGGTGATTTTCGAGTATTAGATGCTTTAATGACTTTATCGTTTGATTATTTGCGGCGTGCTGATTTTTTTAGATCCGAGCTGGAGCATTTTCTTTTACTAAGTCGGGAAAACGGATGGATTCCCACTCAGATACTAGGCTCTTTTGCAGGAGCTATGGGTATACCTCAGTTTATGCCCTCTTCGATTCGTAAACATGCAGTAGATTTTGATGAAGATAAAATTATTGATTTGCGCAATAGTCCAGTTGATGCGATTGGCTCCGTGGCTCAATATTTAGCAGATTATGGTTGGGAAAAAGGTCTGCCTATTTCATTGCCAGCTACAGTCGCTGAAGAGGCAGCAGTTCAGGAATTATTGAAACGTGGACCCCAGGCGAATTTAACACTGGATGAATTAAGAGCCCGCGGCACTTTAGTGAGGGAGGGCATTTCTGAAAATACAAAGCTAATGTTAGTAGATTTGGTAACGCATAAGCAGGCAACTGAATTTCGAGTGGGAACGGCTAACTTTTATGCCATTACTCGCTATAACAAATCATTTTTTTATGCAGCTGCTGTTCAGGATTTAGGAGCCGCTATTGCTAGTGCAAAAGGAAGTTAAAAACCAAACCTAAATGGGTGCATCAGGCTGGACTGCAGGCGCTGCGCGAGCAAAGCTTTCAAGAGCAAGACAATTATTTACGATTTCTGCCAGCTTAGGGTACGGTGCAAGATCAACCTCAAAGCGCTGAGCATTAAACCATTGGGGAACCAGGCATACATCGGCAAGACTAGGGGTCTGTCCCAGGCAAAAAAGGCCTGCTTTCCCTCTCTGCTGAAGCTGAGATTCAAGGGCTTGAAGCCCAGTTTTGCACCAGTGGTGATACCAGTGGTTTTTGGCTTGTTCATCTACTCCTAGTGTGTTTTTAAGGTAATCCAGCACCCGCAGATTATTCAGAGGATGAATTTCACAGGCAATCGCTTGTGCAATCGAACGCACATAGGCGCGATCTGCTACGTTTTTAGGAAGCAGTGCAGGTTGCGGATAGGTTTCTTCAAGATATTCCAGAATTGCCAAGGATTGGCTGATACCATACTCTCCATCAATTAGATACGGCACCAGCCCCTGTGGATTTAGCTGTAAATACTCGGACTTTTTTTGCTCACCTCCTTCTTTAAGCAGATGAACAGCTAGAGTTTGAAAGGCTAAGCCTTTGTAATGTAAAGCAATTCGCACCCGATAAGCGGCACTGGACCTGAAATAACTATAAAGTTTAATCACAGAACTAATCTTTATGTGATGAGACGCACTAGACCTAATGACAGAACCGGGAAAGCTATCAGCAATCCTACCCGAATAGCATCAGAGAGTAAAAAAGGTAATACGCCTTTTACTGTTTCAAGCAAGGGCACATCTTTGGCCAGACTGTTGATAATGTAAATATTCATCCCTACAGGTGGATGAATTAAGCCTATCTCAACCACGACCAAGGCCAGAATACCAAACCAGATTGCTTTGCTGCTGGCATCCAAGCCTGCAATGTCTAACCCGAGAATGATGGGAAGCAGTATTGGCACGGTTAGCAGCAGCATTGACAAACTGTCCATGACGCAACCAAGAAGCAGATATACGATGATGATAACGGTAATAATCCAATAAGGTGAGATTTGCATAGATTGCACCCAACTCACCATTTGGGAAGGCATTTGGGATAAAGCTAAAAAAGAATTAAGTAAATCAGCGCCCAGTAGAATAAAAAAGATCATGGCGGTGGACTCTGCAGTACTTAACAGACATTCAAGCATTGTTTTGCGAGTGAGTCCTCCTTTAAGCCATGCGATAAGACCAGCAAGCAATGCCCCAACTGCAGCTGCTTCAGTGGGAGTGAACCAGCCAAAATAAATGCCTCCAATGACAAAGAAAAATAGGCTGGCAACAGGCCAGACGGCTATAAAGGCCAGTTTTTTTTGAGTCCAGCTAGTACGCTCCCCGGCTGGCCCTGCGTGAGGATTGAGACGTGTCACAAGGCCTATCGTAAGCATATAACCCACCATGGCTATGAGCCCTGGCACAATAGCAGCTGCATAAAGTTTGGCAATGTTTTGTTCAGCCAGCATGGCGTAAATGACGAGGGGTACTGAAGGGGGTATCAAAATCCCTAAAGTCCCACCTGCAGCCAAGGTACCCGTAGCCAGACGAGGGGAATAGCCATGGCGCTGCAATTCAGGCAAGGCTACTTTTCCCATGGTGGCTGCAGTTGCCAAAGAAGAACCACAGATAGCCCCAAAACCTGCGCATGCTCCTACTGCACTCATGGCCAAGCCACCACGCCAATGCCCTATAAATGCACGGGCTGTATCAAAAAGAGATTTGGATAATCCCCCTCGTGCTGCAAAAGCACCCATTAATAAATAGAGGGGAATAACTGACAGGTCATAATTTGAAAAACGGCCATAGGGAAGCGTTTTAAGATGAGCTAGCAAGGGCGCCCAGCCCGCCAGAATGACATATCCAATAATACCTACTGTAGACATGGCTACGGCAATATGTACCCTTAAAGCCATGAGGGTGAGCATTAGAACAAACATCAGCATTCCAAGCTGTATGCCTGTCATAGGTTTTGTTCTACCTGCTTGGGCCGTAGGTTCTTATAAATTGCAATGCTCTGGGCAAACGCTGCATAGAATGCGCAGATACTTAGCAATAGAAAGGCAAGTACCAAAGCAATAAAAGCAATCCAAATAGGAAATCCCAAAATAGGAGTAGTTTCTTGGGCGGCACGCGCGCTAATTAAGCCTGCAGCAAGGCGCCAGCTGAGTAGGGCGGCTAGCAGGCTCATCAAAAGCTGTGCGCACGCATCCAGGCTCTGACGGAATTGTTTAGGTGCCTTTAGTGTAAAAAAATCAACAAAAATATGCGCACGTTGTACATGGCAATAAGGAAGGAACAGAGCCACAGCAACCGCAGAAAGTAATTGGGCCAGCTCAAAATCCCCTGGCAGGGGCTGGCTAAACAGTACTCGCCCTGAGATACTGATTGTCGACATCAGCGCCATACCCAGCAATGTAATGGCTCCCAACAAAGCCGATACCTTAGCTAGATGATGCAAAACAGCTCCTGTACCCTTTTGAAAATAGTCTGGGTCGATAAAATCTGCAGTGTCCTGACTATTAATGACTTGCACCCTGCTTCCCGATCTTGCTCTATAAAATAATTAGCTCACTTGGACTGAAATTGTGCCCAAGCCGGCAATACTGGCTTCTATCAGATCCCCTGGATGAACAGCGCCTACTCCTGCGGGTGTGCCGGAAAAAATTAAATCTCCTGGTTTTAATTCGAACAGTTTTGAAAGATGCTCAATAATTTCACTAACGCTCCAGATTAGTTGTGAAATATCTGAGTTCTGTCGCAACACATTGTTTACCGTCAAAGAAATTGTTCCCGCAAAAAAAATTCCTGTCGCAGCTGCCGGATGAATAGGCCCTAGAGGAGCAGAGTAGTCAAAAGCTTTAGCCGTATCCCAGGGGCGTCCTTGAGTTTTCGCCTCGTTTTGTAAGTCTCGCCGCGTCATGTCTAAGCCCACTGCATAGCCATAAACATGTTCTAGGGCTTTTGCAGCATTAATATTTTGGCCGCTCCTGCCAATAGCAATCACCAGTTCAACTTCATGATGCACATTTTGGCTGGCGCTAGGGTAGGGAAATGTTGCCTGAACCCCATAAGGCGCCGTCACAATCGCATCTGCAGGCTTACAAAAGAAAAAAGGCGCTTCTCGCTCAGAATGCCCCATTTCAATGGCATGTTCTGCGTAGTTGCGGCCTACACAGTAAATACGATGTACGGGAAATTCTGCATTAGTACCCAGAACAGGTACGGCTATGGGGGGTGGAGCTTGAACAACGTAAGACATTCGAATCTCCAAAACTTGCAGAATAGGACAAGGGCTTAGAGCTACTGCGCAGTTTTAAGATATGTTAATTTTTGACACTACTTTGAATAAGGCCGCTGCTTTTTACCAAAAGCGTTTTGAGAAAGACATAATACGAATGCTAGAAGGCCACAGAAAAATAAAAAATTGAACTCGTATTTTAGCTGGATAAAGAAGTGTCAATAATTCTGTAGTTGACAACGCCGCAAGCCTCTGACATTCAATGCTATTTGACAGCTCCAACATAGAAGGTGAGTGCTGTCAAATAGCGGAGGATTAACAGGTTTTTAAGCCTCTTTGGGATTAGCGCCGTATTGATTGGAACCTGGCTGGCTATCCAACACAAGGAAATAAATCAAAATGAGTCCACCTACAAAGGGGATAAGAACAATCAATAACCACCAGCCACTGCGGCCAGTGTCATGCAAGCGGCGAATACCTGCTGCAATACCGGGAAGTAGCATTACAAGGCTAAAGAGCATGCTAATAATTGAGACAATAGTCCCGAGGATGCCAGCAATTAACCCCAATATAGCCCCTAAAACACTCAGGATGATGAAAATAGCAACATTTATTAGGGTAAATGTCCAATATTCCGTGCGGCGTGAGCGTCCGGTGAACACCATATATTTTTTAGCAACTTCGATGTACGTATTCAGATACGAATCCATTGTTCCTCCATAAACGGCAGCCACCCAACGGGCTGATTCCGGATTGTACAGCTATGTTTTGTATTTAGGCATCATTACTTTGTGGTATGTGCACAAATAAGAAAAAGAAGGAGTATTTTTTCCTTATTTTCCCCAATATTTTGATCATTTTTATTTACTGCTCAAGTTTTTAGGGTACTTAATTTGGACTTCCGGAGCAGGAGTCTTAGGTTTAAAAGGACATAAATCGGCTAGGGGGCAACGCCAGCATTCGGGATGACGCGCTTTACAAATATAGCGGCCATGCAGAAGAAGCCAATGATGCGCATTTTTTTGAAACTGTGCAGGTACGGCTTTAAGAAGTTTTTGCTCTACGATATTAACAGTACTACCCGGCGCTAACTTCAGTCGGTTGCTTACCCGAAAAATATGGGTATCTACCGCAATCGTGGATTCACCAAAAGCGGTGTTAAGCATCACATTAGCGGTTTTACGTCCTACTCCCGGTAAGGCTTCTAGCGCTAGCCGGTTGCTAGGGACTTTTCCTTGATGCTGGGTTATCAGAATCTGGCAAGTGGCTAGCAGGTTTTTGGCCTTGGTGCGATACAAATTAATGGTTTTAAGGTATTCCATTAAGTTATCCAGCCCTAGGGAAAGGATGTCTGCAGGCGTATTGGCAATAGCAAAAAGTTTGCTAGTAGCTTTGTTAACACCCAGGTCTGTGGACTGAGCAGAAAGCAGCACTGCAACTAAGAGTTCAAAGGGTGAACTGTATTTTAGTTCTGTAGTGGGGTGAGGATTAGCATTTTGTAAGCGTGTAAAAAGCTCAACCCTATGCTCCAGTTTCATGGATTGGCCTTTGACGCTGTGCTGCTTTGCGAGCGCCGCGACCGTGCCCGTTCAAGCGCAGCCTGGATGATGCGCTGTTTTTTATATGCTGCCTCAGCATTGTTAACTGCAGGGCCAAGCTGGCTGGGACCTTCAGAGGGTGGCTCAAGATTACTTTCAGTCACGGATAGCGTTTGACTCGGTTTTCTCTTTTTTTTCTGTTCAAAACGCGTCTTTGCGGCCTGCGCATCTTGCGCTGTCCAGGTACTCAGCGCAGGAATGTCAATCAAATCAATACAGTCAACAGGGCAGGGAGCAATGCATAACTCGCAGCCTGTACAGTACTCAGGCACGACGGCGTGCATCCATTTTGGAGCACCCAAGATGGCGTCTACCGGACAAGCCTGGATGCATAAGGTACAGCCAATGCAGCGGGATTCATCAATGACTGCAATTCTGCGAGGTTCTGTTTTCCCATACAGAGGATTTAGGGGTTTAACAGGGCGGGAAAGTAACTCTGCCAGCGCAGCGATACCATTGTTACCTCCAGGAGGACATTGGTTGATATCAGCCTCTCCTTGTGCAATGGCTTGTGCGTAGGGGCGACAGGCTGCATAAGAACACCTTGTGCACTGAGTTTGGGGCAGCAAGGCATCAATCGCATCGATAAGCTTGAGCTCTGTAGGATTTATGGCCATAGGCTTGAGATTGTTTACAGGTTCACCTTACAGGCAACAAACGCCTACCCGGATAAGCTATTTTTAATGCCGCTTTGAAACCGGCTTTTTTAATATCGTTTTTTTTACTGGCCTGGATGGTGGTTTAGCAAAATTTTTTGAAGGTTTGGTGGCATGCGCTTTTATAAAAGCGCGAACCTCAGGATAAATGAGTTCGCGCCAACGACGACCGCTAAAAATACCGTAATGTCCGCATTCTTTAGCCTCGAAATGCTTTTGCATAGAAGCCGGGATTGAGGTGCACAGCTTATGCGCAGCGCGGGTTTGGCCGCTGCCGGAAATATCATCCAACTCACCCTCTATCGTGAGCAGAGCCGTTTGTTTAATGTCTTGAGGCCGTACTAATTCCCCGGCGACGACCCACTGTCCCTTGGGTAAGGCAAACTCCTGAAACACGGTTTTAATGGTGTCAAGATAGTAATCGGCATCCAGATCTAAGACGGCATTGTACTCATCATAAAACTTCCGGTGTGCCTCTGTATCTTCATCATCTCCCTTAAGCAGATTCAGATAATAGTCCCAATGGCTAGTGAGATGACGATCAGGATTCATGGCTACAAAGCCTGCATGTTGCAAAAAACCAGGGTAAACGCGGCGCCCGGCGCCCGGATATTTGTCGGGGACTGTGCAAATCACATGATGTTCAAACCAGCTGTAGGTTTTGGTGGTAGCAAGATTATTTACCTGTGTAGGGCTGTTCCGCGCATCAATAGGACCGCCCATCATGGTCATCGTCAGAGGTTGTGCAGGATCCTTACGCGTAGCCATCAAGCTGATCGCCCCTAAAACGGGCACGGTAGGTTGACAGACACTCATTACGTTGAGATTGGGGGCTAAACGCTGCATAAATTCAATGCAATATGCTACGTAATCATCTAAATGAAACGCACCTGCTGAAAGCGGCACCATACGGGCGTCGATCCAATCAGTGATATACACATCAAAATCCGGTAGTAAGGCCCGCACCGTATCTCTTAACAAAGTGGCATGGTGCCCTGATAAAGGAGCAAACACCAGTATTTTTGGCTGTACAAGGTTTGGAGAATCCAGTTTTTTAAAATGAATCAGTTTGCAAAAAGCTTTGCGTGCCACAAGTTCTTCTGCAATAGCAACCTGCTTGGCATTAATGGTTGTAAATTCCAAGCCAAAAGCAGGCTTTTCGTACTCTTTACCCAACCGATACATCAGTTCATAGCCTGCCGCCAGGCGACGAACGGCCGGGTTCAGTAAAAACGGATTTAAAGGATGATTTAACCATTGTGCCTGGGTTTGGGCATAGGCAGTCATGGGGTTCAGGACAGAACGCTGCATTTCGTGGAACTTATAAAGCACGGCAAATCCTTTGAGTTAGAACAGTCTGGATTATCGTGTTTTTATAAAACTTTGTGCAAAGCAGCAAAAAATTTCTCTATAAAATTTGAAAATTTTGCACGCTTTAGTACCTTCTTCAGGGGAGGAGGGCTTATTTCTCCAGATACTTCAGTTTGTCCTTCACGTCTTTCCATTCTTCTGCATCGGGCAAAGGGGCCTTTGTTCTGGTAATTGCTGGCCAGTTGCGATACAAATCAGCATTGATTTTGATGAAATGTTGCTGCTCTGCAGGAACATCTTCTTCAGCCATAATGGCATTTACTGGACATTCTGGAATACATACGGCGCAGTCAATGCACTCTTCAGGATCAATAACTAAAAAATTGGGGCCTTCACGAAAGCAATCTACAGGACATACATCCACGCAATCTGTGTATTTGCACTTAATGCAGGCTTCGGTAACGACATGGGTCATGACACTTACTTTTCAATTTAACACTGACAATAGCTTATTGTAACTCTTTAAGAGTGGTTTAATGGCATCCTAAGACTTCTGAATAATTCTAGTTAGGTTTGCTTAATGGCTTTACTTTCCTCTTCTGCTAGCACCCCATGTATCATTAGCTCTCTGCTGGATACTGATCTATATAAATTCACCATGATGCAGGTGGTATTGCATCACTTTCCAGCTGCGCAGGTGGAGTACCGCTTCAAATGTCGCACTGCTGGGGCAGACCTTAACCCCTATATTGCAGAAATTCATGCAGAAATACAGAAACTTTGCCAACTGCAGTTTTCTGAAGATGAGTTAGCTTATTTACGCGGTTTGCGTTTTATCAAAAGCGATTTTGTTGATTTTTTGGGGCTGTTCAAGCTGAATGAAAAATATATCAGTATTAGCCCTTCCAATACTTCGCCTGGGGAAATTGAAATTAATGTTATGGGCCCCTGGCTGCACACGATCCTGTTTGAAATTCCGGTTTTGGCAATTGTCAATGAGGTGTTTTTCCGCAATAACCATCCTCATGCTGATTTAAGCGAAGGTCGAAAGCGGCTAAACCAAAAAATTCTGCACATTACCCAAGATCCCCGGCTTAAGGACTGCAAGATTGCTGATTATGGAACTCGACGGCGTTTTTCTAAACAATGGCATGAAGAAGTATTGCTCACTTTGCGAGAGAAAATGCCAAGAAATCTGGCAGGCACCAGCAACGTGATGTTTGCCCGACAGCTAGGCCTGATTCCTTTGGGAACCATGGCCCATGAATATTTGCAAGCCTGTCAGGCTTTAGGCCCACGGCTGCGAGATTCCCAAATTTATGCTTTCGAAATATGGGCCAAGGAGTACAGGGGGGATTTAGGGATTGCCTTATCTGATGTCTACGGAATGACCGCTTTTTTACGCGACTTTGATATGTATTTTTGCAAGCTGTTTGATGGTGCGCGCCATGACTCTGGGGATCCCACACAGTGGGGCGAGCGTTTAATTGCCCATTATGAGAAAAACCGGGTAGATCCTAAAACAAAAACCCTGGTTTTCTCCGATAGCTTAACTTTTGACAAAGTGAGCGAACTCTATATGCATTTTGCAGGGCGTGCTCGTATCGCCTTTGGAGTAGGCACTCATCTAACCAACGATTTAGGATTTACTCCATTGCAAATCGTTATGAAAATGGTGCGCTGTAATGGGCAACCCGTCGCCAAGCTTTCAGACGCTCCAGAGAAAACCATGTGCGATGATGTCGCCTATCTGGCCTATTTGCGTCAGGTATTCGAGATCACAGAACCTGTTTCTACCCCGTCAATTCCACACACTCAAACAAAATCCTCTCATGTCTGAAAACCCAAGTTTTATTGCCCCTTTGCGTTTTGATGATCCTGCTGCGGCGTTAGCGCAAGTTCGGCTTATTTATGAAAACAGCATTCAAACCTTGCGCCAGGGTGTGCAGCAGTTTATGGCAGGCAATAAAAACTTGCGCCGAGTACGGGCCTGCTATCCCTTTGTACGCGTACAAACCGATACCCTCTCGCGGATTTACTCTACGCTTTCTTATGGCTTTGTTGCGGGACCTGGCACTTTTGAAACCACCTTAACCCGGCCTGACTTATTTTCCAATTATTACTACGAACAGTTTGAGCTACTCATTAAAAACCATGGGGTCTCTTTGGAAGTAGGTACAAGTGCACAACCTATTGCCTTGCATTTTTCTTTTGCAGAACAAGAACATATCGAAGCCAACCTATCCGTTGAACAGCGCAGTCTAATGCGCGATCTGTTCGATTTGCCAGATCTGGCCGCTATGGACGACGGCATTGCTAATGGCACTTATGAACCAGCCCCCGGCCAAGCCCAACCCCTGGCTTTGTTTACGGCCCCACGGGTAGATTATTCCCTGCACCGGCTGCGTCATTATTCCGGTACTGCTCCAGAGCACTTTCAGAACTTTGTGCTTTTTACGAACTACCAGTTTTATATAGATGAATTCGTTCGTCTGGGCCATACTTTAATGCAGGATCCTAACCAGGAATATATAGCCTTCGTAGAGCCGGGTAATCTGATTACCCGCCGTATGGATTTACCTGCACAAGCCAGTGATGCACAAGGAAACATTCCTCCCCGCTTGCCGCAAATGCCAGCCTATCACCTCGTGCGCAGCGATGGCTGCGGCATCACCATGGTGAATATTGGTGTAGGCCCGGCGAACGCCAAAACCATTACCGACCATATTGCCGTATTGCGGCCCCATGCGTGGATCATGTTAGGACACTGCGCAGGACTGCGCACCAGCCAGCAGCTAGGAGATTATGTGCTAGCGCATGGCTATGTGCGAGAGGACCATGTTTTGGATGAAGATTTACCGCTATGGGTGCCTATTCCCCCTTTAGCAGAAGTGCAGCTAGCCATTGAAGCAGCTGTTAAAGCCGTAACCAAACTGCAAGGTTCAGAGCTTAAACGGATTATGCGCACAGGCACTGTCGCTTCTACCGATAACCGGAACTGGGAATTATTGCCCCATCGCACCCCCGAGCGTCGTTTTAGCCAAAGCCGTGCTATTGCGCTGGATATGGAAAGTGCGACCATCGCCGCCAATGGTTTTCGTTTCCGTGTGCCTTACGGCACCTTGCTTTGTGTGAGTGACAAACCGCTACACGGTGAAATCAAACTACCGGGAATGGCCAATCATTTTTACCGGGAGCGGGTAGATCAGCATTTACGTATCGGCATTACTGCCTTGGAATTATTGCGTCAAAAAGGCATAGACCAGTTGCATAGCCGCAAACTGCGCAGTTTTTCCGAGGTGGCTTTTCAGTAAACTCCCCTTCGAAGGGTAAGCCATTGGTGATAGTCTTCTGACTAAAACGGTGGCTAAAGAGGTCGTTTACCTATTCTTCCTAAATTGAGATTCAAGAGAATTTTTAATACCGCAAGTTTTATGCGCCTTTTCAAGCATTTTCATTGGAAAAAGCGCATAAAAATTAGAGGGTTTTTAAAAACTGGATTGCAGACTTCTCTTCAGCGGAAGTCCAACCTTTTTGGAGAATCGATATTAAATAATCGCGCAGAGCTCGATTTCCCCGAATGCATTGCGCTACTCCAGTATTGTTGCGTGCTATTTCGGTGTAGGCCAGGGCAATATCATCAGCATCTGTGCTGTAAGAATCTTCAAGGCTGACAAAGACGCGGTGTACAAAGTTGGAATCGCTGCCATATTCATTAGCTAAAGCTTTGGCCATACCTTCTTCATCGACTCCTGTCCAGAAACCGGTAAACCGCTTCACAAAAGCGCGGGTAAGGGAATCACTGGTTCCCGCAGCTTCAACGTAGGCATGGTCACCCAATAATGCACCGAGAACGCCACCTACAATGACACCGACGGCTGCCCCAATGGGTCCGGCCCATACTCCACCTGCTGCTCCCGCTGCCGCTCCCCCACCAAAACCGCCTCCTACGCCACCGCCAATATTGGCTGCTTCTCGGCCCGTCTGCCACCACGGGTTTTCCGAGGTTCCTATGTTGTAGGCAGCAACGGCTGCAGTGGCTATCCACAAACCTCTAGAAGCCCAGCGAAGTTTTGGAATACTTTGCGTGACTTTCGGTCTGGAACGCCCTGAGCTTTCAATGACTTCCATATAAACTCGGTTTTGGTCAACTCCCGAAAGAGATTGAAAGGGCTTGCCTTCCAGCCCCAATTTTTTCATAGCATTTTTAATAGCCTCTTCCAGAGAAAGACCCTTAGTTTTCATCTGCTGTGCTAGTGCACGGCCAAAATCAAGGTCTCGTTTTCTGGCCATATCCATAATTTGATTTCTCATTTCGTTAGCTATTTTTGCTCCTGAAGCGGCGGTGAGCTGGCCAGACTTTACTGCATCCCGAATGCTCTGACTCATTTCTTTGATCTTCTGCACATACGAGGCTCTGACCTCGGCCATTTTGATAAAGCGTATTGCAAAACTAGTAGCACTGACTTCAAGATCATGCAGTGCAGTCTCCAGAGTAGAGTCCATATAATTTTCCCTCTTAAAGTTGTTCTAACGAAAGGTAATGGGTTTGTAAAAAATGTTTATATTTCCAGCCTGTCGGTAAATGAAAGCGAAGCTGTGGTTTTTCTAAGTAGTTAATCTTGTAGAGGGTATTGTTAGTAAAAAACTCAAACTCGAGCCAGGTATCGCCATATTGTTTTATTTTGAAAATACCCGGCGCGTAAGGAGCCCCGGCCTCTAAAGAATCCAGGATGCTGCCATTTGCAGAAAGAAGATAAATGTGTAGCCCTGCATCGTAAGGGTCATCATCGCTCAGGAAAATCAGGCTGGAGAGATCGGGTAGTAAAAATTGGGCTTCAAGAAAAACTCCCTCAAACACCTCGGGCAGGTTTATCCCCTCTTTGGAAAGGGTAGTAGTCCCTGCTTGAGGGGAGGTATGAGAGACGGCATAGCAAGAGCAGGGGCGCATGAACTTTTTTACAAGAGCTGATTATTTCACGGCCGTAAGCGTAACCAATAACGGAAAAAATATGAAGCTTGTAAGCTACCTCTGCGCAAAAGCGAGTGCTCTTGTTTTTGTCATTTTCAAAAGTAAAAGGCTCATTAAACCTAGAACAGCAATTGGGAAAGCTTTGAGGAGAACGCATGAGGGCTCGGGCTAAACCCGAGTAGATACCTGGCGCTACTGGTACCTAGAAGGAACAGCGCCGCTACTCTAATCAGGATGCAAGCAGGGGCAGCCATAGGATACTCCCCCGGAGAGAGTAAAAAATTCTAGTGCTATCAGGTAGATTTTTGACGAGCCAGTAAGTAATAAATTATTGTTCTTAGGTAAATCTGCTGGGCAGATTTTTCCTGAAAAGAATGTTAGTAATAACTTTAATATCGTTGCACACCATATAGCTTATATATTTCAGCATCTAGATAACTGAACAAGCGCTGAATCCTTAGAGAGATAGTATCGCTTGTTGCGACGGTAGGCAGATTACTATAGGAAGCCCATGTTCCTCCCCCAGCTTTAATAATTTCTTCAACAAAGGCTACACAGTTATTAGGCACCACCAGCCATAGCCATTTATTGGCTAAAAGATTTTCCAGATATAGCAGAGCATCTTGTGGGTTAGTCAGCATAACGGGAAGACGGCGTAATTCTTTCTTTTTTGTTTCACGCAGATATCGTCGGTAGCCTGCTTCTGTCATGTAATGAGGATAGGAGTGTACTCCCCCCGCTACATGAAAATAATATCCCCCTCGACTCTTTCCGGCATAAATAAGCAAATGTCCAAAGACATTGGGCTTATCTCCGCTGACTGCAATAACTGTAGTTTCTGAAAAATCAATGTCAATTACACCGCATTGTTCAAGTATTTCTCCCTCATAAGCCATCTTTGCCTCCTAATGTAGAGTTTAGATTTTTACTCTTTATATTTTTGAAGTAAAGAGTCCCCCGAATATATTTCTGTTTAACAGAGGAAATCTCGACCATCTTCAAACCAGTGTAAAACGGTATCCAGCCCTCCAAATTCAATCACTTGCTTGGCTTTGGCAGCTACTGCCGGTTTGGCATGATAAGCAATACTTATTCCCGCAACACTCATCATTTCCAGATCGTTTGCCCCATCTCCAATAGCCATCACTTTATCGGTGTTTATTCCCAATTCATGGCTAAGAGTTTGTACAGTCTCTCTTTTAATTTGCGCGTTAACAATGGGGCCTAAGAGCTTGCCCGTAAGCTTGCCATCAATAATTTCGAGGGTGTTGGAACGGCTATAGCTAAGATTTAGCCTGGCTTGAATGCGGTCGGTGAAAAAACTAAAACCACCAGAGACGAGTAAGGTTTTTAAGCCGGCAAGGTGTGCGGCTTTTATTAGATTAGCCGCCCCCGGATTAAGCTGTAAGCGCTCTGCATATACTTTTTCTAGCACAGTAGCCTCCAGGCCCGCCAGCAATGCGACCCGACGGCGCAGACTCTCATTGAAATCAGTAATTTCCCCCCGCATGGTGGCTTCTGTAATAGCGGAAACTTCTGCTTTTTTGCCGCAATAGTCGGCTATTTCATCCACACATTCAATGGAGATTAGCGTGGAATCCATATCCATAGCTAAGAGCTTAAAATCGGTTAATGATTGCTGGCTATCGGTTTTTGCCAAATCTAGCTGATATTGCTGGGTAATGGCTTTGAGGGGGGTCAATTCTTGAGAATCTTGAGCTAGATAAACCGCCCATTTCCCATGCTGGAAGCAGAGGGGTTGACCCAGGAAAGGTTCAAGAGCTTGTAGAGAATCTTTAATTATTTTTTGCCCGGAAAATACCCACTGCTTACTCAAGGTTTGATGCTCCTGTGTACTGGTTTGAATTCAAAAAGGTTCTTAAATTGCTATTTATGCGACTACAGTGGAGTTGATGCTAATGCTGCTAAGCAAGCGTAGTGCAGTACGGATTTGACTGGTACGGCTAGCTAAATCAGTAGAAGCGGCTAGCACTTTCAGTCGATCCGGACCGTGTAATTTGATATGTTTGTTTTTCTGAATTAACGCGATCAAGTTATGAGGCTCAATAGGGGGATTTTTCTCAAATTGCAGTGTGATGCTTTCGGGATGGGCATCAATTTTGTTAATACCTAAGGGCTTGCACGCTACGCGCAACTTGTGTGTTTCAAGCAGGGTTTTAACCTGTTCTGGTTGAGGGCCAAAACGGTCAATGATTTCTTCATTGATTCGCTCTATTTCTTCAAAATTTTGAGCATTAGACAAACGCTTGTAAAGAGATAGGCGTTCGTGCACATCGGCACAATAATCGGCAGGGAGCAGAGCAGGAAGGTGCAGGTTGACTTCGCAGCCTAACTGTAAAGGGCGCTCAAAATCAGGGGTTTCTCCTCGCTTCATGGCGCTGATGGCTTCATTAATCATATCCATATACATTTGAAAGCCTACTTCTTGCATATCACCGGACTGGCTCTCGCCTAGGATTTGGCCCGCACCGCGAATCTCCAGATCATGCATCGCTAGATAAAAGCCGGAGCCCAGCTCTTCCATTTGCTGGATGGCTTCTAAGCGTTGCTTGGCTTGTTTGGTAAGCGTTTCTTCTCCATGAATGAGCAGGTAAGCATAGGCCTGATGGTGACTGCGGCCTACGCGACCGCGTAATTGATGCAGTTGTGCCAAGCCGAAACGGTCGGCACGATGAATCAGGATAGTGTTGGCCGTAGGAACGTCAATTCCGGTTTCAATAATGGTGGTGCACAGTAAAATGTTGTAGCGTTGTTGATAAAATTCTCGCATAACGCGTTCAAGCTCTCGCTCCGGCATTTGTCCGTGTGCTACCCCAATGCGAGCTTCAGGTAACAAGGTTTCTAATTTAAAACGAGCATTTTGAATCGTTTCTACTTCGTTATGTAAAAAATAAATTTGTCCTCCCCGTTTAAGCTCACGCAAGACTGCTTCACGAATAATAGAGTCTGATTCTCTGCGTACAAAGGTTTTAATCGCCAGACGTCTTTGAGGAGCTGTAGCAATAATAGAGAGGTCTCGCATGCCTTCTAGGCTCATGCCTAGCGTGCGGGGAATGGGAGTTGCGGTGAGCGTCAGCACATCTACTTCGGCCCGCAGGCTTTTCAATGCTTCTTTGTGGCGTACACCAAAGCGGTGTTCTTCATCAATAATCACAAGTCCTAGTTTTGGATACTCTAGTTGGCTAGAAAATAATTTGTGCGTGCCAATCACAATATCTATCTTTCCCGCATTAATTTCTTCAACGGCTGCTTTTATTTCTTTGCTTGATTTAAAGCGGGATAATTCGGCAATCCGTATAGGCCATGCAGCAAAACGATCACTAAAAGTCTGAAAGTGCTGCTCCACCAATAAAGTAGTGGGCGCCAGAACTGCTACCTGCCGCCCGCCTGCTACGGCCATAAAGGCTGCACGCAGAGCAACCTCGGTTTTTCCGAAGCCTACATCTCCACAAACCAGGCGATCCATGGGTTTACCGCGCTTCATATCGCCCATCACTGCGGCAATAGCAGCCGTTTGATCGGCTGTTTCTTCAAAACCAAAGCCTTCAGAAAAACGTAAATAATCCTTAGCATCAAATTCAAAAGCATGGCCTGAACGCATCGCTCGTTTTGCATAAAGATCCAGCAGTTCTGCGGCAGTATCAGTGGCTTGCTGGGCAGCTTTTTTACGAGCTTTTTCCCACTGGCCTGAGCCTAGAACATGTAAAGGAGCATCGTCAGGATTAATGCCAGAGTAGCGTCCAATAACCTGCAGTTGACTAACTGGAACATATAACTTGCTGCCATTGGCATATTCCAAGTGTAAAAATTCGGTTTCGCCTTCCCCTAGATCCATGGAAATTAACCCCAGATAACGTCCAATGCCGTGCTGTGCATGCACAACGGGGTCGTTTATTTTTAACTCCGCCAGATCGCGGATCATCATGTCAATATTGCTGGAGGCTTCCTGTCGGCGTTTGCTACTAGGTCGCCCACCGGCCGCATAGAGTTCGGTTTCGGTTACCACTGCCAGTTTTTCTTGCGGCAGCATAAATCCTTGGCTAATAGGCCCTACCGTCAGTAGAAGTTTTTGCGTGGTAGGTAGATCGGCCCTTAACGATAAGCTAGACAGAGAGTCAAAGATCAGATCATGCTCAGCTATTAATTGAGCAATTGTTTCTTTGCGGCCCATGCTTTCAGCCACTAAGACAATCTGAGAGTCACTTTTGCTAACAAAATCGGCAAATAAACCCAGTGGTACTTCGCTTTTACGGTTAATCGCAAGATCAGGTAAGGGCAGAGCCAGGGGTTCTTGAGAGCTGCTTTGATCAATGATCAAACGTGGAAAATCTTTCGCCCGGGTGAAAAACTGCTCAGCATTTAAAAATAGTTGATTAGGAGCCAGTAAAGGTCGCTGCCTATCGCTACGCAAAAACTTGTAACGCTCTAAGGTGTCTGCATGAAAGCGGTTAATTTCTGCTTGTACATTGCCGATTGTGACGATACAGGTAGAAGGTGGCAGATAGTCAAACAGGTGGGCGTTAGTTTCAAAAAACAGAGGCAGATAATACTCAATTCCCGCTGCGGGAACAGCGTTGCCCATATCTTTGTAGAGTGCTACCCGACTAGGATCTCCTTCGAATATCTCCCTAAATCGCTTGCGAAAGCTGTTGCGGTTAGCCTCATCCATGGGAAACTCTCGCCCGGGTAACAAACGCACCTGCTTAACCGGATAGATACTGCGCTGAGTATCGGGATCAAAGGTGCGTATGGACTCAATGGTGTCATCTAATAAGTCCAGTCGATAAGGGGTAGCTGCTCCCATGGGATATAGATCAATTAAACCGCCGCGAACACTGTACTCGCCCGGCGTCAGCACCTGGTTTACGTGGGTATAACCTGCTCGAACTAGCTGGGCGCGCAGGCGGGCTTCATCTAATTTTTCGCCCTGCTTAAAAAAGAAGGTATAACTTTCGATGAAGGAGGGTGGACAAAGTACATGCAGTGCTGTTGTTGCAGCGGTTATCAGTACATCTATCTGCCCATTAATAGTTTCATGCAAAGTGGCCAAGCGTTCACTGATAAGGTCCTGGTGGGGGCTGAATGCGTCATAGGGCAGGGTTTCCCAGTCAGGTAATAAATGAATACGTGCCGTAGGCTGCAGATACCGTAATTCATCAGCAAGCCGCTGTGCATCTTGGGCGTTAGCAGTAATAATAGCCAGCAAACGTTTACGCTGAACGCTGTGTTCAATAAGTTGGCCTACATTCCAGGCATCAGCACTGCCAGGACCGGGATTAATGGTATAAGTCTGAGCAGCTTCGAGACGATCAAAGGTAGTAATCAAATTATTTTTTTGAGTCATTGCAATAAAAGCTTTCGCTCCAGGAAATGAGCATAGTTGCGATGAATGTGATTCAGCTAGTTGCAATAATACTGAAGTAAATTATCTAGAAATATCGCTTAAAAGGATCTAGAAGAGCCTGATCGCTGTTCCGATGGGAGTTTTCAAGCGATTTTTTAAAACCCACTTTAAATAATGAAAAAAACCTTACTACCATGAATAATTTTTATGCAATTGTTCCGGCTGCCGGAATGAGCACCCGTTTTGGAGCAGCCCATCCAAAACAATATGCATTGCTCAATGGCTTAGCTGTGATCAGGCATTCCGTCAGAATATTACTAGCCGAGCCGCGCATTTGCTTGATTGTCGTAGCCGTAGCCGCCTCTGATGAAAAAGCCGCTGAAATTCTGGCTGAAGAAGTTGCCAGCGGCCGTGTGAAGGTCATCGCTTGTGGAGGAGAAAGCCGGGCAAAAACTGTTCGCAATGCGCTTACTGCAGTAGTAGGAAATGGTGCTGAAAAAACAGACTGGGTTTTAGTTCATGATGCAGCCCGTCCTGGTTTACCTTTTGAGGCTTTGCAGCGTTTAATGCATTTAAGTCAAAGCGATGTGATTGGCGGCCTGCTTGCTTTGCCTGTGGCCGATACGCTAAAGCGCGCTGGAAAGGAGCATCATGCTAGTGTTACAGCAACCTTGGCCCGTGAAGATGTATGGCAGGCTCAAACTCCCCAACTGTTTCAGATCGGACAATTAACTCAAGCCATAGAGGCTTGTTTGCGTAATAACTGCGAACCTGGTGATGAAGCCCAAGCTATGGAATATGAAGGTCATGCTCCTGTTTTAGTGCAAGGGGCGCGGATCAACTTCAAGATAACAGTGCAAGAGGATTTACAGATCATGGAAAAATTATTGGCTAATCCAGTGACGTCGTTACGGATAGGACAGGGTTTTGATGTTCATGCTCTTGCTACGGGTAGAAAACTGATTATTGGAGGCGTGGAGATTCCCCATACAAAAGGATTACTGGGGCATTCTGATGCAGATGTATTACTGCATGCGATAACGGATGCATTATTGGGTGCTGCTGCCTTAGGAGATATTGGCAAGCATTTTCCAGATACTGATGCTAACTATAAAGATGCAGATAGCAAAATATTGCTTGCACAAGCTTATACAAAGGTCCAGGCACAAGGATGGAAATTGATGAACTTAGATTCCACCATTATTGCTCAAGCTCCCAAACTGGCAACCTATATTCAAAAAATGACAGAAATTATTTCAAAATTGTTAAAAGTAGAAGAAAGCAACATTAGCATAAAAGCAAAAACTGCAGAGAAACTCGGCGCTTTAGGTCGTGAAGAAGGAATTTCAGCCCATGCAATTGTGATATTATGTAGGGCTTAATAAAAATTATATTCATTTTTATATTTTAATATTAAAACATGGGAAATAATGTCAGTAGTATTTGGGAAAATGAAAGAAAAAGAATTTTAGGGTTTACTCATTCAATTTCTTCTCTCATAAAAGAATATGCAATTTTATTAGAATTAGGAAAAGAAAAAGAAGCCAGAGTAATAATGTATCATATTGAAGTTCTTATAAAAAGCATAAGAATTTCAGATGAAGTTGAATATCTGAAGAGATTTTTTGAAATCTTTATTGATGCCATCAATAAAAAAAACCATAATGAAACGGGCAATCTTTATTTAGAAGATAAAATGCTTCATGCGTTTGATACTTTTTATCATTCTGTTCCATTCGTAAAGTTTGGGCATGATGCTGCCAATAGCTTCATTAATGCTTACACTATTCATGAACCTGAAATAACTATTATTGATATTGGCTTTGGAAGTGGGCTTCAGTGGAAAGGTTTTCTTGAAAAAAATCCTAAAAAAATTAATTTAATTGCAATAGATTTACCTACTGAAAATAATTTAAAAAAATCTGAGGAATTTTTACAAAATTTAAAACAACCGAATGTAAATTTTACATCGATTTTAAAGAAGGTAGAAGAGCTTGATTTTTTAAATCTTCCTTTAAATTCTTCTTTTTTGGTTATTAATGCTTCTTTTTCCCTGCATCATATTTTACCAGACGAGCTCGACTCAAGGTCTGGCAGGCAGAAGTTACTTCGTGAAATTAGTAAGCTAAAACCGGATCTTTTTATATTAGTAGAGCCCGATAGTAACCATAGTAACCTTTCTCCAGCGGCAACCATTATAGAGGTAATGGCTCATTATATGAGTGTATTTCATGCTCTGGATTATTTCTTAAAAGAAAATGAAAACTTAATGATTATAGAAAAAGAGTTTTTTGGTAGAGAAATACGAAATATTTTAGGGAATTTTGATAGTTCCCGCTATGAAAGACATGAACGTTATGAGCAATGGATTCTAAGATTAAAAGAATTAAATTTACGTGAAGTAGAGAAGGTAAGCTATACCTGGAAGACAAAACCGCTTATAGTAGCTTCCGCTTGGCAGCCTATAGCATCCTTTAAAAAAATACCCTTATAAAAATTAAATTAATCAAGAAAAAATTTATTAAGTTTTTCTGTTTAAATGAAAAACATTTTTAAATATTAAAGTTATTCAAAAGGATTTTTTGGTAAAGGGATAAACTCTTTCTCGCCGGGAATTTGTGCCATCTTTCCTGTTTTCCAAGCCTCTGCTGTGTCACGGATGTACTGCTTATGGGAAGAGACAAAATTCCACCAAATGAAGCGCTCACTCTCCAGGCTTGCACCTCCAATCACTACAAAACGGGCGGATTTATCAGCGCTGATGTTGACGGATTTTCCTGTTTCTAGCAGAGCAAGTTCAAAGGGGGGCAATACGTGTCCATCTATTTTTAAGTTTTGATCCACACTATATATTGCTTGTTCTTTTTCTAGTGCAGGTAGCTCAAATGTTCTCTCTGCTTCTAAAGCAATATCCAAATAAAGAGTGGGTGTAAAGGTAACTACTGGCGATATAATTTTTTCTCCTGCATGCCAAAAATGGCCGACTAGTACTTTAATCTCTGTGCCTGGTAATACAACGGTAGGAATGGCAGTGGCAGGAATATGCGAGAAACTCGGTTCTACTTGTTCATGCGCTAGAGGCAGTGCAGCCCACAACTGCAAACCGTGACTCTGATAAGTTTTATCCTTTAAATCCTCCGGGGAACGCTCTGAGTGAACTATTCCCCGCCCGGCAGTCATCCAGTTAATGGCGCCGGGTTCAATTCGCTGCTGGTTTCCCAGACTGTCCCTATGCATTATTGCTCCGCTGAATAAATAAGTGACGGTAGCTAGACCAATATGAGGATGGGGGCGCACATCGTGCGTGTGAGGAGGAGTAAAGTTTACTGGTCCAAAATGATCAAAAAAAAGAAAAGGCCCAATAGCTTGTCGATGAACAGAGGGGAGAGAACGACGGACTTTAAAGCCACCCAGGTCTTTTTCGTGTGCGGGAAAAATCTGTGCGATACCCATTTTATTCTTTCAAGCTAGTACTAATTTGAGTCGTGACTTGTGTCATCAGTTTATGAATAGGGCATTTGTCTGCTACTGTTAAAAGCTCCCGCTTTTGGGCGGGGGTGAGGTCTCCCGTCAGACTGAGCGTAGCTGTTAATTTATAACTTCCACTGCGTTCCTGGCTGCTATCTCTATCAATACTAATTTCTATATCCTCAACTGCTATGCCTTTTCTATTTGCATACCACAGAACTGTCAAAGCCTTGCATGCCCCCAATGCCGCATCATATAAGTCATGAGGGTCCATTCCACTATCAGCCCCTCCATCGGCAATGGCGATATCGGTTGGGATCAAATGCTGACGCACACTAATTAAATGGCGCATGTTTGCACCTGAAGCAGGATCAATATAACGCTTAATGCGGATAGCCATGAAAAGTTCTCCTACAGAAATGAATGATCAGGCAATGTTTTACATCGCTGGGCTAAAAACCGCTTTAAAAATTTATTGAGCTTCAATTACCTGTGCAGTAGCATGAACCGTTGCAGCAATCCTACCGATATCGCGTAATTGCTGAGCGCTTAACCCTTCTTTTTTTAGCAGTGCGTAATGGCTGCTGATACAAAAATGACATTTTCCAATAATGGAAGCAGCTAGCGCATAGCTTTCAAATTTAAGCTTGCTGCTGCCCCCATGAGTCGCGTAAGCATTCATGCGCAGTTCGGGACGCAAGGTTTTTAGATCTTCATCATTGGCCATTTCCACGTAAGGGTACCAGACATTATTCATCCCCATTAAGCTGGCAGCTGTCAGTGCAGCATTGGCTTCAGTCTCTGGCAGAGCAGCTTTGAAAATGTTGATCAAGGTCTTGCTTTTGCAGGCAAAAGCGGCGGCAAGGGCCACGCCAATGGCGTCTTCAGAGGAAAGACTAGAACGTGCAATAACGGAATCAATATTTAAACGAACATCTTTGGCGTAATCGGGAATGATATTTTTAATTGAATTTAGAAAATCCATTTAAATCTCCTATTAATACATTTTAAAAAATCCCGCTCGTTTTAGGTTGAGCGGGAAAAGGATTGGAAAAGAGGGCTGCAATACTCTAAATCACAGTGTTGAGCCACCAGCCGGCCGGTTGCAGGGGCATAATTCATCCGTTTGTAAGCCATCCAGAATTCGCAAAATTTCTTCAGGACTGCGACCCACATTTAAATTATTTACGGAAACGTGTTGAATGGTGTTGTCCGGATCCACAATAAAAGTAGCTCTTAACGCTACACCTGCTTCTTTTTCTCGCACCCCTAGCTGATCTACCAGGGATCCTGTTACATCAGCAAAACTGTAGTGATTCAATTTAGAAAGGTCTTTATGTTCACGACGCCAGCCCAACTTACAAAACTCATTATCTGTAGAACCGCCCATTAACACCGCATCGCGGTCTGCAAATGCCTGATTCAACGCAGCAAAACCCACAATTTCAGTAGGGCACACAAAAGTAAAGTCTTTAGGATAAAAATAGATAATTTTCCATTTCCCGGGAAAGCTCTTGTCTGTGATCGTTTCAAATGCAGACTGTCCATTCTCTTCATGCTGATTAAAGCCAGGTTTGACACCTACCACGCTGAATGCTTCAAGTTTGTCGCCAATAGTTTTCATGTTCACGCCTTTCATAAACGCGCAATGCGGGATGCTTTGCATAGTTAAAATCATATCATATATTTACTATTAATTTATATTTAATGATTTAAAAAAACTATTGAATAGATAGAACCAAGGCCAGCCATAAAGAAGTAGATTTTTAAAAAATTATCGAACGCGCAAGCCTGGCACAGCGCCTGGATGCGGCTCCAGCAGAAACAGGCCAGGTTGCGCTTTTTCATTTGCATGACTGGCCGCTAATACCATCCCTTCAGATACTCCGAATTTCATTTTTCGAGGTGCAAGATTGGCTATCATTACTGTGGACTTGCCAATTAGCTCTTCCGGTTTATAAGCGGCCTTAATTCCACTGAATACATTGCGGGTTTTTCCTTCGCCTATATCTAGCGTTAAGCGGAGGAGTTTATCGGAGCCTTCAACGGCTTCACATTGCAGAATTTTAGCGATGCGCAGGTCAATTTTGCTGAAGTCTTCCAGCTTAATTTCAGGCGCCAAATCTTCACCTCCCGGGGCTATTTTTTCTTGTTGAGGCGCTTGAAACAAAGCATCTAGCATGGCAGCGTCCACCCGTTGCAATAAATGCTGATAAGTTTGAATATGAGTTAAAGGTGCAAGCGGCAAAGACCAAGTAAGTGGAGGAATATTGAGAAAATGCTCCGCCTGCTCAGCAACTTTTGGGAGAATAGGCTTTAACCACAAACTCATATATTGAAAGCCACGCAAAGCAGCGGAACATACTTCGTGAAGAGTGGTTTGAGAGGTCAGATCTTCTTTGCGAGCGAGCTCCCAGGGTTTGTGCGCATCGAACATTTGATTGATCTGATCTGCAAAATCACATATTAATCGGACAGCGCGTGCGTATTCTCGTTTATTGAATAACTCAGCAATTGTTGCAGAGACTTCCTGAGCCGATAGTGCACCTAGTCCCTGATCAATTTTCTCTTGTGCGCTTGTATCAAGGCGACCCTCAAATTTTTTGTGGATAAAGCCAGCCGCACGGCTGGCAATATTGATGTACTTTCCGATGAGATCGCTATTAACACGCGCCAGAAAATCATCTGGGTTGAAGTCTAGATCTTCAACTTTAGCATTGAGTTTGGCAGCAATGTAATAGCGTAGCCATTCCGGGTTCATACCAAGGTTTAAATATTTTAAGGGATCCAGGGTAATGCCGCGGCTTTTGCTGAGCTTTTCACCACTGACCGTTAAAAAACCGTGCACATTCACTTGAGAGGGAGTTTTTCGTCGGGAAAACTCAAGCATTGCCGGCCAAAATAAGGTGTGAAAATACACGATATCTTTACCAATAAAGTGGATTTGTTCCACGCTAGGGTCTGCTATAAATTCCTCAAAAGTTTGCTGTGTACGTGAAGCTTCATGCGGGTGATGGGCCGCCTGACCTTTATCGAAATGGTTTTTTAAGGAAGCCAAATAACCTACAGGAGCATCTAACCAGACATAAAAATATTTACCGGGCGCATCAGGTATTTCAATCCCAAAATAAGGCGCGTCACGGCTGATGTCCCAGTCGTTCATTCCTGCTGCAAACCATTCACTGGTCTTTTTGGCTACTTCAGCTTGTAGTTTTCCGCTCTGTGTCCATTCCTTTAAAAACATTACCACTTTTGGATCGGAAAGCTTAAAAAAGTAATGCTCTGAACTTCGTAGTTCGGGGGTGGCGCCCGACAAAACGGAATAAGGGTTTTTCAGCTCTAGAGGAGAGTAGACGCTACCGCATACTTCGCAACTATCCCCATATTGGTCTTTCGCACCACATTTTGGGCATTCACCTTTGATATAACGATCGGGCAGAAACATGCCTTTGACAGGATCGTAAAACTGCTCGATGCTTCGGTTAGTTGTTAATCCCTGATCACGTAGATCTTTATAAATTTGCTGTGCAAGTTCGTGATTTTCTGGTGCATCCGTGCTATGCCAGTTATCAAAAGCGATATGAAAGCCTTCCAGATATTCAGCCCGGCCTGCCGCAATTGTATTTACGAACTGTTGTGGTGTTTTTCCAGCTTTTTCTGCAGCGATCATGATCGGCGCGCCGTGCGCATCATCAGCACAAACAAAATGTACTTCATTGCCTTGTAATCGTTGAAACCTTACCCAGATATCGGCCTGGATATATTCCATCATATGGCCTATATGAAAGTTAGCATTGGCGTAGGGCAGGGCAGTCGTAACAAACAAGCGGCGCTTGGGCATAAAAGATTCCGTTTAAATAGAAATTGATTTTAAAAGAAATCTAGAACAAGCTGAAAACCCGCAGAAGAAAAGAGGCATTGCAGTCCTATTTTTCAAGCCAGGTGAGCAGTTTTAGCAAGCGAAGTTCACCCTGAGGATCAAATTCAAATGATTCAAAAGACAAAGTTTTTAACACCGCTTGTCCGGATTCCGTTTGTTTTAGATTACTTAAGGCAGTTCGAATACGCTGGACAGCGTCGGGCGATAGGGATTTTTGAGCAATAAGTGGGTTATAGAGCTGGGGAACAGATTTATGGATAATGCGATTGCCTTCTTTTTCCCATTTTTTTGCAATTCCAGAATAAGAGGCAATGCCGGCTACATCACCAAAGCCGTTTTTCAAATAAAAACCTGTGGCTTGCTGGTCTTTGATACGTTGAACATTTTCTTTCTCCACGAAAATACCATGATCACGCAATTCTGCGCGGCAGAACTTAGCCATGTAAGCCGCTGATTCCGCCAGAATAAAACGTTTCCCTTTGGTATCAGATAGTTTTTGCAAAGGTGAATTTTTATCTACAACAAAAAGACATTGACCATCCGGTTTAGCGCTGGCAATGTATTGATAATGATAGTCACGGATGCCTCGTGCAGGGTAATCGCTGGGTCGCGCAATAACATATTTAAAACGACCTTCTTTCATGCCTTCTTCTAAAGAAGCAAAATCTCGCACCAGAATAATATTTATTTTTTCATTAGCTGCTTTAGTCAAAATATCGGCAATGGGTTGATACTTGCTAATAACCTGTGCGCTATCCAAGCCCCCCGAAGTTCCCTCACTGACTGCCAGAATAGCTTGGGCATGGGCCAAGTTGAACATAAAAAACAGCATGCTAATGAAGATACCTGTTCTAAAAGAGTTGTTGAGCATGGCGATTCCTGATGAAAAGAAAAGTATGTTAAAGAGTGAATAAAGTAGCTGGCAGAGTTTCGCACCAAGTTGTAGTATTTACAAGAAAGTTAAGCTTCCTTCTTAAGCTGCAGCCTCATTGCGTTGTCAGCATTCAAATACAGGTTTGAAAGTCAGTTTTTATGGATTTAAGTACTCAAAGCATTACCCAACTACTTCATACTATTGTTGACCCTAATACTGGAAAAGATTTAGTTTCTAGCAAAACCATCAGAAACATACTTTTGGATGGCAGCCAAGTGAGCCTAGATGTTGAGTTGGCCTATCCTGCGCTGAGTCAAACTTCAGTGATTCGCAATCTGGTAGCTGATGCACTAAGCAAAGCTGGGGCCAGCAAGGTTATTGTGAACGTTAGTAGTCGCATCATTGCGCGCAGCGTGCAGCGGGGTTTATCGCCGATGGATAATATCAAAAATATTATTGCGGTTGCCTCAGGAAAAGGAGGGGTAGGGAAAAGCACTACCGCTGTCAATTTAGCTCTTGCTTTGGCCGCCGAAGGAGCCCGGGTTGGGGTGCTGGATGCGGATATTTATGGTCCGAGTCAGCCTATGATGTTAGGGCTATCCGGCAAGCCACCTAGCCTGGATGGAAAAAGCATGGAGCCGCTGATTCATTACGGTATACAGGCTAATTCTATAGGCTTGTTAGTAGAGGCAGATACACCGCTGGTGCTTCGAGGGCCCATGATTTCCAGTTATTTAACTGAGCTTTTAACAAAAACCCGCTGGAAGGACTTGGATTATCTAATAGTGGATATGCCTCCTGGAACAGGGGATGTGCACTTAACCTTATCGCAAAAAGTACCGGTAACGGGTGCTGTGATTGTTACCACACCGCAAGATATTGCACTGCTTGATGCGAAACGCGCTATTCAAATGTTTGAAAAAGTAGGAATCTCTGTTTTAGGCATTATTGAAAACATGTCCCTGCATCGCTGTAGCCAATGCGGGCATATTGAGCATATTTTTGGACAGGGTGGAGGAGAAAAAATAGCCACTCAATACCAGGTGGAATATTTGGGAGGATTGCCGTTAGATATAGCGATCCGCTTACAGGCAGACTCCGGAAAGCCCACGGTGGTAGCAGAGCCTAATAGCGAAATGGCAAATCTTTATAAAACTATTGCCCGGCGTATTGCTATTAAAATCGCTGAAAAACCTAAGGATACTTCTAAAGTATTTCCTAAAATTGTTGTTTCAAAAGAAAATTAAGAGTTGAAGAGCCATCCTGCAGCTAATTTTTGTTTTCTTGAATCACTAGAAGATCCATACGGCGACGAATCTTAGCAAGCTCGTCTAAATTACCCCTATCTTCAGCTAATTTAGCCTGCACTCCTAGCCAAGCTAGCAAAGGTCTACGCCAACCTTGTTCAGAGGCGGTTTGAGTCGCCAAGGAAAGCACAGATGGCTCTAATCGATGCGTGCGCAGCAGTATGCCTGCAGCAATGAGTCGGGCCAAGGGATCTTCAATTTCAGCAAGAGTAGCGGGGGATGGTCTGGCTACGAAAGCTTGATACTGCTGTGGCAAAAGTGCAGCTTGCAAATTTTCCCAGTGGCCGAGAATAAAGCTCGCATAAGCCTGTTCAGCAGGCCCTGCATCGACAGCTAGGGGTTGATATTCGGGACAATTATCTAGCTCCAGACTCGCCACCCGAGCGGCGCAGCGCACCAGCATGCTACGGGCTAGCAAATCTAAACGCGCTGTACTGGCAATCTCATGATGTGCCCGTGAAAATTCAATTTCTGCTAGTCGATTATTCCCTTTCAGGTAAGCTGTAACGGCAGTATTTAAAGCGCTGTGCGAGTTGACTTGCCAGTCGGGGGGAAGTGGGGTAGAACTGCAACTAAGCAATAGCAGACAAAGGAGTAGGTTCTTTATTAACAAAATAATTTTCATGGTAGTTTCAGCTCCGACTCCCTACGAAATGGCCATTTGCGATTGACCTCATCCACCAATAATTCCACCTTGCGTAAGCTAGCTTCAACTTCTGCCCGTAAAGCTCCTAAATCGGTCGTGGCAACCCGGGTATTACTCGCTATAGCTTGGGCGTCAATAAGAATAGCATCGACTTTTTTCAGGCTAAGCCGGGCTTCACTCAAAATAGTATTTAATTCCTGTACAGTGGTTTGTGTATCTTTCATAAGACCACGAGGTCCAAAAATACTGGCCTCTGCTTTAGCTAGCAAACTATGGGTGCGATCTAAGATGTGGATGACTTTTTGGGCGTTTTCCTCACTGCCTAACGCAATTCCCAGTGCGCCATACCGGCCTTTTAAAGAATCCTTAATCTGGCCGGTTAAGCTTTGCACATTATCCAGCGATTGACTCAGGCTGGAATCACTACGAGTCAACCGTTCCAGGTTGTCCGCTAAAGTACGCATGGTACTAAGTAGACGGGGCAATTCGGCTGTTGCATCTCCTCTTAGGACTTCGCGTACAGAGCCTTCTGGTAGAGGAGGATCGGTGAGTATGCCTGTAAACGCCCTCAGACGAGTCTCCCCCACCAAACCCCGTTCCATAGTAAAAATACTGGAGGTGCGCAGCCATCGTGCATCTTTTTTAGCTACTTCGATCATGATTTTGGCGCGGCCATTTTCTGCTAGCTCAATGCGCCGGACCCGACCAATAGGAAAACCCGAAAATGATAAATCTGAACCGACGGTGATTCCTTCTGAATCGTCAGCCATCAGAAATAGTGTTTGGGTGCGTTCAAATACGCCCCGGGCGTACATCAGATACATCACCGAGGCAATCACTAAGCCTAACAGCAAAATCAGTAAGGATAAGGCCTTGAACTCAACATTTTTTAAAGGAGGAGTAGAAGGAGGAGTTTGCATGAGTCTAATTTGTTATCCAGTTTAAGAAAATTGCACACACCCTGCATGCATTGTGCGCATGCTGACGATAAAGACTAAAAAAAAGAAATTGATAACGGATTTTTAAAGGATGAATACCTTATTTTGTAGAGGTTCCAAACAATTTCTTTGATTTCAACCAGGCAGAAAATTCTTCTCCGATATCAGAATGCTCTATGCCCAGTTCTACATTGGCCTGTAATAAACCTAACTTGCTGCCACAATCATAGCGCTGTCCCTTATAGCGATAAGCAAGCACCTGTTCTGCAGCAAGCAAAGCTGCGATTGCATCAGTCAGTTGAATTTCTCCTCCAGCTCCACGGGTCTGAGTGCGAAGACGGTTAAAAATAGAGGGAGTAAGGATATATCGCCCAGCCACAGCCATCGTGCTTGGCGCAACGCTGGGATGAGGTTTCTCAATTAATCCTGTGATTTTTATAAGATCGGTTGCTAATGGCTTGCCCTGGACGATACCGTACCGACCTGTATGTTCAGGAGGTATATCTTGCAGTGCCAAAATACTACATTGATATTGAGCAAATAAATCTGTCATTTGTTTCATGATGGGGGGAGTGCCCACCATTAAATCATCTGCTAATAACACGGCAAAAGGTTCATCCCTTACCAAGCGTTCAGCACATAAAACTGCGTGCCCAAGTCCAAGTGCTTTGGGCTGCCGGATATAAACACAATCCATATCATTGGGTTTAATTTCTTCTACAAGGGCCATGAGACTATTTTTGCCTTGCGCAATCAGTTCTGCTTCTAGCTCGTAGGCGGTATCAAAATGATCTTCTATGGCACGTTTGTTTCGCCCTGTAACAAAGATCATTTCACGGATACCGGCTGCATACGCCTCTTCCACAGCGTATTGGATAAGGGGTTTATCAACAACGGCAAGCATTTCTTTGGGTGAAGCCTTGGTCGCAGGTAAAAAACGGGTGCCCAATCCCGCTACTGGAAATACAGCTTTACTGACTCGAATCATTTCATGTGTCATGTAGAAACCCTAAGAGCTTAGGCTTTTTAGCCAAGCTGATTTGTTTATTAGAAGAGGGGACAGCCAGGCGTAAAGCCCCGCTTTCCGTCAGTGTAGAAATACTGGATACAGGTATACGGAGGCTCTGCTGTGGCATGACTTTCCCATGTACTTACTCCTCCACCTGTAATTGCCTGAAGCCTTCCCATGGTGTATTTTTTTGAATCAAGTTCAAAATATCGATATTTATTATCTAGAGTATCGGCAAGCGAAAACCGTTGAGACCATTGGGACCCATCCGCGCTGCTCAGCTCCAACTGAGCTTCGCCGGGGTTTTTCCGGTTGTAGGTACCAAACCTCACCGCTATACCTTTCAATCCATTGTTCTGTCTTTGATGCGTTGAGCTCATCAATAGCGGTATTGACTGCGAGGTACTTAAAGGCAGGCTAGGAAGGGTTTTTCTAGAGCTTACATTTGCCCGAATGTCCATCTCTTCAGTGAAGAGATCTTTCCTGAGGTAATAGGGTCGATCGGGCCACTGTACATAATAGCTGTCAATAAGCTTTTGAATACAAGAGGCATAGGATTCCCAAGAAAATCTATCCCATACCTTCCACTTGTCAATGAGCATTATCTTGGGCCGATAATTGGCTATGTCTTGGCAAGGATTAATACTGATTCCAAATTTTGGATTTTCGTTATATTTCTCTTGCCAAGGGAGATAAAAATAATAACCAGAAGCAGGCAAGCGATTTGCAGCGATATATTGAAAGTTTTGAAATGAATACACAATAATTCGATCATTTTTTTCGGTAAAAAGCTCTACAAATTGTGCAAAATCAGTAGTTGCTGGGATTTTCTTTCCTTGAAATTGCCGACGATCTGCCGGTATCAATAAGGATAGTTTTATCATGCACCCTAAAGTAAGGAGCAAGACGAGCATCTGCCATTGACGATTTGTGATAAAGCGGTTATACAAAAATACTAAAGGCAGGGCGAGTAAAGAATAAAAATAAGGTAAAGTATGAAAATTTATACCTCTAATAAGCAGAGTTCCTATACCTATAAAAATTAAAGTGGATCTCCATGGAAATTTGTTCTTTTCATACGCGGCTAAAAAATAAATTGCTGCCACGAGACCCATAAAAAGAAATAACTGAGTAGTACTACTTATTATGCTATTGAAAACAATACTAATAAAACTGGATAAATCTAAATTAGTACTATTGTATAAAGGCAATATTTTTAAATTTAAATATATATGAAATGCAAGAAAGCCAGGTATTGAACCAATAGCTGCTAAAAATAAAATGTTACTAACAAAACCCATTGTATAGGAAATGAAAGATATTCCTAGAAAATTCCTTTTTAAGGAAGCAAAAAATAAGAAAACTGAGATAGGAATATAATTAATAGCTAGGAAAGGAAGTGATGCTATCAATATATTTCCGATTATGATATTCCTCAGTGGAAGCGGTGTTTCATCTATAACTGCTGGTAGAGTATATTGTGCAAAAATAATAACCAAAAGTAGACCGGCCAGTACCTGATATTTATACATATGGCCAAACATTTCTGGAAAAAAAAGCAGCAAGCTGGATATTGTAATTACTGCATAGAGATATCTTGTAAAGTTATTTTTTAGTAAAGGTGAAAAATATAGTGAAAGTATCGCTATTATCTGAAAAATTGCTATTAAAAAACGATGACCTTTTACCCCAAAATCCCCAATTTTTTCGAGCAAAACTCCTGGAAGGAAGGTCAGTGGCCCATGATGATTAAAGATCTGCGAGTATAAAGAACTTCCCGCAGCTATCATTTTTGCCGCTACTATTGTTTCCGATTCGTCTCCCCATTCCATATAACTTAGGAGCTTAAGCTGATAGCGAATAGCGAGTAATATAAAAATACTAAATATAAATAGAAAACAGTATTTAAAAGTTCTCTCTTGTATACGAGGATTTTTAAAATAAGAATTTTTTGTTAATATCATCAATCTTTAACTATCTTTTATTGTATTTTCCAATGCAAGCATTAAATAAAACTTGTAGTATAGATAAGTTCCCTTTAAAACTGCTTATTTTTGTTGGGACTTCTCCTTTAGGATATCTTCGAGTGCTAGGAAGCTCAATACATCTGTAGCCAAGCTTTGGCACTTTATAGGATAAATAGGCCAGTAATTCATAACCTTCAAATACCTCCCGAAAGGGGGCAATATCTGGATCAAGCAGCATTTTCCTGCTGTAAGCTCGAAACCCTTGGGTAGTATCTGTCCATTTGAAGCCGGAGGCGAGGCTCAGCATAGGGGCATGAATAAACCGAATACCAAAGTGTCGTGATGTAGGGGTATTTTCTGCAAGCCCACCTGCTATAAAACGGGAGGCTTGTACAAAATCCACCCCGTCTTTTAAGGCTGAAATAAAGAGAGGAATCGCTGCGGGATCGTCCTTATCATTGCCATCAATCGTAACAATTCCCTCATATCCTTCATCCAGTGCAAAAGCGTAAGCGCAACGAAGCTGAGCGCTTAGCTTACCTGATCCAGTCTTTACTAGCAGGCCTTGGACTGCAGAATTTTGCAAGCTACTTAGCGCAACAGACCCATCAGTACTGCCTCCATCTACAATGATAATATCCGCAATACTATTGATCTTGAGCGCGGCCAGTCGCGCGAGTAAGCTTTTGATGCGTTCACCCTCATTAATGACGGGTATCACTACGCAATAGGGATGCTGCCTGCCAAGCCATAATGGAATCTGAAAGCTTGGAACTTGCCAGGTATGTCTTATTGCTGGAGAAATAGGCGAGATTTTATGCATTTTTCTCAGCTCACACGCAGCGTGATGAGTATTACTCCCGCGATGACTAGCAAAATTCCCAGGCCAGTGCTCCAATAGAAAGGTTCTCTAAAAATTAGGACTGAAAGAAGCGCTACAGTTCCTACAGCTCCTGAAGTTAATACGGGATGAGCGACATTCAATGGTACATGTGCAAGGGCGGCTGCATAGAGAAGAAAAGTAGCACCGTATAAACCTAATCCAGACCAGAATGGCCAATTAGTCAACGCTGCTAGAGGGTCGCTCAGATCAGGGAACTTTCGAGGCGGTATCATGGCCAGTTTGATCAAAATACTTGCCGAGGCGTTTGTAGCAATACCTAGCATAAGTAAAAACCATTTCATCAATTTACTCCAGCGGCTGGTTGATAACTTTGCTTAGCTATTCTCAGTGCTCTTTCAATAGCAAGCAGGTGAGACTCCTCTTTGGTTGCCAGCATTTCAATACAAACAAGATGCTCGGGCAGATAAGCCTGAAGAGCGGTATAAACCTCTTTGTGGTCAGTTATACCGTCCCCTAGGGGGAGCAGATCAGGTTCACTGGCATGAATATGGCCTATCAACTTTGCATTGCTAGCGAGCACCTCTTGCACTTTTTCTCTATTTATAGTGAGAGCCCCCGTATCTAATTGCATCTTGATCGCTGGATGATCAATGTATTTGACTACGCTTGCGGTTTCAGCACTCGTGGTCATAAAGTTTGCTCCATAGCACGAAGGATTAGGCTCAAGACATAGGGTGACGCCATTGGATTGGGCAAGATCCCCCAGTTGTCTGAAAAATAAAACCGCGATCTCCAAGGTTTCGTAATCGCTCAGCCCCCTGCGATCCCGATTTTTAGGAGAGCCAAACACCAGTCGCGTAATGCCCAGACCGGCAGCGATTCTGTATAGAGCGGCAAAATGCTTCAGCATTACATTTCGTACTTCGACAGAGCCGAAAACATTCAAACCATGGGTTCCAAACAATAATCCTTGCATACCGGTAAGTTCAATTCCACGCTCTGCCCACCAGGTTCTGATATGGTTTATATGCTGATCGCTTGTATTGGCGAGGTCTGGAAAGTATTTGCCTGGTGCAATATCAATGGCATCAATCCCGTAGCGGATCAGTAGCTGCGAAACTTGCTCATCCTCCGCAACGTCCCAGGCAATATTAGAGATAGCTAATCTCATGCTATTGCTCCATTTATTTGCTTTAAGGTGATTGGTTCAGACTGGGCATAAGCTCGAATGGCTTGAATTGTTTCCCGACTACTGTATTGATAAGGGCCTTCTGCTCCAAACACCGCAGCATACCGACTACGTAGATCATACTGCCCAGGTATGCCGGGAAGCTCCTGCGTGAAGGGTCTTCCAAAACCTTGCAGCGAAACGGTTTCAACACTGATGGGGGCGGCTGTTAAATGAACCAGCGCTAAACCCGCTTTTAAGGCAGCTTGAATGTCATACCATAGATTGACCATAGGATAGAACTGGAAAACACTTCGGCTTTCGATCGCGCAAAGATTATTCTTATTTAAGAAATCAAAAATAATATTTTTCCGTAAACCCGGACCTACGAGGCCAGGTAGCCTAATGATTAAATGCTTTGGAAAAAACATCTCCACAAATTTTTCTAACTGCCGACGGTGCAGACCGTATGCGTGCAGCTTATCCTCGTTAATAGTGCTGTCTTCGTCCACGCCGATCGGGCTGTGGAACACATCAACTGTACTTATCAAAATAAAATTTTTGCATTCAATGGTTTTTAAGTGTGAAATTAAATCTTCAATTTTCTGGCGATCTGCCTCGGGTTCACGATTAGCCATCCATTTTTGAGCGGGTGCTCCAGCGCAGACCACTGTATTAAATTTTTTTGCCTTAATCTCGCTGATATTTGTTGAACGGTAGAGAGCTTCAAACGTAGTCTGTTTCATAAGGGTACTGCCCACAAACCCGGAGAAACCTATTAGAGCATCCATGTATTATTGTCCTTGAGCAGAGTTAATTGGATCGGGCAGAAATTCTTCTGCTTCTAATTTCATAAGCACATCGTAGATATTGTCGATTTTTCCACCCAGCACAGAATAGCAGCCGGGTAACTGCGGGTGTTTTTCAAATAGAATCGGACGTCCGTCATCTCCTTCATTCTTCATCAGAATACTTTTCACCTCAAAAAGGGAGTTCACATATTTCGCATTCAACAGGGCTGGTACATATCTGCCTGCATCCTTGACCATACGGTCAACTCGTGTTGCGCGAGAATATTCATCCAATTTTTGGTAGGGATCTATACCGCGTTCATCTTTCCAGCCCATGTGCGGGGTATAACGGACATGGGAGAGACTATGTAATCCAAGCGCCGGAAATGGCATCATCGAAAAAAACGGACCATCCATAACAGTGATCCCTATATTTTGAAGTACTGGCGGAGCCTGCATTAGAGCTATCTCCGTAATTTCCTGTTTTATGGCTGTTTGGGTAGTTGGAAAATCTCCTCCCAACTGATTCATTCCACTATAGGTGCAGTTAAAGATGTACCTGCAACTCAACTGCTCTGCTGGGCCATCTTCAGGTTGCAGAGCAAGAATTAGGTTTTGCTTGGGGCCTTGGAAAATTGCAGTCACTCGCGTGTGCAAGCGTATTTGCACATTACTCTCTAGAAGCTCTTGCTTTGCCCATTGCGCAAGTTTGGTGGTATCAAAGGCATATTCTTCAACAAGAAATATATCTTCTATTAGACGTGGCTCAAAAACTGCTCTTAAGGCAGCATCTGCAGGCTTAATTTTTGCGCCAATTTCCCGACAGAAACGCTCGAACTGTTTTGCAGTAACTTTGGAGTTACGACGAGCAATTGCATAAAGCTTGATAAAGTCTTGCTTTACTGCTTCTGGCCAGTCATCGACAAATTTAGGAAAATTAACACGACTCCTGTAGGCAGTAGTAAAGCTTCGCGGATAATGGTAGCCATTGTGAACGCGTGCCTGATTATTGTAGGAGGCTCGGGTGAGAAGGGCGGATTCTCGTTCGATAAGAGTAACGTTCTTTAAACCGCGCTGTTTGACCAAGTAGATGGCTATAGCCGCACCGTAAAACCCTCCCCCGATAATGATTGCATCTTGCTGATATCTGCCATTACTCATTTCATCACTCGTTCAGCTCATCAAGCTTTTTAGTAACATCTTTTTTATAACTTGCTGATGTTCACTTCCTCGATATTCAATTTTTCCTGTCTCATCAGCCGTGCACTAGTGAATTCTTGCCCCACGTGATAGAGAGGCCCTTCGTTGGAGAGACTGGCCATGTGGAGGATATATTCGCCAAGTACCAGTAGAACCAAGGAAATTAGAAAAAACATACCTGACTGCTGCAGTGATAGACTAATCCAGCCCGGTGCAACATCTACTTTGAAAAGGCCAATACTCACTACATAGAGGGAATAGAGTAAGTTAGCCACCGCGCCAAACAAGGAGAGCCAGGTTACCAAACGCATCGGTGCGTTAGTGGTTGATACTAGCAGACGTATACCTCGTTCAATGCTTTCTCGGAGCCTTTTTTTGGACGCTATTTTTGGTTTAGCGCTATAAGTGAGGTTAGCTCGTGCAAACCCTGCTGTTGCCGGTAGATGCCGATAGCTTAAGGCTGGTTGGGGATGCTGAAGAATAAAGTTGACTACTCGCTTGCTTAATATTCGATACTGAGGAGCTTCTTTAGCCAGATCAATACCGCTAAACCATTTGTAAAACAAATTGAAGAGCGTATAAGCGCTGCGGTATGCAACACTTTGATTTAGCTTTTGTTCGTTACTGGCGAAAACCACATCAGCCCCTAGAACTGCTTTGTCCAACATTTCTGGCAGAAAGGCGATATCTTCGACCAAAGGGTCGATGACCGCTACAAAATCACCTAAAGCATTTTCCAAACCGGCCCAGAAGGCAGTATCCAAATCTACCTCTTTAGTGAGAGCATACACTTGTAGATTAGGTAGCCGGTCTTCCCCTGTAAGCTTCTTCAGAATCGCTACACTCTCATCCTGAGACGCATTATCGACCACGATAAGTTCATAGTCGCTTACCAGTGGTGCAATATGTTGGGTAGCTTCCAACAGGATGCTCTCCAACTGCTGGGATTGATTTCGGACCACATAAACCACCGATAAAAACACTGGAAAAAACCTCATTTAAAACTCCCAAAACACGCGCTGGCTCGGTGTACTGTCGAGAACGCCATTTTAATCTGTAGGAATAGCCTTTTCGTGGCCTGGACCATCTTTTCATCATTAGAATGATTCAGGTGTTAATAAAGACAAAAAAAGGGGGGGGTGTAAATCAGAATTTTTATTCGCTCTTAAATATATTTAATCACTAAGGACATGCTTTCAATAAGTAGCAAAACCAAAAAAAGCCTGACCATTCCGTAGGGTATGGGCGGAATATACACAGGAGTTTTTTCCAATTGCCGTGGTACTTGCAGGGCACAGGCTACGGGAATAATTCCTACCGCAACGCTAAAAAGTATGACTTTGATGGCAAATCCTATTGAAACAGCGGGATTAAACACGCGTCCTACCATACGGGTGAAGCCTGGAATACCCCAAGGGGAAAGCCCGTAAGCAACCAGATAAGCCAGTATCAAAGCCACTACACAGCTAACGGCAGCCAGCGTTAATACTGCAAAAATCATGGAGATGACGCGAGGCAGGAGTTCACTGCGCAGGGGGTCTATTCCTTGGTTACGCAAATTTTCGAACTCCCCACGTTGTTGCATGGCTGCAAGCGAGGTACTGCTACTTATCCCGGAACGTATGACCACCATCAATGCGGCTGATAGCGGAATTAACTCTAATACCAGTACGCGTACTACCATTTCCAGGGCGTATTGCGATAGACCATAGCTAAATGCAGTCACCACAACTATGCGAATCAACACCAGGCTTAACAATGCATATAAGATGGTGAACCAGGCTAGCACTTGCCAAGTACTGATCACAATTTGTTTAGCGATGCCTGCACCATTTATGCGGTTATAAGTCGAGGGGGAAAGCATAAGCACCAGTACTTGTGCCCCAAAATGAATAATCTCCCACCAACTGATTAGGGCTCTATGTAGCGCTGTAGAAAAGCGCTCAAGAGTAGGGGGAGAGGAGGAAATAGGCTTCATAAGCCTAATGATACCTATCGTTGCGGCTAATCCTGAAGTCACTGATAAGGGCAAGCTCAACTGAAAATTAAATAAAAGGGAACTTCTAATAAGCTACTGCGCAAGCCGGATCGGTTCTTGCGGTGCTCAGCGTACCCTGCGTACGCATCCGCTCCTCAAATCCGCTGCGGGCCGCTCGCTACGGTTATTAGAAGTTCCAAAAAAGGCTTTCCCTAGTATTCATGCACCTTTTCAGCAAAAAATTCTTTAAAAAGCGCATGAATAATAGGGTAAAGCTTCTTTGCGGCGCTATTAAAGAAGACGGACTGTTTTTAGCTGTCTGCCCGCCTCTAATAGAATAATTTCATCGGCTACTTGAGCAATTTCTTCATACACATGGCTGATATAAAGCATGGGTAGTTTTACCACATCGCGTAACTGTATGAGGGTATTGAGAATTTCTTGCTTGCGGGCCTGATCTAGCGAGGCTAAGGCCTCATCCAGTAACAGTAGCCGTGGTGCAGCCAATAAGGCACGACCAATAGCAACCCGTTGCCGTTCACCCCCCGAAAGTGAGGCAGGACGGCGGTCTAAAAGCGTTTTTAAATTGAGTAATTGAACAGTAGCCTCGAAAGAAAGTAGGGGCTGATCTTGGTTATTACGCACTTGTCCGTAGCGTAAATTGTCTGCTACGGATAAATGTGCAAACAATAATGCGTCTTGAAATACCATGCCTAGCCGACGCTTTTCAATAGCCAGATTAATCCCTCGTTTGGAATCTAGTAGGGTTTGACCTCCAATGCAAATGCGTCCTTGACAAGGCCCAATAAGCCCTGCCATCGCTTGAATCAAGGTGGTTTTTCCAGCACCTGATATCCCAAATATGCCCAATACACGGGCGTTGGATTGAATATTGACTTCTAGATCAAAATTCCCTCGTTGCACCTGTAGCTGAATCTGCATGTCACTCATATGGTTTGCAACAAATGCTGATGTCTACGTGTTAACCATTCAGAAAGTGCCAGTGCAGTTATAGATAATGCCACGGCAATAATGCAAAGTATCCAGGCGGATGCATCTGCCCCGGGGGTTTGGGTATAAGTGTAAATGGCTAGCGGTAGGGTTTGGGTTTGGCCTGGAATATTGCTGACAAAAGTAATTGTTGCGCCAAATTCACCTAAACAGCGGGCAAAGGCAATAGAAGCGCCAGCCGCGATACCGGGCCAGGCAAGCGGTAAGGTAATGCTGAAAAACAAGTCAATAGGGCTGGCTCCCAGGGTCCGGGCTGCTAATTCTATGCGCCTGTCAATTCCTTCAAAACTCAAGCGGATTGCCCGTACCATCAAAGGGAAAGCCATAATACCGGCAGCTAAGGCAGCGCCTGTCCAGCGAAATGCCAAAGTGATTCCAAACCATTCATATAAATAGCTTCCGATCCAACCTTTACGGCCTAATAGCGTTAGCAGCATAAATCCGATGACTACCGGCGGCAATACCAGGGGCAAGTGAACTAAAGCATCAAAGAAGGTTTTTCCAAAAAACTCTTTACGCGCTAATACCCAGGCAATAGCAATCGCTATGGGAAGACTGAAAGCAACTGCTACCACGGCGACTTTCAGGCTGAGCAGTACAATCTCTAATGTTTGGGTGTTTAGCATCCGTCACTAGATATTAAGGAGTGATAAACCCTCGAGACTGCCATACGGAACGAGCAGCAGAAGAGCCCAGATAATGAAGCAAGGCTTTGGCTTGTGGCTGCTGACTGCTTTGCAGCAGAGCTGCGGGGTAGGTAATGGGTGGATGTAACTCTGCCTTGAATACTCCAATAACTCTTACTCTGGGTTCTGCTAAAGCATCTGTTCGATAAACAATCCCTAACGGAGTTTCCCCCCGGGCCACTAAGGTTAGAGCTGCGCGTACATTCTCCGTACTGGCTAAAAAGGGTTGTACAGTAGCCCACAGGCCCAAAGATTGCAGCGCGGCTTTAGCATATTTTCCGGCGGGAACGGCTTCGGGATCTGCTATTGCAAAACGTTGCCCAGCAAGGGACTGCCGTATAGCGTGTTCCAGCTGCGGGCCGCGCTTTAAGATGAGCTGAACAGGATTATCAGCCGGTGCGATCAAGACGAGTTGATTTGATACTAAATTGATGCGGCTCTGAGGGACGAGTAGTTTGTGAGCTTCTAAATAATCCATCCATTCCTTATCGGCGCTAATAAATATATCGACGGGGGCACCATTTTGAATTTGCCGGGCCAGCACATTACTGCCAGCATAAGAAATACTCACTTTTTGCCCACTTTGTTTTTCAAAAGCCGCAACTTGCTCATCAAGCACTTCTTTTAAACTAGCGGCTGCAAACACAGTAATAGTTTGAGCTAGGGCTGAAAAACTGGCGCAGCAAAAAACTGCTGCCATTAAAAACAAACGTATATGCATTTTTATAGCATCTTCTTTGTTAATTATTTAACTAAGAAATCGTTGTTGAACAGCCTTAAGTGTACCGTCCTACCCTACCGAGAGAGATAAGAACACTCTAGAGGCTACCTGTTAGGTATGGTGTTTGGGTCAGAGTGGCGCAATAGCGAGTGCAACGATAGCAGCAAAGCTACCTGTTATAGGAATAAAAAATTTATCATGCATCCAGGCTTTTTCGATTTCAGAAAACGGTTAAGTTATTGCTTTTAAGCTTAATAATTGCTCATTTTCTTATGCAAAAATTAATGTAAACCCTACGTTATCGACCTCTACTCTTTATGCATATCTACCTTGCCTCACAAAGCCCGCGTCGCCAAGAACTCCTCCAGCAGCTTCACGTAGAATTTGATCTATTGTTGCCTGATGCATCAGAAGATACCGAATCTGTAGAAGCGGGCTTGCCTAATGAACGGCCTTTATCTTACGTAAAACGTGTGGTGCGGGCCAAAGCACAGCTCGCACTGCAACGGTTGCATAAACGAAACTTACCAATACGACCCATTCTGGTAGCCGATACTACAGTAGCTTTGTCTAGGCAGATATTCGGTAAACCGTCCTCTCCTGCTGAGCATAGGCAAATGCTGCAAGCTCTTTCCGGCAAAACGCATCGGGTTATCACTGGAGTAGCTGTAGTTTGCGCAGAACAGATGAAGGAGGCTGTAAATATTTCTCATGTAACTTTTGCGACCTTGACTCGAGGCCAAATCCAGCGTTACCTGGATAGCAAGGAAGGGCAGGGTAAAGCTGGGGGTTATGCTATTCAGGGAGTAGCAGCAGCTTTTATTACCCATCTTAGCGGCAGCTATTCTGGCGTCGTGGGCTTACCCTTGGCAGAGACTGCTCAGCTGTTAAAGTTATAGCCAAAGAATTAACATTCTAAAATCAAATCAGACCGCACCAGCAGGCGCGCTGTATAGCCGCCAGTTTATTATCTACTTTTAACTTGGCCATCGCATTAGCCAAATGAAAAGCCACGGTTCTTTCAGTACAGCCCAGCTTGATACTGGTTTCCCGACCCGAAAGCCCCTCAAATGCCAAACCCAGACATTCTGCTTCTCTGGCGGTCAAGGGGCTTTTCTCCGCAGCCAGCGCTCGTTTAAGCAAAGGCCATATATTTAGGGCTGACCAGGTCACCGAAGCTGCTTCAGCTCGATCATGCCAGGAACGTGAACTAAAGATAAAGCACTCGAAGGCACGGTTAGCCGGCAAGGGAAACTCGACTCTGACCAAACTTTGGTAACCATGAGCTAGCCATAGGCGCCTCCATTGGCTTTGCTTTGCATCCGCAGATTTTCCAATGTCTTGCCATACTACCAAAGACGCATCCGAATCCCGCCAGGGCACTCCAAAATCATCGCTATCCGCTAGGGCTATTGCTGCATCTAATACACGTGCAGGATAATGAGCCAACACTATACGGTCTTGTTTTGCACCAAAAGGATCCGGACCCAGCACAGCAATAGCCTCGACAGACTGATCTTGCAAAGCACGCAGCCAGTCGATGAGGATACTTTCAGAACTTACCCTGTCAAAATTAACAGGTAGTGCCATGGGCGAGGATTTGAATCATATGAAGACAATAGCATTACCGTTCAGATAGTATTTTGCAAAGGATATGAATTTTTGCATAGATGTAATCAAATCAACAAGATTACAAATCTTGCAAGTTTTATAGATATGTATCGATGGGTAGCCCTCTGAAATCTGATCAGACGAGGTCAATACGCTACCCTAACATCCCTAACGGAGATAATCCATGACTTTTCCTTTATATCAACGACCTGGCACAGTTGCTTTTCTAGACGACGATCCAGCCTATCTTGAAATGCTGGCTGATGTAATGCCTGCCGACTGGCCCATCAAATTATTTATTGACCCTATGGATTGTATTACAAGCCTACGGCAGCAATATCCCCGCTGGGAAAGTGATACTTGGCGTCAACAAGAGATGATTGAGCGCTCTCGCAATGGACAATCCTTAATACAACAAATACTGCGTTACTGGACAGACGATGGAACCCAGCGTTTTGAACTGACGCGAGTACTGGTCGTGGATTATTCGATGCCAGCGATTAATGGCATGCAAGCTTTAAGCCGTTTATCCGAGTGGCCGGGCTCCCGTATTCTTTTAACAGGGCAAGCCGATGAACGCGTTGCAGTTACTGTTTTTAATCAAGGTCTAATTGAGCAATTTATTCCAAAACAATCCAGTGATGTGACCCGCAGATTGACCGATTCAATTAAAAGATTTTTGACCTTTCCTGTGCCCAGTCAAAATCAGATGTGGCGCTCCACTCTTACACAGGAACAATATGCTTTGCTATCTTCACCGGTTACTGCCCGCTTGTTAAGCAGTTTGATCCAAAAGCAGCGTTGGGTAGAGTATGTGGTGATAGGTGCGCCTTTTGGAGTACTGGGGTTAGATGCAGATGGGCAAGTAGCTTGGCTCCAGTTGGAGCATAAGGACCGCTTGGATGATCTAGCTGAGTTAGCCTGGTCCCAAGGAATGCTTGCTCCAGAAGTAAAAGACATTCGCTATGGCAGAAAACTTGTCGATCTTGAGTTGCAAATCGCTTTAAATAGCAATAAGCCAGCGCGTTTAATCCCAGCCATTCCTTTAGGTGAAGAAGTGCCACTACTAACAGCAGTATTTCCTTTAGATATCCAAATTTCTTCGGGGAACTACGCGACTTACTTGGCTTCTCAAGCTAACCGCTCAGTATCGGAAGTTCTTGCTGTTGGGGTTTAGGACCTGGGCACCTTATTTTTACCCCCGCGAACGGCTACAAACTCCGCCTGTGTTGCACGCCTAAAAGAGGTGTACCAGAGCCTTCCCGTTATTTTGGGCCTTGTCGAGTGGGGTGGTATGTAACTTGTTGCTTCAGGTAGCAGTCAAAAAATCCTGCGCCGCCTTGAAAAGCTTTGCTGGGGCTGACTAAGGCAGCGTTGGCGCCTTTTGCAGGCGCTGCGTAATTCATTACGCATCTGATACTTAGCGGAACCCTTGTTTTATCTCAATCTTTTAAGTAGAAAAGTTTGCAAATAAGTATCACCCCCAGTCCTGCCATTCGACAGCATACCCATACACCTCAGATCTCTACAGGGGATCTAAACCTCCTCAAAACTCTTCTTTTCAAAACTTTCCCATGCTTTTTTTATGCTTTGGAAACGCCAAAAGGCCAAGCAGAATGATCTTCCGAGGGCCTGTTAGCGCCAAAAATGTTGCGTATTAAAAGGTATTTCTCTGAACTAAAGAGTAACAACTTATTACAAGCTGTTAAGGAAATACGACATGTTTAATGCATTTTTTGCAATTTCTAGACTCAATACCTGTCAATTTCAACAGGGTAGGGTTTTTGGTACCCCTAGTGTTGAGCTTGAAAAAGAACTAACTTAAAAAAGACAAGATATCTTTCAAAAGGAAGTCGTATGAACTGGTTTTTTAAATTACGCATTTTTGTGTTTAGTTTTTTCTCAATAAGCACAGTAGGGGTATCTATTAATAGTGGACACGCAGAAGTAATTATTCAGAATAATGAACAAAATGCAGAAGTGACTGGCGGTATTATTAATGAAGCTGGTTCAGGAAGTAATGCGAAAATGAATGTCAGTTCTGTTACTCAGAAACAGAAAATTATAAATAATAAGCAAAAAGCAGAAATCAAAGGCGTGATACTCAATAGTGCACAAAATGGAGCTTCTAGTATCGTTAATATTGCCTCTAAAACGCAAACCTCTAATAACGGGAAACAATTAGTTCAGGTTAATGGAAATATTGTAAATACCGCAAGCGGACGTGGTGTAACGAGTGAGGTAACCATAGGAAATAAATGAAAATTTAAATTGGAGTTAAAAGCTCTAATCAGGTGGCTGTTGTTAAGCACAACAGCTTTTTATGTAAAAAAAGAAGGAGAAATCTATGAAGAAAATTTCCATACTGCTGTTATCTTCCATTTTAATTTCAGGCGCAAATGCAGGGGTGACTGTTAAAGGTCAAATGACCCAGAAAGTCACTGTCACTAATGGAGCCATTGTAAATAGCGCTGTGGGAGTAGGTTCAAAAGCTACACAGAATATAGCATCAAATAAAGGAAATGTTGAGCTTGGTAGCGGCAAGCAAGAAGTTACTGTAAAAAATGGAGCTATTGTCAATAGTGCTGTTGGAGTGGGTGCTAAAGCTGAGCAGAATATAGCTTCCAATGAAGGAAAATAATAGTTATTTTCCGAATTAACAAAATAGCGATACTTACACTTTTAAAATCCTAAAGTGTAAGTATCTTTTTTATTTTTTAAAGGAATAGTAGAAATGCAATTTAGAAACATTTGCTTGTTTATTTCTATTTTTTTTATAGTGCTTTCAAATATAGCAAGTGCTGAACAGAAGCCTCCTGCTGCACGTACGGGCTTAGAACCTGCAGGACGTAATAAAGTCGCGATTGTGCAAGCGCGCTCTCTAATTGAAGTGGACAGTAGCAATGCAGTTGCAAAAAAATCGGTAGTATCTGGTCCTCTAGGTCAAAATTGTTCTACTAATGTGGGCAATACCACAGATAATGCTACTCAACCTGGTAATAAATATGGACCTGCTAAAAATACTGATCAAGTATTAGTAGTTAAAGGATCTGTTATAAATATTTGCAAGTAAAGGTTGTTTTTATAATTAAAGGCTTGCTTATATGAATTTGGGAAAAAAACAAAAACTATTTTTATTAACGGGTATTCTTTTTACATTCAGTGCTTGTACTTTTAATGCGGATTTGGAACGGCGAATTGATGTCATTGAGCGGGGTACTGTTGACCAAAAGCCCTTAACTTCTCCGACAAAATCAGTTTCTGTGCTGCGAGATGCCCTAGCTTGCATGGATCAAATGTTAAGAGAGGAGCAGGTCCCGACGACTTTGATCGCTGTAAAGTCTATACCAGACATCTCCGGCCTCTATAGTACGGGTACCAAAGACATGTTGATTACCGCTTTATCGAGAATGTCGCGGTCCAGCCATGCTTTTAAAGTTGTAGATTACGAGATCGATCCTCTTCGGCAAGATACCGTTCAAACAATTACCGGTTTGTTATTATCATCGGGCTCTATCGAATTGCAAAGACCGCAAATTTACATTAGTGGCTCCATTAGTTTTGGAGATAGAACAGTAACATCCAAACGCTCCAGTATTGGGGTGTCCACCAATAGCACAGATACCGGCTATAGCTGGGATATTTTGGCCTCAGCAGTAGGCTTAGACTTGCATTTGGGAGATATGAAAACCCGGACTTTCTATCCTGGTATGGACTCAGCTAATGAGTTAATTGTTGCAGGAGGAGGGCGTTCAGTAGAAATAGGGGCAAAAGCAACAGGCCTTCCCAAGCATATTTATAGGGTAGGTAGCCAATTTGAAGTGTCTGCTGATAATAACCAGGGAGCTGGATCTGCTATTAGAGCGCTGGTAGATCTTGCAGCCATTGAACTCGTAGGAAAATGGTCGCGCATACCCTATTGGCAATGTCTGGAATATGAAAGCAATCATCCGGAGTTTTTGCGCCAAATACGTCAATGGTATGAAGACATGTCAGTTGCTGAGCGTATTTCATCCATCCAGCGTGCTTTGACAGAGCAGGGATATTGGAAAGGAGAAATAAACGGGGAATTAGATGAGAATTTACGCCATTCTCTTATGCTCTATCAATCCGCTACAGATCTTATCCCTTCCGGTATGGTGAATTTTGAAACCTACACTCGTCTATTGAGTACTTACGTAAAAGCCGATAGCGAGGGTAAGTTCTACCGAGCTGGCTGGAGTAACAAAAACTTTGAAGAAGATGCCTTGCCTAAGCTCGAAACCTTAAAACCAAGCGCTTTGCGGCCTTGGTCCCCTCTAGTTTTAGAGCTGTTGGGAGGAAAAGGTAATGAGCTCACCATAGGTGATGCTATTGTGTTACGGGTAGTTCCGCCGCGTACCGGTTATCTCTATTGTTATTATCAAGACGCTAGCGGTGTGGTGAGTCAACTTTATCCTAATCCTTTGCAACGATCAAAAATAGCACAGGGAGGGCGGGGTTTATTAATTCCCGACATCAGTAACCCTAATACCTTCTTGATGCAAGCTAGTTCTGCTGGAGCTGAAGAGGCTGTATGCATCGTTAGTGAAACTTCTTTAGACAAACAGTTGCCTGAAGCGTATACAGCCGCCAAACTTGAACCTATCAAAACTGCCGGGGATCTTTCAGAATTAAAAGAGCTCATAGGAAATATGAAATCCTTGCAAAAACCTGTAGTCTCTGAATATAAATGGAAAATAAAAGGAGCAGCATTAGCTCAGCCAGCGGCAGTGGCTCCTGAAGTTGGAGCAGACGAAAACACTCCAGCTCAAAAGGCTGCTCCATGAAATACCCAACATGCAAGTTTTTCATTGCTGCATTAACTTGCAACATCTGGGGGAATCTGGCCTTTGCAGCCATTATTCTTCAGTCTGAACCCGTGGTTAAAGAACAGGGTACTGCAGAACCAGGGACTGCGCAGCGCTTGCCTTCCATTCGCATTTCTCCCCCCAAGAATGCTGTTGCTCCTGACAGTGAAGATTTATTGCGGCGGGCACAGGCTGGGGAAACCGATGCCATGTTACAGCTAGGGTATGCTTATTACATGGCAGGTACTTCTCCTCAGGCCATGGCTAATGCCCGCAAATGGTTTAAAGCAGCGGCTGATAGTGCAGAGTCTAGGGCGATGCTAGCCTACGGTTATCTGCTTAGCCAGGGATACGGCGGTATGCGTGATGTTCAGCAGGGGCGCGAACTGTTGCAGCGGGCACAGGAGCAGGGTTTACCGCGTGCTACTTATATTCTTTCTTCTCTGGAAGCGAGCATTCCCGGTAGTAAAAAACGGGCAGAAGCCCGCCGCTTGCTAGAACGTGCGGCTACGGCAGGAGACGTGATTGCCCAGAATGCGCTAGGGATTGAATATGAACTGGAAGGAGACATTAGTACTGCAAAGCATTGGTATGTAAAAGCTATTAATCAGGGTAGTGATGTAGCATTGGCTAACTTTAGTCGTCTCGAAAGAAAATCTACCGGAGCCAAGCGCAGTAGTATAGAAAAACTAAAAGACGGGGTGGCCGATGGGGATGGGATTGCCATGTATGAGTTAGCCATGCGCTACCACAAAGGAGATGGGCTAGGGCGCGACTATATTGAAGCCTTAAAGCTATACCAAAAATCAGCCGATCGTGGGCATAAACCTGCGCAAGAGATGGTGAGCTTGATTATGAGTCGGCCTAGTTCCGACCCTAAACTACCGTTTTCGCTCTCATGGATGGCGACTTTGGCTGATCGCCTACCGGGCGGAGCAGAGCAAAACCAGAACTCTACAAATGTTTTTGAGTTACCCCGCCGCTATGAAGACGCTCTCAGTGGTTTAATAAATGTAAGTACTGGGCAAGTTGATCAGAACAAAAATTTACAAAACAAATAATTTGCTTTTAAAAACAGCAGCTCTATTTTTATTTAAATTTTTAATTAACTTGAGCAGGATAAAATGAATACATTAAATGTGAAAATTTTAAGCTTGATAGTAGGTCTCCTCCTTAACCAATCTCTTGCTGCACAGTCCGTGAGTGTGTCAACGCCAGGGGCTAATGTACAGGTAAATTCTAGCGGAGCAGTCAGTGTGAATACGGGGTCTAAACCGCTAGAGGCCAAAGCGAGTAAGAAAGCCAAGAACGAGGGGCTAGCTTCTTCTGTAAGCGATAAATCAGTGCTTAATGTCGCGGTTGGTGCAGGAGCAGTGGCAGAAACTAATATTGCAGGTCGGCAAGAAATAGCAGTAGGTTCGTCAGCAAAGCCCATCCAAACAAGCCTTAATAGCAAGGCTAAAGCCTATGTAAATACGGATATTTCAGGCCATAATTTTTCGGCGTCTAAATTGGCGGGCATTACGATGACAAATGTTGACGCCAACTCTGCCATATTTAGACAGGCTGATTTATCAGGAGCAAAATTTACTAATGTTGATTTATCAAAAGCGGATCTACGGGGGGCCAATCTGAAAGGGGCTCAATTTATAAATGTTGATTGGGAGGAGGCCATGCTTGAAGGCGCTATCTGGATTGATGGGCGGCGGTGTGGTGTAGGCTCTACAGGTATCTGCAAATAAGAAATATCATCTTTTCTCTCCCAATTTCCTTTCTTTTCCTAGCATCAGATTGCTTATATTTTGCCTGTGCCGGTAGATGAGTAGGCCGCTCATTGCAATAATACACAGTGCGATCTCATCAGGCCCAAACCAGAGAATATAGGTTAAAGGTGCAAACACTGCACTAATTAAAGAAGCTAGGGAAGAGTAGCGGAAAAAATAGGCAATAATTGCCCAGGTCGCAAAGGCGGCAATTCCTAAAAGAGGCGCTATTCCTAACAATATTCCTAGCGCAGTAGCGACTCCTTTTCCACCAGCAAACTTGAAAAATAGAGGGTATAAATGCCCCAAAAATACGGCAAGGGCGACTAAGCCCACAATAACTGTTGAACTATTAAAATACATCGCTAGAAATACAGCTAGCCAGCCTTTGAATGCGTCTAGAACTAGGGTCAGTACAGCAGCTACTTTATTGCCGGAGCGTAATACATTGGTCGCTCCAGGGTTTTTGCTGCCATAAGTCCGTGGATCAGCAACTCCCATTGCACGGGTCACGATAACCGCAAAAGATAAGGATCCGAGCAAATAAGCGAGCAAAATTAAGCTGGGTGCGAAGAAGGCAGAGGCCTGGAAGGTTTGCATGATGTTGAGTACCATAAGACCGGATTAAAAGTTTATTAAAATTTACCCTAATGTTTATGCGGTTTTAAAAGGTTTTTTGCCTGAAAAAGCGCATAAATATTAGGGTAGATAAATATGGGAACTTCTAATAACCGTAGCGAGCGGCCCGCAGCGGATTTGAGGAGCGGATGCGTACGCAGGGTACGCTGAGCACCGCAAGAGCCGATCCGGCTTGCGCAATAGGTTATTAGAAGTTCCCAATATAAAGTTTCGTTTTTCCTATTACCTAGACCGCAAGCAGTTTCTTCTTCAAGTAGGTACTGCTCAGAACAGCTCAGATCGCTTAAGCTAGTCTCTATAAATTGAGTTATCGGGTAAGAAACCTTAGGTTGCATGCTACGCTTTTTGCTCCCTGATCATTCATCCCGATAAACTCAGTTTTTAAAACTCTTCTTAAACCGTTTCTGCCTGCATTAACTGCCGCAAGACATAAGGCAAAATACCGCCATGTTTATAGTAGTCAATCTCAATAGGAGTATCGATCCGGCTGAGAACCTGTACTTTTTGGGTGCTTCCATCTGGTCGGGTAATGACTAGGGTCATATCTTGCTGAGGTTTCATATCTTCACTGATACCCACGATATCAAATGTCTCATTACCCTGAATGCCTAGGGAAGCAGCCGTATCGCTACCTTTAAATTGCAGCGGCAAGACCCCCATTCCTACTAAATTGGAGCGATGAATACGTTCAAAGCTCTTGGCAATCACCGCTTTCACCCCTAAAAGCTGTGTGCCTTTTGCAGCCCAATCGCGACTTGAACCTGTACCATATTCTTCTCCTCCAAACACAATCGTAGGGATGCCTTTGGCCATATAGTCTTGCGCCGCCTCATAAACGGTGGTCTGAACCCCATTGAGCAAGGTAAACCCTCCTTCAATTCGGCTACCGTCCGTATTGGGAGGTAACATCAGGTTTTTTATCCGTACGTTGGCAAAAGTGCC
>JAIBAO010000037.1 GCA_019695155.1 Burkholderiaceae bacterium | reverse complement strand
GCTTCAGCACTCATAGGCGACATTAAGCGCAGTTTTTTAAGCTCGCTTTCCGCTTTTTTACGTGCTTCTTTAGGCATACGGGTGGTTTTGATCTTTTTCTCGAACTCTTCAAGATCAACCCCCTCCTCGCCTTCGCCCAACTCTTTTTGAATCGCTTTCACCTGCTCATTCAAATAGTATTCGCGCTGACTTTTTTCCATTTGACGCTTTACACGTCCACGAATGCGCTTTTCTACCTGAAGAATATCAATCTCGCCCTCCAGCAAAGAAAGTAATAACTCTAAACGCTCAGGTATGTTCAAGAGTTCTAAGATGTTTTGTTTCTGCTCAAGCTTGATAGGCAAATGCGTAGCCACAGTATCGGCCAGTCGCCCTACATCATCAATACTGGTCACTGAAGTCAAAACTTCAGGGGGTATTTTTTTATTTAGTTTTACAAACTGATCAAACTGAGCAAGCACAGCACGACGCAATGCCTCAGATTCGGAAGTACTGGTATTCACAGACTCTAGAAGTTCAGCGTTACAGCTAAAATGCTCTCCGTTATCATGAATTGAAAGCAATCTTGCACGCTGCGTTCCTTCGACAAGTACTTTTACCGTTCCATCCGGGAGTTTGAGCATTTGCAAAATATTGGCAGTACATCCAATTTGGTGTAAATCTTGCGTTTCTGGCTCATCTTTAGTGGCGTTTTTTTGGGCAACCAACAGGATGCCAGTACCTTCCTGCATCCCTGTTTCCAGCGCCTTAATGCTTTTAGGACGCCCAACAAACAGGGGAATCACCATGTTTGGAAATACCACTACATCACGCAAGGGTAATAATGCTATGGATAAAGGAGTGGAATCAGTCATGATTTGTCTTCATAAAATAGCTTGTATCGCACAATTGTAGGGCGCTGCGCTGCAAATCAAGACATTCTCAAGAATGCGCAGAATTCACGGTCTTTACCTGCTCGCGATACACAAGCAAAGGTGCTTGCTCACTCGTAATGCAAGCCTCATCTACCACAACCTTTGCTATATTAGCCTGCGCAGGCAATTCATACATGGTTTGCAGTAAGGCGTGTTCTAAGATGGAACGTAAGCCCCGAGCTCCTGTTTTACGTTTTAATGCCTTTTGAGCAATAGCTTTAAGGGCAGAAGGGCGAATTTCTAGTTCAGTACCTTCCATGGCAAATAATTTCTGAAATTGCTTTACCATGGCGTTTTTAGGAGCCGTCAAAATCTCAACTAATGCTTCTTGCCCCAGTTCTTCCAGGCTAGCTATGACCGGTAAACGACCTACTAGTTCAGGAATAAGCCCAAATTTAATTAAATCCTCTGGTTCGACGTCATCTAATAGCTGACTGATTGAACGATTAGATTGCCCTTGAACTGTAGCGGAAAACCCAATCCCACTTTTTTCAGAGCGGTCCCGAATAACTTTATCCAAACCATCAAACGCTCCCCCACAAATAAACAGGATATTTGTGGTGTCTACCTGAACAAAATCCTGATTGGGATGTTTACGCCCCCCTTGTGGAGGCACCGAAGCAATGGTGCCTTCAATAAGCTTTAGCAGCGCTTGTTGTACCCCTTCTCCTGACACATCTCGCGTAATAGAGGGGTTATCTGATTTGCGAGAAATTTTGTCAATTTCATCTATGTATACAATTCCACGTTGGGCTTTGTCCACCTCGTAATTACAGTTTTGTAACAATTTCTGAATGATATTTTCCACATCTTCGCCTACATACCCTGCCTCAGTTAAGGTAGTAGCATCGGCCATTACAAAAGGAACATTCAACAATCTTGCCAAGGTCTGAGCCAATAAGGTTTTACCAGATCCTGTCGGGCCTACTAATAGAATATTGGATTTAGCAAGTTCCACATCATCTTTCTTAGAAGAAAGATGCTTAAGTCGCTTATAGTGGTTATAAACCGCTACGGCCAGTATTCGTTTAGCCTGGTCTTGTCCAATGACATATTGATCAAGAATCTCTTTAATTTCTTGGGGAGTGGGTAAGTCTTTTTTGGCAACGAGCGTAGCCGTTTCGGGCGCTTCATCGCGAATAATTTCATTGCATAGATCAATGCATTCATCACAAATAAATACCGACGGGCCTGCAATCAATTTTTTGACTTCATGCTGAGACTTGCTACAAAACGAGCAGTAAAGCAATTTTTCAATAGTCTTTTTTTTCTCAGACATCTCCCGCCCTCTCATACCTCATGCTAACCAATACCATCGTATCTGTTTTTATCATCGATCAGCATTCATTCAGATCGCATCAGTCCGGCGACCCAGCACCTTATCAATCAAGCCATAAACCTTGGATTCTTCAGCAGACATAAAATTATCTCTGTCTGTATCATGAGCAATTTTTTCTATGGTTTGCCCTGTGTTTTCTGCCAAGATACGATTTAAACGCTGGCGTAATTCAAGAATTTCCTTAGCCTGAATTTCAATATCACTAGCCATCCCTCGGGCACCTCCCGAGGGTTGGTGCACCATAATGCGAGAGTTTGGCAGGGCAAAGCGTTTACCTTTGGCTCCCGCCGCAAGCAAAAACGCTCCCATACTTGCCGCTAGTCCGCAACACATGGTAGAAACATCTGGTTTAATAAATTGCATGGTATCAAAAATAGCCATACCCGCATAAACTGAACCGCCTGGCGAGTTGATATAGATAGAAATATCTTTCTCCGGGTTTTCTGACTCTAAAAATAATAATTGCGCAACAATTAGGTTGGCTGATTGCTCAGTGACCGGCCCCACCAGAAAAATAATTCTTTCCCGCAACAGGCGTGAGTAAATATCATATGCTCGTTCACCGCGACCACTTTGTTCAATGACAATGGGCACCATACCTAAGTTTTGAGGCTCAAAGGGTTCAGGATTTTGATGCCATTCATGTATATCAAAACGAGACATTGCTGGATAACTTTCTGCAAATTAGAGGTCGATATTGCAAGGGTGGAACTCTTGAACTTATGCGGATTGATTGCCCATTAATTGTTCAAATGAAACGGTTTTTTCAGATACCGTAGCATGCTGCAGCACCCAATTCACCACATTATCTTCAAGTACGACTGCCTCAACATTAGCCAGGCGATTCTTATCGCTAAAATACCAACCCATCACCTCAGCTGGATTTTCATAACTTTGAGCAGCACTTTCAATATGAGCTCGTATTTGTTCCGGCTTCGCCCGCAAGTTATGCTTTTCTACTAAATCTGCAAGGATTAATCCCAGCCGAACGCGACGCTCAGCCTGTGCGGTAAATAAATCAGCAGGAAAAGGCGCTTCGTTAACCTGCATCCCTCGCTGCTGTAAATCGTTACGCGCTTGCTGAGCAAGATGATTGGCCTCAGTTTCAATTAAGGTTTTAGGACAAGGAAAATCCGCGACCTGCAGCAAGGCATCCATCACACTTTCTTTGGTTTTCTGCTTAGCTCTGGCCGCTACTTCACGCTCAAGATTTTGCTTGATTTCAATGCGCATCTTATCTTGATCCCCATCCGCAATACCCAAGGTTTTGGCAAACTCAGCATCTACTGGGGGAAGTATGGGTTCTTCCACTTTTAATATAGAAAGATGAAAAACGGCTGTTTTTCCAGCAACATTTTTACCGTGATAATCCTGAGGAAAATTCAAATCAAATTCTTTGTCTTGCCCTGCTTTCATACCGATAACAGCAGCTTCAAATTCGGGCAGCATACGTCCTGCACCTGACACAAAAGAAAAGCCTTCTCCTTGTCCGCCAGGAAAAATAACGCCATCAATTTTTCCTTCAAAGTTCACTGTTACTTTGTCATCTGCTTGAACACCACGATCAACCGTCGTGTAAGTAACACGCTGTTTACGAAGGATTTCAATGGTTTTATCTACCTCAGTTTCTCCAATATTCACTACATTTTTTTCAACCGAGGCTGTTTTAAAATCAGCAAAAGCAATTTCAGGATAGATTTCAAACGTTGCAGTAAATCCTGCGCTAGATTGGTTAGAGGTCGCTTCATTAGATTGTACTTTGGGAGTACCTGCAACACGGAGTTTGTTATCAGTCACCACCTTATTAAAAGCATCACCCAGCTTCTGGTTGAGTACATCTATATGCACCTCATGGCCATATTGACGAGCGATGAGTTGAAAAGGCACTTTACCGGGCCGAAAACCAGACATACGAACGCTGCGTTGCATTCGTTTGAGCCTAGTCTGGACTTCCTTCTCAATTTCATTCAGGGGCACGGTTAGTGCGACACGACGTTCGATGTTTGAAATATTTTCAATAGCAGTGGACATACCAAACTCATAAAAAGGTGGTGCGAAGGGGGGGACTCGAACCCCCACGCCGGTGAAGGCGTCAGGACCTAAACCTGGTGCGTCTACCAATTTCGCCACCTTCGCTTGGGGCGGTTTGCAACTCGTAAAAAAAGTACTAGCTGCGTTAAGTCAAGGTATTGTAACTAATCTGTGAAAGTTACTGGATGCAAAGTATCAAAATTTTTATTATCTTGATATTTTAGCGTTTTTATTAATGTTTCTTTCTACAGGGAAAAACTATAGGATGAGTGTGGACCATTACGAAAACTTTCCCGTAGCTTCCCTTTTGTTACCTAGACATTTACGGCCAGCAGTTACAGCAATTTATCGATTTGCCCGTTATGCAGACGATCTTGCGGACGAAGGAAATGCTAGCCCTCAACAGCGGCTGGATGCACTTTCTGCCCTGGATAGCCAGTTAGCGTACTGGCAAAGCTATGCAAATTTACCCACGCCTAGTGAAAAAATACTTCATAGTCTACCAAGGGTGGTGACCCGGTATGGGCTTGATATTCAATTATTACGGGACTTAATCTCCGCTTTTTCGCAAGATGTAGTACAAAATCGCTATGAAGATTATTCCCAGTTGCTAGACTACTGTCGCCGGTCTGCTAATCCTGTAGGGCGTTTAATGTTAAAACTCTATGGGGCTGAGCAAACGCAGAGAAACCTTTTACAATCAGACGCTATTTGTACGGCTTTGCAACTGATTAATTTTTGGCAAGATATTGCAATGGACTTGCAAAAAAACCGCATCTATTTACCTAAAGAGGACTTAATCAAGTTTGGAGTTTCTGAACAATCTCTACTAGAGCAACCTGCCCTACTTATGCAGCAAAATCAATGGCAGCAACTCATGGCTTTTCAAATCCACCGTAGTGTTTTGCTAATGGGTCAAGGAGCACCACTCGCGTGGCAATTACGGGGTCGAGTAGGTTTAGAGTTGCGAGCCATCGTGCAGGGAGGTTTGCGCATTGCCCAAAAACTTGAAAAAAGGAAATTTAATGTAGTCCGTCATCGACCCACCTTAAAATCTTATGACTGGGTGTTGGTAGGCTGGCGCACCTTGTTTAGCCGTCCTCAATAATGAAGAAAATATGACCCCGATTGAATACTGCCGGGATAAAGCCTCAGCTTCCGGATCAAGTTTCTATTACAGCTTTATTTTTCTTCCTCCAGAAAAACGAAATGCGATTACAGCGTTTTATGCTTTTTGCCGGGAGGTGGACGATGTGGTGGATGAAAGCAGTGATACCGCACTTGCAAAAATCAAGCTGCAGTGGTGGAAAAGCGAAATCGACCGCGTCTATGCAGGTAATCCAACACATCCTATCGGTCAGGCGCTGCTTCAATATGTGTTGCCCGCCGGTATTCGTGAACCGCAACTCTTGCAAGTCCTCGCAGGAATGGAAATGGATTTAAGCCAACAGCGCTATGCTGATTTACCGAGTCTCATGGTCTATTGTCATCGGGTAGCGGGTGTTGTAGGAGAAGTATCGAGCAGCCTATTTGGTGCACGCCATGAAAATACCCTCAGCTACGGCAACAAATTAGGCTTAGCCTTACAACTCACTAATATTATTCGGGATATAGGGGAAGATGCGCGACGTGGCCGGGTTTATTTGCCAGAGGATATGTTGGTAGAAGCTCAGATCAATCACCAAGATTTGCTTGATTTAAAAGATAGTCCTGCCTTAAGGAATTTGCTTAATAATCTGGCTCAAAAGGCTTATGTGCTTTATAAAGAGGCGATGGGTTTATTAAATACTGAGGAAGTACGCCAACAGCGGGCTGGCTTGATTATGGCTCGTATCTATCGTGCACTACTGGACGAAATCGCTGCTACTGATTATGCAGTATTGCATCAACGCATTACACTTCCGGCTACCCGCAAACTATGGTTAGCCTGGAAAACCTGGGTCAGTCCACAGGCGGCCATTCGCACCCTTTCTAACATCCCTACTCAATAGTTTTCTGCCCGCACACTCTTGAAGCAAAAAAACACTAAAAAAATAGCCATTATTGGAGCAGGTTGGGCAGGATTAACAGCCGCGATTGCCTTAACGCAAAAAGGGATGCAGGTAAGCATTTTTGAAGCCGCCCCTCAAACGGGAGGGCGCGCGCGTACAGTATTGTGGAAATCTCAAGGCCAAACCCTAGAAATTGATAATGGGCAGCACATATTAGTGGGCGCCTATCACAATGCGCTCAGCCTTTTAAAGCAGATTGGTATACCCACCGAAACTGTCTTACAACGTCTACCTTTTGGCTTGCCTTTGCCAGAAGGATGGAAACTGAAAGCTGCTCCCCTGCCCGCTCCCTTGCACCTCTTAACGGCTTTATTTCAATCAAACTATTCAGCTGCCCAACGCCTCCAATTGCTTAGTTTCGCGTACCGAATTATTAGCCAAGCCTACAAACCCGGTTTAACCGTTCAACAATGGCTAGGTGATCTACAAGGACCTATCTGGGATGAACTTATTGAGCCCTTGTGTGTAGCGGCTTTGAATACTCCTGCTCAGCAAGCCTGTGCTTATCGATTTGCTGTAACTCTACGTAAAACCTTACTAGCCTCCAGTACAGCATCAAACTTTTTAATCCCTAAAGTAGGTTTGTCTGATCTGTTTTGTAAGCAAGCTCAGCAATGGCTTACAAACCACGGGGCACAGATTTTTTTGTCTAGTCCAGTGCGGACACTGACCATAAAAGCCGCTCAAGTAGAAATAAATGAGACCTTATTTGATACAGCGATTGTCGCAACCGGTGCGCACATAGCTCGTCATTTAATCGCGCAAGCAGACTTGCAAGCGCGCTTAGCTAGCCTTAATTTCGAACCGATTGCTACTTCTTATTTACGGCTAGCTCAGGCAAGCTCATCTTTTAGGTTACCTGCCCCGATGATAGCTCTGCCTTCTAAGCTGCATGGTTATGAGTTTGCTCACTCTTTGAACTCTGCTGCTACCGGTTTGGGGCACTGGGCATTTTTGCGGCAAATTGCTACTAAAGAAGGGCAAACCGTACCGGTATTAGCTGTTGTGAGCAGTGCTGCACGCGATGCACTCAACCTTTCCCGAGACCAATGGCTAGATAACATTTGTATGCAAGTTAGAAACATCTGGCCACAATTGCCTGACATCACTGATAGCATGATAATTGTTGAGAAACGCGCCACTTTTTCCTGTACACCCTTTGCAGCAGGCCTTGGAAATGCTACAAACAATCCCAGAGTTTTCTTGGCTGGAGACTATACGGAAGCTCAACTACCGGCTACCTTAGAGTCTGCTGTGATCAGTGGGCACAAAGCGGCACAACAGGTATTAGCAAGCCACTTTATGCATTAAGGCAAAGAAGAAAGACCGTTAATCCCTTTTTTACTGTAGCAGGCTCTTTAAGAAAAAATACGTCAAAAGGTGCAAACTGATTAAGAATCTCCTGCATAAGAATCTTTAAACCTTTATTTCCTCTACTTATCTATCCTTGTAACAATTTTTAATTCTTCAATTTTGCGTGTAATCGTATTGCGCCCTATTCCTAAGCGATGCGCTGCTTCAATCCGCTTACCATTTGTAACGCTTAATGCCGCCTGAATCAATACTCGTTCAAATTCAGCATTGAGTTTTGGCATAACATCAACAGTTTGTTTGTGCAACAAGAGCCGAGCCTGCTCATCAAGCAAGGTTAACCAGCTGGATTGAGTTTCTTTATCCAGGTCACGAATGTTGGCATCTAGCGACGAGACAGCCTTCTCAGAAGTGAAGACTGAATGAACGGTTGGCTCCTTGAGCTCTAAGTAAGACTCTGGCCGCTGCGTCATTAATTCGGAGGGGAAATCTTTCACTTCAATAATCTGAGAAGGAGCCATAACTGTAAACCAATGACATAAATTTTCTAACTGCCTGACATTACCTGGGAAGGGTAGTTGAGTCAGCATTTGCATTGCCTCAGTCGAAAACTCTTTGCATTCAACAGCCAATTGCTTGGCATTTTTTTGTAAAAAATACCTTGCCAGTAAGGGAATATCTTCCGTTCTTTGCCTTAAGGACGGTAAACGCAAGCGAATAACATTTAAGCGATGAAATAAATCTTCCCGAAATTTTCCGGCTAAAACCCGTTCTTCAAGATTTTGATGGGTTGCAGCAATAACCCGAACATTAGCTTTCAGCGGAGTATGTCCTCCCACCCTATAAAAATGCCCATCTGACAATACACGTAATAAACGAGTTTGTAGGTCCATGGGCATATCCCCAATTTCATCTAGAAACAAGCTACCCTCTTCTGCTTGTTCAAAACGACCACGGCGCAATGCCTGTGCACCGGTAAAAGCGCCACGCTCATGACCAAACAGCTCTGACTCCAATAACTCTTTTGGAATTGAAGCGGTATTAATAGCTACAAAAGGTTTATTAGTCCTTAAACTATGCCGATGTAAAGCATTAGCGACCAATTCTTTGCCTGTACCTGATTCGCCCGTGATTAATACGGTGGCCTGGGATTGACTTAAACGACCAATAGCACGAAACACCTCTTGCATGGCAGGCGCCTGACCCAGGATAGGTACAGTTTGAATTTGCACTTGCACATTGCTAACGTTTCGTTGGCTTTGCTCAATTGCCCGACTAATCAAGTCCAGGGCTTTATTAATATCAAAAGGTTTGGGTAAATACTCAAACGCTCCTGCCTGAAAAGCACTAACCGCACTTTCCAAATCAGAAAATGCAGTCATGATGATGACAGGTAAGTCTGGGTAAGTTTTTTTAAGGTACGCAAGAAATGTAAACCCATCCATGCCCGGCATACGTACATCACAGACTATTAGCTCAGGTAACTGTTGATGCAGCGCCTCAATCGTTTTGTTCGCAGAATCAAAACTGCGACAATCAATCGCTGCTTTAGTGAGGGCTTTTTCAAGAACCCAACGTATCGACTCATCATCATCCACAATCCAAACTGATTTCATGCTTTAAATCTCAGGCATTTATTGATGACTTTTTTCACGGTAAAGGAATTATTAACTGAAAATTTGTAAAACCTGCCTTGCTCTCAAATGCAATGGTTCCAAAATGCTGTTCTATAAATGTTTGAGCTAAAGTCAAACCAAGACCCGTGCCGCCTTGTTTACCTGATACTAAGGGAAAAAAAATCTGTTCTGCAATTTCCGGTAAAACACCCGGACCATTATCCATAATATGCACCAGTAGCACTAAACGATAGCGTTGTTTTTGCACAGTAGCCTGACGCAGTACACGTGTTTTAAAAGTAATGCAGGGAGTTGGGTGAGTTTGCCCATGCAGGGCTTCAGCCGCATTCTGGGCAATGTTCAGCACAGCTTGAATCAGATGAGCTTTATCTCCACGAAATTCAGGTACTGAGATGTCATAATCCCGCAGGATTTGTAAATCCTGCGGATACTGCACAATTAGAATACTGCGCACATGCTCTAAGACCTCATGAATATTGACATCCCCAACAATATGCGCAGCCCTGTAAGGCGCCAATAAGCGGTCTACCAATAGCTCTAAACGTCGAGCTTCTTTAATAATAACGCCGGTAAATTCTTTTAACTCTACATTGGGTAATTCTGGCTCTAGCAATTGGGCCGCTCCTCGGATGCCCCCAAGAGGATTTTTAATTTCATGAGCCAAATTTCTGAGCAGTTCTTTATGTGTGTGATACTGATGGCTTAAACGCTCCTCTCGACTGACCCGTAATTGCTGATCGATTTCCTGAAACTCCAGCACTACTGGAGCGCCCGGTAACTGGGCCGTAGAAACTGTGCATTGTAAAGAGAGAAGCTCATATCCAAGGCGATGCAGCCGTAAATCCGTTCTTTTATGAGAAAAACTGTGGGAGGTGGCTTCTTTGACTAATAACTTCAGGCTGTTTCCATTCTCAAATAGCTTCTCAATGGTTTGCCCTAAAAAATAACGGGAGGGCGCATCAAATAAAGACTGAGCGGCACTGTTGACATACTGCACAATGCCCTTTTCATCCGTAACAATCACGGCAGTCATCACAAGGTCCAGACCGGAAAAATCCCGATCGTTAAGGCTTAGAAGAGACTGGTTCATTTAAAGGGGTGCAGCAAAAACGCTACCCTCTGTTTGCAGAATACAGCTATGTTTATTCTTCCCTTGCAAGGGGAAGAATATTAATTTACAAAATTTTGCTTTTATAAAGAACGAATCTTCGAGAGTTCGTTTTTCAGGGCCGTAGTGTTAGATTCACAGCGGGCTAAATCTTCTTTCATTTGCGCAACACGCGCTTGATATTTGGCATAGTTACGTTCAGACCCCAGGCGTTCGGGCTCTCCATTGCCCAATTCCGTACGCAGAACAGCACACTTTGCTTCTTCTGCCCTCAGCTCATCTTCTAGCACAGCCCGCCGCCCATTCTCTCGATTACGCTGTGCATCCATTTCCACTTTTGGAAAACTCGCAGGGCCTGCTGAAGGTGTAGCAGCACGGCTAGCCTTAGGAGCAGCAATTGTCACCGTCGTCTCTAATTGCCGCGTCTGGCAAGATTTGTATTTTCTAGCCTCAGATTCGCTATTGGTCATGACGCGATTGCCATCCGTACCTTGGCAAATAAAGTAGTTTTGTGCCCACGCACTCGTACTGGCCACAATAATAAAGCCGCTTAGGCTTAAATATTTTAAAGAGCTGTACTTCATGGCATACCTACAAAAAAAATGGTCGGAGTTGGAGTCTAAGCTACTTAGCCGTATTGTGAAAGCCAAAAAAGACGGGAGGCCCCGTCTTTTTCTCTTTAAAAACAACGGTTTAGCGTTGCAATCGGATCAACACAGCCCACTTTAAGCTGTGTAATACATATCAAACTCAACTGGATGGGTGGTCATTCTAAAGCGGGTGACTTCAGCCATTTTTAGTTCAATATACGCATCCAGCATAGAATCTGTAAACACTCCGCCTTTAGTTAAAAAGCTGCGGTCTTTATCCAGATATTCAAGTGCTTGATCCAGAGAGCTGCATACTGTTGGGATTTTTGTATCTTCCTCTGCGGGTAAGTCATAAAGGTTTTTGTCTGCCGCTTCACCGGGGTGAATCTTATTTTGTACCCCATCTAGACCTGCCATTAACATGGCCGAAAAAGCTAAATACGGGTTGGCAGTCGGATCAGGAAAGCGCGCTTCAATACGCCGACCTTTTGGGCTAGAAACATAAGGAATACGGATAGACGCTGAGCGATTACGAGCTGAATACGCTAATTTAACCGGTGCCTCAAAGCCAGGCACTAAGCGTTTATAAGAGTTGGTACCAGGGTTAGTAATAGCATTGAGTGCGCGTGCATGTTTAATAATGCCGCCAATATAGTACAGAGCAAACTCTGAAAGACCTGCATAACCATCGCCGGCAAACAGATTCGTGCCATTTTTCCATACAGACTGATGAATATGCATGCCCGAACCATTATCTCCAACGACAGGTTTTGGCATAAAGGTAGCTGTCTTGCCATAACTATGAGCCACATTCCAAACTACGTATTTAAGCAGTTGCGTCCAGTCCGCACGTTGTACCAAGGTAGAAAAACGGGTGCCAATTTCATTTTGCCCTTGACCAGCCACTTCATGATGATGCACCTCAACCGGCACTCCCAACTGCTCTAACAATAAACACATTTCAGAGCGCATATCCTGAAAGCTATCTACCGGTGGAACGGGAAAATACCCCCCTTTTGTACCAGGCCGGTGTCCATGATTTCCGGTTTCTCTTTTCTCTCCTGCGCTCCACATGGCCTCGTCTGAATCAATATGCACAAAGCATCCAGACATATCTGCACCCCAGCGTACGCCGTCAAAAATAAAAAATTCCGGCTCTGGGCCAAAAAAGGCAGTATCCCCCAATCCGGTTTCTTTTAGATAAGCTTCAGCGCGCTTGGCTAAAGAACGGGGATCCCGATCATAGCCTTTCATATCCGAGGGTTCAATGACATCGCAAGTAATCATTAGCGTTGTCTCTTCACGGAAAGGATCTAAATTAGCCGTAGAAGGGTCAGGAAACATCAACATATCAGAAGCTTCAATGCCCTTCCAACCTGCAATAGACGAACCGTCAAACGCATGACCTGCAGTGAACTTAGACTCATCAAATTGCTGAGCTGGCACACTCACATGTTGCTCTTTACCCTTGAAATCAGTAAACCGTAAATCAATAAACTGGACGTCATTTTCCTTAATCATGTTCAAGACGTCTTGTGCACTCGCCATTCTCAGGTCCTCCATTATGAGTCAATATTTAAATGAGCCGGTTATATACGGTGTCAGCAGTATTTTGCTTATAAAAAGGTAAAGCATAATTCATGCCAACTCAATAATATCTTTACTTCGCAGAGATTTTCACTAGTAGACAGGCAAACAATATTTAAACTGCAAGCTTGCTAGCGAAGCACAGCATTTTTACGTGCACCTTTAGAGGGAAAGCACCGAAATAGTGCACACCAAATAAGAAATCGCACAAAGCATACTTCAAAAAGAAAATGCTTAATCAAAACGCTCTGGTAGGCGATACTGGGATCGAACCAGTGACTCCTGCCGTGTGAAGGTAGTGCTCTACCCCTGAGCTAACCGCCCAATCCTTAATACTAAATTGTAACTTAGCCTTTTCAATACCGAGAATCTAGAAACGCTAAAGAATCCGCCACACACAATTTCCCTTAGATTCTTTATGTAAAGTTTCAAGATAATCTTCATGAGCTGCGCACGCTGCCGCATCTATTTCAAACAAGGGTAGAGAGAGTGTACGTAAATCCGCCTTCTCTGAGTTGATTATTTCTACCGACTCAAACCCAATAGAGAGACTGTCTTGCCCTCGGGTTAAGGCCAGATAAACCTCAGCAAGCAGACGCGCATCCAGCAACGCACCATGTAAAGTACGGTGCGTATTGGAAATACCATAACGTTCACACAAGCTATCGAGACTGTTACGTTTTCCCGGATGCAGTTGCTTGGCCAAACGCAAAGTATCTACGACGTTACAGCCACTCAGGGCTTGGAACCCTTCATACCCTAAGAGCTTGTATTCAGCTTCCAAAAAACCTATATCAAAAGGAGCATTGTGAATGATCAGTTCCGCGCCTTCAACAAACTCGGCAAAGTCTTTTTGTATCTGCGCAAAAGTGGGCTTATCGGTCAAATCTTCCCACCGCAGACCGTGGACCGCAGTAGCTCCCTCCTCTATTTCACGTTCAGGATTTAAATAAGTATGGAAAGTGCGCGTGGTAATCCGGCGGTTAAGCATCTCCACGCAGCCAATTTCGATAATACGGTCGCCATTAGTCGGGTTTAAACCGGTGGTTTCTGTATCGAGAATAATTTGTCGCATAGGTTTAAAATTTACAGATCAGTGTTAAATAAAAAAGGCCTACTTTTCTAACTGATGGTGTTTAGCTGCTATCGCTTTATTCACCCGACGCTTTAGTATCGTATATCCAAAAACGTAAAACATGACAAAAACCGCTGCTATGCCAAGCCCGGGATAAAAGGGGTCTGAAAATAAGAATTGCCACCCCCAATAGATTTCTGCAAAGCCCATAAAAATACCCGTCAACAGACCTATCCACGTTCCATGCGTTTGCCATACATGAATCGTCACTATCATATGAAAAACCAGAGCCAATGCTGCGGTAATCCCATTAATAAATAAAGTTGCTACCGGACGCTGCTCCATCCATCCTGCAACTCCTTTCAGAATGGGTGGTTTATCATCTTTGGCTAAAAATACCGTTTTTAAAAAAAACGCTGCCCACAATCCTTTCCGACTTAGACGATGCAAAGTAGTCTTTTCACTTTTTTCGGAAAGCATGCTATTTATCAAGCGCTGCTCTAGCCCAGAAGAAGATGCTTGAGCAGTGTTAGCTTCTCCATCGTCCTTCGCAGGTAAAGACTTCAATGCTTCCTGCACTTGAATTTGGATAGCAGTGGGAACATAGCTAAGCGCCCCTGTTGTGTTTCGCAAAGCATAAGCACATACCTGTACTGTACGCCATTGTTCAGGGATGTCCGCCAGACGATATCCTGAGCGGCTTACATGCTCAATACAAGCCGCTTCGCTGAGCATTGACTGTGGAATATTAGAAAATCGCTTAACATTTTCTTGCATTGCAATAACATACCGCTCAGGCGTCATTAACCGCTTAGGCACAAACCGAATGGCTTCAGCGTTTCTTGCTAAGGCCTTCTCTATCATCTCTTCAGTAATACGCTCCCGAGGAACATCTGCCAAAGCCAAGGGACTTTCCTGGATCTGCAATAAAAGAGTAGCCTCATCTAGGTTCTCAAAGTGACCTTGTGTCAGCTGATTAAGCCAGGAAGTATCTTCTTGCGGGTGAAATTCAGCGGTATAGGGATCTGCTAATGCAAGTACGCAAGAAGCTTGCAAAGCGGCTTGAGAGAATTGATTCAGTGCTCGATAGGCTGAGGCAAGTACATAATAAGAATGGACTGGGTAGCGCGCTTGCTCTAGCGCCAACTTGGCATCTTCAATAGCACCCTCATAATCCTTAGCCCACAGTTTGGCCCAGGCACGATAACTATGCCATCGGCTTGAAACCCGATTTTCTTGTTCATCTTCTTGTTCTTTAGGCGCTTGTACAAGATTTAATTCAATCAATCTGGAGCACACTACTAAGCGAATTTCTTCCGGAACCCATACAAACACACTTGAATTCTCTTGCATTGCTGCAACACATACTTCAATGCTGCGCATGGAAAATGGTATGTGTTCTAGCGACAACCCATTGATACGTACAGAGGTTAAACACAAATCTGGAGTTAATAACTCTTGAGGAATAACTTCAATTAAACAACCGTAATCATGCCGCACAGCACGTTCCGCTAATGCAGAGGTAATATGCTCTTTAGCAATATATCGAATATTGTAGATATCGGCTTTAAGAGCAGCTTGTTCCACCCGGTCTGTTCGTAACCAGTGCGGTACATCGTTTAGATCTTCCCCTGCGGAGACGGCAGCAATACAATGCTCTTCTGTGAGAACAGCACCCCAAACTCCATAAAGACAGTTTTTTTCCCATTTGGAAGGCAACTGTGAACGACGATGATCTTCCTGTTGCCAATAAAGGTCTTGTGCATATAACGCACGGGCTAGGGTTAAAGCCTCTTTTGTCATACACTCTTCTGGAATTTCGAGAGCAACCGCTACTCCTTTGCGAATCAGCCTTTCCAGGCGCTGAGAAGTCTGCCATTTTGGCGGCACATACTCTAGGGCCTTAGCATTCGCCTCTAGGGCTGCATTCACTAAAGCGTCATCTATTAAGGTCTCCGGCACGTGTCCAATTGCATATTTATCCTCACGCACAACAGCCAACCATTGTTCGTAAGTTTGAGGAAACTGCTGAACCTGCGTCCCATCTGGCTGCAGCTTCCCTCCTTCTGGCGTAGTGCCCTCAGAATCGGCGTTAGATAAAGCACGCCGAGCTTGTTTAGCCGCTTCAAGCGCATCAATACTAGGCGCACAGAGAAGCCAAAGCTCATGCCATACATCTCCATCTCCAGAATCCACATGTTCATAAAAACTCAGCCAAAGCTGAGCAGCTTCTTTTAAGGAAGTTTTCACTCCAGAAATGCCTTGCTGTAAATTGACAGGCCAGGCAGAAGGAATAGAAGTAATATGATATTGGGAGTAAGAGTTGCGCGGATACTCTGGGTCCGGATCTGCTGGCCCGAAATGCTGAATCAGTGTGCTTAAAAGAGTGGTTTTGGCTTCTCTGATCGTTTTTGTTTGCAATCGGGATAGAAACTCGTAAGAGCCATAATGTTCTTCTCCTATATACGCCCGGGCTAAACAACGACGTGTTGCTACACTACTCTCTCCTTTCTCCTCCGGATCTTCCTCATCTTCATCCTCTTCTTCCAGATCTTCAGCTAAATCTTCACCTGCTACGAAAGCATGCAGCTTTTTTTCAGTTTCCCTTAAGACAGCGTGGGCACAAGGCACAATATTTTCCAAAGAATCCAATTCTTTTAAAAACGCTTCTATCGATTGATGGAAGAACGCCGAAGGCGGACGGTATTGCTGGCCTTGAGAGCTTTGCCATAGCAAGACTCCCTTTGCGTCTAGAAAAGAAATACATTCATTTTGATAACAGATACGATAAGCTATACAGGCTTCCCGATCGATAAATACAATTTCCTTATTTGTAGTCAAACAGGGAAGAAAAGGAGTGTCGTTTATGAGGCTAACAATCCAGCCTTCTGCATCAGTTAAGGGCTCCTGGATCTCGGGAGGAAGAGGTTTGAAAGAGCCATCCTTTCGCAGGATACCCCATTGAGCCTGCAGCTCTTCATGACGCTGCAAGGTTTTAGACCACATAGAATCTGCAGTCCGTACAACGGTATATCCAAACTCGTTGAAATCGCCTCCCCAGCTCAAAGGAGGGGTAGGCAGCAGGCTACCATCCTTAAGAAAATACGCACTGCCGCTGTGATTAGCCGAAACGACCCCATCTCTCATAGGTCTAAAGTTGTATTCTCCGAACCTAATGACAACCTCACCCTTTGCGTTAAGATAACCACTCTTTTGATCATCAGAAAAATAAGCCAATCCGTCTTGGTTAAATTTATCAATACGTTCATAAGCGGGGGCAAGCACCCATTCTCCCTGCAAATTGATGAGGCCATATTTCTTTTGCTTAAGGCAAGCCGGGGCAGTTCCTTGGGAGTTAAAGGGGCGTAAGCCCATAAACATTGGCTTAATAACCCACTGCCCCATGCGGTTGATATAGCCTCCCTTAGCGACAGATTCGGCAGCCATTGCCAGACCACAAGTTGTAAAATCCCCTACAAACGAGAAGATATTCTCAAAGGCTAATTTTCCTGTGTGGTTAATAAACCCCCATCGTTTATTGTCCAGCTGTACAGCAGCCATTCCGAATTTGAAGGCATGCGTATCTTCAAACTGTGCGGCAATAACTATCTGTCCCTTGTTGTTGATATAACCCCAGCGTCCATTTTCTTTAAAGCGAGAGAACCCATCTTCAGAAAATGCTCGGGCATCCTCGAAGCTTGGATTAATTAACCATTGGCCGTACTGGTTGATATAGCCCCATTTTCCATTACCTGATTGAGCCGCACTAATAAACCCCCCCTCGCCGTTATCCGAAAAATTTCGTACAAGTTGTAAACCGCCTGGAGCTTCATAAACTTGGTGTTCATGCAAAATGATTGTGCAACTAGACTTATTTATATTTAACGGAACTGAGAAAAGAAGAGGTTTAAAAAGAGAAGAATGTGACATAAAAAATTTAACAAAAGAATAAAACCCTTTAAAATTGCAACTATAATTGGAATCAAAATTATAAAAACGCTTCGCTATACACCGTGGTATATTTAACGAAAAAAGAAAATAAACTTATCCAGGGCATTTTTTAATTGTGCCTTGTTTTTATTAATATCTGATTAGCTTGACCCATGCACCGCTGTTAAGCAGATAGCTCCTAGATCAAGCCTCTTCCAATATTTGGATTCTCTTTTTTAATGAGAAAGATTTTCCGGCGACCCTATTGCTTCGCCCTTTTATGACAACCGACCAAGCCAAGATCGTAATAGAAGCTGCCTTGCTAGTGGCTGAGCAACCCTTAAAACTCAATGATCTTCGTCGATTATTTAATGAAGAGATTGGGGCTGACAGCGTGCGCTTTATTCTTGAAACGCTACGTTGTGAGTGGAAAAATCGAGGGCTTGAGTTAACTGCTCTGGCATCGGGGTGGCGATTTCAGACCAGACCGCTGATGCGGGATTATTTAGACCGGTTAAACCCTGAAAAACCTCCGAAATATTCTCGGGCGGTCATGGAAACTCTGGCTATCATTGCTTACCGGCAACCGGTAACCCGTGGGGATATTGAAGAAATAAGAGGGGTAACAGTAGCTAGTAGTATTATCAAATCCCTGGAAGACCGGGGATGGATTGAAGCCCTTGGGCATCGTGATGTAGCAGGTCGACCTACTCTTTTTGGCACAACCAAATTGTTTCTAGATGATTTAGGCCTCAGTTCCCTTTCTGACCTGCCGGCATTATCTGCAGAGGAAACTATCCCGGTTTTGTCATTACCTGAACAACAAAATATTGATTTTTCTGTGAATGTTGCCAACACTCCTGCTGCTGAACCGGACTCCTCTTCTCCTTTAATAGATAACGCTGTCAGTCCCTTTTCCAAAAACATATAAAGGTGTTTAACTGAACCCTTTCTTTGACTAAACGTGTAGATGAATAACCATAATCAATCTGAATCAGAGCAATTGCCTCAGGGTGTAAAGTATTTAGAGTCATCAGAAACCTCTATTCAAAAAAACCTCTCCAGTACCTGCATTAACGAAGCCTCTTCCACCAACGCAGGCCAGCCTACCGAAACAGAGAATGGACCCTGCTCTGATCCCTCCTTTAAAAATGAGAAAAGAGCCGGGCGCCGACGTCGTTCACGAAACCGTAAAGCCAAAGAAGTAATAAAAAACCCCCTTGCCTTATCAGAATCCACTGCCCCGCTTTTAGAACCCTCTACTGAGGAAGATGAATCCATTCCTGAAGCTATTGGAAAACAGTTTGACGCTTTAACCGGTAAGCGAGTACTTAAACCGGAAGATGCCCCAAAGCTTCACAAGGTCTTAGCCGAGGCAGGAGTGGGCTCTCGAAGGGAAATGGAAGAATTGATACTTGCGGGGCGCATTTCGGTAAATGCCGAACCAGCCCATATTGGTCAACGTATTTTGCCCAGCGATCAAATAAGAATTAACGGGAAAAGCTTTATTCGGAAGGACCTATCTCGCCCTACACGCATCGTTCTTTATCACAAACCGGCTGGTGAAATAGTTTCTCATGACGACCCTAAAAAAAGAGCAAAGGTGTTTGATGTATTGCCACGTATCAAAAACGGAAAATGGTTATCCATTGGTCGATTAGATTTCAATACCGAAGGATTACTAGTCTTCACCAATTCAGGGGAACTCGTTAACCGTTTGGCACATCCCCGCTTCGGACTGGAGCGAGAGTACGCGGTACGTTTGCTAGGCGAGCTCAGCCCAGAGCACAAGCAGCAACTCCTCAATGGTGTTAGGTTGCAGGATGGAATTGCCAAATTCTCAGAAATTCATGAACTGGGTGGGCAAGGAGCTAACCGATGGGTACGCGTTACCATTTGCGAGGGCCGCAATCGGGAAGTACGCCGGATGTTTGAAGCAGTAGGTCTCACAGTGAGTCGACTGATCAGAGTGCGTTTTGGGGGGTTTGTGCTTCCCCCTCGATTAAAACGTGGTCAATGGCAAGAAATCGATGCCCCTGTTGCCCAAGCTTTATGCGCAGAACTAGGGATGAATAAGGATTTAGTTGAGGATGATTTTAATGGCAATGGAAAACAAAAATCAAAGAAAAAACCTCCTTCCAAACGGGAAGCATTTTTATCCACTCATAACGAAACCGGGCATGTAATGCTAACCAGTCATGCCCTAAATCTTTCAACCGATCTTCAGGCCTCCTCGCCTGCCTCACGTAACCTGGGAACAGCCTCAGGGCGTGCTCGTCGAGGCAAGACGAACAAGGCTAACAACGCCCCTACCCATCAGCGCAAGACTCAAAGCCTTAGTGAAATCCATGACCCAGCTGTTTCGGATCGACACACCTACGGTCGCGATCCAGGTGCCGCTAAGCGATCTGGTAAGGCGAGAAAAAATCCCCTCCCCCATGAAGGTAGTGCTTTTGAGCGGATCGATAACAGGAAAAGTTTGCCCTCACCTCGGAAAACGCCCGGTCACACCAAACGTGCTTCCAAGCGGCGCATATTAGGTGGAAATACCCAATAGAGATTTATGGATCGACTTACGTTTGGCTGAAATCTTAAAACCCCTTACAATTCAGACAATTAGCGCTTAAAGTTATATTTTTTGTAAACTGCTTTTTACACATTTTTTTGCTGAAAGAAATGCTGCAAATAAATGTAGGAAATCTCTGGTTTTCCAGTTTTCCAACAAGTGGGCTTTAAGCCCACTTTTTTTTGTTAGTACGGTTTTATCAGCTTGTAGGGTTTTACAAGTGTACAGAGTACTTTAGATTGGATTCATGACAGATTTTTTTAGCATTGTTGAGCAAACTATTAGGCCCATGGGTTACGAGCTTGTGGACCTGGAGCGTTTGGCTCGCGGGCATGTAAGAATCACTATTGATAAAACCTCAGGCATCCAGATAGAAGATTGTGAAAAAGTGAGTCGGCAACTGACTCAGGTATTAATGATAGAAGGATTTAATTACGAGCGCTTAGAAGTCTCTTCTGCGGGGGTAGACCGTCCGCTGAAAACGCTTAAAGACTATGTACGATTTTCTGGTCACCTGGCAGTAATCAAGTTGCGTAGCCCTGTTGCGGGCAGTATCGGTGGTCGTAAGACCTATACAGGAACATTATCTGTACCCAAAGGTGAAGGGACTGATGCTGTACTTGGTCTGGAATTTGAAGATAAAAATGGACAATTACAGTTGCTTGAATTTGTATTGTCAGACGTCGAAAAAGCCCATTTAAACCCGACGCTGGACTTTAAGAAAGGTTGGAAATGAACCGTGAAGTGCTAATGCTGGTAGATGCGCTGGCGCACGAAAAAAATGTAGCTAAAGAGGTGGTGTTTTCTGCTCTTGAGTTTGCGCTTGCCTCTGCAACAAAAAAACGGTTTAGTGATCCCGATGTGGATATTCGTGTCACCATTGACCGTGAATCCGGTGAGTTTGAAGCTTTCCGGCGTTGGTTGGTCGTCGCAGATAACGCAGTGGAACATCCATCGATGCAAATGGCACTCTCGGAGGCTCAATCTCAGTTACCTGAAATCAATCTTGAGGATCACGTAGAAGAGCAGATCGAGGATGTAGAGTTTGGACGCATTGGTGCACAAGCCGCAAAGCAGGTCATTCTGCAACGAATTCGCGACGCAGAACGCGAGCAAATTCTGAATGATTTTCTTGAGCGAGGCGACAAGATCGTCAACGGCACCATCAAACGCATGGATCGGGGCGATGCGATTATCGAGGCAGGTAAAATCGAAGCCCGTTTACGCAAAGATCAAATGATTCCCAAAGAGAACTTGCGTATTGGTGATCGGGTCAGAGCCTTTATTCATAAGATAGACCGTACAGCACGGGGCCAGCAAATAGAACTTTCCCGTATTGCACCTGGTTTCATTATCGAATTGTTTGAACTTGAAGTGCCTGAAATCGAACAGGGCTTATTAACTATAAAATCTGCTGCACGTGATCCAGGGGTACGTGCAAAAATTGCAGTCACTACGTCTGACCGAAGAATTGATCCTATTGGTACCTGCGTAGGGGTACGCGGTTCCCGTGTGCAAGCGGTTACACAAGAGCTTGCGGGTGAACGGGTGGATATTGTGTTATGGTCTGAAGACCCTGCTCAGTTTGTCATTGGAGCACTTGCTCCTGCGAATGTGCAATCCATTGTGGTTGATGAAGAAAAACATGCGATGGATGTGGTTGTCAATGAAGATGAATTAGCCGTTGCTATTGGAGTGGGAGGCCGCAATGTACGTCTGGCTTCTGAATTGACGGGCTGGCAAATCAACATCATGACCGCCAACGAATCTCAAGCCAAACAATCCGATGAGAAACAGCGTATTGTCGCCCTGTTCGTGAGCAAGTTGGATGTAGATGAAGAGGTGGCCCAAATTTTGATGGATGAAGGCTTTACAAGTCTGGAAGAAGTAGCCTACGTTCCACTCAATGAAATGTTGGCTATTGAAGCATTTGATGAAGACACTGTCAGTGAGCTACGCACTCGTGCACGTGATGCTCTGTTAACCGAGGCCTTAGCCAAAGAAGAAACCTTAGAAGGTAGTGGCCAACAAACGGATTTATTCACTATCAGCGGAATTACTGGCGCTATGCTGCCCAAATTAGCTGCTAGTGGGGTTTATTTAGTTGAGGATTTAGCCGAACTAGATTCTGAAGAATTAATGGAAGTGATCGGTGTCCCAGAAGACACCGCTAAACAAATGATTATGAAAGCGCGTGAAAGCTGGCAATAGTAATGATTTATGCTCCAGCAAAGCGCATTTAAGTTAAGCGAGCAAAAGTCTGAACCGAGGAATGAATGGCAAGTACCACAGTCGCCCATCTAGCTACTGAACTAAAACTGCCCGTGCAAACGCTGCTAGTACAGCTAAACGGCGCGGGTGTACAAAAAGAATCTGCGGAAGATTTTATTACCGAAGCAGATAAAGCACGGCTGCTTGAAAGTCTGCGGCGTGCGCATGGTTCAGATAGCACTGAGAAAAAACGTATTACCATCACTCGAAAGCAAACCACTGAAATTAAACAGTCGGATGCCACGGGTAAGGCTCGTACCATCCAGGTAGAGGTACGAAAAAAACGTGTGTTAGTACAAAGAGAGGTCACACCTTCGGCCTCTGCTGAGGCGGCTGTAGTGTCCGCTAGCCCCATTATTTCCGAAGAAGAAATTACCCGTAGAAAACAGGAAGCTGCACAACAGGCAGAGTTACTTGCACGCCAAACGGCTGAAGCTGAAGCTAGGCAAGCCGCCGAGCAAGCTGCACGGGAAGCAAAACAAAAAATTGAGACGGCAAAGACCAAAGCTGAAGCTAGCCTCAATGACGTCCAGGCAAATTCCATCCTTAGCGATACCACTGCAGCGCAACCTCGCCCAGTAGAAACAGTAGAGCCCTCCTCTCCCATAGCCGTACCTACGGCTAAGACTGAATTAATCGAAAAAGAACCACAAGAAAACCCCCTAGTACAAGCAGTAACTGTAAAAAAAGCAGCTGCAGTGACGGCAGAAGAAGAACAAAAACGCCGTGACGAAGCTCGGCGACGGGCTGAGGCTGAAGTGGCCGGGATTCGTCAATTAATGGCTGCACCCAAAAAAGTAGCTAAAGCTCCTGAACCCGCAACTCCTGCGGCTACGCCTCCCATTTCTGGCACTTTGCATAAACCCGCTAAAACTTCTACTCCTTCAGAAACCAAGAAAGAAGAGAAAGTAAAAGCCAAAAGCAAAACCGTCAAATCCAGCGAAGTGTCTTCTAGCTGGGCTGATGATACCGCCAAGAAAAAGCAGGCTGAGAAAACGCGGGGTAATACACCAGGGCGTGAAACCTGGCGCTCCGCAGGCAAAAACCGCACAGCTCGTCGTGGAGAGACGCGGACTGAAGAGCGAGAAACTTCGGCGGTCATGCCCACTGAGCCGATTGTGCGTGAAGTGCATGTTCCTGAAACTATTTCAGTAGCTGACCTAGCACACAAAATGTCCGTGAAAGCAGCGGAAGTGATTAAAAGCCTAATGAAAATGGGTCAGATGGTGACTATTAATCAGGTCTTAGATCAAGATACGGCCATGATTGTCGTGGAAGAGATGGGGCATAAGGCTATTTCCGCAAAGCTGGATGACCCGGAGGCTTTTTTAGAAGACGACAATCAGGAGCATATGAACGCGGCTGTTGTTCCCCGACCTCCTGTTGTGACAGTGATGGGGCATGTCGACCATGGGAAAACCTCTTTGCTGGATTATATTCGCCGCACAAAAGTAGCATCAGGGGAAGCAGGAGGCATTACGCAACATATTGGGGCCTATCATGTGCAGACCCCAAGAGGTGTTATTACCTTTCTGGATACCCCGGGGCATGAAGCCTTTACTGCTATGCGGGCCCGGGGTGCCAAGGCCACCGATATAGTCATTCTGGTAGTAGCTGCAGATGATGGTGTCATGCCGCAGACCAAAGAAGCCATTGCTCATGCTAAAAGTGCGGCAGTGCCCCTGGTGGTCGCTATTAACAAAATCGACAAGCCTGAGTCTAACCCTGATCGGGTACGGCAAGAACTAGTCGCTTGTGAAGTCGTGCCGGAAGACTATGGTGGTGATGTGCCTTTTATTCCTGTGTCCGCTCGCACCGGAGAAGGTATTGATGCCTTGCTAGAAAATGTTTTACTGCAAGCTGAAATAATGGAATTGAAGGCTCCTGAAAATGCACCGGCCAAAGGACTGGTCATCGAATCCCGCCTTGACAAGGGTAAGGGACCAGTAGCCACCGTGTTGGTGCAATCAGGTACTCTTAAACGAAGTGATATCGTTCTGGCAGGCGCGAGTTTCGGCCGTGTACGGGCTATGCTGGATGAAAATGGCAAGCCCATTGATTCGGCAGGACCGTCTATTCCTGTAGAAATTCAGGGGTTAACAGAAGTGCCCTCGGCAGGGGATGAATTAATTGTTTTGGGAGACGAGCGCAAAGCCCGTGAAATCGCCCTCTTCCGTCAAGGTAAATTCCGCGATACTAAACTGTCTCGTCAACAAGCAGCCAAGCTTGAAGGCATGATGGAAAACATGGGCCAAGACGGAAAACGCAAGCTCACACTGATCATTAAATCCGATGTTCAAGGCTCACAAGAAGCACTTGCACACTCTTTAGCAAAGCTCGCCAATGAAGAGGTGGAAGTACAGATTGCCCATGCTGCAGTCGGTGGTATCAGTGAGTCAGATGTGAACCTGGCCATTGCTACCAAGTCTGTCATTATTGGCTTTAATGTCCGTGCTGATGCCAATACCCGCAAATTAGCCGAAGCTAACGGGGTAGACATTCGCTACTACAATATTATTTATGATGCTGTTGATGATGTAAAAGCCGCTCTGACAGGCATGCTTGCCCCAGAGCGGCGTGAAGAGACGATTGGCCTTGTCGAGATTCGCCAAGTCATTCATGTATCCAAGATTGGTAAGGTGGCCGGCTGCATGGTATTGGATGGTGTTGTCCGGCGAGGAGCGCAGATTCGTTTATTGCGCAACAATGTAGTCATATGGACAGGTGAATTAGAGTCTTTAAAACGGTTTAAAGATGATGTGCGTGAAGTCAAGGCAGGTTTTGAGTGCGGGCTTTCTTTAAAAAATAACAACGATATTATGGAAGGTGACCAGTTGGAAGTCTTTGAAGTAAAAGAGATCGCTCGGACTATTTAAAAATCTTCATTAAAAACTAGCAAAAACCTGCCATACTGGTTTAGAAATAAAAAGGCGCGGGACTCAGGAAGACTCTTCAAACACCTGTCAAAGCGCGCCAAGTTTATTAAAACCTCTTGATATGCTTACCCTAATATTTATGCGTGTTTTCAGATAAAAATGCTTGAAAAAGCGCATCAATATCACGAATTAAGTAATTTAAATTTATTACAGTTATAACTTTATGCGTCATAAACCTAAAGCAGACGGTCGTGCACTGAGGGTTGGCGACCAGATCCAGCGGGATCTAGCGCAACTACTGCAATTTGAGGTGAAAGATCCACGTATTGGTTTTATTACGCTGACGGGGGTTGAAGTTTCCCCTGATTACAGTCATGCCAAAGTATTTTTCAGTTCGCTAAATGATATAGATTCCAGCATTAAAGGAAGTAGTAAAAAAGTTGAGGAAATATTAGCCGGTTTAAATGCAGCTAAAGGTTTTTTACGTCGGGAAATTGGCAGAAGTTTATCGATCCATCAAACACCAGAATTACATTTTTTTTATGATGATTCAGTAAGCCGTGGTGCTGCAATGTCAAGCTTAATTGACACTGCCCTGAAAGACCTCGCCAAAAACCCTGGTGAAAACATTCTCGATAACAACGATCACACATGAATACTCTAAAGCTCTCGCGCCAAACCGGTCGGCGCGCAGAGCGGCACAACGTGCACGGCATTGTTTTACTGGATAAGCCCCTAGGGTATTCCTCTAACGATGCCTTGCACAGAACCAAGCGTATTCTGAATGCTAAAAAAGCAGGCCATACGGGTACCTTGGATCCGTTAGCAACGGGTCTATTACCCCTGTGTTTTGGAGAAGCTACCAAATTCAGTAATACCTTACTGAATAGCGATAAAACCTATGAGGCTACGATTCGGTTTGGCATTACCCGGGTTGGAGGAGATCTTGAAGGTGAGGTTTTACAAGAACGGCCCATCAAACACAGTCATGCAGAATTAGCCAGCATACTTAGGAAATTTACAGGGGCAATAATGCAAATTCCACCTATGCATAGCGCTCTTAAAAAGGAAGGAGTCGCCCTCTACGAACTGGCGCGCAAAGGCATTGAAATTCCGCGTGCTGCCCGCCCAGTAGTCGTCCATAGCTTGGAACTGCTGGAAGATACAGATTTTACGGTTACCCATCCAGACACAGTAGTCCTTAAGGCATGTGTCAGCAAAGGCACTTATATTAGAACTTTAGCGGAAGATATTGGAGAGGCATTAGGCTGCGGGGCTCACCTGACGGCTTTGCGCCGTATTGCAGTGGGAGAGTTGCGCATTGAAGAGGCGATCAGTTTACAGGCTTTACTAGAACATCCTAATCCTGGCGAGTGCCTACAAGCAGTGGATACCCTGGTACGCCATCTGCCCTGCGTTCAATTAAAGGAAGCTGATGCACAGCGGGTATTGCACGGTCAACGTCTGGCGTGGTCAGGACCAGAGCAAGGCCTAGTAAGACTCCATCAGGGGGAGCAATTTTTAGGCCTAGCCCATATTGAAGCAAGACGCCTGCAGCCCAGCCGTCTCATCAACTTAGATTAAATTTGATAAACCTTTACAGTAAAAAAATCGAGAAAAGTATAGAAACCATGAGCCGTCAACTTAGAAATATTGCCATCATTGCCCATGTAGATCACGGTAAAACCACTCTGGTAGATCAGCTACTTCGTCAATCAGGCACTTTTCGCGAAAATCAGCAGGTGGCCGAGCGCGTCATGGATAACAATGATCTTGAGAAAGAACGCGGCATTACCATTTTGGCCAAAAACTGTGCTGTGCGTTGGCATGACTATCACATTAATATTGTAGACACGCCCGGCCACGCTGATTTTGGGGGGGAAGTTGAACGGGTACTTTCTATGGTAGATAGCGTGTTACTACTGGTAGATGCAGTAGAAGGCCCCATGCCTCAAACCCGTTTTGTCACTAAAAAAGCCTTAGCCTTGGGGCTCAAACCCATCGTCGTGATCAACAAAGTTGACCGGCCCGGAGCCCGCATTGATTATGTCATTAATGCCACTTTTGAATTATTTGATAAGCTAGGGGCCACAGAAGAGCAGCTAGATTTTCCCGTAGTGTATGCCAGTGGTTTAAACGGCTACGCAGGCTTAACTCCTGAAGTACGCAGTGGCACACTCGATCCTCTTTTTCAAAGCATTATCGATAATGTACCGGTACGTCAAGACAATGTGGACGGGCCTTTACAGCTACAAATCAGCTCATTGGATTACAACTCCTATGTGGGCCGCATCGGTATTGGTCGGGTCAATCGTGGGCGTATCAAATCCGGGCAGCAAGTGGCATTGCGTAAAGGTCCCGACGGGGAAGTGCTGCTACGCAAAGTCAACCAAGTGCTTCGTTTTGAAGGCTTGGAACGAGTCGTGGTTGATGAGGCACTTGCCGGAGATATTGTGCTGGTCAACGGAATAGAAGATATCGGCATCGGCGTGACCCTTTGTGACCCCGCCCAAGCCGATGCATTACCGATGATTTATGTGGATGAGCCCACCCTCACCATGAATTTTTGCGTCAACACCTCTCCCCTGGCTGGCCGGGAAGGAAAATTTGTCACCAGCCGCCAGCTGCGTGACCGTTTGAAAAAAGAGCTCAACGCTAATGTAGCCTTGCGAGTAAAAGAAACAGATGACGATACCGTTTTTGAGGTTTCCGGCCGTGGAGAACTGCATCTCACCATTCTTGTAGAAAACATGCGCCGCGAAGGCTATGAATTAGCCGTTTCCCGCCCTAGAGTAGTTTTCCGGGAGACTGATGGTGTAAAACAAGAACCTTTTGAAGCCCTCACTGTAGATGTAGAAGATGAACATCAAGGTGCCGTTATGCAAGCGCTTGGAGAACGTAAAGGCGAACTTTCTAATATGGAAAGCGATGGCAAAGGCCGTACACGACTGGAATACAGTATCCCTGCACGAGGTCTGATCGGTTTTCAAACAGAATTCATGAGCATGACCCGGGGGACGGGCCTAATGAGTCATATTTTTGATGGATATGCTCCTGTGCGTGAAGGTGTAGTGGGTGAACGCCGCAATGGAGTGCTGATCAGCCAAGATAATGGTGAAGCCGTGGCCTATGCGCTATGGAAATTACAAGATCGCGGTCGTATGTTTGTTAGCCCTGGCGAGGCTTTGTATGAAGGCATGATTATCGGCATCCATAGCCGTGACAATGATCTAGTAGTTAATCCCATCAAAGGTAAACAACTAACCAATATTCGCGCCTCTGGTACTGATGAAGCCGTCCGTCTGGTTCCTCCCATTCAGCTATCTCTAGAGTACGCCGTGGAATTCATCGCAGACGATGAACTGGTGGAAGTCACTCCAAAAAGCATCCGCTTGCGCAAACGTCATTTAAAAGAGCATGAGCGTAAAAAAGCCATGCGGGAAGCGGCTTGACCCTTAAAGCTGGCAGATTGTTATTAATAACTTCTTGATTCCTATCTAATTCACCTGGTTTTCTATAGTGTTGTTTAATAAAACTACACTACCCGCTTAGGTGTAATTTAGGACCTTCCTTGCGCTTTTCTCTATGGGAGACTCTTAAACTGAACAGTTTTAAACAAGCATAAATACTACGAGTGTTCCGCTTACAATATTGCAATGATCATCGCTCCTTACCTGAACCGTCGTAAACGTTTACTTGCTCACATGCGCAACTCGAACGGAGGCATCGCTATTGTGGCCAACGCATCGCAAGTAATGCGCAATAGTGACTCCGATTATCCTTACCGACACGATTCTTCTTTTTACTATTTAAGCGGTTTTACCGAACCCTGCAGTATGCTGGTTTTGCTCAGTGGCGATACAGAAAAGTCTATTTTATTTTGTCAGGAAAAAGATCTGGAGCGCGAGATTTGGGACGGCTATCGCTATGGTCCGCAGGCCGCACAGGAACAGTTTGGTTTTGATGAAGCTCATGATATTGCGAAGCTTGACGAACTAATGCCTAAGCTGCTGGCCAATCAACCCGCAGTATGGAGTTGTGTGGGCAATAGTTTGGCTGACAAACAACTCGCTAAGTGGCTTAATAGCTTACGCAAGCTGAGCCGTAAGGGAGAACTCGTTCCCGAAACAGTACATAATCTTTGCAGCGTGGTAGATGAAATGCGTCTAATCAAGGATGCACATGAAATTAGCATCATGCGCCGCGCAGCACGCATTAGCGCTGGAGCTCATGTGCGGGCCATGCAGGTGTGCAAACCGGGATTGCGAGAGTATCAGCTGGAGGCTGAGCTACTACACGAGTTTCGCAAGAATGCTGCAGAAGGCCCAGCCTATACCACTATTGTGGGAACGGGTGCCAACAGCTGTGTTTTACATTACCGGGCAGGCAATGCGCAAATTCAAGAAGGTGATATGGTGTTGATTGATGCTGGTTGTGAATTGGAGGGGTATGCCAGTGACATAACCCGCAGCTTTCCCGCCAGCGGCAAATTCAGCGGGCCACAAAAAGCTATTTATGAGATAGTGCTAGCGGCACAAGCAGACTGTATTAACCACATTGCTCCCGGAAGGCGCTTTAAAGATTATCATCACGCAGCCAAAAACACCTTAGCACGTGGCTTGATCGATATTGGTTTACTCAAAGGCACCGTCGAAGGCGTCATTGAATCAGGTGCGCTAGGCCAGTTTTATATGCACGGAGCTGGTCACTGGTTAGGCATGGATGTACATGATGCGGGCCTTTATACCGACCGTAACGCAACTTGGGTGGAAGGAAAGGAAAGACTTAGTCGCATCTTGCAGCAAAATATGGTGCTGACTATCGAACCGGGTCTTTATATTCGGCCCGCGGTGAATATTGACCGGGAATGGTGGCATATTGGGGTGAGAATTGAAGATGATGCGGTGGTCACTGAAGAGGGCTGTGAATTAATGTCTCGCTACTGCCCTGTTGAAGTAGACCGTATTGAGGGTTTAATGCGGCATTAATCTGCTGTATATAAAAGAATGCAATGAACTCTTCTACTCAGCTTTTGACAAGTTCAGCACCAAACTTAGTAGACATTGCTGTCTTAGGGGCTGGTCCGGCAGGCATGGCTATGGCAGCCTTGGCAGTAGCTGATGATCCTAATCGTAAAATCTTGTTAATTGACAATAGCACGCTGGCAGAAAAAACCAAAGAGAATCGAGTCCTAGCTTTATCCTATGGCAGCAAACAAATCTTGGCGCAAGCGGGCCTTTGGGATGAAAGTATCGTGCGCTGTGCTATTGAACGGGTACATGTTTCGCAACAAGGTCGCCTCGGTCGTACAGAGGTCAGAGCTTGCGATCTAGGCTCCCCTGCCCTGGGCTATACGGTGGAATATGGGGCGCTGGTGGCATCCATGGCTGCCCGGCTGCCTAAACAAATACAACTAATACGGCCGGCCACTGCTCATTTATTAGAAAATAGCAGAATAAATGGCTTGACTACTCAATCTTTAAATATTGAGCAAGGAAATGCTATTTACCCCTATGCCACTTCTTTACTGGTCCGCGCTGAAGGGGGATTATTTACAGAACAAGATTCTACTTTGTTTGATAGTTCTCATGACTACCAGCAGCATGCGCTGATCGCTCGTATAGCCATTAAAGGGCAAAAACCAAGTATGGCGTGGGAACGTTTTACGGCAGAAGGTCCGGTCGCACTTGTGCCTTTAGAGCCTGGGCATTTTTCTTTGATTTGGTGTGGATCTCCTGTGCAGACAGCAAGGCGTCAAAAAGCCAGCCCTGAAGAATTAGCTGCAGAGTTAGCTTTAGTCTATGGGGAACGTTTTAGCGCCTGCACCGTCAAGCTTGAATCAGAAGCCCGCATCTATCCTCTGGGTTTAAATTGGCGGGAAGATATCGCTCAAGGTCGTATAGTGACCATTGGCAATGCCGCTCAAACCCTGCATCCGGTAGCAGGGCAAGGTTTAAATTTAGCTTTGCGTGATTGTATAGAACTGGTATATGCCTTACGCGTGCCCGCCGCACAATGGCCCGCACAATTGAGCAAATGGGCAACACACCGTAAAACGGATCGCCGTCTTACCCGGGGGGTTACCCATGCAATGGCACAATTTTTTGCTACCCGCTTTTCTCCCGCCCAGCATTTATTGGGTTTAGGTCTGTTAGGCCTAGATGCAGTCCCGCCTTTGCGCCACTGGGTTGGAAATCAGCTCATGCTAGGGACTCGCACGCTTAGCTAAATAAACTTAACAGGTACGAACAGTTTTCTTTTGTTGTAAAAGCCCATGTTATATTCCCTACCCTTCTAAAGGTTCGTGTCTTGCAGCTAGGACCCTACACTCTTGCAAACAATGTTTTCGTAGCCCCCATGGCGGGGGTAACGGATAGGCCTTTTCGTCAATTATGCAAAAAGCTGGGAGCTGGCTATGCCGTCAGCGAAATGGCAGCGAGTGATCCTAAGCTTTGGGCAACAGATAAAACGACACGGCGTTTGAATCATGCAGGAGAAACTGCCCCGATAGCCGTACAAATTGCAGGGAGTGATCCCCAAATGTTGGCACAAGCCGCTCGTTTTAATGTTGATAAAGGCGCCCAAATTATTGATATTAATATGGGCTGCCCAGCTAAAAAAGTCTGTAATGTTGCCTGCGGTTCTGCGCTACTCAAAGATGAATCGTTAGTAGAAAAGATTTTGCTAACAGTTGTTAATGCAGTGAAAGTGCCGGTGACTTTGAAGTTTCGTACCGGATGGGATCGCCAGCACCGCAATGCCCTGCGTATTGGTCAAATTGCACAGAACGCAGGTATCGCCATGTTGACCTTGCATGGCCGCACCCGGGCAGATGCCTATACCGGTAAAGCAGAATACGAGACCATTGCAGCGCTAAAGTCCACTGTGAAGATTCCCGTCGTAGCTAATGGAGATATTGATTCACCGCTTAAAGCCAAAGACATCCTTACAACCACAAAAGCTGACGCAGTCATGATAGGCCGCGCGGGGCAGGGTCGACCTTGGTTGTACGGCCAGGTGGAGCATTATTTACGTACCGGAAAATTACTGCCTGACCCTACACCGGTTCAAATCAAACCCATTTTGCTTGAGCATTTGGACGATCATTATAAGTTTTATGGAGAGTATCAGGGCGTGCGTACAGCGCGTAAACATATTATTTGGTACACAAGAGATCTCGTAAATAGTGAAAGATTTTGTGCTCAGATGAATACCATAGATGATCCAAAGCTACAGTGGCAAGCGACTCAAGAATTTTTTGATGTGCTTATAAGCGATGGGAATAAACTTAGCTACACGCCCCAAAAAAATCTTGCTACCAGAAAATACCCACAAGCAAACAGGCCTGTACAGGTGATGTAAGCTATTCATCGACCCAGAGTGTTAATACTTAAATGGCAGACTTCAACTCCCATCAATTATTCCTAAATTTGCTTTTTCAGGTTTAACAATATGACTATCAAGCACGCTTTACTTTCTGTTTCTGATAAAACTGGCGTCCTAGCGTTTGCTAAAGAATTAGCAGCCCTTGGAGTAAAGCTGATTTCTACGGGCGGTACTGCCAAACTGCTGGCTGATGCGGGCTTAACTGTTACTGAAATCTCGGCCTACACGGGTTTTCCTGAAATGTTAGATGGTCGGGTTAAAACGCTGCATCCCGCAGTACATGCGGGATTATTGGCGCGACGAGCGTTACCTGAGCATATGGGCAAGCTTAAAGAGCAAGGTATCAGTACTATTGATTTGGTCGTGGTCAATCTTTATCCGTTTGAAGCCACTATTGCCAAACCTGGGGTGAGCTTTGAAGAAGCTATTGAAAATATTGATATTGGTGGCCCCGCAATGCTCCGGTCCAGTGCTAAAAACCATGCAGATGTTACCGTCATCGTTGATCCGGACGATTATGCAGCCGTGCTAGCCGAAATGAAGGCAGGTAAAAATTCCACTAGCTATCCAACACGCTTGCGTTTGGCCAAAAAAGTATTTGCCCATACCGCTTATTACGATGGCATGATTGCAAACTTTTTAACCCGTCTACCTCAGGATGGCGATATAGCCAAACAACAGGTTTTTCCAGAAGTATTAACGCTGCAATTTAATAAAATGCAAGATATGCGCTACGGGGAAAATCCGCATCAAGTTGCTGCTTTTTATCGTGACTGTAAAGTCCAAACCGGTGCTTTGGCGAGCTATCAGCAATTACAGGGTAAAGAGCTTTCTTACAATAATATTGCTGATGCTGACACAGCCTGGGAATGCGTACAGCAATTTTCAAATGAGAAGGCCTGTGTGATTGTCAAACACGCCAATCCTTGCGGTGTGGCCCTCGCAAAAGAACCCCTGGCTGCTTACCAACGCGCCTTCAGTACTGACCCGACTAGTGCCTTTGGAGGCATTATTGCCTTTAACTGTGAAGTAGATGAAGCATGTGCCCAAGAAGTGAGTAAACAATTTGCTGAAGTCATTATTGCGCCCGGATTTCATGCAGCAGCTTTGGAAATTCTTGCAAAAAAACCTAATTTACGGCTGTTGCGAGTTCCTACTAATAAGATAGCTACCTTAAACTCCACAATGAATTCGGGGAGAGACTTAGCTTATCTAGATCTTAAAAAAATCGGCAGCGGTCTCTTAGTACAGTCTCCTGATGCTCTTAACGTTGAAGAAACTGAACTCAGATGTGTAACCCTCAAAACTCCTGATACTATCCAAATGGCTGACCTGCTTTTTGCCTGGCGCGTTGCCAAATTCGTTAAAAGCAATGCTATTGTGTTTTGCAAAGATGCAATGACCATAGGCATCGGGGCAGGCCAAATGAGTCGGGTGGACTCCGCCCGGATTGCCACTATTAAGGCGGGTAATGCTGGGCTGAACATTCAAGGTAGTGTCGCGGCCTCTGATGCGTTTTTCCCGTTTCGAGATGGGGTAGACGTCCTTGCTCAAGCCGGTGCTACCGCCATTATTCAACCAGGAGGCTCACTGCGCGACCAGGAAGTAATTGCAGCAGCCAATGAACAAGGTATCAGCATGGTCTTAACAGGAGTTAGACATTTCAGACACTAAATTGCCTAAAAACCTTAGCTTAAGGAACACTAGAATTGGATGAAACTCCCGCACTGGGCTTGCCAAATAGTCTTTGCGCGTTGATCCACTGTTACTGGAATCCCAATCCCTCTACCAATACGGGCAACGAGCTGCCCCCAGCATCCTATGTCGATTTGAGGTTTTGGACGTCCATTAGGATCACGAGGACCATTCGTAACACGGACCATAAACTGTGCAGATCCATTAAACCCAATCCCATGCGTCGCATTCCAACCGGGAGAAGCTCCCCATGCGAACATTCTTGGGTTCACTTTCTTAGTCATTTTTGGTAATGGACCTCGCCAGCCCCCTCCAGGCAACATTGCTCCTATAGACCCTGAAACTACCCAACCGCCATCATCCAATTTATATTTAAACCTCATTCCACCACCAACCGGATTATCTGTTATATCGGGTATAACTTGAATAGCCGGAACCTTGGGAAGGCTTGGATCTTTAGGATCATGACGGGTAGGAACTATAACTTTAAAACTTAATGCTGCTATGGGCCCTTGTATATCTGGCAACATTCCCTGCCCCCCTGGAGGTACAGAGATCGCTCCCCAGCTTATGGGTTTAAACGGAGACGGTAATTGCCCTTCTCCCGGCCAAGTTAGAATAGAATGAGGAAATTTAAAATTTACCTGAGGAAAACCCTGGCTATCCAGTGGAAAATGATATGAATCGGGCAGCAATATACCCCCAGAAAACTCGGTCACTTCAAACAGCAGAGATTTAGTTTGTGGACCCACAATGCCATCTACCACAAGATTATTCGCCGTTTGAAATTCAAATACACGAGCTTCAGTTTTAGGCCCAAAAATCCCATCAATTGCCAAAGGAGTCAGCCCTCGACGAATCTGGTAATTGAGAGCATCTTGTACAGCACGAACATCTGAGCCAGTCATTCCTTTAGAGAGTGTGCGATCCACGGCTTAATCCTTTTGTTCAGGGGGAATGTCAGATAAATTAATCCCTTTCGTATAGCCTATACAATCCCTTCAAGTAGGGATCCCTTAAATCGGTGAGCCATGAGAAAACAGGAGCATCTGTTCAGTTGCAAACTAAACCTGTTTGAGGCTCACAGATGAGATTGAACTCAAATTCTCGCAAAAGGATAAACATCTGTAGGCACTAAGCCCGCAAGAAGGTTTAGTGATAAAACGGGGTTTAAATGATTCTTTAGATAACTTTTGTTTTGAATTCCCCTGACTGAACTTAATGCCCCAACTGAACTTAAACTTCTACAAAATCAGCCTCTAAAGCAGGGTAATCAGTATAACCCTCTGGTCCAGCAGTATAAAAAGTTTTGCTGTTGGCTAGAGTTAGAGGAGCGTTTAACCGCAAGCGCCGCGGCAAATCAGGATTACTAATAAACGGTACACCGAAGGCAATAGCATCGGCGCTACCATTACTGACTGCAGCTATCGCCATTTCTCTTGTATATTTATTGTTAGCAATGTATACACCACCAAAGTTACGACGGGCTTGCGCAAAATCAAACCCTGCTAGATTACGCTCCCCGCCCGTTGCCCCTTCTATAAAATGCAGATACGCTAAGCGGCGCGCCGAAAGCTCTTGCACTAATGTGCCGTAAGTCGCCTGAGGGTTAGAGTCAGGCTTACAACCATTGGCAGGGCTCACAGGAGATAAACGGATTCCCACCCGATCGGCTCCCCAAACACTGATAACCGCATCTACTACCTCTAGTGTCAGACGCAAGCGGTTCGCAATGCTGCCCCCGTATTGATCAGTACGGTGGTTACTAGAGTCTCGAATAAATTGTTCTAGCAAATACCCATTTGCACTATGGACCTCAACACCATCAAAACCGGCCCGCTTCGCCAAAGCCGCTGCATGCTGGTAGGCAGCGACAATAGCCGGTATTTCATGAGTTTCTAAAGCTCGCGGCGTTACGCGCTCCCGTTTGCCATGTTGAGTGTAAAGGTTGCCTCCAGGGTTAATGGCACTAGGCGCTACCGGTAAACGATTGTCTGGCTGTAAGTCCGGATGACTAATCGCACCTACATGCCAAAGCTGTGCAAAAATCTTGCCCCCCGCTGCATGCACCGCCTCTGTTACCAGTTTCCAGCCGACCTCCTGCTCCGGGCTGTAAATCCCAGGCGTATTGGGATAGCCTTTGCCTTCAGGCATGACTTGGGTGGCTTCCGAAATAATCAAACCTGCACTGGCTCTCTGAGCGTAATAAAGAGCATTCAGGCCATGGGGCGCATCTGAACCAGCTAAAGCCCGGCAACGCGTCAAAGGCGCCATCATAACGCGATTAGCACACTGCACCGCGCCAATAGTGATGGGGTCAAAGAGACTAGGGTCAGCAGGTTTCATTCACAGTTTTCCGTAAATAAAAAATAATTTGAAAAGCACAGCCTGAAGAGTTTTGTCTAAGGAATAAGAAGCGCGACAATAAAGATACCAATCATCATAAACACTATAACTACCTTAGTAATCAGGCCTAGCATTAAGCCTAGCCAAGTAGCGATTCCCACTTTTATTGCGCGGTGAGACTGTTTTTGCGCCAAATACTCCCCTAGCCCCGCCCCTATAAGCGGCATGAAAAGCACGCCTACCAAGCCCATAAATAAACCGACCACAGTCCCCAGCGCAGCACCCAATAAGGCTTGTTTACTAGCACCGACCTTTTGAGCACCCAGTAGTCCCGCAACATAATCCATAATCCAGGCAATCACAGCCAAAACACTCAATATCCCAACTGTCCAACTGGAAACGCGCGTAAAGCCATCAATCCACGCCCCCAGCACAATTCCAGCCAGTACAAAAATCACTCCAGGTAGTGCGGGCAAGACTGTACCGGCCACGCCCAGTAGAATTAATAGCACACTGATAGTCCAATACACTATATCTGTCATGAGAATTGAACGTTTCTATTTATGAATTGGCAGCTAGATTAAAACCTATTTTTCCCGACGGGAAAGATAGACCATACGAGTGGCCCAGCAATGACGATCCAAGCCAGCAGATTTAAACAAATCACTACAAAAACAGCTGCACTAGCTAGATCTTTAGAACGACCAGCCAACTCATTCATTTCTGGACTAGCCTTATCGACAATCGCTTCAATTGCTGAATTAATGAGTTCTACAATAATAATCAGGGTTAGCAAGCAAATCAGGATAAGCCGCTCTAAAATGGAGACGGGTAGAAGGACTGCAAGAGGCAACAGGACTAAAACCAAGAACAATTCTTGGCGAAAGGCATATTCATATTTCCAGGCTGCCGCCAACCCGCGCATGGCATATTTAGCTGCTCTAAAAATTCGAGCTAGTCCAGCCTTACTTTTTAGAGGAGCGGCCAACTGGGAATCAGAGGAAGTTTTTTGACTCATATCAGCAGATTTAGCTTAGCTTTATAGGAAGTTTTATAAGGGTTTCAAAAGATTTTTATTTGAAAAAGCTTATGAATACTAGGGTTACGCATTAGCACTGGAAGCAGAAAAAATTAGAGAAGTAAACTCTGAAAATTAAGGTAATGTCAGCAGTTTATGTAAATCTTCCAATTCAGCGCGTAGAAGTTTGAGATCCAGTCTGCGGTCGCTCGGCCCTTTGTTAGGAAAGGGAAGAACACGAGGATTTTCCTGGGATACTGTGGAACTTTCCATAGGAATAGATTGCGAAGAGAAAGCTGTTGGTTCGCTAGCTTGTAGGCGGGTAGAAGCTGTCGAGGAAGCATCATTGTCCAGATGATTACGGGCACCGGAAATGGTAAAACCGTATTGATAAAGCAGCTCGCGAATCCTGCGAATAAGCAATACCTCATGATGCTGATAATAACGACGGTTTCCCCGTCGTTTCAGAGGCTTAAGCTGGGTAAATTCTTGCTCCCAGTAACGCAATACATGGGGCTTAACCAAAGTAAGCTCACTAACCTCACCAATCGTAAAATAGCGTTTGGCCGGAATGGGCGGCAAGGCAACAGGCGGGTCAGTACGGGGCATGAAAAAGCTGCAGTTTAAACTTTGTTGAGAATTGTATTAGAGCCTACAAACAGTGCGGGCATCAACCCAGTGGCTCTCATGCTCTTAAATTTCCAATGCATCCAGCCGAGCAACCGCTTGTTCATCGCCCTCTACCAAGGCTTTAAGTTTTTGGCTGGCATGAAAGGTAACTACTCGTCTAGCGCTAATGGGAATGGCCTCGCCCGTTTTAGGATTACGCCCGGGTCGCTGCGGTTTATCCCGTAATAAAAAGTTTCCAAAACCCGATAATTTAACAGACTTACCTTCTGAGAGCGCCTGTCGCACTTCGGTAAAAAAAGTCTCTACCATATCTTTGGCTTCGCGTTTATTTAGCCCGACCTTTTCAAATAGCAACTCAGCCAGGTCAGCCTTGGTCAACGTGAATTGTGCCTGCGATAACTCTTCTTTTAAATCGTCCCACATGCCTATTCTTCTAACCCCCGATTAAATGGCATTTTTCCCACAATGACACCCCTTTTCACATACGCAAGCTAGCACCACATTTTGCTAGCTCATTTATTACAACTTGTTGAATTTGTTCAACTTTTTCTTCTGTTAGTGTTTCCTCAGTATCTTGCAACCACAATCTTAATGCAAGACTCTTTTCGTTTTCCTGTAAGCCCGTACCACGATAAACGTCAAATAAATGCCACAGTTTGAGCCTGCCTTGCACTTGTGTAGCAACAATGTTAAGCGCTGCATCAATTTGACTCCAACTTACCTGCTCGTGCATAACCACAGCCAGATCACGAACAACGGTAGGGGTACGTGCTATTTCTTTGTAGACAGGCACTCGTGCATGCAGCCAGGGCTGGAGCAAACATTCAAAGAGTACAGGAGCTTCAGAAATTTCATATTTCTGCATCCAGCGAGGATGCAATTCCCCCACATGCCCGATAGCACGCCCCTCACTGACTATTTGTGCACAACGACCGGGATGCAGGGCAGGATGCTCTGCTGCTATAAACTGCAGCTGCAAGCCCGGTGCAAAATTGGCAGCCAGGTATTCAAGATCTCCCTTAAGATCAAAAAAATCCGTGCAATGCCTAGATTTTCTCCCCCATTGTTCAGGCCAAACGGGTCCATAAGCAAGCGCAGCCATATGTAAAGGCTGATCTATACCGCCCACTGTTAAAGGTCCATCGCTTACGGTAGGATTAAAGCGAAAGACGCGGGCAATCTCAAATATTCGTGCGCTGCTTGCGCGATGACGCAGATTTTGTACAAGATTTTGCACAAGGCTGCCGATTAAGCTGGACCGCATCACCGCTAAGTTGCTGGCAATCGGATTGAGTAACTTAATGGGTGCAGTATTGCCCGCAAAGTCTTGCTCCCACTGCGCCTCCACAAAACTGAAGTTCACGACCTCTGAATACCCTAAGGCGGCTAATGCACGCCGCATCCCGTGTTGAGTACGACATGCTTGCGGCAGACTATGCAAACGAGCAGTCATTTGAGGAGGCCGCTCCGGTAGATTTTCATATCCCCAAATACGGGCGACCTCTTCAATTAAATCTTCTTCGATCTCCACATCAAACCGATAGCTGGGGGTTTGCACTACAAATTCAGTTTCATTTTGCGTAAAGGAAAAACCCAACCGTGTAAAAATTTCTGCTATCTGTGTGGGAGAAATAGAGGTACCAATCACTTGACAGCAACGGGCCGTACGCATTTTGACGGCTTTGCGCTGCGGTAATTGCACAATAGTATCGTCGATGGGGCCCGCTTTACCGCCGCAAATCTGTAGAATCAGCTGGCTAATATATTCGAGGTGCTCCACAATATTTGCATAATCCACCCCGCGTTCGAAACGATGTGCTGCATCGGTTAAAAAGTTATAACGCCGTGCACGTCCCCGAATCGCATCGGGCCACCAAAAGGCAGCTTCTACATAAATATTGCGGGTGTCATCATTTACGGCAGTTGCCTCTCCGCCCATGATGCCCGCCAGAGACTCCACCTGCTGCTCATCTGCAATAACGCCCACCTGGGCATCTAAGCTAATCGTATTGCCATTAAGAAGTTTTAGAGTTTCACCCGGCTGCCCCCAGCGTACATGCAAGTGACCACGGATTTTGTCCAGATCAAAAATATGCGAGGGACGCCCCAGCTCCAGCATGACATAATTAGAAATATCTACCAGCGCAGAAATAGAACGCTGCCCTGCCCGTTCCAAGCGCGTCTTCATCCAATCCGGCGTGGGAGCTTTGCAATTAACCTGCCGAATTACACGACCAGAAAAACGTCCACATAAATCAGGAGCACTGAGCTTCACCGGTAGCGTGTCTGGAATAGAGACCGGTACCCTTGGGAAATCTGGCTGCTTTAAAGCTACGCCCGTAATGGCGCTAAGCTCACGGGCAATCCCATAAATACTCAGACAATCTGCTTTATTGGGAGTCAGCTTAAGTGTCAATATCTGATCATCAAGATCCAAGGCTTCTCGCAAGGGAGTACCAATACGGAGCGCCTCATCCAGAATCCATAGCCCACTTTGCTCTTCAGACAGCCCCAATTCACGCGCCGAACACAACATCCCCTCGCTGGCTATCCCACGTACCTTTGCAAGCTTGATTTTAAAATTGTTCGGTAGCTCAGCACCCACCATTGCACAAGGCACCTTAATACCGGCGCGGACATTCGGGGCCCCGCATACAATGTTCAAAAGCTCTCCGCTGCCTATATCTACCTGACAAACATTGAGTTTGTCCGCATCAGGGTGTTTAACAACTTCTTTGACTAGCGCTACCACAACTCCTGTAAAGGGGGGAGCAACCGGTGAAATTTCTTCAACCTCCGCCCCCGACATTGTTAGCTTATGTGCAAGCTGTGCGGTGGACAGGGGAGGATTTACAAAACTACGGAGCCAGGATTCAGGAACACGCATTGCCTTCAACACCTTAGGGAAATCACTCTAAAACAGAGCAGAGAAAAACACTTGAACTTTTTAAACCCGAGCTAAGCCCGGACAAACTACCAGGATTTCGTTTCCTTAAAATTCTGAGATGAAATTGCAGGCTATCGGACAGATCAATCCGTCAATTTCATTCTGCAAGGGTTTTCATGAAACGAAGCACTGGTATATATAAATTTTAAACACCCTATATTTCATGCGGGTTTTCAGAAAAATATGACTGAAAAATGGCATAAATATTACGGTTAAACAAACTGATTCAAAAACCGTAGATCATTTTCATAGAACAGACGCAAGTCACTCACACCGTAACGCAACATTGCCAAGCGTTCAATGCCTCCACCAAATGCAAAACCCATATAACGCTCTGGGTCTAGCCCGTAATTTCGAATGACTGCAGGATGTACTTGACCGGAACCCGCAATTTCCAGCCAACGACCCGCCAGCGCCCCTTCTTCAAACATCACATCTATTTCGGCAGAAGGTTCGGTAAACGGGAAATAGCTTGGTCTGAAACGTACGTTTAGCTTTTTGGTTTCAAAAAACTGTTCCAAAAATTGGGTATAAATACTTTTAAGATCCGCTAGAGAAATATATTCATCCACCCACAAGCCTTCAAACTGATGAAACATAGGAGAATGGGTAGCGTCACTGTCAACCCTATAAGTTCGACCTGGAACAATGGCCTTAATGGGGGGTAAGTGCATACGGGCATAGCGTACCTGCATAGGCGAGGTATGGGGGCGCAGACATAAGAAGTGCCCCTCGCTATCCTTCGCATCCACATAAAAGGTATCTTGCATGGAGCGAGCAGGATGGTTCTCAGGATTATTGAGGGCGGTAAAACTGTACCAATCCGTTTCGATTTCAGGGCCATCCCCTACCTCAAAACCAATAGAAGCAAAAATCTCTTCAATCCGCATCCAGGTGCGGGAAATAGGATGAATCGTCCCGATCTGCTGGATGCGTCCAGGTAAGGTCACATCAAGCTTTTCAGCATTGAGCCGGGCGTTCATGGCTTCATCTGCCAGCGCTTTGCGGCGAAGGCGTAACTCTTCTTCTACCGTGCGGGCGGCTTCATTAATCGCTGCACCCAGTTCTTTTTTGAGAGTTTGATTGGCTCCATCTACTCGCTTTACAAACTCTTTGAAAGAGAGAGATTTAATCGCTTTGGCCTTTTCATTTTCAAGATCAGCAGGCCGCGTAGCTGCTAAAAAAGCCGCTTTCACTTCCTGCACATGCTCTCGCAGCGCTTGTTTAACCTTTGGAAGATCACTTTCTACTAATTGAGCTTTTAGATCAAGAATGTCTTGCAATTTCATTTTTGCCCCAGCAAAGCAAATGAAAACGGGGCCACTATCGGGTGGCCCCGTCCCGCAACTAACAGTAAATAATATGTTTTGCTTTAGAGACTTCTATAAAGGGAATTTACTGATGAATAGCTGTGCTACACGGCACTTGCTGCTGCGCAACCTATCCTTTATGCCGATAAACCCTGTTTTAGAAGTCCTTTTTATTTATTAAGCGGCGAGCGAGGCTTTCACCTGATTCACGACCGCTGCAAAAGCAGCCTTGTCTAAGACTGCCATATCAGCCAACACTTTACGGTCTAAACCAATATTGGCTTTTTTCAAGCCATTGGTAAACACGCTATAAGTTAGGCCATGTTCACGACTTGCTGCATTGATGCGAGTAATCCACAAGGCACGGAATACCCGTTTCTTGTTGCGCCGGTCACGATAGGCATACTGACCCGCACGCATGACTGCTTGCTTGGCAATTCTAAATACATTACCACGACGGCCGCGGTAACCCTTAGCCGCTGCAATGACTTTTTTGTGACGGGCCCGAGCCGTTACACCACGTTTTACGCGAGGCATTTTTTATCCTTTCCAGTTTTTAAAAGATTTACCAATTCAGTTTGCGCTAAACACGCTTACGCGTAGGGCAACATTGCCCGAACACTCACCAAATTACTGGCATCCACGTTTAAGGTGCCGCGCAAATGGCGTTTGTTTTTGGTAGTCTTTTTGGTGAGGATATGGCGTTTGAATGCCTGCCCCCGCTTAACGGTACCGCCAGGGCGTACCTTTAAACGCTTTGCAGCGCTTTTTTTAGTCTTCATTTTTGGCATAGTTCACTCTTTTCCTTTGTTTGCGTTGAAAGGTGGCCTGGTTAATCCAGACACTTTGTATACCCCCAATCGCTTCTATTTACTCGATTATCAAACTGCTGAAGTTTACAGCCTTAGCTACTTCTTACGTTTAGCCGCTAGCATCATAATCATCTGGCGACCTTCCATCTTGGGCATGGCTTCAACCTGGCTAATATCGGCAACCTCGTCTCGCACCCGCTCCAGCAATCGCATCCCAAACTCTTGATGAGCCATTTCCCGACCACGAAACCGCAAAGTAATCTTGCATTTATCGCCATCCTCCAAGAAGCGCTTAACATTGCGCATCTTGACCTCATAGTCATGTTCATCCGTCTGAGGGCGAAACTTAATCTCTTTAACCTCGATTATTTTTTGTTTAAGCTTGGCCTCATGCGCTTTTTTCTGTTCTTGGTATTTAAACTTGCCATAGTCCATGAGTTTGCATACCGGTGGAACAGCTGTGGGCGATATTTCCACAACATCTACCATCCGCTCTTCAGCCATTTTCATGGCCTCAGCAAAACGCACAATGCCTAAAGCTTCATTTTCAACCCCGATCAGACGAACTTCGGGCGCCGTAATCTCACCATTAATTCGGTGGCCTTTATCGGTAGCGATATGTTGTTCTCCAAAAAGTAAAAAAACAAGCCGTAAGTCAGTCGTGGAAAACCTGTTTTAGTAAAGACTACTACTAGGCTTTGTTTTCGATTTCTTTGCGTAGCAATTCAGCAAACCCTTCTAGCTGCATCACTCCAAGTTCTCGATTACCACGGCCACGTACGGCCACCGTGCTTGCCGCGGCCTCTTTTTCTCCTACTACAAGAATATAAGGCACTTTTTGCAAGCTATGTTCCCGGATTTTATAGGTGATTTTCTCTCCCCGCAAATCAGCATTTACTCTAAACCCTTGTTTTTTAAGCGTTTGTGCCACATTTTCGGCGTATTGCGCTGCTCCTTCTGAGATAGAACACACCATTACCTGTTCCGCAGCCAGCCAGGCTGGCATCGCACCAGAGTAGTTTTCAACCAGCATACCAATAAACCGTTCTAAAGAGCCTACAATAGCCCGATGCAGCATTACAGGAGTACGATGCGTGTTGTCTTGCGCTACATATTCCGCTCCCAAGCGCTCTGGCATAAAAAAATCTACTTGCATTGTGCCGCATTGCCATTGACGACCAATCGCATCTTTGAGGGTATATTCAATTTTTGGGCCGTAAAAAGCACCATCGGCAGGGGAAATCAAAAACTCGCAGCCTGAACGACGCAAACTTTCCATTAACGCGTGTTCAGCTTTATCCCAAATTTCATCAGAACCAATACGGTTTTGAGGCCTTGTGGCAACCTTATAAAGAATATTGCTAAACCCAAAGTCTCGATAAACTTTTTGCAGCAAGCTGGTGAAGGCTACACATTCCTCTAAAATTTGATCTTCACTGCAAAAAATATGCCCATCATCCTGTGTAAAGCCGCGCACTCGCATAATGCCATGAAGAGCGCCGGAAGGCTCGTTGCGATGACATTGGCCAAATTCACCATAACGTAATGGCAAATCCCGGTAAGAACGCAAAGCAGACTTATAAATCTGGATATGACCCGGGCAATTCATGGGTTTTACCGCATAGTCCCGGTTTTCGCTGGCGGTCGTAAACATATTCTCTCTATAGTTTTGCCAGTGACCCGTTTTTTCCCAGAGACTACGGTCCAAAATTTGAGGGGCTTTCACCTCCATATAGCCATTGTTTTCATACACCTTGCGCATATATTGCTCAACTTGTTGCCATATGGCCCAACCCTTTGGATGCCAAAAGACAAGCCCAGGAGCTTCTTCTTGGGTATGAAATAAATCGAGTTCTCGGCCTAAACGGCGGTGATCTCGCTTTTCCGCTTCTTCCAACATCGTCAAATAAGCGGCCTGCTCTTCTTTGCTAGCCCAGGCGGTACCATAGATGCGCGTCAGCATTTCATTGTTAGAGTCTCCCCGCCAATAAGCGCCTGCCACTTTCATGAGCTTGAAAACCTTCAGTTTGCCTGTGCTGGGAACATGCGGACCCCGGCAAAGATCGGTAAAGCTGCCTTCACTATAAAGTGAGACCTCTTGGTCTGCCGGAATGCTGGTAATAATCTCAGCTTTATAAAGCTCACCAATACTTTTGAAATACGCGATGGCTTCATCACGGGGCAGCACCCGGCGGATAACGGGTTCATCCTTTTTGGCTAATTCACTCATCTTATGTTCAATAAGTGTTAGATCCTCTTGCGTAAAAGGACGTTTGTAAGAAAAGTCGTAATAAAAGCCGTTTTCTATGACTGGACCAATAGTCACTTGTGCTTCGGGAAATAATTCTTTGACCGCATACGCCAGTAAGTGAGCAGTAGAGTGACGAATGACTTCTAGGCCTTCTGGGTCCTTGGCGGTAAGAATAGAAAGCTCTACATCCTGATCAATCAGAAAACTGGTGTCCACTAGCTTGCCATCTACCTTAGCCGCCAATGCAGCTTTGGCCAGGCCAGGCCCTATTACTGCCGCTACTTGTGCTATGGAGAGAGGGCCCTCAAAGGAACGTTTGGAACCATCGGGCAGTGCAACTTGAATCATGGGAATTTCCTTAATATTCATCGCAAAAATCTTGCGAACATAAAAAAAGTGCGGTCAAGCCGCACTTTTTTTGAAATTTGCCGGTCCAACCGGTGAGCGCGCCCCTGACCTTGTGGTCTTAACAAAAACCTCTTGTAGTTCGTACTGCGCTTGAGTAAGAATCCATCGTTAGTAACCTTTACTTATAAATAATTTCGGTTTCGTTTTTAACGTTCAAAAATGGTAGGCGCGATTGGACTCGAACCAACGACCCCCACCATGTCAAGGTGGTGCTCTAACCAGCTGAGCTACGCGCCTACAGTATGAAATTACGAGTATAACTGATTCTCCGCGGTATTTCAGGAAAACTCCCAAGCAGGGCTCTGGCAAAACAAGCTAAAAACAGGAAGGTATAAACAGAATAAGTGAATAATGCTGCCAAAAATATGGCATTAGCATGAAGATTATCAAAGGAAATGCATGTGAAATTTTGCTCCATCTGCAGTACAGCGCTTGAATTTAAAATTCCCCCTAGCGACAGTCGCAAGCGCGCAGTATGCCCTTGTTGCGAAACTGTTCATTATGTAAATCCTAAAATCGTTGTAGGTACCGTTCCTGTGTGGAAAGAACAGATATTGCTCTGTCGCCGCGCCATTGAACCCCAGTATGGATTATGGACACTGCCTGCAGGGTTTATGGAAATCGCTGAAACTACAACACAAGGTGCTGTACGCGAAACGCTTGAAGAAGCAGGGGTACAGGTAGAACTGAAGGGCCTATACAGCATGATTGATGTACCACACATACAGCAAGTACACTTGTTTTTCAAGGCAGAGTTGCTGGATCTTGCCTTTAATCCCGGCAACGAAAGCTTGGAGGTCCGCTTATTTTCCCCAAAAGATATTCCCTGGGATAAATTGGCCTTTGTAACAGTGCATAAGACTCTGAAATGGTTTGTTAGTGAACAAGATACCGGACACTATCACCTTCATGTAGATGTAGTGGACTTAGCTGCTACGCCGACTCACTTGGTTTTATAAAAAGATCCAGAACTTTCACTTTTTATATTTATAGTTTCACAACGTGCTTAGACTGCTTTCTTCTACAGATACCTTTCCGCCCCTATCTGAGGCTTTACGTTCACCAAATGGTTTAGTGGCTGCGGGTGGGGCGCTGACTGTAGACTGGCTTCTACAGGCTTACTCTCAAGGTATTTTCCCCTGGTATTGTGAAGGTGATCCTATTTTATGGTGGAGCCCTTCTCCTCGTATGGTACTGGCTGTAGAAAATTTTAGAGCGCATAAATCTTTATTAAAACGCATTAGGCAATGGGCTCAACGGCAAGACATTACCCTTACTATCGATACTGATTTTGCAACTGTTATCCAGCAATGCGCCGCACCCCGGGATGGAAATAATGGAACCTGGATTTTGCCTGAAATGATCCAGGCCTATATTGCTTTACACCAGGCAGGATATGCCCATTCTTTTGAAGTGCGCTGCAATTCAAGCTTAATTGGCGGGCTTTATGGAGTTTCAATCGGCCGTATGTTTTATGGAGAATCCATGTTTACCCTGCAAAATGATGCTTCCAAAGTTGCATTAGCGGGCCTGGTTCATGTGTTGAAACGATGGGATTGCCCTTTAATAGATTGCCAACAAAAAACCAGACATCTGGCTAGTCTGGGAGCCGCCCCTCTTCACCGGGAAGAGTTTGTTTCGCAGCTTAAACAGCTAACACAGCAATCTTCTCCTGACTGGTCAACGGCGATGGGGAAAAATCTGCTTGTTGAATTAAGGCAGGGTATTGTGTAAGCCATGACTCAGCTAAAGGAATTACCCTTTTCCACTCTGCAGTTTTATGCGACAGCACCCTACTCTTGTAGCTATTTACCGGGTCTGCAGGCCCGCTCGCAAGTTGTTACCCCCAATCATTTAATTAATTCCGACGTCTACAGTAGTCTGGTGCATTTAGGGTTTAGACGCAGCGGATTATTTACTTACCGCCCTTACTGTGATAACTGTCATGCCTGTATTCCCTTACGCATTTGTGTAGACAGCTTTAAACCCAGGCGCAGTCAACGCCGAGCATTAAAAAAACATAGCGACCTGAACTCTTTTATTACAGAATTAAGATATTCTCCAGAACATTTCAAGCTTTATCAGCAGTATGAGTCTGCGCGTCATCCCGGTGGAGGCATGGATCAAGACAACAACGAGCAATACGCAAAATTTTTACTAGTCAGCCAAGTCAATTCAAGGCTTGTGGAATTTCGAGATCCGGAAAACGTTTTACGAATGGTTTCTATTATTGATATTTTAAATGATGGACTCTCTTCTGTTTATACGTTTTATGATCCTAGCGATACCTCTACTAGCTTTGGTACCTACAATATACTTTGGCAAATTGAGCAAGCGCGTCAGCTTGCTCTTCCCTATGTGTATTTGGGTTACTGGATAGCACAAAGCGAAAAAATGGCTTACAAATCAGCTTTTAAACCGGCTCAAATTTTTACTAATAACAAATGGTTAAGCTTGGTTTAAAGCAGACTAACTGTAGTGGTCATGACTGATTTTATTAAAAACATAGTTCTGCAAGCACAAGGCATTCGTATTGAACCGATGACAGTGGCACACGAAGAGGGCTTGCGTGCCGCGGCAGCAGATGGTCAATTGTGGAAGTTACGCTTTACCTCTGTGCCAGAACCAGAAAATACCCTGAAATATATTCAGACCGCACTAAAAATGCGGGAGGATCAAACCCGCGAGCCTTACGTAATACGCGACTTAAAAAGTGGAAATATCATTGGAAGCAGCAGTTATCACGATATTGTTCCTGCTATTAAACGGGTAGAAATTGGCTATACCTGGTATGGCGCAAGCTGGCAGCGAACGCACGTCAATACCACTTGCAAATTGCTACTCATGACGCACGCCTTTGAAACTTTAGAGTGCAAAGTAGTTGCTTGGCGCACCGATATCCTTAATATTGCCAGTCAGCGGGCTATTGAGCGCCTAGGAGCCAAAAAGGATGGGGTCTTGCGGCATCATGCTTTACGACGGGATGGCACGGTGCGCGACACTGTGATTTACAGCATGCTGGCACAAGAATGGCCCGAAGCCAAAAAACAGCTTCTTTATCTTATCAATAAACCTCGTTAAAACCTCAGTTCCACCTCTGGGCACCTTTTTTTTCTCCTGCGCCTTATGCTCACTACGGTAGGGGTAATCTGTAGAAGTTCTACTAGTGATTTTTTTAAAAAGAATATTTCCCACGTGGTTTCTGGGTTAATGTCACTAGTTTGGCTTTCAGCCATAAGCTAAGCTTAATGTTGATAGCGTTACTTGAAAATTAAACAAGAGTGACTAATCACTCGTTTAAGTATTTGCAGTTCTATACAAGATTTAGAGATCCACCATGCTCATCAACTTTTTTTATCATCTTAAAGGTTCGGGACTAAAGGTATCTGTCAAAGAATATTTGACGTTGCTTGAAGCGCTGCAAGCCAAGATGATTCATCCCTCTCTTGAAGAGTTTTATTTTCTGTCCCGCATGAGCCTAGTCAAGGATGAAAACCAATTTGATAAATTTGACCGCGCCTTTGGAAGTTTTTTCAAGCATGTCTCTACCCTGTTTGAAAAAAGTAAAGATATTCCTTTGGAGTGGCTCATCAAACAAGGGATGAAGCAACTTTCCCCAGAAGATCGCAAGGCACTGGAAAAATTAGGCTGGGAAAAACTCATGCAAACCTTTAAAGAACGGTTGGCAGAACAAAAAGAAAGGCATCAGGGCGGTAATAAATGGATCGGTACTGGCGGTACCTCCCCTTTTGGTAATAGCGGTGCCCACCCCGAAGGGATCCGCATTGGAGGGGATTCAGCAGGCAACCGTAGCGCAGTCAAAGTTTGGGACATGCGTACGTTTCGCGACTATGACGACTCTGTTGAGTTGGGAACCCGCAATATCAAGGTCGCCCTGCGCCGACTGCGTAAATTCGCCAGAGAAGGTGCTGAAAACGAGCTTGATATGGACAATACCATTACCAGTACCGCTCGCAATGCCGGTTATCTGGACCTAAAAATGCGGCCGCAGCGGCATAACACTGTAAAAGTACTCATGCTGCTAGATGTAGGCGGAACAATGGATGATCACATCACGCGTATTGAAGAGTTGTTCTCCGCGGCTAAAAACGAGTTCAAACGTTTTGAACATTACTATTTTCATAACTGCGTGTATGAATATCTATGGAAAAGTAATCAGCGTAAACATGCTGAGCGTTTTTCAAGCTGGGATATTTTGCGTAAATATACTCCCGACTACAAACTCATTTTTGTAGGTGACGCTACCATGAGTCCCTATGAGATTTTGCAAGCGGGTGGTAGCGTGGAATACAACAATGAAGAGCCTGGGGCGCAATGGCTAAGGCGTTTTGTTAGCACCTTTCCCAAGCATATCTGGTTAAATCCAGAACCCGAGGGAGTATGGCAATATCGTCAAAGCATTTCCATAATGCAGCAATTAATCGGTGGGAAAATGTTCCCCGTAACGCTTGAAGGTTTAGAGCGAGCTATGCGGCAGCTATCTAAATAATGGGTTTAAATCAAATAGCGATAAACCATAAAATAAGGTTTTTAAAGGCTTTACCCTAATATTTATGCGCTTTTTCAAGCATTTTTCTTTCAAAAATGCCGTAAATATTAGGGTAAAGTTTTTAAAAATTTCACTACCTTTTTTATCTTTACAACTTTTTTACACTTTCTACTCCTCTTACTACACCAATTTAATACGTCATTAAGTATCTTTAATCCATTGCTTTAATCACTTGGAGACGCAATGGATGGGGTCTATTTATTAGCACTTACAACACTGGTGCTATTAGCGGTTGGTTTGGTATGGGCTTGTGATTCAGGCTCTCGCAGAAAGGATGCATCATGAGCTGGCTGATGGGGTGTAGCGCTGCCGCTGCCCTAGGCTTGGCAGTCTATTTAGTGTATGCCTTATTGCATCCGGAGGAGTTTTAATGAACTCTTTTTCTTGGTTAACGCTCGCTCTTTATCTGGGTGTTTTATTCTTACTCGCTTGGCCAATGGGTGCCTGGCTTGCGGCTATTGGCCTGGGGCAAATTCCCAAAACATTTAGCTTTTTATCTCCCCTATTTTCACTCTTATCAAAACTTGAGCGTGCCGCTTATCGTCTAGCCGGTATTGATGCCAATGCCTCTATGACTTGGAAAACTTATGCCCTGGCGCTGCTACTGTTCAACACTCTGGGCTTACTGGCGGTGTATGGCCTTCAGCGTATGCAATCCTTGCTGCCATTTAATCCACAAGGACAGGCGGCAGTCTCACCGGATTCGGCTTTTAACACAGCGGTGAGCTTTGTGACCAATACCAACTGGCAAGGGTATGCAGGTGAATCAACCATGAGCTACCTCACGCAGATGCTTGCCTTGACGGTGCAAAACTTTTTTTCTGCTGCAACCGGGGTAGCGGTGGTATATGCGCTGATTCGAGGTTTTGCAGCGCGCTCTGCTAGCGGATTGGGTAACTTTTGGGTGGATATCACCCGCATCACCGTTTATTTGCTGCTGCCTTTATCCCTAGTTTTTTCTGTGCTGCTGATGGGGCAAGGCGTGATTCAGAACTTTGACCGATATATCGAGGTGAGCTTGATGGAGCCCATCAGCTATGAACAAGCAAAAGTGGGCGCAGATGGGCAAGCACTGAAAGATGCCGCAGGTGCGCCGATCATGCAAAGCATTCAATCCAATACGCAAACTTTGGCCATGGGTCCTGTAGCTTCGCAAGAAGCCATCAAAATACTGGGTACTAACGGTGGTGGATTTTTTAACGCTAATTCCGCACATCCGTTTGAAAATCCAACACCCCTGAGCAATTTTTTACAGATGTTGGCAATTTTTGTAATCCCCGCTGGACTATGTTTTGCTTTTGGCCGCATGGTGGGTGACCGTCGCCAAGGCTGGGCTTTGCTAGCAACCATGACACTTCTGTTTACGGTAATGGTTATTCTCGTGCTAGAAGCTGAAAGCCAGGCGAATCCGCTGCTGTCCCAGTTAGGTGCTGATGCACTTAGCGGCAATATGGAGGGCAAAGAAACACGCTTTGGAATTACCGCATCCGCACTGTTTGCTGCCATCACTACCGCAGCCTCTTGCGGAGCGGTAAACGCAATGCATGACTCTTTTATGCCGTTAGGTGGACTAGTCCCCATGCTATTAATGCAGTTGGGAGAAGTGGTGTTCGGGGGGGTAGGCTCAGGATTGTATGGCATGCTGATTTTTGCGATGTTAGCGGTGTTTATCTGCGGTTTGATGATTGGCCGTACACCGGAGTATTTAGGCAAAAAAATTGAAGCCAGAGAAATGAAAATGGTGGCGCTGGCAATCTTGATTCCCCCGGCGCTGGTACTGGGTGGCACTGCAATCGCATTAATGTTTGATGCGGGCAGGAGCAGTATCTCAAACCCCGGCCCCCATGGCTTGTCGCAAGTGTTATACGCCTTTTCTTCAGCGGCGAATAACAATGGCAGCGCCTTTGCAGGTTTATCTGCTAACACAACGTTTTATAACCTGTTGCTGGCCATTGCGATGTGGTTTGGCCGCTTTGGCGTGATCATTCCAGTATTGGCGATTGCAGGTTCACTCTCAAATAAAAAGCGTCTTGAGGTAACCGCTGGAACTTTACCTACGCATGGCCCGCTGTTTGTCGCTCTGCTAATGGGTACGGTCCTGATTGTGGGCGCACTCACTTATATTCCGGCGCTGGCCTTGGGGCCGATTGTTGAGCATCTGCAGCTGTTTGCCAATGCGTCGACTCAATAAGAATAAGGAAAAACATCATGTCAAGCAAAACACTTTCATTGATGGATCCGGCGTTGATACGCCCTGCCATCGTGGAATCACTCAAAAAATTGTCTCCCACAAACCAAATGCGCAATCCAGTAATGTTTGTGGTGTATGTGGGCAGTCTTCTCACTACCTTACTTTTTGTGGATTCCTTAATTGGCAAAGATAAAGCACCCACACTCTTTATTTTGGCAATTACGCTGTGGCTTTGGTTTACGGTGCTGTTTGCCAACTTTGCTGAAGCATTGGCTGAGGGCCGCAGCAAAGCACAGGCCGCTTCTTTGCGCGGCTTGAAAAAGTCCACAGTAGCCAAACGCTTGCGTAACCCAAAAACAACTGGTAACTACGGCAGCAGTTGGTTACCGGTAGAGGCGCCCGACCTGCGCAAAGGCGACGTTATTTTGATCGAGGCGGGTGACATAATTGCCGTAGATGGTGAGGTGATCGAAGGTATTGCTTCGGTGGATGAATCTGCGATTACAGGCGAATCCGCACCGGTAATTCGAGAATCCGGTGGCGATTTTTCAGCAGTGACCGGCGGCACGCGGGTGCTATCCGACTGGTTGGTGGTACGAGTCTCCGTCAACCCAGGTGAAGCCTTTTTGGACCGTATGATCTCTATGGTCGAAGCGGCAAAACGCCAAAAAACACCTAATGAAATCGCGCTGACGATTTTATTAGTGGTATTAACACTGATTTTTTTACTGGCTGTGGTGACTTTACTGCCTTTATCGATCTTTAGCGTTGCCGCTGCGAAGGCAGGCTCTCCTGTATCGCTGACAGTTTTAATCGCACTATTAGTTTGCTTGATCCCCACCACAATTGGGGCCTTATTATCTGCCATTGGTGTAGCGGGCATGAGCCGCATGATGCAGGCCAATGTGATTGCTACATCTGGCCGCGCAGTTGAAGCGGCGGGCGATGTAGATGTGCTGTTGCTGGATAAAACAGGCACTATCACGCTGGGTAATCGCCAAGCTAGTGCATTTTTTCCTGCACCCGGCTTCACGGAGCGCGAGCTCGCAGATGCAGCTCGCCTGGCATCATTGGCTGACGAAACACCTGAAGGTCGAAGCATCGTCTTGTTAGCGCAGCAAAAATTTAATTTACCATCCTGCACGCTTGAGAGTGTTTTAGGTAGCGCACTGGCCTTTACCGCACAAACACGGATGAGCGGGGTAGATATTCCGGGGCAATCTTTGCGCAAGGGTGCGGCAAGTGCTATTCAAAGTCACGTGCTCTCATTGAATGGGGAGTTTGCACCATCCATCACCGATCTTGTTGAACAGGTGGCAAGGCGCGGCAGTACACCTCTTGTCGTGGCCAATGGCCCTAAGGTTATCGGTGTGGTTGAACTAAAAGATATTGTCAAGCCCGGCATCAAACAGCGGTTTGGTGAGCTACGTCGCATGGGCATCAAAACAGTGATGATTACGGGCGATAATAAGTTAACGGCTACTGCCATTGCCGCCGAAGCGGGAGTGGATGATTTTTTGGCTGAGGCCACACCGGAAGCAAAACTTAAACTCATCCGAGAATATCAAGCCCAAGGAAGACTAGTAGCAATGACGGGTGACGGTACCAATGATGCACCCGCTTTAGCACAAGCCGATGTAGCTGTGGCCATGAATACCGGCACGCAGGCGGCTAAAGAAGCGGGCAATATGGTTGATCTAGACTCTAATCCCACAAAATTAATTGAGATTGTTCAGATAGGAAAACAGTTGCTAATGACACGCGGTGCACTGACAACCTTTTCAATCTCAAACGATGTGGCCAAATATTTTGCCATTATTCCGGCAGCGTTTGCCAGCACCTACCCGCAACTGGCAGCGCTAGACATTATGCGACTGACAAGTCCGTCTTCTGCGATTGCATCTGCCGTGATTTTTAATGCGCTGATCATCGTATTTTTAATTCCGCTGGCACTTAAAGGTGTGAAATATCGCGCAGTCGGTGCAGCCAAGCTTTTACAACGAAATTTACTGATCTACGGCCTGGGAGGTTTGATTGTGCCCTTTATTGGAATAAAAATCATTGACCTGCTGCTAGCTTTTTTACATTTGACCTAAGCTGACCTAAAAAGGATTGCTATGACTATTTTTTCAACTTATTTACGCCCAGTTTTTAGCCTCTTTTTAGGTTTGTCTTTGCTCACCGGACTGATTTATCCCTTGCTTGTGACCGCAATCGGTAAAGCAGCCTTTAATGAAGCCGCAACAGGTTCACTCATTGTCAAAGAGGGAAAAATGCTCGGTTCGGCTTTGATAGGTCAGAATTTTAGCGAACCGGGCAACTTTTGGGGCCGGTTGTCTGCAACCGCTCCTATGCCCTACAACGCTGCAGCCTCCAGCGGTAGTAATCTAGCAGCCAGCAATCCCGCACTGATTAATGCTGCTAAAACACGGATTGAAGCGCTCAAGGCAGCGGATCCTAATAATCCAGCACCAATTCCACTTGACCTAATAACGGCCTCCGCAAGCGGACTGGATCCAGAGATTAGCCCCGCCGCGGCACAATATCAGCTTACTAGAGTCGCGCGCGCCCGCAAGCTCCCGCCTGAGCAGTTGCAGGCGCTAATAAAGGCGAATACCCAGGGGCGACAATGGGGAGTGTTTGGCGAACCGCGCATAAACGTGTTGCGATTAAATCTAGCTTTAAATGCAATAACAAATAGACCTTAATGAGCACCGATCAACGTCCAGACCCAGACCAATTGCTCGCTAGCTTGTCGCAAAAGGAGGGGGCTAGCCAACGTGGCAAGCTTCGTATTTATTTTGGTGCGTCGGCGGGAGTAGGGAAAACCTTCGCCATGCTAAGTGCTGCTCGCAAAGCACTGGCCGAAGGTATTGACGTAGTCGTTGGTGTGGTAGAAACTCACGGCCGCGCCGAGACAATGCTGCAGTTGGAAGGTCTACCCGTGTTGCCTCTGCGTGATATTTCCTATCGCGGGAATGTACTAAAAGAATTTGATATTGATGCAGCGCTGCGTCGGCGACCAAATTTGCTGCTTGTGGATGAACTGGCGCACTCCAATGTTGAAGGCTGCCGCCATCCTAAGCGCTGGCAGGATGTGGAAGAGCTGCTTTCCGCAGGAATTAACGTTTGGACCACCTTAAATGTTCAGCACCTGGAAAGCTTGAACGATATTGTGGGTGGCATCACAGGCATACGGGTGTATGAGACACTGCCAGACAGCGTTTTAGACGAGGCAGACGAAGTCATATTAGTAGATGTACCCGCTGATGAACTCTTAGCAAGACTCACTAGCGGTAAGGTGTATCTGCCGCAACAGGCCGAGCGAGCTGCAAAGAATTTTTTTCGTAAAGGTAATTTAATGGCCTTGCGGGAAATTGCCTTGCGCCGTACTGCTGAGCGGATTAAAGACGATGTAAAAAATTATAGGGTTGAAAAATCTATCACTCAAGTCTGGAAAACAGATGCCGCATTACTAGTCTGCGTTGGACCAGGACCAGGAGCAGAACACGTGGTGCGCAGCGCTGCCCGATTAGCCGGTCAATTAAATGCGCAATGGCATGCCGTGTATGTTGAAACTCCGTCTCTGCAAGTTCTACCCTCTAACAAACGGGAGCAAATCCTAGCAACTCTTAAACTTGCAGAAGAGCTAGGGGCAACTACCAGCGTAATTACCGGTCAAGATACGGCACTAGCGATCTTTGAATATGCGCAACAGCATAATTTTTCGAAGATTGTTGTTGGACAAGAACGCCATAGTGAGAGAAACGGTATCCTAGCCAAACTTACTCAAAAAATGCCCTGGCGTAAACGACTGGCCGAGCGCATCAGCAAGCTTTCCCCAAGCTTTGACATCATTACCGTTGGTCAGCCAGAGGCGCTGTCTAACAGCACAAAAAAGCGTTTTTATTGGGGAGGTATAGCGCAAGAGTCTGAATCAACCTCCTCTGTGTGGCAGTCCAGCAAAAGCTATTTGATTGCGGCATTCGCCTGCGCAGCAACAACCTTACTTGCCACGCCGCTACTACCCTATCTTGATTCAGCCAATATTGTCATGCTGTTTTTGCTTACAGTCGTACTGGTTGCAGTTCGGTATGGCCGGGCATCTGCTGCACTAGCAGCAGTACTGAGTGTGGCGTTATTTGATTTTTTCTTTGTAGCACCACGATTTTCATTTGCGGTAAGTGATGTTCAATATTTATTAACGTTTGGAGTAATGCTGACAGTCGCAATGTTAATTGGGCAAATGACAGCAAGTTTACGATTCGCAGCCAGAATTGCTGCACACCGTGAAGCTCGAGCGCTTACCTTATTTGAATTTTCGCGTGACTTGTCGAGCGCCTTGCACACTGAGCAGGTAGTAGACATTAGCATTAAAGTATTGAGCCGTTCATTTCGCTCTGATGTTCTTTTGATATTACCCAATCTAGCAGAAGAGCTAGTCAAACCTTCGGCTACCTATGGGGTAGACATGTCTATTGCACAGTGGTCTTTTAATAATGGGCAAAGCAGCGGTTTAGCCACTGATACGCTACCATCCGACCCTTGGCACTATATGCCGTTGCGTGCACCCATGCGGATACGAGGCGTATTAGCTATTAAACCTACTGATCGCCGCTGGCTACTAATTCCGGAACAACAACGTCAACTAAATACTTTTGCTAGCCTAATTGCAATTGCTCTAGAGCGTTTGCATTACGTTCATGTTGCGCAACAGGCTTTGGTTTACATGGAAGGTGAGCGTTTGCGCAATAGCCTGTTGTCTTTACTCTCACATGATTTGCGTACGCCACTCACTGCATTAGTGGGCTTAGCCGATACCTTGCTTATGGCCAAACCGAGCCTTGACGTAGAGCACCATGAGTTAGCCAGTGCCATTCGCGAAGAATCATTGCGGATGAATACATTGGTAAATAATTTGCTGGATATGGCACGTTTACAAAGTGGTCAGCTAAAGCTACGCCGAGAATGGCAACCTGTGGAAGAAGTGATTGGCAGCGCAATTGCAGCTTGCAAAAGTATTCTTAAACAACGCCCAGTCCAAGTGCAACTTTCAAAGAATCTGCCTTTAGTTGAATTTGATGCTGTCTTAATAGAACGGGTGCTTGCTAACTTGATAGAAAACGCCGTCAAATACGACCCAAGCAACACCCCGATTCAAATCTCTGCAGATACGCAAGGACAACAGCTTTGCGTGACAGTAAGTGATCATGGCCCCGGAATACCTTTAGGTAAAGAAGATCTTATTTTTGAAAAATTTGAGCGAGGCATGAGTGAATCCGTACATTCTGGAGTTGGCCTAGGACTGTCGATATGCAAAGCAATCGTCCAGGCACATGGCGGCAATATTCGAAGCCATAATCTGGCAGAAGGAGGTGCAGCATTTACCTTTACACTACCTTTAGGTTTTCCACCCAGTATTGAGGCAGGACAGGATGCATCATGATGGACTCTCTTGCTACAAGTTCTCCCCCAACCGCCATCATCATTGAGGATGAGCCACAAATTCGCCGGTTTGTACGCACCGCCTTACAAAGCGAAGGATGGCAAGTTTTTGAAGCGCAAACGCTGGCCCAAGGACTCAGCCAGACAGGGACGCGTAAGCCTGAGCTCGTCATTCTAGATCTTGGATTACCTGATGGAGATGGTATAGAACTAATTCGTGATCTGCGAAGCTGGTCCTCAGTGGCCATTATCGTATTGTCTGCTCGCACGGAGGAAACCGAAAAGGTTAAGGCACTGGATGCAGGGGCAGACGATTATTTAACTAAACCTTTTGGTGTAGCCGAACTATTAGCGAGAATTCGGGCAAATCAAAGACGGCAAATAGCAATTGCCAAATTAGAAAGTTCAGAATTTAAGTTTGGAACAGTAAGAGTAGATTTGACCGCGCGACTTGTATATCGGCAGGAAACCTTAGTACATTTAACACCCATTGAATATAGACTTTTAACCGTACTCATTGCAAATGTTGGTCGTGTATTGACACATCGCACTTTACTGCAAAAAGTATGGGGTCCAAACCATTCCGAAAGAAGTCACTATTTACGCGTATTCATGAGCCATCTGAGGCAAAAACTAGAACTTGATCCTAATCAACCCCTACATATCCTAACAGAGACAGGAGTGGGTTATCGCTTAGTACCTTGATAAAGAATTTTAAGCAAGATTTTTGAACATTTATTCAAACCTTTCATGTAAATTTTGTTGGAGTTTGTAATTGACTCTACACTTAAAAATTTATCTGAAAAATGAAAGAATTTGATTGAATACCATCAATCGTTTAAATCCTACTGGTCTGGTTCTTTCGGGAGGGGGAGCCCGCGGGGCGTATCAAGTTGGTGTGCTGCGCGGCGTTGCCAATGTTCTAAAACGTGCGGGTATGTTGGTACCCGATATGCCTAGTCCTTTTACCGTATTGGCCGGAACCTCTGCCGGGGCTATTAATTCAGGTGCACTGGCCTGCCAATCCGATAATTTTGAAAAAGGCTTGAATTTGCTAGAAGAAGTTTGGCGCAATATTCAAGCACAACAAGTTTATAAGGCTGATGTAGTGAGTGTGTTTGGCTCTGGCGCGCGTTGGTTATCAGCGCTATCACTGGGTTGGCTGATCGCTCGTAAACATCGCTACAAACCCCGATCTTTTTTGAATAACGAACCTTTACGGGAATTATTAAGCCGTGTGGTGGATGTTTCTAGAATTAGCCTGATGATGCAAGAGGGCTATTTGCATGCCTTGGCGATTAGCGCCTTTTCTTATACTGCTGGACAGCATGTCACTTTTTATCAGGCAGGTTTTGAAGTGCACCCCTGGACTCGCAGTCAACGCCTAGCGGTTCCCAGCATCATCGGCGAAGAACACATGCTGGCTTCGGCCTCTATCCCTTTTGTGTTTCCGGCGCGACCTATTATTTGTCAAGGCCGAGAAGAATTTTTTGGTGATGGAGCGATGCGTCACTCTGCGCCCATCTCCCCTGCTATTCATATGGGCGCTAAAAAAATCATGATTATTGGTGTCGGGCGAATGCTTGAACCGCAATATGTTTCCTTAAGCCCGCCCGCTTATCCAAGCATCGCAGCCATTGGAGGGCATGCATTAAACTCCATATTTTTGGACACTCTTTCTTCGGATATTGAACGGCTCAAACGCATCAATAGAACGGTTGGGCTCTTACCAACCGAGCAACGTCCGGCTAGCGGGCTTTCGCAGATTGAAGCACTGGTAATAGCTCCTTCCGAGAGGATTGATGAAATTGCCAGTCGCCATGTGGCCGCTCTGCCTAAATCTATACGAGGGTTTTTGCGAACTTTGGGTGCTGATGACGCCAAGGGAGGAGCTCTTGCAAGCTATTTACTATTTGAAAGGGATTTTACCCGCGAAATCATGGATTTAGGTCAACGGGATGCTCAAGCACAGGCCAATGAAATCGAGAGTTTTTTTGCATTATGACATTTTATTTTTGTGTCGAACTTTTATAAAGTGGCTTGCATAAACGGTATCTGAAGGGTACAACACTACTGATTTCAATAAAAAGATATAAACCTCTTTTGTGCTGTTCAATCTTAAATCTGTTTCATTCAATGTAAATAATGGTTTCGCACTTTATATTATGGACACTCGGATTGTCCCCTAGCCGCCATAAACTGCTGGTACATTTTTTATTACTCAGTTTAATTTTTATAGCCAGCGGTTTGCTAGGAAGCACTTTATCTGCAAAGGAAAGCAGTGCGCTTATTTCATCTATAGCAGTGAGAGACTTACCGGCTGAAGCAAAAATAACACTGCAAAAAATCAAGCAAGGAGGGCCCTTTCCTTACCCAAAAAAGGATGGTAGTGTTTTTGCGAATCATGAGCAGCTTTTACCCAAACAAACACGCGGCTATTACACTCAATATACCGTTCAAACCCCTGGAATCAAGGGTCGAGGAGCACGGCGTATTATTGCAGGAAAAGGCAGTACCGGTCAGTTCGCAACCAGCGGTGAGTATTACTATACCGATGATCATTACAACTCATTTAAACGTATTGTTGAGTAATTAGCCCTGTCCCATCCTAAAGTGAGATACATGAATTCAATCAATGCTCAAACCTTCAAAGAAGCTTTCCTACAAGGTGGTTTACAGACGCTGCCCAGTTGGAATGAGTCTATTCAAAATACCATTTTTTTTGCAGCGGCGGAGCTGGATTTTTGGCGAATTTCTATTGATTGTAAAGGTGCTTCTACTAAGGCAGGGGTGCTGACTAGAATTGCGGATACCTTGCAGTTTCCCGATTATTTTGGAATGAACCTCGATGCTCTACATGACTGCTTAACCGATCAATTATTGGATAGTGGTAAAAAAGGGGCCGTTATTATTTTGAAAGGTCTGCGTGAGAATGAAAGCGGTCCAGAAAGCGCCACAATTAAAGCGATGAACCGCGCTTTACTGGGTGTTTTTGAAGATGCGGTGGATTTTTTGGCTGACCGCAAATTCAAACTTACTGTATTGCATTAGGGCTAAGGAGAGCGTTTGATCTAAAAACTTTTAACGCTTCCCTCCAAAAATTCCGCCTAAAAGCCCGCGCACTATCTGTCGCCCCACTGAAGAGCCTATTGTTCGCACTGCAGATTTAGCAGCAGTCTGCACAAGCCCCTCTTTTCTTCCTCCTCTGGGACCTGTCGTTCCTATAAGCATATCAGTCATTATTGTCCCCCAACTTCCCTTGCTCTCACCCTCCAAAGAGTCAGAGGTTTTGCTGATCAAGCCAGACTCTTCTTCTACGTGTTTTTCTTGAGTACGACCTTTGATTTTTTCATAGGCTGATTCTCGATCGACCGTCTTTTCATACACTCCTGCCACCAATGAGTGTGCTAACAAAAGCTGGCGCTCCTCAGCTTGAATAGGTCCAATACGGCTAGGCGGAGGAATGACAAAACACCTCTCGGTAGGAGTCGGTCTACCTTTTTCATCTAACAAACTAATCAGCGCCTCACCGACTTCCAGCTCTGTAATTGCAGCTTCAATATCCAAACCCGGTTTAGCTCGCATCGTTTCAGCAGTGGCTTTTACAGCTTTTTGATCTCTAGGAGTAAAAGCTCGCAAGGCATGTTGTACACGGTTTCCCAGCTGGGCTAACACTGTATCCGGAATATCTAAAGGATTTTGTGTGACAAAATAGACCCCCACTCCTTTGGAACGAATGAGCCTAACCGTCTGTTCAATACGCTCCAGTAAGGGTTTTGGCGCATCTTTAAACAAAAGATGCGCCTCATCAAAGAAAAATACAAATTTTGGCTGCTCTAGATCCCCTACCTCAGGTAGCTGCTCCCATAGTTCACTAAGAAGCCATAAAAGAAAAGTTGCATATAGACGAGGCGAAGCAAATAGCTTATCGGCTGCCAAAATATTGACGAGCCCTTTTCCATCCACCGTTTGCATCATATCTGCAATATTAAGCATGGGTTCGCCAAAAAATACGTCAGCACCCTGCTCTTCTAATACCAGTAGACCCCGTTGGATAGCTCCAATGCTGGCTGCGGATACATTGCCATATTGTGTAGTGATCTGGCTTGCATTGTCCCCAACGTATTGAGACAAGGCACGCAAGTCTTTCATGTCTAGTAACAGTAGACCGCTATCATCAGCAATTTTAAAAATAATCTGTAAAACCCCTGCCTGCGTTTCATTTAGCCCAAGCATACGGCTAAGCAGCAAGGGGCCCATATCTGAAATGGTGGCTCGTACCGGGTGACCTTCTGCTCCCAATACGTCCCAGAGTGTTACGGGGCAAGCCTCCCACGCCGGTAACTCCAGCTTTAAGGCATTAAGACGCTCTTTTACCCGTGGATTATCTCCCCCTGGCTGGCTGATCCCTGTTAGATCGCCTTTAATATCCGCCATGAATACAGGAATACCATTTTGACTGAAGGCATGTGCTAAAGCTTGTAAAGTAACGGTTTTCCCCGTGCCTGTAGCACCAGTAATTGCCCCATGGCGATTGGCCATTCGCGGCAGCAAAAATATTTCAGTTTTAGCATTTTTAGCAATTAATAGCGGACTAGACATGGATACTCCAACAGAATGACTCAAAAGAGATAGGCAGCTTTACAAACTACAGATTGTGTCTTTTTTTATATTCATCATTATGATGCAACGATGGATTCATACACTTCCACCTTAAATAATCTCATTTGTTAAAATAATTTTTTATCTTAACGGTTCCTTGTCTATTTCAGGTTTTATAGTTTTTATCTCTGCCCGTTATCGCTTTTTAAGGGGGTTCATTTCATGGCCGGTCACTCCGCTTGGGCCAATATTCAACATCGTAAAGGTCGTCAAGACGAAAAACGCGGCCGTATCTGGACCCGTTTAGTCAAAGAAATCACTGTCGCAGCCAAAACGGGAGCAAGTGGGGATCCGGCCTCTAATCCTCGCTTGCGCTTGGCAATGGAAAAGGCGCGTGGTCATAATCTTCCTAAAGATAAGGTAATGGCTGCAATTGATCGCGGCACGGGGAAAGTAGAAGGTGTAGAGTACACCGAGATTCGCTATGAAGGTTATGGACCAGGCGGTGCAGCAGTGATCGTGGATACGATGACTGACAACCGTGTGCGTACCGTAGCAGAGGTACGCCATGCTTTCACCAAATATGGCGGGAATATGGGGACAGAGGGTTCCGTTGCTTTTATGTTCAAACACTGTGGCCAGTTCTTTTTTGCACCGGGTACTTCCGAAGAAAAAGTGATGGAAGTCGCTCTGGATGCAGGAGCGCAGGATGTTCTTACGGGGGACGATGGCGGCATTGAAGTTATCTGCGATCCTTACGCGTTTGAAGCCATCAAAACCGCATTTCAGACCGCAGGCTTGCAGGCAGATATAGCAGAAATTGTGATGAAACCTTTAAATGAAGTGCTTCTTAGCGGGGAAGAAGCTACAAAAATGCAAAAACTAATAGATACCCTGGAAGATCTGGATGATGTGCAAGAAGTCTATACTTCAGCGGTGATGCCATGAAAATCCTGGTAATAGGCTCAGGTGGACGGGAACATGCCTTGGCCTGGCGTTTGGCGCAATCACATCGGGTACAGACTGTTTATGTGGCTCCTGGCAATGGAGGTATTGCTACTACCCCTGGTTTAAAAAATATTGCAATTACAGATTTTTCTGAATTAGCGAGCTGGGCTATTGAGGAAGAAATTGAATACACCGTAGTAGGTCCGGATGCAGCATTGGCTGAGGGCGTAGTAGATTATTTTGAGTCTTGTGGTTTAAAAATTTTTGGCCCCACAAAAGCTGCAGCAGAATTAGAATGGTCTAAAGATTTTGCAAAGGCGTTTATGACACGCCACAATATTCCCACAGCGGATTATCAAACGTTTAGTGATGCGGCAAGCGCGCACAGTTATATTGATCAGGTAGGCGTACCTGTCGTTATCAAAGCGGATGGTTTAGCTGCAGGAAAAGGCGTTGTGGTTGCAATGACTCTTGAGCAAGCTCATCAAGCTATTGACGCAATGATGGTGAATGCGCAATTTGGCAGTAGCGGTGCAAGAGTCGTCATTGAAGAGTTCATGCCGGGAGAAGAAGCCAGCTTTTTCGTACTCAGTGACGGGCATAATATTTTGCCGCTTGCCACCGCTCAAGATCATAAACGCTTATTAAACGGAGATCTAGGGCCAAACACAGGAGGAATGGGGGCTTATTCTCCTGCTCCAGTCATAACTCCTACATTACATGGGAAAATTTTGTCCCAAATTGTTAAACCTACTATTGCAGGCATGGCGGCCGAAGGGCGCCCCTTCAAAGGTTTTTTGTTTGTAGGCTTAATGATTCAGGCAGGGGGAATTGTCAGGGTAGTTGAATATAACGCTCGCTTGGGCGACCCCGAAACACAGGTGATTATGCCTCGTCTGCAAAGTGATCTATCGCTGGTCATTGAAGCTGCCCTACAAAACCGTTTAGATACCATTGAATTAGAATGGGATCGGCGGACCGCTCTTGGTGTAGTGTTAGCTGCAAAAGGTTATCCTGATCATCCGCGTAAAGGAGATCCTATCTTTGGAATTCCAAAATTTACTGATGATGCAATGACTTTTCATGCCGGTACCCTTATTAACGAACAAGGTTATCTATTAACTAACGGCGGCCGGGTAGCCTGTGCAGTGGGGTTGGGAGACTCAGTACGCATGGCACAAGACCGTGCCTACGCACTGGTAGATGAAATCAAGTTTCGAGATATGCAGTTTCGTACCGATATTGGTCATTTGGCTATCGCCAAAACTAAAAAAAATTAAAAACTTAATGCTGATTTAAAAAAATTTATTTTCCGATACAAAACCGGCTAAAAATCTCACCCAACAAATCATCAGCAGTAAACTGACCTGTAATACTATTCAGTGCTTCTTGGCTTAGCCGAAGCTCCTCGGCAAACAAATCTAAGGCACGATCATTTTCCGATGCATGAGTCATGGCGGTTTGCAAATGTTCATTTGCGGTGCGAAGCGCATCCAGATGACGTTCCCGTGCAATAAACACATCCTCTCCCAGAAATTGCCAACCCGCGATATGCAGTAAGCGCTGGCGCAGCAAGTCTATTCCTACCCCTGTTTTGGCAGAAAGCCATACAGACTGATGATCACTTTCAGGTATTTGAGAAAGTAAGTCCGATTTGTTAAAAATATTGCACCGAGGGGTTTGAACAGACGCGTGCTGATGCAGGCGTTTTGCCAATACACTTTCCTCCTCAGCATTAGGTTCACTAGCATCACGTAAATGTAAAATCACATCGGCTTTTGCAACCTCAGCCCAGGTACGCTCAATGCCCAGACTTTCCACGGTATCAGTTGTGTCACGCAACCCGGCAGTATCAATAATATGCAGAGGAATACCTTCAATCTGAATCGTTTCTGTGACCTTGTCACGGGTTGTCCCTGCAATCGGCGTAACAATAGCTACTTCACTACCCGCTAATGCATTCAAGAGAGAAGATTTACCTACATTTGGTCGACCCACCAGCACTACATTAAGGCCACTGCGCAATAACGATCCTTGCTTAGCTTGCTGCAAGACCCGCTCTACATTTTGGAGGATCTCTCTTAGTTGGCCACGTGCATCGGCTTTTTCAAGAAAATCAATTTCTTCTTCAGGAAAATCAAGCGTTGCTTCTACCAACATACGCAAATGAATAACCGCATCCACTAATGTACGAACTTTTCGGGAAAACACACCGCTTAGTGATGCGCTAGCGCTCTTTGCCGCGGCCTCAGTACTTGCCTCAATCAGATCTGCTACAGATTCAGCCTGCGCCAGATCCAGCTTGTTGTTCAAAAAAGCACGCTGTGTAAATTCTCCTGGTTGCGCTAATCTTAAGCCTACTGAACGACCGGCTTGCAAACAGCGGGTCAGCAACATACGTAAAACAGTAGGCCCACCATGACCCTGAAGCTCCAAAACGTCTTCACCCGTATAAGAGTGGGGAGCAGGAAACCACACTGCAATACCTTGATCAATCACGCTGCCATCAGCGTGTAAAAAAGGTAAATAAGTAGCATGGCGCGCTGATAAACAAGTAGCCAACACAGCCTGCATCACGCCACTTAATAACTCTCCTTCTCTACCGCCTGAAAGGCGTAGCACGCCGATACCGCCTCGCCCTGGAGGAGTGGCGATCGCCACAATCGGAGGTAAAGCCAACATTTTATGGTGAATCTGGTCTTCCCGCTGCATCTGTCCGTGGAGGGGCTTGTGTTCTAGTAGCTCCACCTGACCGCGTGGGTGCTGGGATGGATTTTTCCTGTTTAAACAGATTGCCTAAACCCGGTAAAATCAATTGAAACTGAAAAGGTAAGGAAGTATTGCTGCGTTCAGTTTGTAAACGCTGCAAATCCTCTTGCTGTAAGCTTTGCAAGATGTCATCAAACTTTCCTGTAGAAAAGACCTTATTAGGAACCTTATCCAAAAGTCCAAACTGGCGTGCAGGATTAGTGACATCGCGTGGCGCATAGGCTGCCTGATTAACACCTACTTCTACCTGCCTACCATCAACACTTTCAATATAGGTTTGGCCTTCAAATACTCTGCTGTAAGTACCCGCCGTAGCTTCAGCAGTATCTTCTTCCAGCAAAACTAGCTCAAAATCTGTACCTCTTATCCCCACAGTTGCAGTGACTGTGCGGTATTGCACACCTGCCGGATTTTGCTTTCCAATCAAACCTGTAACTGCCCGCAAGCCACCTTGCAGTAATTGAACAATACTGGAATCTTCTTTAGCTTTTTTGGGATCTTTTGAAAAACGATAAGTATTAATCAGTATCTGTGAGTTAGGGCGAATAGCTAGCAAAGCTCCATCCACCATTTTGACAACCGCTTCAGCACCGCTACTCGTAGCAATTTTTTCACCCTCATTGATTTCTGATTTTGCAGCGGCGAGCCTTTCACCAGAAGAGCCTGAAATTCTTACCTCTCCTACAAAACGCTCAACTGTGCCCGCAAGCTGCGCAGCCATAGCGCTATTCATAGTGCACAAAAAGTATAGTCCAGTCAGCAGCAATGCTTTTACAGAAGGATGGTTTAGAAAAAAGGTGAGCATTTTAAACTTTACCGTTTTAAAGGGATACATGAGAGAGCAAAGACAGCTTACATTTAAAGATCTGGTGAGAGTCAACAAATTTATTTTCTCTGTGTTTCTGAACTTTTTTAGTTATTAGGCTTCCAGAAATTTTTATAACCTTTTTAGGCGAAACAATATGCAAACAATGGTTCGATGGACTGCGGTTCTATTCATTTTCTTTTTTTCTTTTTCTGCTTACAGTGCAGATAAGGCATCTTCCCGCCTCATTAGTGTTGAACATACTATACACGAACTACAGTCAGTTCAATTAAACGAACAGCGTCGTGTTTTAGTGCGGGTACCCAGCAGCTACTCACAAAGCAATGAACGCTATCCCGTAGTTTATTTGTTAGACGGCGATGAGCCTTATATTACCCAGGTAGCGGGAATCATCGATACGTTAGCAGCAACAGGTAATACTCCCGAAATGATTGTTATCAGCATTCCGAATATTGATCGGAGACGAGACTTTACCCCCACTCCGTCCCCAAAATGGCCTAAGACAGGAGGCGCTGAAAAATTCTTAAATTTTATAGAGAAAGAATTAATTCCTTATATTGATAGCAACTATCGTACGGAACCTTACAGAATTTTTGTGGGGCATTCTTTAGGTGGCTTATTAGTGATACATAGTTATCTGACCCGCCCAAAAATGTTTAATGCCTATATCGCAGCAAGCCCTGTACTGCAATGGGACAATTTATATCCAGTAAGGCAAGCAGAACAATTATTACCTAAGCACCCCACTCTACCCCTACGCACACTCTACAGTGCTTTAGGGGATGAACCACCCTATCTTGAAGCGTTTAATGCCTTCCAAGAGGTTCTTAAAAAAACTGCTCCGCAAAATCTAGATTATGAATTTCAACAATTTAAAAACGAAAATCATGGCACGATCACTACTCCAACCTTTCATCTAGGTTTAAAGAAAATATGGTCTCACTGGAAGGCTCCAAAAAATAGTTCACTCGATGCGCTTGAAAAACACTATGCTGCGGCATCGCTTAAATATGGTTTCAATATTAAAGTTCCATTGTATGCAATTAATGAACTTGGCTATCATCTTTTACAAACTACCCAACTGTCGGATGCCATCAACGCCTTAAAAAGAGCAATCGAGTTGTATCCTGATTCACCTCGTACCCTATTTGCTTATGGCAACTTGGCAAATGCTTTTGAAAAAAATAAAGAGTTAGAACAAGCCCGAAAAAGCTATGAGACTGGCTTACAGCTGGCCATAAAAACCAATAATTCTCAAATGCAGCAATTTTTTCAAGAAGAGATTAAACGTTTATCTAACTTATAAATAGAAAACTTTCAATACCTCATCAACACTTTCTATATTTTTATGGTTTTGTCTGTATGGAGTCATTAGCTAAGACTAAAGGCCCTGTACCACTAAATCGCTCAAAATAGAGATAAATGACGGGTGTAATGTAAAGAGTGATGAGCTGCGAAAATATCAATCCCCCTACTACCGCTAAACCTAAAGGTTGGCGCAGCTCTGCTCCAGCACCAAGGCCTAGAGCGATAGGCAAAGCTCCCATTAAAGCCGCCAAGGTGGTCATCATGATGGGTCTAAACCTTAGCTCGCAGGCTTGTCTGATCGCATCCGCAGGCTGCATACCTTGCTCACGTTGAGCCTGCAAGGCAAAGTCAATCATCATAATGGCATTTTTCTTAACAATTCCGATTAGCAACAAGATACCAATCGTTGCAATCAAGGTCAGATCCATCCCAAACAGACGCAAAATCAGCAAGGCGCCGACAGCAGCAGAGGGTAGCCCCGCTAAGATTGTCAAGGGGTGAATATAGCTCTCATACAAAACCCCCAACAGAACATAAATCACCAGCAAAGCCAGCACCAAAAGGATGATCTGGCTCGACTGTGAATCCTGAAACACCGCAGCGTCTCCCCCATAACTGGTAATAATAGTGGCAGGTAATTTAAGCTCTTGGGCAAAGCGATCAATCTGCGCCGTCGCATCCCCTAAGGGCACACCAGGGGCTAAATTAAAAGACAGGGTAATGGCCTGCAGCTGCCCTTGATGATTAATGGCAGTAGGCCCAACAGTACGTTCCACAGTAGCAAAGCTACTGAGCTGTATTAACGCACCACTTTTACTTCGCACCCCAATCTTGCCTAATGCGCTTTCGAACTGGCGATCTTCATCAGCCGCTTCAAGAACAACGCTAAAACTATTGCTAGGCGTATAAATAGTTGATACTTGTCGCTCCCCAAATGCACCATACAGAGCGCTACGTACCTCTTGAATACTCACTCCTAATACATTAGCTTTATCACGATCAATTTTCAGTGTTGCCTGTAAACCCTTGTTTTGTGAATCGCTGGTAACATCTCTAAAGGCAGGATCAGCACGCATTTTTTCCATCATGCGGTTAGCCCAATCATTCAGCGCATCGGCGCTCACGCTTTGCAGCGTGTATTGATAACGGCTTTTGCTCTGACGCCCTCCCAGCTGCAGATTTTGAGTAGGACGTAAATACACAGCCACTCCCGGTACAGTTCTGACTGCTTTACGCAAGCTCTCCAATACCTTGGCCATTTCTGGGCGCTGACCTCGAGGTTTAAGTACCAAAAACATTCGACCGGTATTACCCCCGCCTACAAAATGAGTGATGTCTTGAACGGCAGGGTCGGCTTTAATAATAGCTGCCACCTTTTCCTGTAAAGCCCACATCGCAGAAAAAGAAATGTCTTCAGAAGCTTCTGTGGTGACTTGTATTTGACCAATATCTTCTTCCGGGAAAAAACCTTTTGGAGTTGTTATAAACAATACTGCCGTTAAAACAAAAGTAGCAATTGCAACTAATAGCACCGCCCGGCAATACTTAAGTGCAAGGTCAAGAGTTCGCACATAGGCGCTACTGATTCGCGCGAAAATCACTTCAAAGGCGCGAATGAGTAGAGAAGCCTTCAGCTCAGAAGGTTTTTTCTCCGAATGTTGATGCAATAGACGACTTGACATCATAGGCACTAAGGTCAGTGAGACCACTGCCGATACCAACACTGCCAGCCCTACTACGACAGCAAACTCATGAAACAATAAGCCAATCACTCCCGGCATGAAAAAGATCGGGATAAAGACCGCTACTAGAGAAATAGAAATGGAAATAATGGTGAACGAAACTTCTTTAGAACCGACGAGTGCTGCTTCTAAAGGAGATTTTCCTTCTTCAATATGCCGCACAATGTTTTCAAGTACCACAATCGCATCGTCTACCACTAGGCCAACAGCCAAAGTGATCCCTAAAAGGGAAATATTATTTAAGCTATAACCGAAGACATATAACAATGCTACCGTTCCTAATAACGAGATCGGCAAGGTAACAGCAGGGATCGTGGTAACACTCACGCGCTTTAGAAAAAGAAAAATAACTAGCACCACCAGCAGGATGGTCCCTACTAAGGTTAAGCCTACATCGTGTAGCGCTTCACGTATGGACTTGGAACGGTCGCTAACTAAAGAAACCTTGATTGAGGCAGGCATTTGAGCTTCGAAACGGGGGAGCAGTTTACGCACTGCATCGACTACTTGAACAGTATTGGCATTAGGTTGACGCTGTACCATCAAGACAATAGAACGCTCACCGTTATAGCTTCCAGCTGTCTTAATCGATTCAAAACTGTCTTCAACCGTAGCCACATCACTTAAACGTATGACTTCACCTTGCTTTGAAGAAATAATCAAATTTGCAAACTGCGCTGCACTGGTGAGTTGTTGATTGGCCTGAATAGTCATCGTTTGGCGTGGCCCATCCAAAACTCCCACTGGTGCATTGTTATTCGCCGCACGAATTGCAGTAGCGAGCTCATCAAAAGTGATATTGCGGGCATTTAAATCATCAGGTCGTGCTCGGATTCTGACCGCGAAACGCTTTTGGCCATTTACTATCACTTGTGCCACACCATTCACAGTAGATAAGCTGGGGGCAATTAAATTTTCAGCATAGTCATTTAATTCTGACAAGCTTAAAGAGGGAGATGACAAGGCCATGAGTAAAACGGGTGCATCCGCAGGGTTGACCTTGCGGTACGCAGGTAACTGACTCATTTCAACCGGTAAGCTACGTTGAGCGCGTAGGAGTGCAGCCTGAACATCTACAGCCGCTGCATCCACGTCGCGCTCAGGAGCAAACTCTAAAGTCAAGGAACTTGACCCCAAGGTATTAGTAGAACTGATAGCAACTAGGCCTGCTATCGTGGAAAATTGTTTTTCTAAAGGTAATGCCACGCTTGAGGCCATGGTTTCTGGGCTCGCCCCTGGCAGCGAAGCATTCACATTAATAACTGGGGTGTTGTAGCTCGGTAATGCCGCAACGGGAATTTGAAAGTAGGCAAAAATACCCGTAATCACTGCAGAGGCCGATAACAAAACAACCATGACAGGTCGTCGAATACAGAGCTCTGAAATATTCATTGCACTAAACCTGCAAACATAGCCGTAATTTTACCTGTCGATTTTCCTTCCCCATTAGAAGCTTGTTTTCTCATCGGTGTTGTATTGGGGGGTATTGCTTCTCGCACAGACGAACCAGGGCGCAAGTTTTGTTTGCCCTCAACAACAACCCTCTCTCCACCCTTCAGTCCTGACACTGCTGCCTGTGCACCAAAAGTAGTCAATACTGTAACAGTAACAGGTTTTACTTTTTGATCTGCCTCCACAATATAAACTTGTTTACCCAGAGTATTGGTAATAATCGCAGCTTGCGGTAAGACTACCGCACTCTTCAAAGTATCTACCACCATCCGAACATTAACGTACTGACCAGGCCATAAAGTACCATTAGCATTATCAAAATTTGCCTTTAACTGGATAGTGCCTGCCTGGGAGTCTATTGCGTTATCAATAAAACTTAACATTCCTTCCACAGGCGAGTTCAACTCTGGTAGTATCAAAGACACCGGCACATTACCGCCCTTTTTAGCCTTTAGGACGCTTGGCAAATAGCGCTCTGGCAGCGTAAAACTGACTCCTATCGGATTTAACTGGGTAATGGTAACTAAAGCTGTGCTAGGTTGCACCAAGCTACCTGCAAAGACGGTAATCGCACCAAGTCGGCCAGTAGAAGGCGCGCGTATGAGATTGTAACTATTAGTGATCTGGGCAGATTGAACCGCTGCAATACTAGCTTGTACAACAGCACGCTGCGATTCAAGCTGGGTACGGACGGCATCTAAAGCACTTTGCGATAAAAACTTTTGCGCTACTAACTCAGTACTCCGTTGAAATTGTCGTTCATAATCCGCTAAAGTTGCTTGATCGCGGGCTAACTGTGCTTTGGCTTTTTCTACATTAGCCCGGTCCACGCGATCATCCAAGGTAAACAGCACCTCCCCCTCACGAACAAACTGTCCTTCTTTAACCTGTACTTGCCGGATAGTACTGGTAGTTTGAGGATGTACAGCCACCGAGTTCAGAGAAACCACGGTTCCATGAGAGTCTACTATTACCGGTACATTTTGCTTACCAACAAGAGTAGAACTTACCGTTACCGCAGGCGCATCTCTAGCCTCTGCTACTCTAGCTTTTTGATTGGTGGAGTTGGCATTTCCTTTAGATTGGAAACTATACCAAGCAGCCAGTGTGCTACCCACTACTATCACTACTGCTAAAAAAACCATAAATCTTTTTTTCATTGTGAATCCAAAGTCTAAATCAACTGCACATAAGGGATTTTTATTAGCTTATAGACAAAAAAACTTCTCACATTTGCAAGGCAGTTCTTAATTGCTAGTATTCCATACTTGCATTCCGTCATTGACACTCTGGACTCAAGCTCTTAGGCACTTTTTTGCCAGAAACATCAGTGTAATAGGTATGGGCGCAATACAAGGACTTGCAGCTAGGGCACTTCCCGCTTAAACTGTTGTCTGCAAGTTTTTCAAGTGGTCATTGTTCGGTCGTAGTAGCCACTTTTAGTAAGTCGGTACTTCTGTTCGTCAGTTGTCTTGCCTTGATTTTCCTGCAGGTACGTTTGCATCAAAAGATGCAAAACATTTTTTAACTTATTTTCAAGGGTGCTTTAAATGGCAACTGGTACCGTAAAGTGGTTTAACGAGTCTAAAGGTTTTGGGTTCATTGCTCCCGATGGGGGTGGTGATGATCTGTTCGCGCATTTTTCTGCGATTCAAGGAACAGGTTTCAAAACTTTGCAAGAGAACCAGAAAGTGACATTTGATGTTACTGAAGGTCCAAAAGGCAAACAAGCTTCTAATATTCGCCCTGCTTAAAAAACAGACGTAAAATATTAAAGTTTAGTTTGTACGAAAGCCCGCTTTTTGCGGGCTTTTTATTTATCGTCTTTTTTTAACGTCGTCTTGCCTCGAGAACCCCTTTAATTTCACCTATAGACAGTAAAGCCCTTTCTAACTGAGAAGCTACCTTAATCTGTACGGCAAACCCCATTCGCGCCTGTCCTTTGCTACTTTGGGTAGTGACAGCAGTGACATTAATCCGTTCTTTGGCAAAGACTTCCGATATATCCCGTAACAGACCAGGTCGGTCCACTGCAAGCACACGGACCTCAACCGCATAAATGGCGTCCTGAGCATCACCCCAGGTGCATTCAATCACCCGATCAGGGTCTTTCTTGAGCAAACTTTTAAAACTATTGCATTCCAAGCGATGAATAGAGACCCCTTTTCCCCGGGTAATATAACCACCAATCAAATCGGGAGGTGCAGGTTTGCAGCAGCGAGCAAGCTGAGTTAATACATCAACTCCTACTACTAAAACACTCGCCTTAGTATGTTTTTTTGTATCACTTAAATGATCAACCCGTGCACGAACCAATGCATCTGGATCCTCAGGGGTTTTATGTTCAAAGGCAGTTTCAATACTCCGTGGATGAAATTCGGCTTTACTGGCAAATAAAAACAGTTCTTCAGGTTTTTCAAACCCCAACTTGGCTGCTAACTCCTGCAAATTAACTGCAGTTTTACCCAAACGCTGCAATTCACGCTCCACAATGGTTCGCCCCGTCTGAATATCCTGCTGCTGCTCGGTTGCGTTAAACCAGGCTCTTACTTTGGCACGTGCGCGAGGACTTTGCAAAAAAGCCAGCTCGGGATTAAGCCAATCCCGTGATGGTCCGGAGGTGAGCTTTTTATCTGCAATAATTTCAACGGTTTGTCCGGTCCGTAAGGGTGTAGAAAGAGGCACCATTACCCCATCCACTTTAGCGCCACGACATTTATGTCCCAACTCTGAATGCAAATGGTAAGCAAAATCAATGGGCGTCGCATCTTTAACCAGTTCAATCACTCGACCTTGAGGAGTGAGTACGTAAATACGATCATCCGCTTGAATCTGCCAGTATTCATCCGTAATTGCTTCTGTAACCTCTTTTTTCCAGGCCAGCAGTTGCCGTAACCAGGCAATTTTCTTATCTTGCTCACTGCCTGCCGCAGGAGAAGGGGCTAATCCACTAGCACTTGCTGTTTCTTTATATCGCCAGTGGGCAGCCACCCCAAATTCTGCATGCTGATGCATCGCATGGGTGCGAATTTGTACTTCTAAGGGACGTTGATCCTCTGTGGTCACTACGGTATGCAAAGACTGATACCCATTGGCTTTTGGGCGGGCAATATAGTCATCAAACTCGCGAGCGATCGGCGTCCAGAGCTGATGCACTATCCCCAAAGCAGTATAACAATCCTTCAGGTCATTTACTAAGACCCGTAGAGCTCTTAAATCATATAATCCTTCAAGAGGCAGATCTTTCTTCTGCATTTTGTGATGAATGCTATAAATATGCTTTGGTCGCCCTGCAACATCCGCTTTTATATGGCTAGCAGCTAATGCATTAGCCAGCTTGTGGATACTGCGCGCAATAAAATTCTCGCGCTCAATGCGTTTTTCTTCTAAGGCTCTAGCCAGAGTTTGATAAACCTGGGGTTCTTTAAAACGGAAAGCCAAATCTTCCATTTCCCACTTTAGCTGCCAAACTCCCAAACGGTTGGCCAGCGGGGCATACACCATCAAACTTTCTTGTGCAAAGCCGGCGGGTGGTTGAGTTTTAGATGCTGCGTACCAGCGCAATGTTTGTAAGCGACTAGCTAGCCGAATTAAAACTACCCGAATATCAGGCGCCATGGCCAGAAGCATACGCCGCAAAATATCTAATTGTTCAGCTGCCAGCTTTGCAGCATTTTTATTGGTGCTATTCAGAGGCGCTGATGAAATATCTTTGCTGATTCCACCCATATTGAGTAGTTGCAGTATTTGACGTACTAATTCTTTTACCGTTTGTGGTACTTTCTCTTCGAGAGTCTGGATTTTTTCATGCTGCTCTTTATCCAGTACCCACCAAACATTGAAGAGCAATGCCGCTGACCTGGCATTCTCATCTAAGCCCAGCATTTGGCAAATTTGCGCTACCCCACGTGCATGCTCCCAAGCAGGCTCGCCCGACTGCATAAGCGCATCTTTCAGTAAGACTTGCACAAACTGCTCTAGCTCTTGATAAGCCAAAGGAACTGCAGAATCTTGGGAGGAGGATGAAACAGCAAGCATTTGGAATATCTAGACGGTAGTCACCCTTAGAAAAAGCTCAATAAGATACAGATATAAAAAATTCACCTCATCGGGGCTGTGGAATCCAAAGAGATAGCCATCATAATTTTGTGCAGAGTTAGGTAAATACTGCTAACCAGACCCTGCACACCGCGGCTAAAAAGTTAGTTTTTAGCTTGGTCTACCAATTTATTTTTCTTGATCCACGGCATCATCGAACGCAGTTGCTCACCCACTTGCTCTATAGGATGCTCCGCAGTTAAGCGGCGGCGCGATAATAAAGTAGGTGCACCCGCACGATTTTCAAGAATAAACTTTTTAGCGTATTCGCCTTGCTGAATATCCTTAAGACATTGGCGCATGGCATTTTTTGTAGCAGCCGTAATAATGTTAGGGCCGGTTACATATTCACCAAACTCGGCATTATTGGAAATTGAGTAATTCATGTTAGCGATACCGCCTTCATAAATGAGATCTACGATCAGCTTTAGCTCATGCAAGCACTCAAAATAAGCCATTTCAGGAGCATAACCAGCCTCAACCAGGGTTTCAAAACCGGCTTTAATCAGCTCAACTGCACCTCCACACAAAACGGCTTGTTCTCCGAACAGGTCAGTTTCCGTTTCCTCACGGAAAGTAGTTTCAATAATACCTGCCTTACCCCCGCCATTAGCGGCCGCATAAGATAGAGCCAATTGCTTGGCTTTGCCGGACTGATCTTGATAAATGGCAATCAGATGAGGAACCCCTCCCCCTTGACTGTAAGTATTTCGCACCGTATGACCCGGCGCTTTGGGAGCCACCATCCACACGTCTAAATCGGCCCGAGGAGTAACCTGACCATAATGCACATTAAAACCATGGGCAAAAACAAGAGAAGCACCTTTTTTCATGTTCTCATGGCAATGGTCTTTATAGACCTGAGCAATATTTTCATCCGGCAAAAGAATCATGACAATATCGGCTTCTTTAACCGCAGCATCTACCTCTTTGACAGCCAAACCAGCTTTTTTAGCTTTTTCCCAGCTAGCCCCTCCTTTGCGAAGACCAACAGTAACTTTTACACCAGAGTCATTTAAATTTTGCGCATGGGCATGACCTTGTGAACCATAACCAATGATGGTGACTTTCTTACTTTTGATTAGTTTGATATCACAATCTTTGTCATAAAAGACTTTCATATTTTCCCCTCAGGTTTTTATATAAATAGGATTTTTAAACTTTGAGAATACGTTCACCACGGCCAATACCCGAACCGCCTGTGCGCACTGTTTCAAGAATGAGCGTGGGATCAATACCCGTAATAAAAGCTTCGAGTTTTTCTTTGGTCCCCGTCAGTTCAATGGTGTAAGTTTTTTCTGTTACATCAATAATCCGGCCGCGAAAAATATCGGCCATACGTTTCATTTCTTCGCGTTCTTTTGCAATAGCGCGGACTTTTATAAGCATGAGTTCGCGCTCAATATGGTCGCCTTCAGTCAGGTCCACTACTTTTACGACCTCGATGAGACGATTTAAATGCTTTGTAATTTGTTCAATCACATCATCATTACCTCGAGTAACAATGGTCATGCGGGATAAAGTCACATCTTCAGTAGGCGCAACGGTGAGGGTCTCAATGTTGTAACCTCGTGCCGAAAACAACCCTACTACCCGAGAAAGAGCTCCCGCTTCGTTCTCAATCAGAACAGAAATAATATGCCTCATCAGAGCTCCTCCGATCCAAGCAACATTTCGCTCAAACCTTTACCCGCTTTAACCATGGGCCAAACGTTTTCTGTAGGATCTGTTAAAAAATCAAGAAATACCGTACGGTGCTTATGTTTATTAAACGCTTCCTTAAGTGCCTCTTCCACATCATTAGGTTTTTCAACGCGTATTCCCACATGACCATAGGCTTCGGTCAGCTTGACAAAATCCGGAAGAGATTCCATGTAGGAATTGGAATAGCGACCTCCATAATCCAGCTCTTGCCATTGCCGCACCATTCCTAAATAACCATTGTTCAGGCAGATGATTTTGGGTGAAAGATTGTACTGTTTACAGGTAGAGAGCTCCTGGATACACATTTGAATACTACCTTCGCCTGTAATACAGGCCACCTGTGCTCCTGGATTAGCCATTTCTACCCCCATGGCATAAGGCAACCCTACTCCCATCGTCCCCAGCCCTCCTGAGTTAATCCAGCGTCGCGGTTTATCAAAAAGGTAATACTGAGCTGCCCACATTTGATGTTGACCCACATCCGATGTAATAAACGCGTCTCCTTGTGTGATTTCCCATAATTTTTGAATAACGAATTGTGGTTTGATTTTGTCAGTTGAATTTGGGTAAGCCATGCAGTTTCGCTTACGCCATTCATTGATCTGACTCCACCAAGGCGCGAGCTTTTTCTGATCAACACGGGTTTCACTCGCTTGAACTTGAGAAATCAAATCTGAGAGAACCGCTTTAAGATCTCCCACAATAGGAATATCTACCTTTACCCGCTTTGAGATAGAAGAGGGGTCGATATCAATATGAATAATTTTGCGGGGCCGGGAAGCAAAATCCCTAGGGTTACCGATCACCCGGTCATCAAAGCGTGCTCCTACGGCAAGCAGTACATCACAGTTCTGCATGGCTAGATTCGCCTCATAGGTGCCATGCATACCCAACATCCCAACAAATTTTGGATCGGTGGCTTTATAGCCTCCTAAACCCATTAAGGTATTGGTACAGGGGTAGCCGAGCAAATCTACAAGCTGCCGAATTTCCTGATGGGCATTAGCCAAAATAACGCCGCCACCCGTATAAATCATCGGGCGCTCAGCGCCTAACAGAAGCGCAACCGCTTTTTTAATTTGCCCTAAATGCCCTTTTTCGACTGGACGGTAAGAACGCATGTCTAATGTCTGCGGGTAATTCCATTTAGCAGTGTGCATGGTAATGTCTTTGGGAATATCGACCAGTACCGGACCAGGGCGACCACTTTTTGCAATAAAAAAGGCTTTTTTTATGGTGAGGGCTAAATCATTTACGTCTTTAACTAAAAAGTTATGTTTAACACAAGGTCGTGTGATTCCCACCGTGTCACACTCCTGGAAGGCATCTTGACCAATAGCGTGACTGGGAACCTGCCCGGAGATAATGACCATGGGTATAGAGTCCATATAAGCAGTAGCAATACCGGTAACTGCGTTGGTCACCCCTGGGCCGGAGGTGACCAAACAGACTCCAATTTTATCCGGGGTAGAGCGTGAATAAGCGTCCGCAGCGTGCACCGCAGCCTGCTCATGCCGCACTAGAATATGTTGAAATTTTTTCTGCTTGAAAATCTCGTCGTAGATATAGAGCACTGCACCGCCTGGGTAACCAAAAACGTGTTCTACACCTTCTTCAGCCAGGCAGCGTACGAGAATCTCGGCTCCTGTAATATGAGCGCTATGCTGCGCATTAGTTTCCATGTGTTGGCTTCCTTTCAAGGTCCACAGGAGATTGATTGGAGGCTCTCACCTCTGCCGGTAAGCAAGTGGTTTAGCCAATTCAGCCGTCGATATTGCGGATCTTATGCGCTATTGACGGGGCATTTTTTTATTGCAACAAAAGTCGCAATATTGGATGCATAGTTTACCAATTTAGCGGAAGTACACACATTCACGCAAATATAAAGAGCAGTTTTGGTAGCATAAGCAGAACTGCAACACCATTTTGGCGATAATTATTTTATTAAACGGATCGGATGGCTACAGAAAAAGAACTCTCGCAGTTTTTGCAGTCTGTTGAACGTCGCGCTTTCAAACAAGCTGTCTATGCAGTAAAGGATCAGGCCACTGCACTAGATTGTGTTCAAGACGCAATGCTTAAACTCGCAGAAAAATACGGGGATAAGCCCGCAGAAGAACTGCCCCTGTTATTTCAAAAAATTTTACAAAATGTCATTTATGACTTATTTCGACGCCAAAAAGTCCGAAATTTATGGACAACCCTGCTATCCTCTTTCTCAAGAGATGATGAGGACGGCAATACAAGCGATCCTCTAGAAACCTTAGAGGCGGAATATGATTCGGAAGGTGCAGAAAGTGCATTGGATAAAGTCGAGCGAAAACAGATCTTGCAGACTATCGACGATGAAATTCAAAAGCTTTCGCCCCGTCAACGAGAAGCCTTTCTAATGCGTTATTGGGAGGATATGGACGTTGCTGAAACTGCAGCCGCAATGGGTTGTTCGGAGGGTAGCGTCAAGATTCACTGTTCACGTGCAACCCATGCCTTAGCAAAAGCCCTTAAAAATAAGGGGATTACCTTATGAATACGCAAACTTCTGAAGAAAAATTTGCTTCCAAAATACGCCAAGCTTTAAATGAGTCTGCCAATCAGCTGGACTCAGCAACACTTCTGCGGCTAGAGCATGCGCGCAATCTGGCTGTAGCCCGTCATAAATCCGATGGTTTTTTCCAAAGTTTGTTACGCCGAAAAACCTCTGAAACCTCTGGACTGCTAAAACTGTTTCGAGCCGCTGCCTGGGTTACTCCTGCCCTTGCCCTAGTGATAGGATTAGCAGTATTGCAAGATTGGCAAACCCAATCGGAAAACTCAGAAATAGCGACCATCGATACCGAAGTATTAACAGACAACTTACCTCTGAATGCCTATTTAGATAAAGGTTTTAACCGCTATCTTTTACAAGGTGAATAGATGCCGCTAAAGCGCCTTTTCTTGCTTCATCTTCAATCCGCTCTTTTTATGATGAGCTGTTTGTTCTTGAGCCAAGCTTGGGCGCAAACTCAAAAAAACAGCTCCCAGCCTTCCAAAGAAATAAGTAATTCAAACAGTGAAGCTAAACCCCTATGGGCAAACCTCACTGAAGCGCAACGCAAAGCTCTAGCTCCCCTGCATCTTGAATGGCAGCGAATCAATGGCTCGGGTAAACAAAAATGGCTAGAAATTGCTAATCGTTTTCCTACAATGAGTCCCCAAGAGCAGGAACGCGCCCAGACGCGTATGAAAGAATGGGCATCCCTAAGTCCTGAACAACGCCGACAAATACGAGAAAACTATAAAGCTGCAAAATCTATACCAAAAGAACAGCGTGAGGCCCAGTGGCAAGAATATCAGTCTCTGCCTGAAGAACGTAAAAAAGCTTTGGAAGCTAAGGCACGCAATGCGCAGAACCGCAAACCTGCAGGAACTCTACCACAAGCAAATACTGTTAAAGCAACTAAGCCTGAATCTCCTGTAAACTCATCCGCTAGTAAGATTACCTCTCCCTTACCCACTGCTCCTTCTGAGCCAACTACCACCACAAACCCTTGATTCCGGCACAATAGCAGTAATAGTATTTACACCGTGGATTGAGGGATCGGCTCGGCTGGCCTTCGAAGTAAAATTCAAATATTTTGCAGGAATGACTTCCTTATCTGCCTCTTCTACTCCACTATCTGCTCCCCTTTGGCGTTGTTTAGCCTCTGGTTTGTATGAATGTGCTTTACTTTTTGCGGTGATGTTTTTCTCCTCCTTACTGTTTTTTGTTACTGTATCCGGTTCCCCCAAAATACAGGCTAGTGCGCTTCAACATCCTCAGTCTGATATTTTTTCGATATTTATCTTGTTGGTATTTGCTAGCTATTTCGGTTATTTTTGGACCCGAAGTGGTCAAACCCTGGCTATGAAAACATGGGATATTCGTCTTGTGAATCGGGAAGGGCTTTCGCTGACTTGGCCCATAGCCATCATTCGTTATTTGCTTGCCTGGGTAAGCCCAATGCTGCTAGCCTCGTTATTAATACTAGGTTTAATGGCAGTGCTACCCCCGATATTACATGCTCAAACTGCCCTACTCTACCCATTCGCACTGATTTTGCTAGTAGCGCTGAATTTTGTACTGGCTAGTCTCAATGCCGAGCATCGTTTCTGGCATGATAGACTACTAGGAACGCGCTTAATCTGCACACAGAAAGGCAAAAAAAGCCTCTAATTCCGTTGCTAAATCTTTTGCATCTAGGTAACCCAAGACAGCGTTTTGCCACAACAAGACAACGCAACAACAGAAATACAATCCCTAGAGGTACTCAAACCCAATATTCTGCCAACGTAAAGCGGAACAATAAAGCCACGAACGATTTAGCAGGTGAATGACTCTACTGTTCCAACCATTGCTCAATTAAGGAAGTTTCACGCTGCACAATAGTGGCCAAAAAATCATCGGCCGAAGGAAGCCTTTTAAAAGCGGTCAACCCTGAAGCCAAAAAATGATGTAAACGTAATAAACCTGCTTTTTTGGCAGGCAAGTGCATCATTTTTACTGTGGGTAAGATCAAGGGCAAGCGCACCGCCTGCGCTAATAAACTGCCGCATTGTTCCACTCCTTGAATTTGTCGTAAACGTTCTGGTCGATGTCCTACTCTTTTAAAGAGACGCACATAAGCCTCCATCTCAACGCAAGGGTCCTGCGTCTGTAGCGACTGCTCCGCCATCAAAAAATCAAGTTGAGCTGATAAAACATCCAAAGCCACGGCGCTGGCAATAGCTTGCAGTGCCACAACAGGTAATACTTTGGCCATAAGGGGTAAAATACGCTGAACATCGGCATCCCGCTGTAGGGCCTGAGGTGCAGCACAATATAACTCATCGAGAAAAAACAGGGCCGCTCCCGAAAGTTTGGGATCCTGCAAAAAATCCGCATAGGTCTGTGACAGACGGGCCTTCTGCACAGCTTGTACTTGTGTGAGAGCTTTAATTATCTCCACCCTATGGTCTACACGTAATTGCGACAGTGTCTGAATATCGGTCTGTACCCGGGTTTGCCAATCTTCTCGCCAGTTCATGACAGCATAGTAACGAAATCTTCTCCAAAAAATACATCAGCTTCATTGAGGCATGATTTTCTAAAAACATTTTTATTCTATTAGGCAGAACTGTCTAAATCTGTGAGTATGACAATCTTTAGAAGAAATAGACTTATACTGGTAAGCATAGTTTTGGAGAGTGCAAAATGCGCAGGAGAACCTTTATTGCAGCGGGTTTAGGTGGCACGTTTGCATTGGCCGGAGCTGGCCTGTGGTGGCAGAAGAAATTCAGTCTACCTGCAAGAAATGCGGTTTTTACGCCAGAAAGCAGGCTGTTTTTTGCGGCTTTGATTCCGGCCATTATTGGCGCTCCAAACAGAACCCCTCTTTCCACCGCACAAATCGCCGCAGCAGTAGATCGAGTGCTCGAAACCATCGAACAGTTACCTTTATTGACTCAGGATGAGATTGGAGAGCTAATTAGCCTGTTGCATCTCACCGCTGTACGTAAACTGTTGGCAGTATCTCCTTCCTGGACAGAGGCTACTGCAGAAGAACTGGCTCAGTTTTTACAATCGTGGCGTACACATCCTATTGCTTTGCTGCAATCGGCTTATTTGGCTTTGCATGATTTGATCTCTGGTTCCTATTACGCTGACGCCAGCACGTGGGCTGCAATAGGCTATCCCGGGCCTGCTGTGCAATTTGGATGAGTATTTTCATTGATGAGCAAACAAACTCTTCATTTACCCGACCCTATCCATGATGGCCTTGCCCGTGGCTGGAAAGTAATGGATAGCCCCAAGGACCAGGCTGATATGAAGTGTGATGTCGTGATTGTTGGGACAGGCGCAGGCGGAGGCATCAGCGCAGAGCTACTCAGCAAAGCTGGTTTGGATGTCATTTTGGTTGAAGAAGGGATGCTAAAAAGCAGCCGGGATTTCAAAATGCGCGAGGCTGATGCTTATCCGCAGTTATATCAAGAGTCTGCCGCCCGTAAGACGAAAGATAAGGCCATCAATATTTTGCAGGGGCGCACGGTAGGTGGTTCAACAACGATTAATTGGACCTCTTCGTTCCGCACTCCTCGAGCCACACTGGAATATTGGCAAAATAACTTTGGTTTACGTGACCTTACTGCTGAATCCATGAGTCCGTATTTCTTACAGGCTGAGCAAAGATTAAATATCTCGCCTTGGACCCCTCCTCCCAACGAGAATAATGATCTTCTGCGGCGCGGGGCCTTTAAATTAGGCATCCCTGCTATGGCCATTATGCGCAATGTGCGCAGTTGCTGGAACTTAGGATATTGTGGCATGGGTTGCCCCACCAATGCCAAGCAATCCATGCTGGTGACCACTCTTCCATTCGCATTAGATAAAGGTGCGCACCTTATCACGCGTAGCCGTGCTGAGCGTTATGAGCTGAAGAACGGGGCGGTCCAAGCACTAATCGTACAACCTTTGGATGCAAAAGGCTTAGCTCCCGAAGGAAAGCCCTTTCGTATTCGCGCCAAGCATTATGTACTGGCTGGAGGCGCTATCAATAGCCCAGCGCTGCTGATGCGATCGGGGGCACCTGACCCTCATAAACGGCTGGGAATTCGCACATTTTTACATCCTGTAGTGATTTGTGCGGCTCTGATGGATCATCCAGTAGAGGGTTTTGCAGGAGCGCCTCAAACTATTTATTCCGATCATTTTCTAGAGACTGAACCTATTAATGGCCCTATGGGGTATAAGCTGGAAGCCCCTCCTATCCATCCGGTATTGTTTGCCTCTACCATCAACGGTTTCGGGCAGTTGCATGCAGATCTAATGGCTGATTTTTCAAAAATGCATGCATTACTAGCCTTAATGCGCGATGGATTTAATCCTGAGAGCCCCGGGGGAAAGGTAGAACTGGGAAAAACAAAGCAGGCTGTATTGGACTACCCGCTTAATGATTTTTTATGGGATGCGGCACGCCGTGCTTTTCTAACCATGGCCGAAATTCAATTTGCTGCAGGAGCAAAAACCGTTTATCCAGTTCATGAGTTAGCCGGGGGTTATCAAAGCTGGGGACAGGCACAGGCTGCTATCAAAGCCCTTCCGCTCAAACCTCTTCTTACCCGTATTGTCAGCGCACATGTCATGGGCGGTTGCGGTATGGCAAATACCGAAAAGCTCGGTGTCACGCGCCCAGATGGGCAGCATTGGCAGTTAAACAATTTGTCTGTTTTTGACGGCTCCCTTTTCCCCACCTCGATTGGAGCCAATCCGCAACTATCTATTTATGGCTTAATTACACGCCTAGCCGGTAACTTAGCCTCTCGTTTAAGCAATAATCCGGCTCCCACCCTAGTTTAAAGATTGTTGATGAGTGTTTCCGGTATTCAGAGAATGGTTTTTTGTATAGAACTGCTTAGTAGCGCTCTGATTACGTTTATCTTATATACCTATGTCGGCTTACCAGGCTGGGCAAGTATTTTGGTGGCTCTAAGCATTCCTCTATCCGTTCACGCTGGCCTTATTGCTCTTGCATTTTTTATGACGGAATTGGCGTTACAAACAGGACCCTATCCCCGCCCATTACAGTATCGAATAGGACTCTTCAAAGCACTGCGCTGTTATTTTCGAGAGTTCGCAAGCTCCCTACGCAATTTTTCCTGGGCTCAACCCTGGCGCGCTTATGCACCCATCGCTGGTGAACAACGCAAGGGAAATGAACATATTCCTGTATTACTAATCCACGGATATTTTTGTAACCGGGCGTTATGGCGCAGTTTTGCTAAACGCCTGGATGCGGCTGGTCATCCAACCGCCACAGTGAATCTTGAACCTGTATTTGACTCTATTGATAATTACCCCCCCTTAATTCATCAAGCCGTAGAAGATTTGCGTTTGCGCACCGGTGCAAAACAGATAGCTCTACTATGTCACAGCATGGGGGGATTGGCCGCCACAGCCTATATGTGCGCTTTTGCGCAGGAAGATCATCAGAATGCCATTGCTCACATCATTACACTAGGCAGCCCTCATCAAGGAACTGTACTAGCCCGTCACGGACCAGGAGAAAATTCACGACAAATGCAGCTTAGCAGTCCCTGGCGTGAGCATCTTTATGACCATATTCCTCTTGCAATACGCCGTAAATATACGGTTATCTTGAGCCATCACGACCAAATTGTCGCTCCGCAGTCTATCCAACTCCTTCCGGATGCCACCAATGTAGAACTTTCCGGAATAGGCCACATGACGCTGCTTTATGATCGCTTCGTTCAGGAAAAGGTTTGTAAGATCTTAAGTAAATTTAAGCCATGAACTTTTAACTAGGGGCCAGAACGGTATCAAACTTCATGCCCACTTTTTTTAGGCACTTCCTTTCCCAGCATATAGTCCTTTTAATATGTTGCCCCTCAAGAGGCTAATAATTTTAATTTTTAACTCGAGGTTTTTTATGCAACTTAAAAATAAAGTCGCCATCATTACCGGTGCAGCCAGTGGCATCGGTAAACAAATCGCTATTGAATATGCACGTCAAGGAGCAAAAGTGGCTATTGCTGATTTGTCTCTCGATGCTGGTAATGCCGTTGCAGAGCAAATCACCACAGCTGGAGGCTCTGCCATTGCAGTTGTCATGGACGTAACAAACCCAGATCAAGTCGATGCTGCAGTAACACAAGTATTAGATACCTACCATAATCTGGACATTATGCTTAGTAATGCCGGAATCCAGATTATTAGTCCGCTAGTAGATCTCAAGCTTGAAGACTGGCGCAAGATGATGGCCATTCATCTTGACGGAGCCTTTTTAACCGCGCGCGCTGCAATGCGAGCAATGATTCATAATAAAAAAGGAGGTAGTATTATTTTTATGGGTTCGGTACATTCACATCAAGCCTCAGCACTTAAATCCCCCTACGTCACCGCTAAACATGGGCTTTTGGGATTGGCTAAAGTGATTGCTAAAGAAGGAGCTGCGCACAATATTCGCAGTAACGTGATATGCCCGGGTTTTGTACGCACCCCACTGGTGGAAAAACAAATTCCCGAGCAAGCACTCTCTTTTGGCATTAGCGAAGAAGATGTCATCAAAAAAATTATGCTTAAAGATACCGTCGATGGGGAGTTCACTACCACGCAAGATGTAGCGCAAACAGCGGTTTTTCTTGCCGCCTTCCCTACTAACGCCCTTACAGGGCAATCCATCACTGTAAGCCATGGCTGGCATATGCAATAAATTTAAGAAAATTAACCACTTAATTAACTCAATTGATCCAGAGCAGGTAGTCACCCTTTAAATCGCAGTAGCCCGCGATTATTGTAGGTCTATGACTACTCCTTAATCAGAGAAGCACTCCGACTGTAGAGATTCCTTTCTTACTCCCTCTAATCTTTCATGGTTCTATCATTCAAACGGTGAAAATCAAAAAAAGATTTTCCCTTTTATAAAGATTTGAAGCAGTATCACCGAAAGTTGAGCGGCTCCCTTAGAGGATCTGTCCAAAAAAATCTACAACATAGAACCTAAATTATCTTTAAAGGAGCAGTAAATGAATTTCCTTACTCTTTGCATCGCAGCAGCATTAGGTTTAACCACGCTTGCCACAGGATGTGCTGTTATACGCGATCAAGAAAGCGCTGGAGCTTATATCGACGATGCCAGCATCACTGCTGCAGTAAAAGCCAAATTTGTTTCTGAAAAAAATGTAGATGCCAGTGCCATCAGTGTAGAAACAATGAAAGGAACTGTGCAATTAAGTGGTTTTGCAAAATCAACTTTGGAAAAAGACCGGGCTGCACAAATCGCGAGAGAAACAAAAGGGGTAATGGCCGTTCGGAATGATATTTTGGTGCGACCTTAAGCTATAGCTATAGAGTAAGTAGGCAGAATCTTAACAGGTATGTTGCACTCTTTAAAGCGGCGTCCAGTTTTAAGGCTGAGGAGAAGGCTCATGAACGATACACTTATTTTTTTATCACGTTTTATTGTAACAATAGGTTTAACAGCAAGTTTGTTAGCCTGTGACCGATCGACTGGCGATAACAAAACAATAGGGCAGAAGGTAGATGAAACCATTCAAAAAAGTGGTACGGCTGTAGAAAATGCAGGCTCAAAAATTGAGCAAAGCACGGATAAAGCCGCCTCCGAAATGAAAAGTGCTACCAATAATGCTGAGCAAGTATTGGATGATTCTGCCATTACGGCTTCGGTACAAGCCAGCTTTGCTAAAGACCCTGACTTAAGTGTATTTAAGATCAATGTCGACACTAAGGCTGGTGTGGTGAGCCTCTTTGGGGAAGCTAACAGTGAAGTTGCCAAAGAACGTGCTGCTTCGATAGCAGCCGCGACTAAAGGGGTAAAATCAGTCAATAATAATTTGGTAGTCAATCCAAAGCGCTAAGACTAAAAGTTAGCATACTCCCATCAACTCGGTAGATTGATAAACAGCGTACAAATAGTGCGCTGTTTTTTTGTTAACGCTGTTTAGGTGGTACGGCCTACTGATCTTGGCTAAAAAGACTTATCAGGTACTTTCTAGTTGCATAATGTAGAAGTTAAATGGCCTTAAAATAACAAACACCGCATTACTGAAATTCTTAGATTTCTCCAAATTAAAAACTCTTTGGCCAGATTGCTACAATAAAACCGTGGAAACTATTATTCAAAATATTGCGATCTACGCAATCCCCGTTCTTCTTGCGATAACCTTACACGAAGCCGCCCATGGCTATGTAGCTCGAATGTTTGGAGATCCTACCGCTTATTTATTAGGCCGTGTCACCCTTAATCCTTTCAAACATATTGATCCTTTTGGCACCATTATTCTGCCCCTCTTGATTTTGCTTACTTCCCGTGCTTTAGGCGGGCCTGGTTTTATGTTTGGTTATGCAAAACCTGTCCCTGTCAATTTTGCAGGTCTTCGTAAACCCAAGCAGGACATGATCTGGGTAGCCGCCGCAGGACCCGCTTCTAACTTAGCTCAAGCTATTATCTGGGCTATTCTATTTAAATTTTTACATCTCAGCGGAGTGAGCGAAGATTTTTTCTTCAAAGTCTGCCAAGCTGGAATCCTTGTAAACATTGGGCTGATGGCATTTAATTTACTACCCTTACCACCTTTAGATGGAGGGCGGGTACTCATGGGTTTACTTCCTCATCGCTCAGCCATGGCACTAGCCCGACTTGAACCCTATGGGCTGTGGATCATTATCGGACTGCTCATACTTCAAAATTATGGCGTGCCTCTTTTATCGATTTTTTTGGCACCGTTTTATTACTTGGGTAGCAGTATTATTAGATTGATCGCTTAACACTATCTTACTTATTTATGTTTTCTGAACGTGTTGTTTCTGGCATGCGCCCTACCGGCGCTTTACATCTGGGGCATTACCATGGGGCGATCAAAAATTGGCTTAAGCTCCAATCAGAGCTACCATGCCTGTTTTTTGTAGCAGACTGGCACGCCCTTACCACTCTTTATGATGACCCGAAGATATTGGAGCAATACACTTGGGAAACTGTCGTAGACTGGCTAGCCTGTGGGATTGATCCCACCCAAGCCACTTTATTTATACAAAGCCGCGTACCCGAACATGCTGAATTAACATTATTATTAGGCATGTCTACTCCCTTAAGCTGGCTGGAACGCGTACCGACCTATAAAGATCAAATTGAAAAGCTAAAAGATAAAGAGTTAGGAACTTATGGCTTTTTAGGCTATCCCTTAATGCAAGCTGCCGATGTTCTTATTTATCGGGCTAGTCAAGTACCCGTTGGAGAGGATCAAGCCCCTCATATTGAGATGATGCGAGAGATTGCACGGCGCTTTAATTATCTTTATGGTCGCGAAAAAGGCTTTGAAGAAAAAGCTCAAGAGGCTGTCAAAAAGCTAGGCAGTAAACGCGCAAAGCTCTATATGGAATTACGTGACAGATTTCAGCAAGAAGGTTCTGATGAGGCATTAGAACAAGGTCGTGCTTTATTACAAGAAGCACAAAATCTTGCGGCTATGGATAGAGAGCGCTTATTTGGCTACTTAGAAGGAGCACGTCGGATTATATTGGTAGAACCAGCCACTATCCTGACCGAAACCCCTCGTTTACCAGGCATTGATGGTAACAAAATGAGTAAAAGTTATGGCAATACTATCGCCTTGCGTGAAGAACCCGCACAAGTGACTCAAAAAATTCGTAAAATGCCCACTGATCCTGCCCGTGTTCGACGTACAGACCCCGGCGATCCAGAAAAATGCCCGGTCTGGCTCTTACATCAAGTTTATTCCAGCGATGATGTAAAAAAATGGGTTGTCCAGGGGTGCAAGAGTGCAGGCATTGGCTGCCTCGAATGCAAACAACCTGTGATTGACGAGATTATTCGCGAAACGACCCCTTTTAGAGAACGTGCACAAAAGTATCTGGACGATCCAACTCTGATTAGAAATATTGTGGCAGACGGCTGTGACAAGGCCCGAGAATTAGCTCGTGAAACAATGCGTGATGTGCGCGAGGTCATGGGTATTGCTGCTTAAAACCACATACCCTCGGGGATTAAAAACTTCTTATAATTTAAGCTTAATTCAAGTTTGGTGCCTCCATGAATCAAATTAGCAAAATTTTGCCAGCTCACAATATTGCAATTGGGGTAGAGGCGTCGAGTAAAAAACGTGCTTTTGAGCAAGCCGCTTTATTACTTGAAAATCAATATGGCATCGCTCGCAGTGCTGTTTTTGATAGTCTGATTGCGCGAGAGCGATTGGGCTCTACCGGTTTAGGACAAGGGGTCGCTATACCTCATGGCCGCATTAAAAATCTTAAAGAAGCCATTGCAGTTTTTATGCGTTTATCCGCTCCTATACAGTTTGAAGCACCTGATGCAAAACCTGTAGATTTAATGGTATTTCTGCTGGTGCCAGAACATGCTAACCAAGAGCATTTAGAAATTTTATCTGAATTAGCTCAAATGCTTTCGGATAAAAGCTTCCGTGAGCGTCTTTCTACTCTGGCCAATACGCTTGAGATACATGCAGCATTTACTAATTGGACATCTATTGCTTCAGCAGTTTAAAAGATGTTGCAGTCTTTACGATCAAAACTTTGAATTGTTTACAGGTACTGCACTAAAAATAAAATTCATCTGTCTGGGCTCAAATTAAACCATGCTTCAGCCACCTCATAGTTTTGTGCCAACCGTTCAAACCTTAATTGAAGAAAATAAAGAAGCGTTAGGCTTTAAGCTGCTTGCTGGGGAAAGGGGTTGCTCACATCTACTTTCTGACGAAAGCACTGCAGCAGCAGACTTGGTGGGTCATCTAAACTTGATTCATCCGCGCCGTATCCAGGTACTCGGGCACGAAGAAATTAATTATTATCATAAACTTAGCCTGGAACGACGTAACCGCTTTACGCAAGAATTATTGGTCAGCAGTCCTCCTGCAGTGATTATTGCGGATGCCCTTGAAGTTCCAACAGATTTTCTGGTCCCCTGCAATACCTCAAACATTCCTCTTTTATCTACACCGAAAAGTGCTGCAAATTTAATAGATTACCTAAGAGTCTATTTATCTAAAAAATTAGCTCCTACCTGTACCATGCATGGTGTATTTATGGATGTGCTTGGAATGGGAGTTTTAATTTCTGGTGAATCTGGACTGGGTAAAAGTGAACTCGCGCTAGAGCTGATCAGCCGGGGACACGGGTTAGTAGCAGATGATGTTGTGGAGTTTCTCAGAATCGCCCCTGAACGAATAGAAGGTCGTTGCCCTCCCCTATTAGCCAACTTGTTAGAGGTACGGGGCTTGGGGCTGTTAGATATCAAAGCAATTTTTGGTGAAACTGCTGTGCGCCGAAAAATGAAACTTAAATTGATTGTCCATTTGGTACGCAGTTCAACTATGGAAAAGCAATTTGAGCGTCTTCCTCTGGAAAATCAAACGCAAACAGTACTGGATCTGCCTATTCGTAAAATTATCATTCCCGTAGCTGCAGGCCGCAACATTGCTGTGTTATTAGAAGCCGCTGTACGCAACACCATACTGCAGCTACGAGGCACCGATACGATGGCTGAATTTATGCTACGTCAACAAGAAGCCATGGAAGTTAACAAGAGTTTTTAAATAGAAAAAGAGGGGATGGGAAAATATGGCTTCAACCTCGCCCCTAGCGTCTGATTGTATTGATGCTGATCTTTTAGCTCTGGATCAGGACTCTGTCTTTAAAACTTTTACCACCACTAAAAGTAATAAAGGTAGAACAGTTTCTGAATCACTATTTTTGATTAAAGGAATACATTGCGCAGTATGCATTAAGCATATAGAGCAGCTACTTTTGCAACTGAATGGTGTTTTGAAGGTAAAAGCCCAACTCGGCAATCAGCAAGCTTGTATTCTCTGGGATCCAGCCCGTACTCGTGCATCGTTCTTAGCACAAGCACTGCGTGATGCAGGTTATGAGCCTGTGCCCGCTCGCTCTATTCAGGCAGAAAACGAGCGTATTCGGCAATCAAGGTTAGCCTTATGGCGGGTATTGGTATCGGGTTTCTGCATGATGCAGATAATGATGTATACCATTCCGGCTTATTACAGTAGCCCCAATGAAATTACTTCAGAGATTGATGCTCTACTTCGTTGGGCTAGCTGGCTTTTAAGCTTACCGATTTTAATCTTTTCTTGTCAGCCCTTTTTTTCTGCCGCATGGGCAGATTTACGTAATCGTCGTATAGGTATGGATCTGCCCGTTTCCATAGGGATAGTGATCACATTTTTTAGCGGGACTCTGGCTACTTTTAACCCTACCGGCCTCTTTGGTAGCGAGTTATATTTTGACTCTTTATCAATGTTTGTGTTTTTTCTTTTATCAGGCCGTATGTTGGAACAACGTTTACGGGCCCGTACAGCAGGAGCAGTAGATTCCATTATTCAACGGCTTCCTCAAACCATTGAACGTCTCAACGGAGAAAATCAAACCCCTGAAACTGTCCCCGTTCAAGTGATTAGGGTTAATGATATTGTCCGCGTTAAGGCAGGTGAAGCCTTTCCAGCAGACGGTATATTACTTAACTCTGACGCCTATGTTGATGAGGCTTTGTTAACAGGAGAATCTCGCCCCCAATACCGAAACGCAGGTCAGGAAGTGATAGCGGGCAGTTACAACTTAAGAGGACCTGTTCAGGTAAAAATTACTCAAGTTGGAGATAACACGCGGTTTGCGCAAATTACATCTTTAATGGAGCGCGCAAGTACCGAGAAGCCCAAGATCGCCCAATTAGCTGATCAAATAGCCGGCCCTTTCTTGCTCTTCATTCTGTTAGCCGCAGTCATTGCTGCCGCGATATGGTGGTGGCTACAACCTTCTGAAGCCCCTGCACTACCTTTAAAAATTGCTGTAGCCGTATTAATCGTTACCTGCCCCTGTGCTTTATCCCTCGCTACCCCGGCTGCAATGCTCGCCGCAGCCGGGGTCATGGCTAAACACGGCATTCTTATTCAAGGTCTGAAAAATATTGAGCAACTGGCAAATGCTGATATTTTTGCGTTTGATAAAACAGGTACCTTAACAGAAGCCTCTCTCATCATTTCTAAACTGGAGCTTAGAGCCGATACGGACCAAGAAACAGCTCTGTCCTTGGCCGCTGCAATAACTTCCTATTCATTACATCCCATTTCAATCGCTTTGCAAGCATTAGGAAAAAAATACAAATCCTTGCCTTTGCTTAGCCATATAAAAGAAATTCCTAACAAAGGGTTAATAGGACAATCTCCTGAACATGGAGAAATTCGCCTTGGCTCTGCAGTGCATGTTGGTTTAGGAGTAGATTCATCCGCTTTGAAAGATGAACGTTTAGTTTGCTACCTAAGCGATGCCAAAGGAATAATGGCTCAGTTTTACTTTAATGAAACAGTAAAAACAGATACCCCTGCAGCAATTGACATGCTTAAACGGGAAAATAAAAAAATCTGGCTGCTTTCCGGCGATCGGGAGGCTCCCGTCGCGCACGTTTCTCGATTAGTTGGGATTGATCAATCGTGGAGTCAATTAAAGCCACAGGACAAACTGCAGCTTGTTCAGCAAGCACAAGCTCAAGGACACCGAATTGCGATGATAGGAGATGGTTTAAATGATGGGCCCGTATTAGCTAAAGCGAATGTTTCGTTTGCTTTAGGCAAGGCTGCGCCACTAAGTCAATCGTATGCAGATTTTATTGTGCTATCTGGAAACCCCACAGATATCAGTTTTGCTTACCGTATATCAAAACACAGCTTGCGCATTGTTAAGCAAAATTTGGCATGGGCTGCTATCTACAATGCTTTATGTATACCTTTAGCAGTAGTCGGCATGTTCCCACCTTGGTTAGCGGGATTGGGCATGGCAGCAAGCTCAATTGCAGTCGTAAGTAATGCGCTGCGGATAACACACTTCAGCAAGAAATAATCATGGAAAGTCTGTTTTTACTGATTCCATTCTCTGTTTTCCTAGCTTTAGCAATCATCGCTTTGCTAGGCTGGGCTGTACATTCACATCAATTTGAGGATTTGGATGCTGAGGCAGAGCGTATTTTAGATGATGATTAAAAATCGGATAAGCACCCCCACTCCGTCTCTATTTTAAGCTGCGCTACTAAACAGTAGCCAGATAGAATTATTAATGGAAAAAGGATCGAAGGGGAGTTTCAGATTCAATGCAAGCATCGGAAAAATCAGCTTTTTCAGGGGTTAGCCCATTAACTTTTAACGACACTGTCGTGCGGCAATTTTCAATTATGGCCATCGTATGGGGCATAGTGGGCATGTCGCTAGGTCTTTTCATCGCTGCCCAACTGGCTTGGCCAGAGCTCAACTTTAACATTCCCTGGCTATCTTATGGCCGCTTAAGGCCACTCCATACAAACGCAGTCATTTTTGCTTTTGGGGGATGCGCGCTTTTTGCCACCAGTTATTATGTAGTTCAAAGGACCTGCCAGACCAGACTCATCTCAGATAAATTAGCAGCATTTCATTTTTGGGGATGGCAACTGATTGTTGTAGCTGCAGCTATCACCCTGCCCTTGGGCTACACCCGCGGTAAAGAATATGCAGAACTTGAGTGGCCAATTGTTCTTGCCATTACAGTAGTCTGGGTAGCCTATGCCATCGTCTTTTTTGGCACGCTTGCGATACGTAAAGTACGACATATTTATGTTGCCAACTGGTTTTTTGGGGCTTTCATCATTGCCGTAGCGCTGCTACATATTGTCAATGGTGCTGCGCTGCCTGCAGGCTGGCTTAAATCTTATTCAGTGTATGCCGGCGTTCAAGACGCCATGATTCAATGGTGGTATGCCCATAATGCCGTGGGCTTTTTTCTAACGGCTGGATTTTTGGGGATGATGTATTACTTTATTCCCAAACAAGCTGAGCGTCCCATCTACTCTTACCGTCTATCCATTGTGCACTTCTGGGCCCTAATTTTCACTTATATGTGGGCAGGTCCGCACCATCTACATTACACCGCTTTGCCAGACTGGACACAATCGCTAGGAATGATTTTTTCTCTGATTTTGTTAGCCCCTAGCTGGGGAGGGATGATTAACGGCATCATGACTCTTTCAGGCGCATGGCATAAGTTGCGTGATGATCCAATCCTCAGGTTTTTAATTGTTTCATTGTCTTTTTATGGTATGAGTACTTTTGAGGGCCCCATGATGTCCATCAAAACAGTTAATGCTCTAAGTCATTACACGGACTGGAACGTTGCCCATGTTCATTCAGGTGCACTGGGATGGGTAGGGCTGATCTCCATGGGTTCTTTGTACTACCTGATTCCACGGCTGTTTGGCCAAACCAAAATGTTTAGTATCAAGGCTATTGAAGTACATTTTTGGATAGCTACTATTGGAATTGTTTTGTATATAGCTGCCATGTGGATTGCAGGCGTCATGCAGGGGCTGATGTGGCGCGCCATAAATACAGATGGCACATTAACCTACACTTTTGTAGAAACGGTTAAAGCCAGCTACCCCTTTTATGTTGTTCGCTTTTTAGGAGGCTTACTCTATCTGATCGGAATACTGATTATGGCGTGGAATGTGGCAAAAACCGCATTGGCCGGTAAGCCTTTTAATGGACAGGTTCCAGCAAATTTAGCCCACGCTTGAAAGGTTTGAAAGCATGTCGTTTTCTCACGAAAAAATTGAAACCAATAATTTGCTCATGATCGTACTGATTCTACTCGTGGTAGCAGTAGGCGGATTGGTAGAGATTGTTCCTCTTTTTTTTCAAAAATCCACCACTGAACCTATCAAAGGTTTAACTCCCTATACAGCATTACAACTAGAGGGACGAGATATCTATTTACGAGAAGGCTGCTTTAACTGCCACTCCCAAATGATCCGTCCCTTCGTTGCTGAGACTTTGCGTTACGGACATTATTCTGTAGCAGGAGAGTTTGTATATGACCACCCTTTTCAATGGGGGAGTAAGCGGACTGGACCCGATCTACATCGGGTAGGTGGAAAATATAGTGATGAATGGCACCGCACACATCTCATTAACCCCCGAGATTTAGTTCCTGAATCTAATATGCCTCCCTACCCTTGGCTTGAAAAAAACCCAGCGAGCGCACACTCAATTACCACTCGTATGAAAACATTGAAAATGCTAGGGGTACCTTATACCGATAGCCAAATTGCGGCTGCACCGGATGAATTAAAAGGAAAAACCGAACTAGACGCTCTGGTTGCCTATTTGCAATCTCTTGGTCTAAATCTGAAATGAATTCTTCCAGGAAGAAAAACAAATGAATATAGACCTCAATTTACTGCGCATAGCTGTAACAGTGATTGGTTTTATTACTTTTATTGGAATTTTAGTCTGGGCCTACTCTCAGCGTAACAAGGCTGACTTTGAGAAAGCAGCCCTGCTTCCTTTTAACGAAGAAACGATCAAATCCTGAAAGGGTAACTCTATGAGTGACTTTTTTAGCAGCTTCTGGGGATGGTATGTAGCTGCTATTTCGCTTATATCCATGCTGGCCTGCTTAGTACTGCTGTGGCTTACTTCAAAAAAACGAATTTCCTCTGATACTGATAACACAACCGGGCATGTCTGGGACGGGGATCTGCGTGAATTGAATAACCCTTTACCTCGCTGGTGGATGTGGTTATTTGTAATCACCATTCTTTTTTCGCTAGTTTATGTAGCACTATATCCAGGCTTGGGAACTTTTTCAGGCATGTGGAAATGGACAAGTGATTCGGCTTATACAACAGAGCGTGCTCAACTAAAACAAGCTGTTTCTCCACTATTCGCTGAATTTGCCACGCAACCTGTTGAAAATATCATGCATGATCAAAGGGCTATGGCCATGGGTGAGAGACTATTCATGAACAATTGTGCACAGTGCCACGGCTCAGATGCAAGAGGTAGTAAAGGTTTTCCAAATCTAACAGACCAGGATTGGTTATATGGGAATTCGACCGAACAGATTATAGAAACCATTACCAAAGGCCGAAACGGTGTTATGCCTTCAATGGCAACAGCAGTAGGTAGCGAAGCAGAGATAAGTGACTTAGCCCATTATGTGATGTCACTTTCTGGCAGCCCTCACGATGGTCTTAAAGCTAGCGCCGGAAAAAAAAGTTTTTCTGCCTGCGCTGCCTGCCATGGCGCTGATGGAAAAGGCAATACTGCTTTAGGTGCCCCAAATTTAACAGACAACGTTTGGCTGCACGGCTGGGGAGAAAATACCATTGTTGGAATAATCAAAAATGGGAAAAATAATGCTATGCCTGCGCAAGAGGGAAAACTCACCGCAGAGCAAATTCGGGTACTGGCCGCTTACATTCTCAGCCTTTCAAACTCTGCTGTTAATAAAAACACTGCTTTAAAATGAGTTGAAATAACTCGTCAGGTCAATCACTATATGCAAGAGTCTGCTGACTCCCGAAAAAACACGGTCATTCCTATTGCCTTAGAAGAAGACTCGACGGCAGTTGTTTCATTGTATGAAGCACATCAAAAAGTCTATCCTCGTAGCGTCAAAGGCTTTTTCAATTATTGGCGCTGGATTTTCGTATGCTTAACCCAGTTAATATTTTATGGTTTACCCTGGCTAAGCTGGGGTGAACGTCAAGCTGTATTGTTTGACCTGGGTTCTCGTCGATTTTATATCTTTAATCTCGTCCTATACCCTCAAGATTTTATTTACCTGACCGGCCTATTAGTAATCAGTGCACTATCCCTTTTCTTATTCACGGCCATAGCAGGACGGCTGTGGTGCGGTTTTGCATGCCCACAAAGTGTCTACAGCAAAATATTTATGTGGATCGAATACAGGATTGAAGGGGATCGTGCTAACCGAATGCGGCTGGATCAAGGACCTCTAAACATTGACAAACTGTGGCGTAAAAGCACTAAACATGGGCTGTGGATCGCAATCAGCCTGTGGACTGGATTTACTTTCGTCGCTTACTTTACTCCCATCAAAACCTTAACTGCTGAAGTATTAGCTCTGCAGTTAGGACCTTGGGAGATGTTTTGGATATTGTTTTATGGTTTTGCAACCTATGGTAATGCCGGGTGGATGCGCGAGCAAGTTTGCAAATACATGTGTCCTTATGCACGCTTTCAAAGCGCCATGTTTGACCGCGATACCTTAATTGTCAGTTATGACCCGCAAAGGGGAGAAAACCGGGGATCTCGAAGCCGTAAACTCACACGTCCCGAGTATCTTGGCCAAGGTCTAGGAGACTGCATTGATTGTGGTTTATGTGTACAAGTATGTCCCACCAATATTGATATCCGCAACGGTCTGCAATATGAATGCATTAGCTGCGGGGGGTGTATAGACGTCTGTAACAGCATTATGGACAAAATGTCTTATCCCAGAGGTTTGATTCGATTTAGCACGCTTTCGGATATGGCACAGAACATGCCTAGTACGACTCTATTCAAGCGTATGCTTCGCCCAAGAGTAATGCTCTATAGTGCTATTTTGCTAAGCCTGTGCCTTGGCCTATTAATTAGTTTAAGTCTACGCACCCCATTTAAAGTTGATGTTGTCCGAGACCGCAATAGTCTTGCTCGTATTGTAGGGCCCGGCAAAATTGAAAATACCTACCGATTACAAATTATGAACGCTACAGAACATGTGCAGCATTATAAAATTGAGCTCGCTGCTATCCCAGAGCTTTCCCTGGACGCTGAATATGTAGTAGAAGTCGGTCCAGCCCAGTCGCGTTGGATAGGCGTTCGGGCACAGCTTAATCCCGATATATTAAAGAGTGGATCACACCCGATTGATTTTCTCATTACGGTACAAGGAGAAAAAGCGCAACAAATACGTGAAAAATCTGTATTTTTAGTGCCTAGGTAAATATACCTTTAGGAGCAAGCCATGAAGCAAAGCATGAACAAACCTTGGTGGAAAGAAGCGTATGTTTGGCTGGTGATTAGTGGCCCTGTGTTAGTAATAGTGGCCTGCATTATCACGTATGCTTTTATTATTAGTCAGCCTGATCCCTTGACCACCCAGGACTATTATCGTAAAGGCATCGAAATTAATAAAACCTTGGAGCAGTCTTCAGTTTCCATGCAACCAGCCCTGACCGTGCGCAACCATAGTGCAACAAATGGTAAAAAATAGGAGGCCTTTATTATGCTACAGCGATGGATGTGGATTGCTTGGCCAGCGTTTTTAATGGCTGGAGTTCTAGAAATACTGGTATTTTCCATGATTGATCCACAAGAGTTGCTGTGGTTTGGCCGACCCGTACAGTTATCTCGAGAGGGAATCTATACCTTAAGTTTTTTTGGTTTTTGGCTTGTCACTGCAACTTCCAGTGCCTTGACAACGCTCTTGGCGCAGTCTCCTTTTGAGGTCAACCGCTGCCCTTTAAGCGCTTCAACACGACCTGCAGCGTGCCCTAAGCAACAGTCTTGTAGTGCAGAGCAAACGCAAACGAATTGCCAATAAATCTGGCATTAATAAGCTCGCGTGCCTGGATTTAGCTGCGTAATTGGACACTCTTACCCAAATTTTCTTTAGCCGTTTGATATTCCTGCTGTAACTGAGCTATGCGCTGCGCACAGCTCATAGTCCGGTCAATAATGCCAATACCTTGCCCACAACCCCATATGTCTTTCCATGCTTTTTTAGCATCCCCCGCAAAATTCATCTTGCTAGGGTCTGATTCCGGCAAATGATCAGGATCCAGACCTGCAGCAATAATAGAGGCTTTAAGATAATTACCATGCACCCCGGTAAATAGGTTGGTATAGACAATATCTTCTGCTTTTCCTTCTACCACAGCCTGTTTATAGCTCTCTGTAGCACGCGCTTCCTCAGTGGCAATAAAAGCGCTACCCATATAAGCAAGATCAGCCCCCATTGCTTGAGCAGCAAGCACTGATGCACCTGTTGCAATGCTCCCTGCAAGGACAAGAGGCCCTTTAAACCACTGACGAATTTCCTGGACTAAAGCAAAAGGGCTAAGTGTTCCCGCATGACCTCCTGCTCCTGCGGCTACTGCAATAAGACCATCAGCACCTTTTTCAATAGCTTTATGAGCAAATCGGTCATTAATAATGTCATGCAAGGTAAAACCACCCCAACTATGCGTAGCCTGATTAATTTCTTCTCTTGCGCCTAGAGAAGTAATAATAATAGGTACCTTATATTTAGCGCATAAATGCATATCTGCTTCAAGCCTGTCATTACTTTTATGGACAATCTGGTTCACGGCAAAAGGTGCTGCAGGGGCATGGGGATGCTTGCTATTGTAGGCCTCTAAAGCTTTAGTAATTTCATCTAACCACTCATCAAGCTGTGAGGAGGGGCGCGCATTAAGCGCAGGAAAACTGCCCACAATCCCCGCCTGGCACTGTGCAATGACCATCTTAGGGTTACTGATAATAAACAAGGGAGAGCCAATCACTGGAACCGTTAAGCGGTTGGAAAGATAAGAGAGTAGTGACATGCCGAAGACCCTTAAGGTAAATGAACAGCTGATGGCAACAAAAGTACGTTGATCGTAACCGATCAATGCCTTGCCGTTTGTGATTAATATTTGTAAAACACCTAATCTATGGAATTTAAGTTCGATTAGTCGTATTGATTATCTTCTTGTACCGAACGTTGATAGCCTAAATTACGCATCAATCCTCCTCCAACATTTGCAGATCTAGGAACTTCTTTGGAAGCCTCCAAAGCATTCAAATAAGCTGCATCAATATCCCCTGTGATATATTTTCCGTCAAAACAGCTTGCATCAAATTCAAGTAGTTTAGGGTTAAGTGAAGTCAGTGAGGCTTTAAGGGCTGAGAGATCCTGAAATATAAGAGAGTCTGCACCGATCGCTACAGCGACTTCTTCTTCAGAGCGGGTAGCGGCAATTAATTCGCTACGGGTTGGCATATCGATCCCATACACATTGGGAAAACGTACCGGCGGTGCTGCAGAGGCAAAAAATACCTTGTTTGCTCCCGAGTCACGGGCCATCTCCACAATCTCTTGAGAGGTTGTACCCCGTACAATGGAATCATCTACCAGCAATACATTCTTACCAGAAAACTCCTCACGAATTGCGTTAAGTTTTTGGCGTACGCTTTTGCGGCGAATGTTTTGGCCGGGCATGATAAAAGTGCGACCAATGTAGCGGTTTTTAATAAAACCTTCTCGAAACGGTAAATTTAACTTCATTGCCAGTTGCATTGCACTGGGACGTGATGAATCGGGAATAGGCATGACTACATCAATCTCACCGACCCGTATCTGCCCGGCCACTTTCTCCGCCAGAATTTCTCCCATACGTAAACGACTACGGTAAACCGATATATCGTTCATTTGAGAGTCAGGTCGTGCAAAATAAATATATTCAAATATGCAAGGCATCAATACCGCGTTATCTGCACATTGTGCAAACTTGATATTGCCATCTAAATCAATAGTTGCCGTCTCTCCAGGATCAAGGTCCCGAAGAACCGTAAAACCCATAGCCTCCAACGCCACCGATTCAGATGCCACCATATATTCGCGACCCAGCTCGGTGTCTTGTTGTCCAATCACCAAAGGGCGAATACCGTAAGGATCACGAAACGCGACAAGACCAAACCCTGCAATCGTGGCAACCACCGCGTAACTGCCCTTAACTCGTCGATGTAATGCACGTACGGCAGCAAAAATACTGTATTCATCCAAGCTTAAACCGCTAGCACAGGCGGCCAGTTCATTGGCAAAAACATTGAGCAAAACCTCGGAATCGGACGCGGTATTAATATGTCTGCGGTCGATACGGAACATCTCCTCTCTCAATTGCTGCCAATTCGTTAAATTCCCATTATGGGCTAACACTATTCCAAAGGGAGCGTTAACATAAAAAGGCTGTGCTTCCTCAGAGTTTTCTGAAGAGCCTGCGGTAGGATAGCGACATTGGCCGATTCCAATATTCCCAGGCAGGTTACGCATATTCCGCGTGCGAAATACGTCTCTGACCAAACCATTACCTTTAAACATATTAAAACTGCCGTCGCGCAAGGTAGCGATCCCCGCAGCATCCTGCCCACGATGCTGCAATAATAAAAGCGCGTCATACAACAACTGATTTACAGGAGTTTTGGTAACTGCGCCGACAATACCGCACATGAATAAGTCTTTCTAAGAAACTAAATTTTTTTGTGAGCCTTCGCACAGCGTTTAGTTTATAGCCTCACATAGGCTGCCATGTTCTCAGGCAAGAAGGGTTTTACAGTCCGAACGGCTTGAACGATCCATACACTCGTAAAAGCCTCTTGCCACACAGGCTGGCGTGGTAATTCAGTTAAACCCGCCAATATCCCTAAACTCAGCACGATCACACAAGCACGCATCAATCCAAACAAACTACCCATCCCATGGTCTGCCAAGGTTAGCCCTGCTGCCCGAATCATGGCATAGATCACTGCGTTAATCATTGCGCACAGTAAGCGTACTCCAATCAGTAGTAAAGCAAAGCCCAGTGCTAATCTTAGCGTTGGAACAGACCAGTCTGCAGGAATCAGGGCTGCCACCTCTGCCGCATAACGAGAAGCGATGATAAAGGCAACAATCCATCCGACTAAGCTTAAAAGCTCTTTGGTAAAACCCCGTAAGGTGCTCACTACAATAGAACTTAAAAATATAATCCCCACCACAATATCCAAGGCGTTATAACTCATACCTTTAGCTTAATGTTATTTCTCTATAAATTGCTATTGCGAGATGATTTTTGGTGACAAACCTTCTAAAGCCAATTTGGCAACTGCTTGATTAGCCGCCTGCTCCGAAGGCACTGTAAACCTTAAGCGGGTGACTACCCCTTTTTCAGTGTGGATTTCTTCACGATACGATGTAAAACCTGCTTTACGCAGTTGTTGCTCAACGTTCTTAATTTTTTCTTCGCTAACAAATGCCCCAGCCTGCACAATCACCCTTCCTTTATTAGGAGGCTTTGGTTTATCGGCCAAGATATTATTAGCCGTCTCTCTAGCCTTATCAGTTGACTTTTCAACAGGCTTTGAATTAACAGCAGTGGGTTGCAAAGGAGATGCTTTTTGCTTAGCGGTATCTACCGAAGCAGCAGGTGGCTCAGCTTTAACAGTACTACCTTCAGCCTGAGCTGCGGCTTTTGTTAGCACAGGAGGGGGAGCATTCACCACAGCAACCGCTTCAGGAACTGTTACAGGCAGAGTTTTTTCGGCAGCTTTATCAATGTTTTTTTCAGTTAGCTGCTCAGAGACCTTGTCTGCTGGAACATTGGCCTTACTATTTACTGGAACAGTCAGCTTCGGTTCAAATTTACTGTCTTTGGCTGGAATTTGAATAGGGATATCATCGGCCCAAGGGGTCGGTTTTGTATCCAAAACGATAGGCACCACCACTGCCGCCGTTAGTGCCAGTATAGCTGCTCCGATTAAGCGTCGCCGGGCTCGAATTTTTACTTCAGATGCAGGGTCTGCGGACAAAATTTTGTCCGCTGGTTGAAAAGAAGAATCCGCATCATTGGACTGTTTGACTTTCAAGCGCACCACCTACTGTGTAAAAACTTCCGAATACCACAATTCTATCAGTCTGCGCTGCTAACTGTCTTGCCCGCGCCAATGCATGAGCTGGTGAAGAACAACATTCAATCACTCTATTTTTTGCAGGGATAATACCCAGCTTAAACAACTGCTCTTGCAGCTGCTGTGCAGTAGCCGCACGCGGCAAGGGCAAATCTGTCAGCAGCCAATGATCGATGCGATCTTTAAGCTTATCGATTATCTGCGCTATATCTTTATCGGCCATAGCTCCAAAAATAGCCCAGGTAAAGGGGAAATACCCCATATTATCCAGATTCACCGCCAGTACACTGGCCGCATGAGGATTATGGGCCACATCTAAAATAATGCTTGGTTGACCGGGTAATACTTGAAAACGCCCGGGCAGTTGCACCTGCAATAAACCTGTACGCACAGCACTTTGCATAACAGGCAAGCGGCTCTTCAGCGCCTCAATGGCTGCCAGTGCAGCAGAAGCATTTAATAACTGATTAGCACCTCGCAAGCCAGGATAGGCCATAGCATTACGGCGTGCGCCCCGCCCTGTCCAATTCCACTGCTGCTTGTCGCCCGAATAATTGAAATCCCGACCAAATAACCATAAATCTGCCCCTATGCTTGTGGCATAGGCTTGTAACCGTTTAGGTGGTAGCGGATCAGCACAAATAGCCGGCTTAGCTGCGCGAAAAATATGGGCTTTCTCCCAGCCAATATCTTCCCGGTTATATCCGAGGTATTCCATATGATCTAAGTCAACACTGGTTACGATCGAGACATCTGCATCAATAATATTGACTGCATCTAAACGCCCTCCTAATCCAACTTCAAGTATTACCACATCTGGAGAGCAGCTCATGAACCAGCTTAAAATTCCCAGCAAAGTGAACTCGTGATAAGTCAAGGTCACCAGGGGCAAAGTTGTCAACCGAGCCGCCTCTACGCGTTCAAATGCAGCAATTAACGCCTCGTCAGATGCACATAATTGATTGAACCGTGCACGTTCTGAAAAATGTAGTAAATGCGGTTTAGTATGCGTCGCTACTTTGAAACCTGCTTGGCTATAAATACTTTCCAGAAATGCACAGGTTGAGCCTTTTCCGTTGGTACCACCCACAATGATTATCGGGCAATCAAAATGGATTTCCAGTTTCTGGGCGACGGCACGCACCCTGTCCAATGTAAAGTCCATTTTTTTATGATGCTGAGTGTCCAGCTTGGTCAACCAAGTTTTCAGTGTCGGGGATTCAGTAGTCATTAAAACTATTGCCAATCGCAAAAAAACTAATAATATTACGCTGCATCCTCTTCTCAGCCATAAGAATTAAAACTGAAGAAGAACTTGCAAAGTAGGGAAGCATCTCTTATGCTTTTTTGCTGTTCAGTAGACAAATCTGCAACCTGTTGCGAGTTGCAGCCCCTTAACCCTTTCCGCACTGCTTCTGCCTTATGCACACTGTCTTGCTTCATAGTTCGCTTGGGAACGATTTGTTATTTTATCAATTCAAGGCCATCGAGCAGCTCTCGCAGGTGCCGCAGTACACGCTGGAGCTGCTCTCCAAAAAATCGGATATTGAGTTTTCCCAGCTGCTGGGCACGCATATGAGTGTGGAGCTGCTGTTGCCTGAAGGCTGTGGGCAGGAGGGGAAGCGGTATTTTGACGGGATTGTGGAGCGCATGAGTTATATCGGTATGCAGGGTAGCTACCATCATTACCAGGTGAGCTTGCAGCCGTGGCTGGGTTTATTAAAGCATACGCAGGATTACAAGATTTTCCAGAATAAGACGGTGATTGAAATTTTGCAGGAGGTGTTTGCCGATGCGCCTGAGGCGAAGGTGGAGTTTAAAACAGAGGGGAACTATACGCCTTGGCCGTATTGTGTGCAGTATGCGGAGACGGATCTGAATTTTGTGCTGCGGATGATGGAGCAGGAGGGGATTACGTTTTATTTTACCCATAAACAGGGGGAGCATACGCTGGTGTTGGCGGATCATCCTGCTAGTCATGCGGAGTTTCCGGGTTATGGGACGATGGAGTATGTGCGCTCTGGGGAGCAGCAAGAGAAGGGAGCGAAAGCGGAAGGGATTACGCATTGGCAGCGTACGGAGCAGATTAAACCCGGTAAGGTGGTGCTGAGCGATTATGATTTTACGCGGCCCCAGGTGAATTTGCAGCAGTTACGGGCGCAGGTGAAACCGCATGCGGTGGGGGCTATGGAGGTTTTTGCTTATCCGGGCTTTTATGATAAGGAGGGGGATGGGGAGCAGTTTGTGCGCCATCAGATGGAGGCGCAGGCTTTGCTGACGTGCCAGGCTTCGGGGGTGGGAAAAGCGCGGGGCTTAGCTTGTGGGCATACGTTTGAGTTGCAGGGGTTTTTTCGCCCTCAGGAGAATAGGGCTTATTTGCTGACGGGGACGAGTATTTTAATAACCCAGGCGGGTTATGAGGGCTTGGAGCAAGGCGCAGGAGCGAAAGAAGGTTCTTCGTTTCGCTGTGGGTTTACGGCGATTGATGCAAAAACGCCGTTTCGGCCGCAGCGGCTAACGCCCAAACCGCGGGTGGCGGGCCCGCAGACGGCGGTGGTGGTGGGCCCTGCCGGGGAGGAGATTTATACGGATGAGTATGGTCGGGTGAAGGTGCATTTTCATTGGGATCGCTATGGTAACCGGGATGGGGAGGATACGTGCTGGGTGCGGGTGAGCCAGGTGTGGGCGGGTCAGAATTTTGGCTTTCAGGCGGTGCCCCGGATTGACCAGGAGGTGGTGGTGGATTTCCTGGAAGGGGATCCGGATCAGCCGTTGATTACGGGCCGGGTGTATAACGCTGCACAGAAGGTACCCTGGGAGTTACCGGCCAATAAAACCCAAACGGGGGTGCTGACGCGCTCTACCTCGGGTGGAAACGCCGAAACGGCTAATGCGATCCGCTTTGAGGATAAAAAGGGGCAAGAGGAGATTTGGTTTCATGCGGAGAAGGATTACCGCACAGAGGTGGAAAATAGCGAGACTAAGTCGGTGGGCGCCGATCGCTCTAAAACGATCGGAGGCAATGAAACTACCTCTGTTAAAGGCAATCGGACCGAGACGGTAGGGAAAAATGAAACCATTACAGTGCAGGGTAATCGCACAGAGACCGTTAGTGGTGCACAAACAGAAACGATCACCAAAGACCGCACTATTACAGTGACTGATGGCGGGCAAACCAATACGGTAAAAAAAGCCATATCCATAGAGTCATCGGAAGCCAATATTCTGATCAAAGCCAGTACTGCAATACTCTTACAAGTAGGTAGCAGTACTTTGTGTTTAACCCCCGAAAATATCAAACTGCTTGCGTCTCGTATCGACCTTAATGAATAGGTGAAAACCGTGCAATTTCCATATCATATAAACGAAGGCACGCTTGACGTGTTCAACAATCTTTTGTTTGATAAAAGCGTCAACGCTCTCAGCTACAAATTAAATGACGGCGAGACCGCACAAGTCATTATTAGCCGCGATCAGCTTGAAGCCGGAGAAACCCTGGAGCAAAGTACCGAGCGGCAACTAAGAACCATGGCGCGACAAATGAAACAATTTGTCAAGCATAGCCAAACTCCCACGACAGTAGGAAGCAAAACCTGGCCAGGCATCCTCGTCCATAGCCAATTTATGAACGGAAATCAGCCTGTACATCAAGTACAAATCGTTGCACAAAATGGTGAAACTTCTCTACTCATTTTTACCCTGAGCACTCATTTTCCACTATCAGAAAAAAACATAAGTATGTGGCAAGAAAAAGTAAAAAATTTTGAAGCTAATTAAAAATCATTTACTGATTCAGTGAATACTCACCACCGCCGTCTCTACACAAAAAAATAGGATTAATCAGCCATGAGCTTGCTTGCTGCTGCCCGTTTGGGAGATGACATCAGTCATACCAGTTTGCTAGGAATGATCTGCAAAGTAGGTGCGGGGCTCATAGTGGGGGCAGTGGTAGGTGCTGTAGTAGGAG
>JAIBAO010000061.1 GCA_019695155.1 Burkholderiaceae bacterium | reverse complement strand
TTTGTTCAGAATCAATATATTCAATGCTGACTTTAGTACGGGTATGAATGCCTGCATGGGTAAGCGCTTCGGTCAGAGATTTGTAAGATTCGGTAAGTTCAACATATTTCCCCACCATGCCGATCACGATTTGATCTTGAGGGTGTTCCAGCGCGTCAATTAGCTTATTCCACACACTCAAATCTGCTGGGTTAGCCTTGATATTAAGTTTGCTAAGAATCTGCTCATCTACCCCTTGCGCATGTAGCATGGCAGGTACCTTATAAATGCTTGAGGCATCCCACACAGAAACCACTCCTTCCATGGGGACATTCGAAAACAGGGAAATTTTCGAACGTTCCTCTTCAGGAATAGGTCGATCTGCCCGACACATCAGCACATCGGCCTGGATTCCGATTTCCCGCAATTTTTGCACACTATGCTGGGTAGGTTTGGTTTTTAACTCACCTGCACTGGCAACATAAGGCACTAAGGTTAAATGCACGTAAGCGGCGCCGCTGCGTCCTTGCTTAAGCCCCATTTGCCGGGCAGCTTCCAGAAAGGGTAAAGACTCTATATCGCCTACTGTACCGCCTATTTCAACAATCGCCACATCAGTAGCTGCTCCCCAATGGGCTTTGGCTCCCCGTTCAATAAAAGCTTGAATTTCATTGGTGATATGGGGGATAACCTGTACAGTTTTACCCAGATATTCGCCTCGTCTTTCTTTACGCAAAACACTTTCGTAAATCTGCCCGGTAGTGAAATTATTTACCTTGCGCATCTTGGCAGTAATAAAGCGCTCATAATGGCCCAGGTCCAGGTCAGTTTCTGCCCCGTCTTCAGTGACAAACACCTCACCATGCTGAAAAGGAGACATAGTGCCCGGATCTACGTTAATGTAGGGATCTAGCTTGAGAAGCGTAACTTTAAGCCCGCGGCTTTCAAGCAAAGCGGCTAAAGAAGCAGCAGCAATACCCTTACCAAGGCTAGATACTACGCCACCAGTGACAAATACGTATTTGCTCATGTCGTTTGCTTGGAAATTCAAATTATAGGCAAGCTGTATTCAGATCAGCAAAGGGCTAGCAAAATAAACGTTGCTAGCGTATTTTGAGCCTGCTTCCTCTTTGGGGGCAGGGAGGATGTTTATTGGCACAAGATTAGCTAGGGCATCAGCACTTGCTGATCTTCGCCTTCTTTCTTGACAATGGGCTTAATCAGATCTTCTCTTGAGATGCCCAACCACCGCGTGATGGGTGCCATGACCAATACTGAAGAATAAATACCAAATAAAATGCCAATAGTGAGTGCTACTGCAAAATAATGTAGCGTTGGGCCTCCAAATATTAACATAGAGAGCACCATGGTTTCCGTGGTACCGTGGGTAATAATGGTTCGAGAAATAGTGCTGGTGATGGCGTGATCGATAACCTGATCTACTGTGGCCTTACGCATTTTGCGGAAGTTTTCGCGCACTCTATCTGCAATTACTACCGATTCATTGACAGAATAACCTAGTACCGCTAGCACCCCTGCAAGTACCGCAAGGCTAAATTCCCACTGGAAGAAGGCAAAGAATCCCAAAATAATCACCACATCATGCAAATTAGCAATAATGGCGGCGACGGCAAATTTCCATTCAAAGCGAAAAGCCAGATAAACTGCAATTCCCAAAGCAACCACTAATAGGGCTAGAGCCCCATTCTCAGCTAATTCCCGTCCTACTTGGGGACCGACAAACTCAATACGGCTAATCCCATCACGGATAATTTGCACACTGCCATCGGCATTTGTAGTAGTTTCTTCATCCAGCGGGCCTCCCAGTACAAGAAAATTCTGTTTGAATTTTGCGGCATCTAACTTGCCGTTGCTGCTAAGCTTTTCATTTTGAATGTCTTTTAGGGCTAAGCGGATCATTACGTCACGCGAGCTACCAAAATTTTGTAACTGAGGCTCTGCAATACCTATGCCTTCTAATCCTTTGCGTATGGCCTCTAGGTTGGCGGCTTCTTTGTATTTAGCTTCAATCACTACACCCCCTGAAAATTCAATGGAGTAGTTAAGACCGCGGGTGACTAAAAAAAACACGGCTAGCGCAAATGTCACAAAACTAATGATATTAAACACCAGTGCATAGCGCATGAATGGAATATCACGCTGAATTCTAAAAAACTCCATGATAGTTTTCCTTAAGCCTTAATTTCCGTGTTAACTGTATTGGCCGGTTTCCATACCTGCCCGATAGAAATGGAATGCAATTTTTTTCTGCCACCGTAATACAGATTTACCATCGCTCTGGCCACTACTACTGCAGAAAACATGCTGGTCAAGATGCCCAAACAGTGCACAACTGCAAAACCCCGGACTGGGCCCGAACCAAAGGCAAAAAGAGCGATACCTGCAATCAAGGTGGTGATATTGGAATCAAGAATAGTTGCCCAGGCTTTTTCAAAACCTGTGTTTAAAGCGTCTGCAGGCTTGGCCCCATTACGTAATTCTTCACGGATTCTTTCGTTAATCAATACGTTAGCATCAATAGCCATCCCTAAGGTAAGTGCAATAGCAGCAATACCGGGCAGAGTGAGTGTCGCTTGCAGTAAAGAAAGTAGGGCTATCAAAAGGATCACGTTTATTCCCAGCGCAATAACACTGAAAGCCCCTATCAACAAGTAATAAGCCATCATGAAAATCGCAATCGCTGCAAACCCGTAAAGCGTGGAATTAAATCCTTTTTTGATGTTTTCTGCTCCCAGACTGGGGCCTACAGTGCGGGTTTCGATGATCTCCATAGGGGCGGCCAGAGAGCCTGCCCGCAATAGCAGAGCTAACTCATTGGAGGCTTCTGTAGAGCCCATGTTGGTAATTCTGAACCTCGATCCCAACTCTTCTTGAATTGTTGCAACACTTAACACTTCGCCCCGGTTTTTTTCAAAAAGCACAATCGCCATGAGCTTTCCAACCCGATCACGTGTGCTTTGTCGCATGACATTGCCTCCACCACTGGTCAGGTCAATACTGACCGCAGGTTGCTGATTCTCATCAAAGGTGGCTTGAGCGTTAGTAATGGAATCTCCGGTAACAATCACGTCCTTACGCAGTACTACAGGCACTCCCTTGCCCTGCTTAAACAGTTCGCTACCAAAGGGTACCGTACCGGAAAGTTCGGTGCCGCGTATAACGGATTCATCTACCATTCTCACTTCAAGCGTAGCGGTTCGGCCAATGATTTTTTCTACCTCTGCTTGATTAGAGACACCTGCTAATTGCACCACAATGCGATCTGCACCTTGTTGCTGGATAATCGGCTCAGCTACCCCCAATTCATTGACACGGCGATTTAAGGTAAGAATGTTTTGCGAGATGGCGTTATCTTGAATCTGCTTTATGGCCGCCGGAGTCAGGGTGCCTACAAGTTTTGACCCATCACTAGCATTAAGTTGTACAAATTGCATGTCAGTGAACTGATCTTTAAGCAGATTGAGGGCTTTTGCCCTTGCAGCATCATCTTGTACGCGCACTTCTATATTTTCACCCACCACCGTTACACTGCCTCGCAGATTTTCTTTACGCATGGCAGCGCGCACCTCACCCGAAGTGGATTTAACACGTTTGTCTACCGCACCTTTCATATCGACTTGTAAAAGCAGGTGTACTCCTCCCCGTAAATCCAACCCTAAATTCATGGGTAAGGCATGCAGACGCGTCATCCATGCAGGGGAAGCGGGCAGTAGGGTGAGGGAAACAATATAGTTAGGATCTGTACGGTCTGGATTAATGGCGCCTTCAAGAATTTTTTGTGCTTGAGCTTGTTCATCATTGCTGCGGAAACGTACCCGGACTGTAGGAACAGGGCTTAAATCAAACGTAACGTTCTCATAATTGATTTTTGCAGTTTCAAGTGCTGTTTGAACCCGTTCAACCATGCCTGGGTCAACTTTTACGGTGGCTTTGTTGGATCCTATCTGAATAGCGGCTTGATCTCCAAAAAAGTTAGGCACGGTGTACAGTAGGCCCAGTGCGACTACGAAGGCCACCAGAATATATTTCCACAGAGGGTATCGGTTCATGATAAAAGGATGAAGTAAAGCATTAATAAGAATGGTTTACAGTTTGCAGCGGTATAAAAACTGTGAGTTGCGCTACAGATATATTCTTACAGAGTAGCTAAAGGGCTTTGATCGTGCCTTTTGGGAGCACATTCTGCACAGCGATTTTTTGAATCATTATTTCAACAGCTTTTCCATCGATATTACCCACCTCAACGGTAATATATTGGTCCTTGACTGCCGTCACCTTACCCAAAATACCGCTAGCCACGATAATTTCATCTCCTTTAGCGAGAGATTCCACTAAAGCGCGGTGTTCTTTAGCCCGCTTCATTTGGGGGCGAATCATCAGAAAATACAAAATTACAAACATCAAAATAATGGGTAATAGCCCCATAATTGAATCAAGGCCACTACCAGCTGTCGCTGTTTGAGCGTATGCGTTGGAAATAAACACAAGGATCTCCAGAAAAATCAATACATACTAAGAATATGGGAGAGACTGCGCTAAAAGCTAGTCTCAAAAAATAAATAAGCGCTAAGTATAGACGGCGCGGCTTAATGAGCCGCTAAATGTGTGCAAGCCTGAGAAATGCAAGCGCCCCTGCAAAAATATCACTTTATTCGATTCTCTTGCTTAATAGCAGGCTAGGAACGCCTTGTCTGGCTTTAGTCTACCCCTCGCGCTCGGTCTTGTGCGAAGCGCAGCTTAAAGCCATTGAAATCATTCTCTTCTAAAGCTTGCCGCATTTCGCGCATGAGTGTTTGGTAGTAATGCAAATTATGTATGGTAGCCAGTCTGGCTCCTAAAATTTCGTTTACTTTTTGTAAATGGTGGACATAGGCCCGGGAAAAGTTCTGACAGCAATAGCAACTGCAGCTCTCATCAATAGGCCGTGCATCATTTTTATAGCGGGCGTTTTTCATCTTTAAATCGCCAAACCGGGTAAACAGCCAACCGTTGCGTGCATTGCGGGTCGGCATAACACAGTCAAACATATCGATGCCTAGGTTCACGCTCGCCACCAAATCTTCGGGTGTACCGACGCCCATTAAATAATGAGGTTTATAAGTCGGCAGCTTTGGCCCGATATGGCTGAGTACCCGTAAAAACTCTTCTTTGGGTTCTCCTACCGATAAACCGCCAATCGCAATTCCAGGGGTATCAATCTCGTTGAGCCCGGCAAGGCTTTCTTCCCGCAGATCTTCAAACATCCCTCCCTGAACAATCGCAAACAAGGCGTTAGGATTCTGCAATTTTTTAAATGCTTCATTAGAACGATGAGCCCAGCGCAGGGAGAGCTGCATGGAGCTAGCGGCTTCATCTCGATGGGTAGGGCGGCCATCAGTCTCATAAGGAGTGCATTCATCAAACTGCATGGCGATATCGCTATTGAGCACTGTTTGAATCTGCATTGAGATTTCTGGTGATAAAAACAGTTTGTCACCATTGATAGGAGAGGAAAACGTTACGCCTTCTTCGGTAATTTTACGCATCGCCCCCAATGAAAACACTTGAAACCCTCCGGAATCCGTAAGGATGGGCTTATTCCAGCCAATAAATTGATGTAAACCTTTAAAAGAGCTGATGACTTCCTGCCCCGGCCTTAACCATAAATGAAAAGTGTTGCCAAGGATAATCTGTGCGCCGATCTCGTTAAGCTCTAATGGGCTCATCGCTTTCACCGCACCATAAGTGCCCACGGGCATAAAAACCGGTGTTTCAATAACGCCATGGTTCAGAGTCAAGCGCCCCCGTCGGGCATATCCGGACTGCTTTAATAGTTCAAACTTAAGCACGACAATTATCCTGATTTTTATCTAACCACATGGCATCCCCATAGCTAAAAAAGCGATAACGCTGCGCAATCGCATGGGCATAGGCTTGGCCAATAGCTTCCGTGCCCGCAAAAGCGCTTACCAGCATGAGTAAAGTAGATTTTGGTAAATGAAAATTGGTGATTAAGGCATCTACCACATTAAAATGGAATCCTGGGGTAATAAAAATGGAAGTGTCTCCACTAAGGGCTTGCAGCGACCCACTGAGTGCAGCCGATTCCAGTGCTCGAACACTGGTAGTCCCCACGGCAACACAACGCCCCCCCGCCGATTTGGCAGCCTGAATGGCATTCACCGTGCTAAGCGGTACAGAGAACCATTCACTATGCATGATGTGCTCGCTAATTTGAGTTGCGCGAACAGGTGCAAAAGTGCCCGCACCTACATGCAAAGTGACCTGGGCAAGCGTTACGCCTTTAGCTTTAATGGTGGCCAGTAAAGCCTCATCAAAATGCAGCCCTGCGGTAGGGGCGGCAACCGCACCAGGTTTATCAGCTGCGGCATATACGGTTTGATAGCGCTGGGTGTCTTGTTCGTCTGGAGTATGGCGAATGTAAGGAGGAAGCGGCACTGTTCCCTGGGCTTCCAGCAAAGGCAAAACATCTGTTGAAAAACGCAGCCGATACTGGCCAGACTGGCGGTCCAGCACCTGTGCAGTATGCTCTTTTAACTGAAGTAGCGTTCCAATTTTTGGCGCTTTGCTCGCGCGTATCATGGCTAAAACTTCTTGGGAGTTAAGCAAACGGTCAATCATAATTTCTATTTGCCCCCCGGTCGATTTAGTAGCGAACAAGCGTGCTTTGATGACCCGGGTATCATTCACAACCAAACAGTCATTGGGCTGCAGAAGCTTCAATACATCAGAGAAAACGCCATCGACCATTCCTTTGGGACTAAGCCGCAAGAGGCGGCTTTCGCTACGCTTAGAAGCAGGCTGTTGTGCAATCAGCTCTTCAGGCAGGTAATAATCAAAATCTTCTACAAGACAAGGGACAGAGGCAATCATGGGACAGCATCTTACCCCTCCTTTTGTTTTTTGGCTTAAACCCAACTTTCCGATGAGGCGTATTTCCACTACTGCTTGGGTGTCAGCGGTGTATTTACGGTCAGTTTTACCCCACTTTGTCGCCGCTAACCATAGCCACAGGCTCCGCTGTCGGGCCAAAACTGCTGTGCAAAGCTCTCTGCTTCCATCCCAAGCCCTAACAAGAAATCGGGGCTTAATTTGCTAGGATAGGCCTGAATTGCGATAATATTAATTCTGAGTTTTTTTCTTAAAGTGCCGGGATGGCGGAACAGGTAGACGCGCGGGACTCAAAATCCCGTTCCCTTACAGGAGTTCCGGTTCGATTCCGGATCCCGGCACCACTAGTAAAAATGGACTCCCTTTTAATACTTCGAAATACTTCGCAAAGAAGAGACGATAAGTAAAAACAATAAGATAGCTCCAATTTTCTCCTCTTACTCTCTTATTTATCGTTGTAAAAAGTATTTATAACTAAGGAATCCCTACAAAAATCCCAGCCATGGCTTATATAACAAAATCCAAAGCTGAGTACTGCTTATTAAGCGAAATAAAAAACAGAAATATTCCTTGATTTTTGTAAATAATGGAAATTTATGAGGTAGGCGGTTGCCTGCGCGATGAACTGCTGGGTCTTGCCGTTAAAGACCGGGACTGGGTGGTGGTCGGGGCGACTGTTCAGCAAATGCTGGAAGCGGGGTTTAAACCCGTAGGGAAAGACTTTCCCGTGTTTTTGCATCCAAAAACGCATGAAGAATACGCTCTGGCGCGCACGGAACGCAAAACCGCTGCCGGTTACCACGGGTTTGTATTTCATGCAGACCCTTCTGTAACGCTGGTAGAGGATTTGGCCCGGCGGGACTTTACGGTGAATGCCCTAGCGCGGGATCCGCAAGGTCGGCTGATTGATCCTTTTGGAGGCCAGGACGATTTAGCAGGGGGAATTTTTCGTCATGTCAGCCCTGCGTTTGCAGAAGACCCGGTGCGAATTTTAAGACTAGCCCGGTTTATGGCCCGTTTTGAAAATTTTACAGTGGCGCCAGAAACGCTGGCTTTGTGCCGACAAATGGTGGCTGCAGGGGAGGTAGATGCTCTGGTAGCAGAACGGGTCTGGCAGGAGTTGAGTCGGGGCTTGATGGAACCTAAGCCTTCTCGAATGCTGCGTACTCTTTTAGAGTGCGGAGCGCTGCAGCGTCTTCTGCCCGAACTGGCGGCTTTGCAGGCTGTAGAGCTAGCTGCTGCTTCTGGAACTGTAGATTTATTGACGCATATCACTCAAGTACTTGATCGTGCTGCGCAAGTACAGGCGCCGCTCGCGGTGCGTTTTGCCCTGATGATGCAAGGGCTGAGTCACGCCTATCTTTTGCAGCTTAAAATTTCCTCTGTTTGTTTTGATAGCCAATTATTACGAGGGGTTTGTAAGCGCTTACGGGTGCCTGCGGAATGTCGGGATCTAGCGATACTGCTGGCTAAAGAAGTGGGTCATATTCATGCTTGTCTTTCGGCGGATGCGACTAGCATTGTCCAGTTATTGGAACGCTGTGATGCCCTGCGTAAACCAGAGCGATTTGCGCAGTTGCTTCAAGCCTGTACGCTTCAGGCTCAGGTAATTGAAGCGTTCGCCCCTACTGAAGCGGGCCAGCGGCAGCCTTATCGGCCAGCAGCGCATTTACAGGCGGCATTACAAGCTATTGGCGGGGTAAATACAGGGGCAATTGCAGCAAGACATGTGGGGCAGCCTCAGCTCATTAAACAAGCTATCCATGCGGCCCGCGTTGCTTGCGTACAAGAAACCCTAGAACGATAACTTATTCTTTTACTTAAGAGTGTGGGTGGTTTTACTTGACTGCCCAAACACGGGTATGGACGGTGCATTGGGGCAAGTGATTTTAAAAATATGTAGAAGATGGCTTGAAAAAGAGCTTTATATTTAAAGCTAGACGGTTCTCAAGTGAACCCCCTTTTATTCCCTTTCTAAATCATTTCTGTTTTGGCTTGTCCTGGTGTGCTAAAGCGCTGCCTTGGGCTGGGCGTCTAGACACAAATAATTTAGAAGGGGAATAAATGAGAAAGTCCATTAAACATCTTGCAGTGCAATAATTTCATATTTTATTAAAAGAATTAATTTTCCACAATAAGAAATTATGAGAGTAAGAGTTTGATTTTTTTTAAAAAATTAGAGAAAAGCATCTATATTTTTTACGCACAAAAGTATTGCTGCACTGCGCAAGGTTTTATGCTTAGATTTGGATACCGACGCTTATATAGGCCCCCCGAAAAGTTGTGCCAAGCAAAATAAGAATGTTGGCCGGTTTTTCAGTGTGTACCCATCGCTAGTTTTTCTTTTTGAATATTTTAATTTTTTACTTTATTGGAGTTTTTATATGTCTATGCGCGAACTTGATGCACAAAATATCCAGAAAGAATGGGATACTCACCCGAGATGGAAGGGCATCAAACGGGGCTATGCCGCAGAAGAGGTCGTCCGTCTGCGCGGTTCGCTGCAAATTGAGCATACCCTTGCCAGACGGGGAGCGGAGAAATTGTGGCACTTGCTTAATAATGAGCCATTTGTTCCTGCTTTAGGCGCTTTAACGGGCAATCAAGCCATGCAGCAGGTTAAAGCTGGTCTGAAGGCCATTTATTTATCGGGGTGGCAAGTCGCTGGTGATGCGAACTTGGCTGGGGAAATGTATCCCGATCAATCTTTATATCCCGCTAACTCAGTGCCCATGGTGGTTAAGCGCATCAATAACACTTTTCAACGGGCCGACCAGATTCAGTGGTCCGAAGGTAAAAACGATACTGATTTTTTCGCGCCCATTATTGCAGATGCAGAAGCCGGTTTTGGTGGGGTACTGAATGCGTTTGAACTCATGAAAGCCATGATTGAAGCGGGTGCAGCTGGGGTGCATTTTGAGGATCAGCTTGCTTCAGTCAAAAAATGTGGTCATATGGGTGGAAAGGTACTGGTACCTACCCGTGAAGCAGTGGCAAAATTAATTGCAGCACGACTGGCTGCAGATGTATGCGGAGTCCCTACGGTGCTGGTTGCCCGTACAGATGCCGAAGCGGCAGATCTCGTGACCTCGGAAGTTGATGATAATGACAAACCCTTTTTGACGGGAGAGCGTACGGTTGAAGGGTTTTATCGCAGCAAAGCAGGTCTGGATCAAGCCATTAGCCGTGGTTTAGCTTATGCGCCCTATGCGGATTTGGTATGGTGCGAGACGGGCAAGCCGGATCTTATCTACGCCAAGAAATTTGCTGAAGCGATTCACAAACATTTTCCTGGAAAAATGCTGGCCTATAACTGTTCGCCCTCCTTTAACTGGAAGAAAAATCTGGATGATTCCACCATTGCAAAGTTTCAAGCAGAACTAGCTGCGATGGGCTACAAATTTCAGTTCATTACTTTGGCTGGATTCCACAGCTTGAATTATTCCATGTTTAACTTGGCCTACGGATACGCTCGGCAGAACATGAGTGCTTTTGTTGAACTGCAAGAAGCAGAATTTGCTGCTGCTGACAAAGGCTTTACTGCCGTAAAACACCAGCGGGAGGTAGGCACGGGGTATTTTGATGCAGTAGCTACCACCATTGAGCGTCAGGCCTCAACGGCTGCGCTGAAAGGTTCTACTGAAAACGAGCAGTTTTTTGATAAGAAAGTTGCTTAGGCCTGCTTTCTGTGAACGACAAGCTGTGTTACTTTTTTTAGTTAAACACAGCTTGTAAAGTATTAACTTGCGTAAGCTAAGCGTTGAGGTCTTTCTTAAAGGGCATTTGTTGATAAAGTAAATGCAGCAATTCCCAGAATGAGCGCGATGGGTATGAGTGATATTTTTGCCAGGCGTTGATTCTTACTTTGTAGCCAGGGCCATAAAACCGCTATCTCGAATGCAAGCGCGTAAATAGCTATTTTCCCCCAGAGTTGATGCTCCAAAAAATTCTTAAGAAATGGTTCGCTCAACATCATTTTGCAGCTGGTCCAGGCTAATACCCCCGCGCCGATATACATGATGATGGGATATTTTTCCACGTATTTAAGAATGATCCGAGAGCCCCAAATAACTATAGGGATAGAAATTGCCAAACCTATGACTACCAATAGCCAGCTGCCCTGAGCAGCTCCGCCTACCGCCAATACGTTGTCTACACCCATCACGGTATCGGCCACAATAATCGTACCAATGGCGCTGCGTACACTGCTTTTTGCGGCAATATTGTGTTCACTCCCTCCTTCATCAGTGACGAGTTTGCGGGCAATCCATATTAAAGCTAAGCCACCGGCCAGCAAAAACCCCGGGATTTTAAGCAAATACACCACGATAGTGGTTAGAAAGATGCGTACGGCAATAGCGCCAAACATGCCCCATAAAATCACCTTTTTTTGGTCTTTTACAGGAACATTACGGGCTGCAAGTCCAATTACAATCGCATTATCACCCGCCAACACCAGGTCAATAACAATAATGGCAAGTAAAGCCGAAGCAAATTGCGGGCTAAATATGTCGGCTATGGAGAAATTCATAACATTACTTTCAGGCTGTTAAAAAGAGAGTTTCGCAGCAGTAGTAGTCCAGGAATGTATGGCTGCAAAAGTTGGTTTGTGATTAAGTTAAGGTAGGAAAAAATTTTTATCTAACTAAGAATTTTAAGTCAATCTTCCTCCTGCTTATTTTCGATATCCTGATTTATAACAAGCAGGGGCTGTACAAAATTAATTAAAGACGACGGATGGTGAGCAAAAACCCAGAAAAACCAATGTTTAAGTACATGAGTAGACGACAGCAGAGACTATCAACCAGGGAAAGTTATGAATATCTGCCAAGCTTTAAATTGCCCCACAAACGTTCGGGTAAAGGGAAGTAGCAGTGTCTCTCTGGGATAATCTCGGTTAAAGCAAAACCAAGAAAGAAAATTAAATGAATCTCCAACAAATGCGGGTATTGCGTGAAATTGTTCGACAAAAGTTCTCTCTAACCCGGGCAGCCGATGTCCTATTGACTTCGCAACCTGGGGTGTCTAAAGCGATTGCCGAGCTGGAAGGAGAGTTAGGTTTTGCAGTTTTTCAGCGCCATGGAAAACGTATGTTAGGCCTGACACAACCTGGAGAGAACGTTCTTAAAATCGTAGAAAGAATTTTGCACGAGGTTGATAATCTGAAACGTGTCGGTAGCGATTTTGCGGGGGAGGGCACGGGGAAACTGAGCATTGCTACCACGCATACACAAGCACGTTATTTTTTGCCTCGGATTGTTTCTGAGTTTCGGCTCAAATATCCTAAAGTCAATCTGGCTTTATTGCAGGGAACGCCTCGTCAGGTCGGGGAATGGGTGGCGCAGGGGCAAGCCGATATAGGGGTGGCCACCGAGGCATTAACGCTTTTTGATAGCCTCGTCACTTTACCTTGTTATACCTGGCAGCATGTGGTTGTTGCGCCTAAAGGTCATACCCTGCTTAAACATAAAGAAGACTTAACGTTAAAGCATTTGGCACGCTACCCCATTGTGACTTATGAGTCGCAATTTACAGGTAGAGGCCGCATTGATATGGCGTTTTCTGGAGAAAACATTAAGCCTCATATTGTTTTAGAGGCAATTGATTCTGACGTTATCAAAACCTATGTTGGCTTAGGCTTAGGTATAGGCATTATCGCTGGAGTAGCTTTTGATGCAGAGCGTGATTCTCCTTTAGAAGCGATCATGGCAGGCCATTTGTTTGGAACACACACTGCACGCTTGGCTGTAAGGCGGGGTGTTTTTTTACGAGATTTCACCTTTACTTGTCTGCAAATGATGGCTCCTAAAGTCGATAAACAGCATCTAAAAAACCTGGTGTTTGGGCAGATATAAAGGGATGTATTAAGCCCTCACCTAAGCCTATTTATTGCGAATAAAAACTAAATGCAAGCTTTATCTCTTTGCCCTGTACAGAAATTACAGAATATTAAAGGCATTTTTACAGATGTAGATGACACTCTGACTGAGCATGGACGGCTGAGTGCTGCCACCTATACGGCTTTAGAACAATTACAGAAAGCAGGTTTTAGCGTGATTCCTATTACCGGCGGGCCGGCCAGCTGGGCCGACCATATGGCGCGGGTATGGCCCGTAACAGCAGCCGTTGGAGAATCCGGGGCTGTAAGCTATGCCCGTACTGAAAGTGGTTTTCGCACTTTTTTTGCCCAAACAGAAACAGTTCGCACTGCAAACCAGGTAGCCCGTGAACAGGCTTGGGCAGCAATTGCCCATAAATTTCCAAAAGCGCAGCTAGCGGCTGACCAGTGTTTTCGCTTATGCGATTTAGCGATTGACTACGGGCAAGACCATCAGCTTGAAACCGAGACGGTAAAGGCCATTGTGGACATGCTTAAAGAACGCAGCTTTCAGGTAAGGGTTAGTTCTATCCATATCAATGCCTGGCGAGGTAGTTATGATAAGCCAGAGGCGGCTCAGCGTATTGCCAAAACCTTGTTAGGGATTGATCTGACTCAGCAACTGGATCAGTGGCTCTATATTGGAGACTCTTTAAATGATGAAGGCATGTTTGGGCTTTTCCCCTTATCAGTAGGCGTTGCTAATATTCACCGTGTCTTAGGGCAGTTGAAGCAGCGGCCTGCTTATATTACGGAAGCTTCTTATGGCGCAGGTTTTACTGAACTTGCTCATCTGCTGCTGAAAGTGCGGGCAATGGCTCTATGAGCATAAGACGCATAGGCTGGGATGGTTTTTGCAAGACACTCGTCTTGCGGTGCATCACAGCATAATACGCCCTATGCAGGCTATTTTTTCTGTTACTTTTCCATTTTTTGCCCTAGTGCTCGTGGGCTATTTGGCTGCCCGGCATCAGCTGCTGCCTGATACCGCCATTAGCGGACTAAACAGTTTCGTATTATTTTTTGCATTGCCCTGTTTGCTTTATCAATTTGGGGCTTCTACACCTTTTGCACAATTAGTAGATCTACCGCTCATGCTGATTTATGCCACCTGTGCATTGTTGATGGTAACTTTTACGCTATTTATCAGCCGCACTAGAGGCTTGGGTAGAAAGGATGCAGCGTTTAGCGCCCTGGTAGGCGCTTTTCCCAACACAGGTTTTATGGGGGTGCCTTTACTGACTACATTTTTGGGACCACGCGCGGCCGGCCCCATTATCATTACTATTTTGCTAGACCTTTTTTTTACAAGCTCATTTTGTATTGCTTTGGCACAAGCGCATACATCAACTTCTTCAGTTACCCCTGCTAAAGCGCTTTACTTTCGTGCTTTTAAGGGTGCCCTATCTAACCCATTGCCGTGGGCGATTGGTTTAGGAGCACTCATGTCTTACGGGCAGTTAAGCTTTCCCGTTCCCATCGAGAAAGTGATAAGCATGCTGGCCAATGCCGCTTCTCCGGTCGCCTTATTTGCTATCGGAGCTTTATTGGCCAGTACGCAACGCAGCACTGCAGTCTTTGCTGGTTTGTGGAATTATGTGCCCATAGCAGCAATTAAATTGCTACTGCATCCTGTGCTGGTACTGCTCCTAGGGTTTCTCGCACTTAGCTTAGGTTGGCCGCTTAGCCGTGATGCGGTGCTTATTATTACATTGGCGGCCGCCTTACCCAGTGCCAGCAATGTTGTATTACTGGCAGATCGTTACGGAGCAGAGAGAGGGGGCATTGCTAAAATTATTTTACTCTCTACCGTATTAGCGTTTTTGACTTTTTCAATGTGGGTTTATCTATTGCCGCTGGGCTTGCGCTTTTAAGCTAAAAAATTTATTTTTTGAGCGAAAGCTCCCATTCACAGATCTCCTTAAGAAAAACGCAAGATCAAACAGTAGCCACTTCCTGTGCATGTTCTATCACAAGCTGTAGAGTCTCTACTCCTTGGTACTGGTTAATAGCTAGTCGGTAAGCGAGGTTAACTTGCTCTGGCAGCGTTTGGGTATGACCAAACCAAATTCCGTCAAAAGCTCTGTTGGAGCTAGTATTGCCCATTGGACGTAAACTTAGTTTTAAATGTTTTTCCTTTAAAATACGCTGGGTCACTACTGTAAAAGTATTGCAAAACAAGGGGGCATTGAAACCTTGACCCCATATCGCTTCTTCTATTGAAAGCACTTGTTCGATAGTAACTTCATTTAACTGTAATGCTCCGTCGGTCGTCACGGCTCGCAATTTAGTGCTAGGATCCAGCAGTGCCTCGCAGACCTCTTCAAAAACCTGCCTGAATATTTCCAGATTGGTTGCGTCAATTGTTAATCCTGCGGCCATAGCGTGGCCGCCAAACTTTTTGATAAGCGCAGGGGAGCGTTTAGTGACTAGATCTAATGCATCGCGCAGATGTAAGCCGGGAATAGAACGTCCCGATCCTCGTAACTCGGCTTTCGACATATCGCTGGCCGGAGCAAACACAACGGTGGGACGCCAAAATTTCTCTTTAATGCGGCCGGCAACAATGCCTACCACGCCTTGGTGCCAATTTGGATTGTGTAAAACGAGGGTCGATTTCTGAAGGGCAGCCTCCGCACTCAGCTCAGTCAGCGAGGCTAATGCATCGATCTGCATATCTGACTCTATTTCTCGCCGCTGATGGTTAATAGCATCTAACTGCTGTGCTAGGGTAGCTGCAGTGTCTGCATCATTGGCCAGCAGGCATGCAATTCCTACACTCATATCCGCTAGCCGACCGGCTGCATTGATTCTAGGGCCCAGAGCAAACCCCAGATCAAAAGTAGTAGCACGGTGAAAATCTCGCCCTGCTACGCTGAATAAAGCGGCTAATCCTGCTTGCATTCGCCCTTGCCTAATACGCTTTAATCCTTGGGCTACCAGTCTGCGGTTATTTGCATCTAGCACCACAACATCGGCTATTGTTCCTAATGCGACAAGATCCAGCAAAGTATCTAGACGGGGTTGAGTAGCTTGTGTAAATACTCCCCGCTCTCGCAACTCGCTACGTAATGCCAGCAATACATAGAACATGACTCCCACGCCTGCCAAATGTTTGCTGCCAAAGTTACAGCCCATCTGGTTGGGGTTAACAATGCAGTCAGCTACTGGCAGGGCTGGCCCAGGTAAATGATGATCGGTAATCAGCACCCGCATCCCTAATTCTTTAGCTGCAGCTACTCCCTCTACACTGGCAATGCCGTTGTCTACGGTCAGCAACCAGTCTGGCTTTCCCAGACGAGGATGGGCAGCCGCTAATGTGACAACTTCCGGGCTGAGCCCGTAACCTGTTTCAAACCGGTTAGGAACGAGATAATCCACCTGCGCTCCCATCAGGCTCAAACCCCGCATCGCGACGGCACAAGCGGTAGCTCCATCGCAGTCATAATCCGCGATGATGCACAGCTTCTGCTGGCTTGTAATGGCATCTGCTAATAAAACGGCAGCTTGTTTTGCACAGTGCAGCGACTCCGGTAATAGCAATCCTTCCAGCTTGTGCTCTATTTCTTGGGGGCTTGTCACCCCTCGCGCTGCATACAAGCGCGCTAGCAAAGGATCTACTCCTGCTTGCTCCAGAAGAGCGCGTGCCCGTACAGGGACTTTGCGTTCAACAAGTTTTAAATCTGTTGTCATGTTTAAGGAATTCCTGACATTCGCTAAGTCAGTTTACTTATCACAAACAAGCTTTATGCAGCCAGCATGCTTGTCATCACAAGGCATTCAACTACATCTCTACTAGGCAGGAAAGTATCACGCAAACGCCAATACCAGCCTGGCTGAATGATTTCAGACTCAATCCGCTGTAATTGATTGGCCTGGCAGTTTAAAAGGCTTACTTTAGTACCCACCGGCAAAGCTTGGACTATAGCGCTGAGCTGTTCGATTTGAAGCTTTAACTGGTCTTTAGCCGTATGGCCAGAAAAACTTAAACTATCGCGCCCTGCATCCAGCCAGAGCAAAATGTGCCTTGCTTGCGGATTTAAAGAGGAGCAAAGCGGTTGGTGCAGGGCTTTTGCCAGCAAGCGCGCTCTATGCTGCGTATCCATAATGCAATCAAATATAGGATGAGGCGGTAGCTCAGGTACCAACCCCCCGTGGAGCCAGAGGGCGTTGATGGCTGGCTGGCCTTGCAACTGTCGTGCTTCATTGACTGGATGTTCATGCCATGCCATTTGGATTAAATTTAAAAGCCGCCGTGCTTGCTGGCCGGCCGGGTCATCTGAGTAGGCAAGCTGTGTAGGATTCTTAAGCGCTGATACAAAAGAGGGTCCAGGTAAATCAAATAAAGTTTGCAAGCTCCAGCCGTATTCATCCTGCATTAAACCTGCAGCACTAGTAGAATCTGCCCTTATCGCAGCATTGGCTGTAGCTATCAAATCCTCTGCCTGTTGAGTACTTAAGGCTTGTACGGGTGTCAAAATTGCATGATCGCGTGCCAAGGCCCAATGGCAAGGGCTTACCTCATAGTAGCTAAATTCAGGCTTTACTGTGCCCCGGCTAGCCAATAAAGCTGCTAGCGTAGCTGCATCTTTTAAACCCAGGTTTTTTGCCAGCCATCCATAGCCTGCATCCTGAGGATCGGTATAGCCAGAAATGCATTTATTGCTGGCAAGGCGCAAGCGGCTATTGAAGGCGGTACGAAGAGCGTCCGTCCATTCCCCCAAGGGCATGGCAGCGCATGGATTATCTAGTAATACGGTGAGTTCCATGGTTTATGAAGAGGTGGTTGATCTTTTCCCAAAACCATACACCTAATCGCTATCTGCCTTTTCAGCCAAAAAGTATTGAAAAAGCCTGTAAATAATCGGTGTCAGGGTTTGGGAACTTCTAATAACCTACTGCGCAAGCCGGATCGGCTCTTGCGGTGCTCAGCGTACCCTGCGTACGCATCCGCTCCTCAAATCCGCTGCGGGCCGCTCGCTACGGTTATTAGAAGTTCCCGTTTGAAAACATCAGCTTTTTCTTTGTAATAAAAGCACTTGCGCTAATTATTCCAGCTTTACATCTGTTATAGGCTTGTTAATTTCCTTCTCGCGTCAGGAGAGTCTTTTGGACTTTGTGTCTAGGTCCAAATAATTGAGAATGAAAAAAAGCGCAAAGCGGGCCTATAAGCCGGATTCTGTGCGACAAGGCGAGTATTATCTCGCCCTGCCCGACAGTCATTTCTCTAGGCACTTCATTACTGAAGTGCTCAAGCCCTCTACCCGCAGACAACGCATGGGCCACGCGCTGAGTCTAAACTCTTGCCTGCCTATTTGAGGTTGCTTCCAGTGGGGTTTGCCATGCCAGCGGTGTCACCACCGCTGCGGTACGCTCTTGCCGTACCCTTTCACCCTTACCTGATCCCTGCCCGGCAGGGCCATCGGCGGTCTACTCTCTGTTGCACTTTCCGTCAGCTTTGGCTTTCGCCTCCTCTGCCTGGCCGTTAGCCAGCACTGCGCCCTATGAAGTCCGGACTTTCCTCCCGCAGTAAGTTGCAATAACTCAACTACCGGCGACTGTCTGGCCCACTTTGCTCCTATATTGTTGCACGAGGCTTATCATCATGCCTAATAAATAAATATAACTTAGTGGAGAAACGAATTATGCGAACCAATTTGCTTGTAGAGGCGCTTAAACGTGAGCTTAAAGCACGGGGTATTACCTATGCTGAGTTAGCTCAGCGCATCCAGATGTCGGAAGCCAGTGTGAAACGGATGCTTAGCCAACGTAATTTTACTTTGGAACGTCTTGATGAGATTCTAGAGGCTTGTGATGTGGAATTATCTGATTTGATGAGGGTGTCATTGGCTGAAGACAAGTTGATCTCCCAGTTAACCGAAAGGCATGAACGGGAGATTGTGAGCAATCCCAAATTGTTCGTTGTGGCGGTAGCTTGTTTGAATCAGATGCGTTTTGAAGAAATTATTGAGCTGTATGCCTTAAGTGAGGCGGAATGTATTACGCATCTAAGTCAATTAGACAAGATGGGATTTATTGAATTGATGCCTGCCAACCGTATTCGCTTGAAAGTAGCGCGTACTTTCCATTGGTTGCCCAATGGTCCCATCATGCAGTTATTTAGGCAGCAATCCAAAGAATATTTTGAATGTGATTTTTCAGGCGTTGGCGAAAGGTTTTTGCTGGTCAATGCCATGTTGACTCGAGGCAGCATAGAAAAATTTATTGAACGCATGCAAGAGCTTGCTCGTGAATTTTCCCGTTTACATACGGATGATGCACGCATGCCTTTTGATAAACGCCATGCCCATAGCTTATTGTTAGCAGTGCGGCCCTGGGAACCCAGCTTTATGCGTTCTTTGCGGCATAAGGCAACGCAGTCTCCTTAAAGAACAGCGGTTACTTTTAAATTGAACATTAAAGACCTCTACAAGGCTAGGCTCCCACTAGGGAGCCCTAGGCTCAGGGTAGGTCCTTCATTTTTGAGCTTTTTGCTCTTAGCGATCAAGGGGTTTGTTCCATCCGCGTGATGCAAGCATCTTGTCCACAACTTATTCCTCTCGCGCAATACTTCAAGTTGAATTGTTGGTAATTCTCCCTCCAAAAATATGTTTGAATTCATGACAATTTTAAGCAAACTTATTTTTTTTGCGGTTAAATATGGGCTGCCGAGTTTTTAGCGGGAGAGAATCATTTATTGGTCACCGAAGGCGTAGTTCCCCAAAATCGCTCAGGTCCCTGAACCGCTTAAACGCATCGGCACTCTGGAGAGAGTCTTGTGTGCCAAGACCGCCGAAGGTGCATGAACAGTTCAATTCTGTTCTCAACTCTCAGGCAAAAGGACAGAGGGGGCGCAAGCAGACCGCGTAGGTCTGAGTTTAGTGCGCCTGTCCTTTTAATGATTTATGTCTCTTAAACACACTCCTTTATATCAAAGCCATGTTGCGGCTGGTGCCAAGCTCGTAGATTTTGGTGGCTGGGAAATGCCTCTTAATTACGGCAGCCAGATACAGGAACATCAGGCCGTGCGTACAGACGCTGGCATGTTTGATGTATCTCATATGTTTCCCCTCGATATTGTTGGTCCGCAAGCGATGGCCTTTTTGCAAAAATTGCTGGCCAATGATGTGGCAAAGCTCACTCAGCCTGGCAAAGCGCTTTACTCCGCTATGCTGAATGAACAAGGAGGAGTCATTGATGACCTGATTGTGTATTTCCGCAACCCAGGCAGCTATCGCATGGTGATTAATGCCTCAACGGCTGCTACTGATCTTTCTCATATGCAGAATATAGCTACAGGATTCAATGTCACTCTTATTCCTTTGCAAGAGAAACTGGCAATGCTTGCCATTCAAGGTCCTAAAGCTCGTGCCAAAGTAGGGCAGGTGCGCCCGCTCTGGAAAACAAGCAGTGCGGAACTGCTCCCTTTTTTCTCTGCAGAGATAGGGGAGGTTTTTATTGCTCGTACAGGCTATACCGGTGAAGACGGCGTCGAAATTATGTTGCCTGTTGCTGAAATAACCGCCCTGTGGACCGATCTGCTGGATGCAGGTGTACAGCCCTGCGGTCTAGGGGCGCGAGATACGCTGCGGCTTGAAGCCGGCATGAATCTTTACGGGAATGATATGGATCAAACTATCAGCCCGCTGGATGCCGGTATGGGCTGGACTGTAGATACTAAAACCAATCGGGATTTCATCGGTCGCAAGGCTTTGCTACAAGCAGGGCAAAAACAGGCATTCCTCGGCTTAAAGCTACTCGATAAAGCAGTGATGCGTAGCCATATGAAAATTATTAGCCCCCATGGGGAAGGTGAAATTACTAGTGGCACGTTTTCCCCCACCTTGAATGCTTCTATTGCCTTGGCACGTTTACCCCTGTCCGTAAAAGCGGGTGATGAGGTACAGGTTGAAATTCGTGCGAAGCTATACCCAGCAGTTGTGGTTAAACCCCCCTTTGTAAGAAATGGAAAAGTTCTGGTCTAGAACTTTCTCTTTGTATTTTTTTCTTTCATTAATTTAAGGAGCAGAGCATGGATTTTCCTGCAGAACTGAAATACACAAAATCTCACGAATGGGTTCGTGTGGAAGCGGATGGTAGCTTGACTTTGGGCATTACAGATGCCGCCCAAGATATGCTAGGAGATCTTGTATTTTGTGGCGATGCCAAGCTTGGAGAAACGCTTAAGGCGGGAGATACCGCCTGTGTGGTGGAGTCCGTTAAAGCTGCTTCTGATGTTTATATGCCTGTAGACGGAAAAATTATTGCATTTAACGATGCGCTCAGCAGTGCGCCAGAATCCATCAACAGTCAGCCTTATACCGCCTGGCTATTAAAAATACAACCCAGTGATAGCGCCGATCTTTCGGCCTTATTAGACGCTGCAGCTTATCAGGCGGCAGTAGCCGCCGCTTAAAACTGTGGTGCTTCTTTTTCCCTCATTTTTTTACAGTAGAAATAATTAATTAAATAATGAATTTATCTGAATTAGAAAACGCTAGCGAATTTCAAGCCCGTCATATCGGCCCGGGCCCTGAAGAGATTGCCCAGATGCTCGCAATCGTGGGAAGTAGCTCTTTGGGCGAGCTCATGGAAAAAATTATTCCCGCCAATATTTATAAAAAGGATCTCTTAAAGCTTGGAGAGCCTTTATCTGAAGCTTTCGCGCTGGCTGAAATTAAGCGCGTGGCTAGTAAAAATCGCGTACTTAAAAGTTTTATTGGTCAAGGCTATTACGGCACTTATACGCCCAGTGTCATATTACGGAATATTCTTGAAAATCCAGCCTGGTATACGGCTTATACCCCTTACCAGCCAGAAATTTCTCAAGGCCGTCTGGAGGCATTGCTGAATTTTCAAACGATGATTAATGATTTAACAGCAATGGCTATTAGCAACGCCTCTTTATTGGATGAAGCTACAGCCGCTGCAGAGGCAATGACGCTAGCTAAGCGTAGTGCCAAATCAAAAAGCAATGTGCTGATTGTGGCTGATGACTGCCACCCCCAAACCATAGCCGTATTACAAACCCGTGCAGAACCTTTAGGAATAGAAATTAAAGTAGGATCGGTTTCCCATCTAATCAAGCAAGGGGATTATTTTGCTGTATTGGCGCAATACCCGGGGACTACGGGGATAATCCATGACTTAAAACCTTTGGCTGATCAGACCCACTTGGACGGAGCCTTATTTATTTGCACGACTGATTTGTTGGCCTTAACTGTACTCGAAGCTCCGGGGGTGTGGGGAGCGGATATTGTGGTAGGCAGTGCCCAGCGTTTTGGTGTGCCGTTCGGTTATGGAGGCCCCCATGCCGGGTTTTTAGCCTGTAAAGATGAATTTAAGCGCAATATGGCGGGCCGTCTGGTGGGGCTTAGCCGTGATGCACAAGGCAATCCTGCCTTGCGTTTAGCCATGCAAACCCGTGAGCAGCATATTCGCAGAGAAAAGGCTACGAGCAATATTTGTACTGCGCAGGTTTTATTAGCGGTCATAGCGAGCATGTATGCTGTTTATCATGGCCCTGAGGGATTGAAGCGGATTGCGCAGCGTACCCATCGGTTGGCGGTGATTGCCAGGGACGGTTTGGTGCGCTTGGGTTTTAAATGTCCGATCAGCCAGTTTTTTGATACCTTTGTAGTTGAAACGGGTCAAAGCACCGATGCCCTATTGCAGTTGGCTGTTCAAAAAGGCATGAATCTGCGTAGAGTTAACGAGCAACTCATCGGTTTAAGTTTTGATGAAACCACCACACGCCAAGATGTGCAGGCACTCTGGGAAGTGTTTGCTTCTAAAAAGCCGTCCTTTAGCGTTGCTGAACTTGATAGTGCTGCAAGTAGCTCTTTGCCAGTGCAGCTTGAGCGGAAAACGGCCTATTTGGAACATCCTGTCTTTAATTCTTATCACAGCGAGACGGAAATGCTGCGTTATCTTCGCAGCCTATCGGATAAAGATTTGGCTTTAGATCGGGCGATGATCCCCCTGGGTTCTTGCACGATGAAGCTAAATGCTACGAGTGAAATGATCCCGATCACATGGCCGGAATTTGCCCATATTCACCCTTATGCCCCTGCCGATCAAGCCCTGGGTTACCAAGAGTTGATTGATACCCTGTCTAGCTGGCTATGTGAGATAACCGGGTATGACGCCATCAGTTTGCAACCCAACTCCGGTGCACAAGGCGAATATGCTGGCTTGCTGGCCATTCGGGCTTATCATCGCTCCTGTGGTCAAGCACACCGTGATGTGTGCCTGATCCCTTCTTCTGCGCATGGTACCAATCCAGCTTCTGCCCAAATGTGCGGTATGGAGGTAGTGGTGCTTAGCTGTGATGCCCAAGGCAATGTAGATATTGCTGATCTCAAATCCAAGGCTGCCCACTATAAAGATCGACTGGCAGCCCTGATGGTAACTTATCCTTCCACCCATGGAGTGTTTGAAGACGAGATCATCCAGATCTGCGAGATTATTCATGCCCATGGCGGTCAGGTGTATATGGATGGCGCCAATATGAACGCCTTGGTAGGCACTGCGCAGCCAGGTAAGTTTGGTTCTGATGTGTCCCATCTGAATCTGCACAAGACTTTTTGCATCCCACACGGAGGGGGAGGCCCAGGAGTAGGACCTGTAGCCGTGCGAGCCCATCTGGCGCCCTTTCTGCCAGCTACCAGCTATCAGGTAGAAAGAAAAGTAGGGCCTGTGAGCGCAGCTCCGTTTGGTTCCGCTGGTATTTTACCAATCAGCTATATGTACATTCTAATGATGGGTAAAGAAGGTTTGCGTAAGGCTACTGAGGTGGCTATCCTTAACGCGAATTATATTGCTAAGCGCTTGGCGCCGCATTATCCCATTCTTTATAGCGGTCATGAAGGTCTTATAGCGCATGAATGCATTATTGATATACGGCCTATTAAAGAAGTCTGCGGAATTACGAATGAAGATATTGCTAAACGCTTGATTGATTATGGTTTTCACGCCCCAACCATGAGTTTTCCAGTACCAGGCACACTCATGATTGAACCTACGGAGAGTGAGAGCAAGGCCGAACTAGACCGTTTTTGTGAAGCTATGATTCAGATTCGCCAGGAAATTCATGCGATAGAGCAAGGGATAATAGATAAAGAAGACAATCTTCTTCGGAATGCTCCTCATACTGCTGCGATGGTAACAACCGATCAATGGACTCACCTTGCTTATAGCCGAGAGCAAGCGGCTTATCCTTTAGCCACTTTAAAGCTGCGCAAATATTGGGCACCGGTAGCTAGAGTTGATAATGCTTATGGTGATCGTAATCTGGTGTGCTCTTGTCCTCCCGTAGAAGATTATGGGCGAGAGTAGAGATCCCAGGCCGGTTTTTGCTTCAGTTTTTTGATAAGGCTTAAAGATTTATATTGAAAGTAGCAGGCGGTAACACCGCTTAGGAAAAGCTAGGCATTTTTTAAGTACCTGCTTAGACTGCAGGCTACGTAACAATAAATAAAGTGGAAAAAAACCTATGAAGCTAAAAAATCTTTTGCTTGTTCTTTATCTTAATCTTGCTCTGGTCTGTAGCCCTCAGGCTGCCAGTGGGGACTTATCTGAGGCCAGTGGCGCTGCCTCTGCGCTACCCCTAGCTGTGTCTGTCCTTGGGTCAGCAGCGACCGCAGTGCTTGTAACGGAAGGCAGCGGTTTTGTAGTCAAGTCAGTGCAAGCTTCGGGTCAGGGAGCGGTGTGGATACTAGAGCGCGCCTCGGACGGTGCTCAAGCCAGTGTGGAGGTCGCAGGAAAACAGGTCAGTGAAGTCACTAGGCTGGTAGGTAGTACTGTAGTAACAACTGTGCTTGCTAGTGGAGTGCTTTTGTCAGCTGCTGGCCAGATCATTGCATTTGTGCCTAATGAATTGGGGCGCACTTTAATGTATCACCAGCCTGTCAGATGATCATGTTCAAACTCTGCTCTGTTTTTTCTAAATTACTTCATCTAAAGCTACAGCTTCTGGCTTTAGGGTGGGCAATAGGGCTGCTAAGTACTCCAGCTTATGCTGGACGCTCTTGCGAAGAAACTGCTCTTCAGTTGAGCACACTAGAGAAAGGCTTATCCCTGGCAGCTCGCGTCAGTGAGAGTTTGGATGCAAGCGGCGCTACCGTAGTGGCAATTGCTAGAGCGGGCCAGGATCTTAGCAAATATGGTCTTCGTTATTCCCATTTTGGGTGGGCCTATAAAACCCCGACTGGATGGAGAGTGGTGCATAAGCTTAATCAGTGTGGAACTAGCACTGCCCAGCTTTACAGGCAAGGTTTTGGACAATTCTTTTTAGATGATCTTTTTGCTTATGAGGCGGCTGTACTTGTACCGAACAAGCAGATACAGGAAAATTTATTTTCTCTGTTGCAGGATGACTCAAAACTCACACAGTTGCATACGCCTAGCTACAACATGCTTGCTTATCCTTGGGCACAGAAATATCAGCAATCTAACCAATGGGCTCTGGAAGTGTTAGCTTCAGCAATGGAGCCTACTGTCGTTGATCGTTCTCGTGCTCAAAACTGGCTCAAACTTAAGGCTTACGAACCAGCCGTATTTAAAATTGGAGCCGGTACCCGTTTGGGAGCGCGCATGACGCGCGCTAATATTGCTTTTGATGACCATCCTAACGAAAAACGGTTTTCTGACCGGATTGAAACTGTTTCTGTGGAGAGTGTGTTTGGATGGATGCAAAAGAGCAATTTTGCAGCAGATTGGCGTGTAATACGTTAGAGCTGTTTGTTGAATAAGTTAGACCTTAAAAGCTTTTTTACTAAATAGTAATCAAAATTTTTTGTAATCAGCCTGAAGAGTCCAAGCTTATTTTTTATTGTGGAACTTAGGGTTTGAGCTTATTGTTGGCAGAGTAAATCAACGGAAAAGGCAATGCCTCCATTCAATATTTTTCAGCGTGTCTCACAAGCACCCACTAATCCTAAAACGGCCACTAAAACTAAGCAATTCGATGTGGCCGCACTGTATCAAGGACCTCTTAGCACTGAAGCAGCAAGAGATCCTGAAGATCAGCCTTTGGATGAAAAACTGCGCCAGGCTTATTTTTGGATTGTTAATAATGCGATTATTAGCCCGCACTACGATATTGAATATAACGATGGCCCGCCCCAAACCTACACCGTGGGGGATAGCAAGCGAACACTGACTCTTCCATCGGCTCAAAGCTACTCTAGCTTTATTCTTTTACCTTTATTGACCTTTATTACTAGGAAAAAATGTTTATTTGTCGGTGGGCCCGGTCGGGGAAAAACGGCTAGTGCGGTTCTAATGGGAGTTTTGGCGGGGGCGACTGTGCAGGATGTTCGACGTGCCATGCAGCATGGTCATCCCCAGATGAGTATTGCAGATTTGCTGGGTAATCCTCTGCCGGCTGATCTCATTAATGCCCAAAATATGGAAGATATTCGGATCTCGTGGCGCAAATGGCTATCCATGCGGGTAAAAATTGTGGACGAATACAACCGTATTCCTACTCGAACGCAAAGTGCGCTTTTGACGGTAATGGGAGATAACTATGCCGAGCTGTTAGGGCATATTTATGAATGCCCAGAGTCGGCCTGGTATCTCACTGCAAACGATGAGCAGGGAGGTGGTACCTATCAAGTCATTGATGCGCTGAAGGACCGTATTGATGTTACTGTTCAGGCGCTCGCTTTTAACCCTCATTTTCTGAATAATTTATTGCTGCGTATTGAGGAAGATATTCGTCCTGAACAGGTAGTTCCGCAAGAAATTATTTTTTCAAACGAACAAATAGATCGCGCTGCAGCAGCAATACGTCAGATAGAGGTTCCCGAAGCTGTACGGCGCAGAATCGAATTTTTTGTAAGTCAGTTCGAGTTATGCGAAACGGCAGGTGCGCAATTTGAATACATGACTAAAGATACGGCTCGCCTTTCGGGTGTTGACTGGAACCAGATCGTAGTAGCTGATAATGGGCGAGACCGTTTAAAAGATTTGGGCTGCCAGACACGTAATGGGATTTCTGTGCGTACGCTCATCAGCTTATTACAGTTTTCCAAAGCCTTAGCTTATTTTAGAGGCAGCGGTGCAGTGGATCTGGAAGATGTACGGCAGATCTTACCGTTTGTGTTAATAGGAAAACTGCAGCCTGATCTGGAAGCCCCCTTTTTTAGTCTGCCAGAAAACGCGGCTTACCGGGTTGATCGCCTAAGTTGGTTACGTCGTCTCTTCGATCTAGCTAATGATGAATTTAACCGCCTTGATCTAGACCGTGAGGATCCTGTAAGGGATTTATCAGCAGAGTTTGAAAAAGGTTTAAATAATCTAAGCGAACGCGAAACTCGTGCCCGTTTATCCAAAATTGAGCGTCTGATTGCGGACCGCGCCAGGGGGCGCAAACTCTACGGCCACTTATATGATGATTTACTCAAATTAAAATACCTGCATCAGCGATACACCAATTATTTACACTGGCTACGCTCTCAGTAGATGTCTCTTTCAGAACCCTTTACGCGCCTCTTGGCAGAAAACCGCAGCTACTGTAATGCGCAAGTTGCCCAGGCAAAACACCGTTATCCTGGCTTGGATACGGAAGCTTTTTCTGTTTTTTTAAAGACTAGTGTAGATGTTGTGGTATCCGCTGTGCATACCTGCTTGCCCGAACGGAGTCAGGAGATTGGGCTAATCGCTTATGGCATGGCTTTAGAGTTAGTCGCGCAATCTCTGGCTGGACCAGCCGCACGTAATCAGTGGGTAGACCGGGTATGGCAAGAGTTAGTCCCAAACTATGCTCAATTGATGGCCCATAACCCCCGGCTGGTGTTGGCAACCTTGACTAATGCAATTTTAAATATCGAAAAAGTATCGGGTGTCCATATAGAGCAATGGCTGCAAGAGATGAAGCGCTTGGCTCAATATGTAGACAGTGTTGAAAAGTTACAGCATTTAGGAAAAGTTCTGGCATGGCGTTCAGGTGCAGCGTATTTTCGTGAGGCAGCGCTTGCTGCCGCTTCACAACTCTCTCCAACCTTAGCCTTAGCCGCTGTAGGCGCTTCTTCGGATTCTGATTGGACTGTAGTAAAAGACCAATTCCTTGCTAATCGGTGGTGGTCACCAGAAAAAACTAAAGCCGAGCTTGCCTTGCAAGGGATCGTTGTAGGGCAATTTACAGGTTTCGGTGGAATATTTGAGCTACCTCCTCAAGTACAGGCCTGTGAAGAAGGTTTTTTTGTTAAAAGCGCGGATCGATATAGTTTTTTGATGGCCGATGTGTATGGTGCTGTTCTGCAGCCCGCTAGTCAAGAAGAGTTTGAAGGCGCCAGAGCCATAGATGCTACCGGTCTTCTTCCTCCACGATTGGAAGGATCTCGATTACTCTTAAAGTGGGGTGAAGTCTTATTGAACCTTCCGCAGAAAAATCTTTCTTTTGCCTATAACTTTCATACAGTAGCCGTCACTTCTCCCTACACCCACGCAATTTGGCTTTTTCCTCTGCAAGCAGCATGAAATTATTTGCTAATTCACAAGCCTTTCCTGAAGAATTGCTTAATGACTGGAAAGCAGCTTGGCCAAAAGCTCTACAAGTATGGAGCCGTTTTACGCGTTTACGAGAAGCAAAATTTTGCACGACACATAAAGAAGCGGCAGCGGAAGGATTAACAGGCAGTTTTGCGATGATTCGCCTGGTTGATCAGAGTGTTGTCATCGATTTGCAGCGTATTCAAAAACTCGGCTTACAGGATTACGCAGTCGAGGTTCTTGCCCATGAAATAGGTCATCATATATTAAGCCCAGGTAGTGTGACCGAGCAATTTCGGTTGTTAGCACGCATGCGTCGTGCCTTACCTACCTTAGAAGCGCATGCTCCTATGGTAGCTAACCTCTATATGGATTTATATATCAATGATCGTTTGCAGCGCCATTCGAATTTACGCATGGGGGATATTTATTTACGCTTGGCAAAGTTTCAGGCGCAAGATAAAGTAGCCAACCCTAGTCGCGTATGGGCGCTCTATATGCGTATTTATGAGCAGCTGTGGCAGTTGGAAGAAGCAAGCTTGTCGTTTGATAATAAAAGCTCAGGTGTAGATGAGCATGTTAGAGGCGATGCTTGGCTTGGAGCACGCCTGATCCGTGCTTATGCCAATGACTGGATGAGTGGAGCGGGAAAATTTGCTACTTTATTGCTCCCTTATTTGGTAGAAGATGCGGAAAAAAATAGCAATCAGAGCTTGCTGACTTATCTGCATGACACCAAAGACGCTGCCTGTGGAAGTGAACCTTCTGGTGCACAGGAAATTGAAGCCGATGAACTTGAAGAAATAACGCATCCTGCCAATGATGAAAGAATCTCGGGCCTAGAGGAGCAAATAGAAGCCGACCCCAGACTCAGCAAAAAAGATCATAGCTTAGGGCAGAGACGTGAACCGTTCGAATATGGGGAAATTCTCAAAGCTGCGGGTATTACGCTATCAGATCATGAGATTGCCGTCCGTTATTATCGAGAGCGTGCTTTACCCTATTTGATCCCCTTTCCTGTGCAAATGAACCCCTCCTTGCCAGAACCGCAGATGGAAGGAGTAGAGCCTTGGGAAGTGACAGACCCATTAGAAGACTTAGACTGGATGCAATCGATCTTACAGTCCCCTCGCCCTATACCCGGCCTAACGACAATGCGACGACTGTATGGGTATGAGACCAGTAAACAACTAGCGCGACAAGTCATGTATCTGGACCTGTATGTGGATAGTTCCGGATCCATGCCTAACCCTCAAATACAAACTTCTTTTTTAACGTTAGCGGGGGCTATTATTGCACTGTCTGCTTTGCGAGCGGGATCCCGGGTAAAAGCTACTTTATGGAGTGGTAAAAACCAGGTAACGCATACCCAAGGTTTTGTTCGAGATGAAACCCAGGTGCTGCAAGTGCTGACGGGCTTTTATGGAGGGGGCACCTGTTTTCCAATTTCTCTTTTGCGGGAGACCTATGCCAATATAAAAGCTGAGGACCCGCCCATCCATATCTTGATGATTTCCGACAACGGAATTACTACCATGTTTGATACTGACGAGCGCGGTAACAGTGGCTGGGATATTGCGGCCCGCTCACTAGCAAAAGCTAAGGCAGGGGGGAGTATGGCCCTTAATTTACCTCCTTCTTGGGAAGTGCATACCTATCTGCAAGATCTAAAGCGCGCACAAGATGAGCAGGGGTGGAAAATTCATGCAGTTACGGCGTTTGATCAACTTCTAGCGTTTGCTCGCGCTTTCAGTCAGCAATACTATGGAACAAGGTTTACGAAAACATAAAAACACATTTTTAATAAAAGGTTTTTACAAATAAAGTGAAAGAATTTGAGTACCGATCAGCTCAAGCAAAAACAGGGCTTTAATAAGCTGTATTACGGCCTATTAAGTTTGCGTTTTCGACCTAGATTAATCGATGCGCTGCAGGCTTATTCAGCCTCTCGCTTTGTCAAAGATCTGGCGGCAGGCGCTACAGTCGCCGTTGTGGCATTACCGCTTGCAATGGCTTTCGCAATCGCCTCAGGACTGCCTCCACAAGCAGGTATTTTTACTGCCATCATTGCCGGGTTCTTGATCAGTGCCTTAGGAGGAAGCTCTGTACAGATTGGCGGGCCTGCTGGTGCCTATATTGTTATTGTGTATGGAATTGTCGAGCGGTATGGGATTGCCAATCTCATTATTGCTACCGCAATGGCAGGTATTGTGCTATTTGCGATGGGAGCCCTAAAGTTAGGAGGACTCATACGATTTATTCCAATTGCTGTAGTAATTGGGTTTACTAACGGCATCGCCGTACTGATTGGGTTGTCACAGATTAAAGATTTTTTAGGCCTAGCAGTTAATAATGTTCCCGCAGATTTTTTTGCCAAAATAAAAATCGTTGTGGAATATTTGCCTACCACTAATTTTTATGCAGTGGGGGTAGGGTGTAGCGGGTTGATATTAATTTTGTTATGGCAAAAATTGCTGCCGCGCCTCGTCCCTAACATGCAGTTAACCACCAAGTTGACGGCGATTCCTGGCACCATTGTGGCGCTTGTGGTGTTAACTTTCGCCGTTTCTACATTGCATTTACCGGTTGAAACTATAGGAAGCCGGTTTGGCGGTATTCCCCAAGCTTTACCGAGATTTGCTCTTCCCGAATTTTCCTGGACAACTGCAAAACTGCTCTTTATTCCTACACTGACGATTGCCTTGCTAGGAGCGATTGAATCTTTGTTGTGTGCCCGGATAGCAGACACAATGATAAATACCAAAAGCCGACATGACCCAAACCAAGAGTTGATGGCTCAAGGTATTGCCAATATTGTTACCCCTTTTTTTGGAGGGATGCCCGCTACCGGGACTATGGCCCGTACTGTCACCAATATTAAAAGCGGCGCGAGCAGCCCAATTGCAGGCATGCTGCATGCGCTTATTTTGCTGCTTATCATTTTGATCGCAGCGCCTTTAGCTAACGCTGTACCTTTAGCAGCTTTAGCCTCTATTCTGATGTTTGTTGCCTGGAATATGGGAGAGTGGCGAGAATTCAAGCGCTTGCGACACTTTACCGTGACTTACCGGCTAATTCTGGTAGGTACATTTTTACTGACGGTTATTTTCGATTTGACTATAGCTGTTGAAGTAGGTTTAGTGATTGCTTGTTTAACCTTTATTTATAGAATTTCCAGCCTCACGCGGGTGATGCCGGCTAGTGAAATGGATTATCCCTTTTTGCAGGGTAAAGCGGGTGTAGTCGCTGCCTATCGCTTGTACGGGGCATTATTTTTCGGCACAGTCCATCGTATTGAAAAACTTGGTGAAGAGTTGCCTGCCCAGGCTTTGGTGCTAGATTTTAAAAACTTGCTTTATATGGATACGAGTGCAGTAGATAGTTTGCGCCTACTTTTGTCTGACTGTAAAAGAACAGGAGTGCGTTTAATTATCTGTGGTTTGGCCGGACAAGCACTAGAGATGGCAGAACGTTCAGGTTTTCTTGCAAGCTTAGGGGCTGATAATCTGGCTTCTAATTTTGAGTCTGGCTTAAAAAAGATCTAGGGAATTTTTTTAAGAAAAACCCAAAAGTATGCGGTTGCCCGCATCTACCGGATCCATGGCCTCGCATCTTCCTTCAAAGGCTTCACAAAAAGCGGAAAAGCTTTCTTCAAAACCCGCTCCATTTCCAAAAACATTTACGGTTATGACGCCTCCGGGGCGCAAGGTTTTCCGGCAAGCCCCGTAAAACTCGACGCAGTCATAGACTGGGCCACGGGCTTGAGCATCATATAAATCTACTTGCAGTACATCACAGCAATTGCGATGATGAATATCACTTACCCAACTGCCCGCATCTTCAATAATGACGCGCAAACGTTCGTCATCAGGAGGAAGTTTGAAAAACTGCCGTGCACACTGCACTACAGCGGGGTTAATTTCTATTGCGGTGACCCGGGTGTTTGGATAGTACTTCCAGCAATATTTGGTTAGGCTCGCAGCCCCTAGACCTAGCTGCACAATATGCTCAGGATTGCGGATATATTGCTCCCAGGCCATCATGTCACGTGTATATTCAATCTCAAGCTCAAAAGGTTTTTTAATACGCATAGCGCCTTGCACCCATTCGCTGCCAAAGTGCAGAAAACGCAGTCCATTTTCCTCCGACAGCGTGACGGGATCGTGTGCTTGGGTTGCTCGTTTAGTGCGGCCCGATAAGGTATGCAGCTTAGATTTCAACGGTGGGCCCTAAGGTTGTGAAATGTAAAGACTGTCATTAAAAACGCTGAGAATCGCTTTGCGCCAGGCGGCCAGTTTTAACTCAAAGCTGTGCGTGGCATTGGCAGGGCTGGAAGAAGGAACAGGCAAGGTTAATAACCCTTGTTTTTCCCAGTTTTTTATATGTTTTTGTGCAAAGCTGCCGTTAAATAAGGCTCCCCGCAACTGAGGTGCAATCTGCAAAAGTTTTGCAGGATCATTCGGTAAAAAATATTTGATCGCACTATCTAAGCTACCGCTTCGCTGGCAAGCCCCTACCGTATCCCACAGACCAATCTTATGTTCCAATAAACAGGCACATCGCAAAGAATAAGGCCATTGCAGCAGAGGTTCGTTAAGAATACAACTCATCAAAAACCAGAAGTGGTTGCGTGGATGGCCGTAATATTGGTGTTTAGACAAAGAAGTTTCTGATGGGAAACTTCCTAAAATAACGCAGCGGGTGCAACTATTCGCAAGGGCGCTAAAGCCGGTGTTCATCGCTTTCGTTTTTATAAAAATCCTATACCAACAGGAAGGCAAAATCTAATAAGCATGTACGGCATTGTCTGGAAAACTCCCCTCTTTTACAGCAGAAACATACCGTTTAATCGCATCTTGCACCGAAGTACTGTCTTGCATAAAGTTGCGTACAAAGCGAGGTAACTTCATTGGCGTAATACCGAGCATATCGTGTAATACCAATACTTGTCCGGAACATTGCTGACCCGCGCCAATTCCAATGGTAGCCATCGTCTTTAAGGTATTTGTCAGTTCGGCAGCTAATACAGCAGGCACCATTTCAAGCACACATAAGCTAGCTCCTGCAGACTCTAAATCAGTCGCCTCCCGCTTCAGTTTATTGGCTGCGCTGTCTTCTTTCGCTTGCAGGCGATAGCCTCCCAAGGCATGCACACTTTGGGGAGTTAAGCCCAGATGCCCACATACCGGAATACCGCGGGTGACCAGATATTCCACAAGCGCGGTGGTCCAGCCGCCCCCTTCAAGCTTGACCATATGGGCTCCCGCTTGCATCAACGCGCAAGAAGAACGGTAAGCTTGATCAGGTCCTGTGTGATAACTTCCATAAGGTAAATCACCGATCAGCCAGGCTGTTTTATTCCCCCGGGCTACACACTGCATATGGTAGACCATATCAGCCAAAGTAACAGGAAGAGTAGAGTGGTGCCCTTGTAGCACCATCCCTAGAGAATCCCCTACTAACAGGGCGTCTATACCGCAAGCATCCGCTAGCGCAGCAAAAGTAGCATCGTAAGCGGTAAGCACCGCGATTTTTTCTCCCTGCGCATGCATTTTGCGTAAATGCGGCAGGCTAATTGGTTTGCGTTCTGGGGATGGAATAGATTGTGTGGGGGAGGATTGAGCGCTCATGGTTAAGGCTTTATTAAAGGTTTAATGCAATCGCAGTAAAGCTTACGTGAACATTATTGTGAGTGATAAGAAAGCCGTACATAAATTGGGGCATAAGCTTCGGCTTGTGTCACTTCTATTAAGCTTTCTTTTGCCAGCTCTAGCATGGCAATAAAGTGCACCACTAATACTTGCATGCCCTGGTTAAGAATTTGTTTGGCGCTAAATAGCTCAGTGAATTCAACAAATTTTACTGACTGCAGCCGCTTAAGAATCAGGCTCATATGCTCCCGCACCGAGAGCTGTTCGCGGCTAATAGTGTGATGCTGGGTCAGTTTAGCGCGTTTGACTACCTCAGCCCAGGCAGCTAGCAGATCAGAAAGGCACACTTCAGGAAACAAAGGCGCCGCCCGTTCCTGCATAAACGCTTGTGCTACTAAAAAGTCGCGGCCTTTCTGCGGATGTTCTTCCAGAGCATGTGCTGCCAGTTTAATTTGTTCATACTCCAGCAGACGACGGACCAGCTCAGCACGAGGATCTTCAGGCTCACTACCATCTTCTTTTTTGCTGATGGGTAGCAGCATTCGACTTTTAATTTCAATGAGCATTGCAGCCATTAGCAAATATTCAGCCGCCAACTCCAAATTACGGCTACGGATCTCCTCCACATAGCGCAAATACTGGGTGGTTACCTGCGCCATTGGAATATCTAGCACATTAAAATTTTGCTTACGAATCAAATACAGCAATAAATCCAGCGGTCCTTCAAACGTTTCAAGAAAAACCTCCAGCGCTTCTGGGGGAATATATAAATCGTTAGGTAAATTAAACAAAGGCTCGCCGTACAGGCGCGCTACGGCTACTGCATCAACCAGCTCCGGTGCAGTTGCAAGAGCTTCTTCAACGGTTATTTGATCGGTACTCACCTTGTTTTTTAAAGCTTATCTTTTGGGTCGGTTGCGCGGTGGGTCCAAAAGGGAGGGCCGCCGTACACATAAGGTGTTTGAGCCAGCTGCGCTGCCTTAGCCTTTGCGGCAAATTCCCTGTCGATCTGCTTATCCCACAACAAATTGCGGCCCTGCCGCTGCGAAGCTTCAAGCTGCGGGTTAGCAGCCTTAAGCTCTTTCAAAAATTTGCTAATGTCTGATTCGTATAGTTGTGCCATAAAAATTTCTTTCAGCTTGCCTCTGTTTCAGCTATTGTAAGCGTTTAAATTTTTAGACAATTGCCTTTCAATATGGGGTCTACCTTACCCTGGATTTTATAGGGTTTTTCGACTCTTTTTGCCTGAAAAAGCCCATAAATACTGGGGAAAGTGAATTTAAATCTATGCGCCGTTTAAGCTGAAAAACATGCACCGCTTTATTGTCCATCCAGAAAACCCACAGCCCCGCCAGCTTAGGCAAGTGGCACAAATTCTTCTGCAGGGTGGAGTCGTCGCCATCCCTACCGACTCTTCCTATGCTTTAGTCTGTCATTTGGACGATAAAGCCGCTGCCGATCGGTTACGCAAAATCCGCGGGGTAGATGATAAGCATCACCTGACTGTATTGTGTGCTGATTTACATGAAATAGCACAATTTTCAAAAGTCGATAACGCTCAGTATCGCCTGCTTAAGCAGCTCACTCCTGGCCCTTACACTTTTATTTTGGAAGCCACCAAAGAAGTGCCTCGGCGCGTGAGCCACCCCAGCCGTAAAACCATTGGTATTCGTGTGCCCGACCATCCCGTAACCAGCACTTTACTCGCAGAATTTGAGGCACCCGTGTTGTCCACTACCTTGATCCCTGCGGGGCAGATACAAGCCCTTAATGATCCGGACCAGATCGAGGCACTCTACAAAGGCAGCATTGATGCTTTTGTAGACGCAGGGCCGTGCCCACGAGAGTCTACCACTGTGATTGATTTAAGCGGCAGTCAACCGGTTCTCATCCGGCAAGGGCGGGGAAGTGTAGAAGGGCTGTTTTAAGCTGCAGTTACTCCAGGGCGGCCAGTCCATTTTTAAAAGCAAGATTCTCAGCCAAAGGCAAAGGTAGTTGCGCCAAAACCTTGTGGTAATAAGCGATTAACTCCGGTACGTAGGTCCAGCGTTGATTAATCCAGGTATCTGTTCCCAACATAAACCGGGTAGGATATTTAGTCAGCAGCCTCAACCAGGCGGGATCTAGCTTCTCCTCCACGAGCAAATCATTGCGAAAAGACAGCTCCCCCATGATTTGAGGATGCTTCGCAAACAGAGCGTCTATCTGCGAAAGTGGGGTACTCATTCCCGTGTGAGCCCAGATAATTTTTACGCCCGGTGCATGGGCTAACAACTGCTCCAGCGCATATTCATCACAATGCGCATGCAGCCACAATCCACGCTCTTTTGCCAGCTGGGCGATAGTCACTACATAAGGAGCCTGTGCATCCTTGCCAAACAAATGAAATTCACCAATACCTTTATAAATGCCTCGCTTAAGTTCTGTATGAACGTAAGCCCGGATTTTTTCAGATTTAAACCAGTCATAATGGTCTGCCTGGATCTGGTAAGGGCGTAAAAACGGAAAAATCTTAATGCTGGGTGCCGTTTTTTTCGCAAGCTCCATCAGATCAAGCGACCCCTCATTGGGGCGACTGGTTGCAAGCACATAGTGAATTTTGAGCCGTTTCCAAAGATCAATCACTTCTTGAGGAGAAATCACCTCCCGCGCTTCCTGATTGTAATGCATATGTCCATCAAATAGGGGCAAATGCTCTGCAGTTTGAGCTATTGCAGCTAGGGGCAAGGCCAGAAGCAGGGCGGAAAACAGATAGCGAAGGAAGTGGTGAGGCATTTTAAAATTCCAAAAATATTTACCCTTATTTTATAAGCCTCTTCAAGCCTTTCTGGCTGGAAATGCTGAAAAAGAAAGCGTGAGCTTAGAGCCCTCTTATTTCCCGGGGTTCAAAGTAAGGGTCAGGGCCGGGGTAAAATTTCACTACTTTTCCATCTTTTCCAAAATGCACATGCATGAGGGAGTTGGCGGTGTCGGCTTGTTGGTAGCGGTAACTCCATACTTCAAAAGTGTATTGGCCCCAGCCTACTAGATCGGTGTGGGCCGGTGGACCAAACTCTCGGGCGATGTCTGCTTTGTCAAAGGTGCCGATCACAATTTTTGCAAAATTAGTATCGGATAAGGCGGGGTAGCTGCGCAGCAGCTTGCCTTGCGCATCAAAATCCACCATCCAGGTTTGCTGCCCAAAGGTGGAGGCGTAGGCCCAGCGCTCTGCGCCGCCAGGCAAGGGGTAACGTGCACTAGGTTGACCTCTTACCTTGGCCACCAGCGCTTGGGTTTGGCCGGGTTGCAGGGGTGGGGAGCATGCCATCAGTAAACCGCTTGTCAGGGCGGCTAAGAAAAATGTTTTGCTGTTATTGCGTATGATGGTGAGCCAATGCAATTTTGGGAATTTTTTCATGCTAGTTTCCTTTTTTACCTGCTTGAGATTTTTGTTGTTTAAGCGTACCGCGGTCAAGCTATGTTTAATCGTAAGCCTGCTGCCGACAGTTGTGCTTGGCGCTGTGGGGCAAGAGGCCCGCCAATCGGCCAGTCAAACCCCTATTATGCTCGCGGTGATTGAGGCTTTATCGGGCCCCTTCGCTAATACGGGTGAGGCGGTACTGCGTAATTTGCGCTTTGCGGTAGAACGGGTCAATGCGCGCGGAGGGGTTCGTACTACAGCAGGCTTACGCCGTCTGGAACTTAAAAGTTATGACAACAAGGGTCAGGTAGAAGAAGCGCTCATTGTGTTTAAAGCGGCTGTAGATGAGGGGGCGCAGATTATTTTGCAGGGCAATAGTTCTGCGGTTGCAGCGGCACTGATTGAGGCAGTGAACAAACATAACGAGAGGCGAGCTGATGCGCAGCTATTGTTTTTTAACTACTCTGCAGTCGACCCTGCTTTGACCAATGAAAAATGCAGTTTTTGGCATTTTCGTTTTGATGCGCACGCCGATATGCGCATGCAAGCTTTAACGGAGGTTCTTCGGGAAGACAGAAGCATTCAACGGGTGTATTTATTTAACCAGGACTACAGTTTTGGCCAGAGTGTGGCCCGGGCAGCGCGGGAGCAGTTGATGGCTAAGCGTAAAGATCTGGAAATTGTGGGGGATGAATTACATCCCTTGGGCAGGGTGAAGGATTTTTCCCCTTATGTGGCAAAAATTGTTGCAAGTGGGGCAGACGCTGTGATTACCGGTAACTGGGGCAATGATCTGGCTTTGTTGGTCAAAGCAGCCCGGCAGGGAGGGTTTACCGGCAAGTTCTACACTTTTTATGGCAATGCGTTGGGAACGCCGGCCGCCATTGGAGAGGCGGGGGTGGATAAGGTTTTGGCCGTGGCAGAATGGCATTACAACGCATCAGAACCCTTGATGAGTCAGGTGTATGAGGAGTTTCGCAAGCGGTATCCTGCCCCGCGGGATGATTATTTGAATGCCCGCATGATCAGCATGATAGAAATGCTGGTCATTGCACTGGAAAAAGCACCCAAGCTCCAGGCAGCGAGTATTGCTACTGTTCTGGAGGGTTTAAGTTATCAGTCAGCTTATGGTTGGGTGACTATGCGGGCGCAAGACCATCAGTTGTTATCTGGCTTATATGTGTCGAAGATGAGCCGTCAAGGCGGGGGAGTTCAATACGATGTAGAAGGTTCAGGCTATGGTTTTATGACGGAGCGTAAACTTGCTGCGCAAGCTGTGACTTTGCCTACTAGCTGCAGGATGCAGCGGCCTTAAACAACTCCTTTGGCGCGTAAGGTATCAATATGGGTTTGATCCAGCTTTAGCTTTTCGCGTAGTACTTGATCGGTATGTTCAGACAATAGCGGGGGGTGGGTAGGAGCAGTACTGCTGGAGCCGCTCATTTTGATGGGGTTGGCTATTAGCTGCACCATGCCTGCCGCGGGGTGGGAAATGTTTTGCAACATGCCGCGTGCCAATACCTGCGGGTTGTGAAGGGCCTGGGCAATATTATCAATCGGTCCGCAGGGCACGTTGACTTTTTCCAGTACAGCCATCCAATCAGCTTTGCTGCGGGTAAGCATGAGGCTAGAGAGCAAGCTAATAAGCTCTGCCCGGTGCTGTACACGAGCAGGATTCGTTGCAAAACGGGGGTCGTTACTTAAGTCGGGGCAGCCCGCGGCATTGCAAAACTTTTTAAACTGGGCATCATTGCCTACCGCCAAAATAATATGGCCGTCGGCTACTGCAAAGGTTTGATAAGGCACAATATTAGGATGGGCATTACCCCAGCGAACGGGCGGCTTCCCACTAGCCAGATAATTGCTATTCATATTAGCCAGACTGGAAACCATCACGTCCAGTAAAGCTAAATCAATATATTGCCCTAAACCGGTGGTATGGCGTTGTTCCAAAGCGGCCAGCACCCCAATCGTGGCATGCAGGCCCGTAAACAAATCGCTAATGGCTACGCCCGCTTTTTGTGGGCCCCCGCCTGCTTGATCATCAGCCTGCCCAGTAATAGACATAAAACCGCTGAGGCCTTGAATCATAAAATCGTATCCTGCTTTGTGTGCATCAGGTCCAGTTTGACCAAAACCCGTAATGCTGCAATAGATCAGGCGGGGATTAATCGCGGATAAACGAGCATAATCCAGCCCATATTTAGCTAACTGCCCCAGCTTGTAGTTTTCCAGCAGTACATCGCTTTGCGCTGCCAGGGCGCGAATAATTTCTTGGCCTTCTGGCCTGCTAATGTCAACGGTGACGCTTTTTTTGCCGCGATTAGCTGCTAGATAATAGGCCGCTTCGCTGGTAGGGTTACCGGCGCTATCTTTCAGAAAAGGCGGGCCCCAGGCGCGGGTGTCATCGCCGCTGCCAGGTTTTTCAATCTTAATGACCTCTGCGCCCAGATCAGCCAACATCTGTCCGCACCAAGGCCCGGCAAGAATGCGGGTCATGTCCAGTACGCGCAGGTTTGCAAGAGCAGGGGAGTTCATGGAATTCTTAAGTCACGTTAATAAAGCGGGGTCCAGTTGCATCGATGCTTAAGGCATTGCCGCGCGGCTGGGAAGACTCAAAATCCCAATCAGACAATACTATTCGGCTAAGAAAGCTTGCAGAGCTGCCGACTGCGGCCTGGCTGTCACCCATGCGCTGATGCTGGTGCATGGCGCTGCGGTGGGTATGACCGTGCAAAACCATAGAAACTCCCGCGGCGTTTGCTGCCTGCAAGACAGTAGGGACATGTACATCCATAATTTCTACAGATTTTTGTTTTTTGGCTTCTTCGCTTTGCATACGCATACTATGCGCTATCTCCCGTCTTTGCGGGAGAGCTTGGCTTAAAAAGCTCGCGCGCCAGGCTGCTGATCGGGATTGTGCGCGGAACTGCTGGTACTCCACATCTTCTATGCACCAGGCATCTCCATGGCTGATCAATAGCTTGAAGCCAGCAATTGCATGCACAACAGGGTCAGGCAGCAAGATGGCAGCGCTTGCACGGGCAAAGCCTTCTCCTACTAAAAAATCACGATTGCCCTGCATAAAATAAACAATAGTGCCGCTATTGCTCAACTTTCGTAAGGCCTGCACAATGCGCCGGTTGATGGGGTGAAGTAAATCATCATCTCCAATATAAGCTTCAAACAAATCACCTAACACATACAAGGCCGGAAAATGTGGAGCCTGGTGCAGGCAAAATGACTCAAAGGCTGCCAGCGTTTTTGGTGTGGCGGCATGCAAATGCAGATCCGAAATGAAAACGGCGCTAGAGTGGTTCATTTGCTGCGCCAACACCTGGCTTGCGTGTGTAAAGCTAAGACAAGCTTAAAGAACTTCTGCCTTGGTAATCAGCACAGTTTCTTCAGGAACATCGCTGTGGCCAGCCTTGTTTCCTGTTTTGACGGCAGCAATGGCATCCACCACTTCAAGTCCTTCGCTAACGGTGCCAAATACAGCATAACCCCAGCCTTGAGCGCTGGGGGAAGTGAAGTTTAAAAAATCATTATCTACCGTGTTGATAAAAAATTGAGCAGTCGCAGAGTGAGGGCTGCTGGTGCGGGCCATGGCTATACTGCCGCGTACATTTTTTAATCCATTATTGGCTTCATTTTCAATCGGTTCACGAGTGGTTTTTTGACGCATATCAGCCATCATGCCTCCCCCTTGAATCATGAAGTTTTTAATGACACGATGAAAAATGCTGTTGTCGTAATGCCCCTCTTTTACATATTGCACAAAGTTGGCTACCGATTTAGGGGCTTTTTCTTCATCGAGAGTTAATGTGATCGTCCCATGGCTGGTGTGGAGTTTAACTTGCATATAAACAGTCCTTGAATTTTAAAAAGGTTGAAAGAATTATTTAACTAAACGAGCAGATTCAATCACAACTGGCGTGACGGGTACGTTCTGATGAGGTGGGCGATCCGTTACTGCCACAGCCCGAATTTTTTCAATCGTATCCATACCTTCGATGACCTTGCCAAATACGGTATAGCCCCAACCATCAAAGCTGGGTTTATTTAGCCTTTCATTATTTACCACATTAATAAAGAACTGAGAGGTTGCGCTATTAGGGTCACTGGTGCGTGCCATGGCGATCGTGCCAAGCTCATTTTTTAGACCATTATCGCTTTCGATGGGAATAGGTGCACGCGTAGGCTTTTGCTTCATATTTTTATCAAAACCGCCTCCTTGCACCATAAAATTTTGGATAACGCGATGAAATATCGTGCCCTCATAATGTTTGTCATTCACATATTTGAGAAAATTATCAACTGTTTTAGGAGCAGCTTTCGAATCCAGCGCCACGGTGAAGTTTCCCAAGGAAGTTTTAAACTCCACTTTTGGAGTATCCTTAACAGCTAAGGCAGTTGCTTGTGCGGCAGCCTCATACATAGAAAAAACGCATATTACTGATAACAGGGTTTTGAATATTTTCACTGATGCTTCCTTTATTACATGAGCTACGGAATACTTTGACTCACCTAGATTGGCAAACTTTATAAAATGACTAGGCAAGCAAAGACAGGTTCTTAGTTATAGGTAGATAAGATGGCAGAAGTGTACCAAGCCATTGTGCCACTATAAACTGTTGCCCGCTTTTGAGCGCCTTTTACACTACTTTGATCTCATGCTCACCATCTATAACACCCTAACCCGCAAAAAAGAGATTTTTAAACCTATCGCTCCACCCAAGGTGGGGATGTATGTCTGTGGTATCACCGTTTTTGATTATTGTCATCTGGGCCATGCGCGCATGATGATCGCTTTTGATGTGGTGCAGCGTTGGTTGCGCGTAAGTGGATACGATGTGACTTTTGTGCGCAATATTACCGATATTGACGACAAAATTATCAAACGTGCCGTAGAGAATAACGAGACTATTACCCAATTGACCGAGCGCATGATTAAGGCCATGCATGAAGATTTAGAGGCCTTGGGTGTAATGACGCCTGATATTGAGCCGCGCGCTACACAATATGTCCCGCAGATGCTAGAGATGATTGCTAGGCTGGAAGCAAAAGGAATTGCTTACCAAACAAGCTCTCCCGATGGCAGTCCCGGAGATGTTAACTATGCGGTGCGCAAGTTTGCAGGTTACGGAAAATTATCAGGAAAATCCATAGATGAGTTACGGGCGGGAGAACGTATTGCAGTTGATGCTAGCAAAGCAGATCCACTGGACTTTGTATTATGGAAATCTGCCAAGCAGCAAGAGCCACCGGAAGCGAAATACCCTAGCCCCTGGGGAATAGGGCGGCCTGGTTGGCATATTGAATGCTCAGCCATGAGTGGCGCGATTTTGGGCCAGGAGTTTGATATTCATGGGGGAGGTGCTGATTTGCAGTTCCCTCATCATGAAAATGAAATTGCCCAGTCTGAAGCTGCTAATGAAAAAAACTTTGTGCGTTACTGGATGCATAACGGTTTTTTAAATGTAGCCAATGAAAAAATGTCCAAAAGTCTAGGCAATTTTTTTACCATTCGTGATGTCATGACAGCCTTAGCCCCTCTCTGGGGCAGCCGCCAGGCTGCGGCCGAAGTTTTGCGTTTCTTTCTGATACGCACCCATTATCGGAGCCCTTTTAACTATAGCGAAGCCAATGTGATGGATGCGCGTGCTGCATTAACCCGGCTCTACACTGCTTTGCATACGGTTGCGCCTTCCGCTGTTAAAGTGGACTGGGCTGAACCCTATGCTGCCAAGTTTAAAGCTGCAATGGATGATGACTTTAATACCCCAGAGGCTATTGCTATACTTTTTGATTTAGCTAGTGAAGTGAATCGTTCTAAATCACCAGAAAAATCAGCTTTACTTAAAACATTGGGGGCCAGCCTAGGCATTTTGCAGAATGATGCGCAGGCTTTTTTACAAGGGACAAGCTCAAGCAAAGAGGATAATCAGGCCCTGCAGATTGAAACTCTGATTGAAGCTAGAAATGCTGCAAAAAAAGCAAAAAACTTTGCAGAGGCAGACCGTATCCGGGCTCAATTGCAGGAGCAAGGTATTGTTCTGGAAGATAAACCAGGAGAAACCCAATGGCGAAGAGCTTAAAATAGCGAATTTACCTTTATAAAATTTTCATACTTGTGTTTTTAATTATTGCGGCCTAATGTCTGTAGAAGAATTTAAATTTTTTTGTAGCCTGGAGTCCCATGAAGACAAGTTTTTTAGATTTTGAGCAACCGATTTCGGAGCTAGATACCAAGATCAATGAACTGCGATTTGTACAGAATGAATCGGCTGTTGATATTTCTGAAGAAATTTCTCGACTACAAAAAAAATCAGAGGCTTTGACTAAAGAGATTTACGCCAAACTCTCCCCTTGGCAAGTTAGTCAGGTAGCGCGTCATCCTCAAAGACCTTATACGCTGGATTATGTACAAGAAATTTTTACCGATTTTCATGAGCTACATGGGGACCGGAGCTTTGCGGACGATAAGGCAATTGTAGGAGGTCTTGCCAGGTTAAATGGTGTAAGTTGCCTGGTATTAGGTCATCAAAAAGGGCGTGATACTAAAGAACGGGGGATGCGTAACTTTGGAATGCCCAGGCCAGAAGGTTACCGCAAGGCTTTGCGCTTGATGCGTTTGGCAGAAAAATTTAATTTACCTATTTTTACCTTCGTAGATACGCCAGGGGCGTATCCGGGCATTGATGCAGAAGAGCGCGGCCAGTCTGAAGCTATTGGACATAATCTTTATGCGATGGCCGAAATGAAAGTGCCGATTATCAGCACCATTATTGGCGAGGGAGGTTCTGGAGGAGCCCTAGCCATTGCTGTCAGCAACTTAACTCTGATGCTGCAATACGCAACCTATTCTGTTATTACTCCAGAAGGCTGTGCCGCTATCTTATGGAAAACTGCTGAGCGTGCTCCAGAAGCAGCAGAAGCTTTAGGTTTGACCGCGCATCGACTCAAAGCTTTAGGCGTCGTAGACCGTATTGTCAATGAGCCTTTAGGAGGGGCGCACCGGGATCCCAAACAGATGGCAGTGATGCTCAAGCGTGCCCTGGTGGATGCTTTACGTCAATTTCATGGAATGAAGCCCAAAGAGCTTATTGCCCAGCGGCATGAGCGTCTGATGAGTTATGGCAAGTTTAAAACCACCGTTCCTGAATAAATCTGAAGACTTGCTCCACAAGGCGCTGCATGAAGCTGTAGCGCCTTTTTTCTGTAAAGATCGCCCGTTGCGGCTAGCCATAGCTTTTTCCGGAGGAATGGATTCAGCAGCGCTATTGCATGCGGCAGCTAGCGTTTTTCCATCCTCTCTCTTGGCGCTGCATGTAGATCATGGAATTAATGAGGCTTCTTCAAGCTGGGAGAGATTTTGTGCCCGCACAGCCGCTTTATATGGGGCGGAATTTTTCAGCATGCGTTTAGAAGGTTTGCGCTCCGGTATGCCCAATCTGGAAGAGCAGGCACGTAACGGCCGATGGACTGCACTCCTGCAAATGGCTAGACAGCATCAAGCCAGTGTGTTAGTGACTGCCCACCACGCCAACGATCAGGCAGAAACTGTGCTGCTGAATTTATTGCGGGGTACAGGATTGGCGGGTATAGGTATGACCATTTCCAGTCAGCGAGAAGGGTTTCCTATTTTGCGTCCCTGGTTAAATTTTGCACGCGAGGAACTGGCTGCCTACGCACAGCAGCATGCTTTGCAATGGGTAGAAGACCCTTCTAATGGGGATTTAAAACTGCGCCGTAATGCAGTGCGTCACCAATTATGGCCTGCTGTGCTAGAAACGGATGCCCGTGCACTCCCCGCGCTGAGCCGTTTCGCGCAACTGGCTGCAGAAACTGAAACACTTTTGCAGATGTTTGGCATGCGTGAGCTAGCCAGCATGCTGCCACAAGGCAACCGCTTGGACTGGCTGCTGTTTGAGGATCAGCTACCGGCTGCACAAGCTTTGCTATTTCGGCTCTGGCTAAAAACACTAGAGCTTCGTCCCCCCACCCAAGCCAGGCTTGCGGCTATGTTGCAGCAGTTAAGGGGAAAGGGTGCATACGGTGTGCGCTGCCATCATGCGGGTTGCTCATTTTTCAAGTGGCGGGAAAGCCAAAAAATATGGGTTGAGGCACGGGTAAAAAAGAAATATTTATCCTAAGTTGTTCACATAGCACGCCTGTACACAAAGCATATTTTTGAAAAGCTCTACGTTTTTTCGGGAAAACTACTTCTTTTAATGTGCAAGCTTGTGCATTGTGTTTCCAAAAATTTTTCAGTTGACCATGCTCTGAGTAGTCAATTGTAGAACTAAAGCTTGAGAAAGGGCAGGCTAACTATTGCGCAATGTCCTCGCAAGTCCTCTTCGCAGCTTATTTTAGTGATCGTATCTCTACCAATAATTCTTATAGAGAAATAATAAATATCTGAAGTTCTATTGGTACATCTTGTGCTGCTCCGCCTCTTGTTGGGGCAAACGTCGCTAGTTAGCTCATTAAGAGGCAAGACAACATGAAAATCTGGTCTTGACGAGTTTGCAGAATAAATTTTTCTTTCTATAAACCTTCCTTTTCTTTAGAGGTCGCACGGAATAAAAAAATTACGGTCATATATAGATAAAGATAATTTTTGCAAGCTAGGAAAAAGAAACTAGAGGTTAAAGGCCTAGGGTGTTTCCCTTAGCTGTAAGAGCCATTAATGTTTTATGAACTAAGGAGTTGCTATGCCCTATAAAACCAATAAAGATTTACCGGAAAACGTAAGCAATGTACTGCCTGTGCATGCGCAAGATATTTATCGCGAGGCCTTTAACCATGCCTGGGAGCAATATGCAGATCCTCATGCCCGTCAGGACAATGCTTCCAGAGAAGAAACAGCGCATAAGGTGGCCTGGGCAGCGGTAAAACATAAATATAAAAAAACTGGCGATCTCTGGACTGCAAAAAACCAAGCGGTTTGGTAGATACTGCTTTTCCTGCTGATTTAAAGAATAAGCCCTGCAAAGATACTTAGGTAGAGGAGGAATACCTCATCCTGTATTGCATGTGTCAATAAGTTTTTAAGAGGTCTTTAATCGATGAGCTGAGTTAGATAGCCATGCTTTCTAATTGTTCTGTCAGGAAACAGTTTAAAATGACCTCATGAGCTTTATCACACACTTAAGCAGTAGTTGGCAATCGAGCATGCTGTGCGTTGGTTTAGATCCTGACGTAACGCGCTATCCACTTCCCTTACGCAATGAGCCGGATAAGGTTTTTTTATTTTGCCGCGAGATTGTAGATGCCTGCGCCCCATTTTGCGCGGCTTTCAAGCCACAGTTTGCCTATTTTGCAGCTCAACGGGCCGAGTCTGCTTTAGAGCGCATATGTCACTACATTCGCAAGCATTATCCTCAGCATACGCTTGTACTGGATGCCAAACGGGGGGATATTGGTGCTACAGCTAGCCAGTATGCAGTAGAGGCTTTTGAACGGTATGCAGCCCATGCCTTAACGGTTAATCCTTATATGGGGATAGATTCTATTCTGCCGTATTTGCAGAACATAGAGCATGGCGTTTTTTTATTATGTCGTACGAGTAATCCCGGGGGCGCGGATCTGCAAAATTTACGGTTAAGTAGCGATCAAGCCGAGTCTTCTTTCCTGTTCGAGCATGTTGCACGCCTTGCGCAGGGTCCCTGTAACCGGGATGATCAGCTAGGTTTGGTAGTAGGAGCTACTTACCCGGAAGAGCTAAAACGTGTCCGCCAGTTAGCACCTAAATTGCCGTTTTTGGTGCCAGGAGTAGGGACTCAAGGGGGCGATATTACTGAAACTGTACAGGCCGGTCGGGATGCTAATGACCGGGGCATGCTGATCAGCGTTTCACGGGCAATTTTATATGCCTCTTTTGAAAACGATTTTGCAATCGCGGCTGCAAACTTTGCTCAGCAAGCTCATCTCTCTATATTGGAGGCTCTCAAGAATTAGCGGACTCTTCTTTTACTCATAAATAGGCGATCTGTAAAAGAGAGTGAGATGAATAAGCCCTATCGTGCTGCAGTCTCTACTGGCCTAAAGCCATAAATTATTTACGCTGACGGTAATGCAGCATGTGCTGCAATAAAGGAATGAGCCACAGGACAGTGAGGGCTAACAGCGTACTTAAAAAGGCGGTGGCTTCATGACCCATTCCTGCAGCTATACCGATGCCCGCTGTCAGCCATATGCCTGCAGCAGTAGTTAAGCCTTTTACCTGATTTTCAGCATCACTTTTCAAAATGGTACCGGCTCCTAAAAAGCCTATTCCAGCAATAATTCCCTGAACAATTCGACTGTTATCCGCCGGTCCAATTCCTATTTGCTGTGCTAGAAGAACAAACAGGGCTGCGCCCATGGCTACTAACATATGTGTGCGTAAGCCAGCGGCTTTTCCCGCTTGCTCCCGCTCCCATCCTAAAAGACTCCCTAGTAGGGCAGCTACGGTTAGGCGAACGACAATGCGGATGGCTTCTTCTAGATTGGGTAGATCTGAAAATTCAGAAATAATAATTGAACTGATCTGTTCCCACATCTGAACGTCCTCCATGAAAGAGCTAAAGAGTTTTGATGCAACCTATACTAATTGCCTCTAGTATTACGTTATCCCAGGCTGAGAAGCGTGTCACTTCTATAGGGATGTTTCGTAAGAGGGGTCTGACACTTTATTTAGATCAACGAAAAATCTTAAGAGCTCAATTAGCAGAGTGCTATGGTCTATCAGACAGTTGCGATATAGGGCTTCACAGTTTCGTTTTTGTATTACCTATAGGCCCTCTTAATACTGGTGGTGAATCGGCAAGAGTTCTTACAAGAAAAAGGTAGTTAAAACTATAAATTAAAACTCTACTTTTCTTCAGGAGCTTGCGGTGTCACCCATCAAACCTAACACATCTCAAAACGAATCTGCTAAAGCTACTGCCCAGACACAGCTTGATATTCAGCAACAGCAAGATAAAAAAGATACGTCGGATAAGAAGACCTTAAAAAAGCAGACCCAAGCTGTTCAAACCAGCTCCGTACGGCAGCCTCAACCTCCCTTTCCTTCTCAACATCTCAAAAAACCCGGTGTTGAGGCTCAGATGGAGCTAAAGCCTAAGTTTATGGCACAAGCTTATAAAGGCAGTGGAAAGCTGGAAGGACTAACTGCCCTTATTACCGGAGCGGATTCGGGTATTGGTCGTGCAGTGGCCGTACTTTTTGCTCGAGAAGGAGCGGACGTGGCCATTCTTTATCTTAATGAACATGTGGATGCAGAGGAAACACGACGTTATGTTCAAGCGGAAGGCCGCCAATGTTTACTGATGGCGGGAGATGTAAAAGATGAGGCAGTGGCTCGAGACATCGTTAAAAAAACGGTAGAAGAGTTTGGAAAACTTGATATTTTGGTCAATAACGCCGCTTTTCAGGAACATGCTAATTCTTTAGAAGATTTAACTGAAGAGCATTTCGATGAGACTTTACGTACCAATGTGTATGGATATTTTCATATGACTAAGGCGGCTCTGCCTTATTTAAAACGGGGCTCCTGTATCATTAACACGGGCTCAGTTACAGGTCTTCAGGGAAGTGCCAAGCTGCTCGATTATTCTGCTACCAAAGGGGCTATCCATGCTTTTACGAAAGCCCTGGCTAGTAACTTGATGGAAAAAGGCATTCGTGTCAATGCAGTGGCACCTGGTCCGGTTTGGACTCCTTTAAACCCTGCTGACAAAAAGTCAGAGGAGATAGAAAAGTTTGGTGCCAATACCGATATGAAGCGACCAGCCCAACCGGAAGAGCTTTCCCCGGCCTATGTGTTCCTAGCCTCAGCGGTTTGCTCTAGTTATATAAGTGGCATCGTTTTGCCGGTTACCGGTAGTGTGGATACATAAAATTTTATGAATGTTACAAGACTGAACAAGGGCCTCTTAGCCAATAAAATATCGTTGAGTAATCTGCGGGAAAACTCTTTAATGGGTACAAGAGGAAAAACCCTGCTCCTACACTGGCGAGTATTTCAGAATTAAGCCTACAAAAAATAGACTCTCTTCTTTTTATGATAATGCCTTAAAAGAAAAAAGGAATATCGATATGAAGACTTCATCAAACCCTTCGGATCCCGGTAGTAGGGCTCCTCCGCCCGCTTCTGATCCATTAGAGCAAACCTCTACTAAACAAGCTCCTGGGCCTAAAACGATTCGCCCTCTTAAGGCTGCAGTTCCCCATACTGCCTATGAGTGGGAGGAAGAAAGTTCGATGACAGACGGAAATCCGGATCCTCAAGTTCAACAAGCTTCTCAAGATTTAGAGTGCGGTTTGCAGGATACCGGACGGGGACCACCCTCAGAACGTGCTTACCAAAAACAGAAAAAATAATTTTCCTTGCCGAGAAAATATTTGTTCTGCCTGCCTGTGGAAACAGAGCAAAGAGAGCGTTATTGGGCTGGTAAAGGGGATATATTTTTACAAGCTAACTCATAGGGGAAGGGAAGAATGAATGGGCTTTGCAGTCAACGGTTTATACTGCACAAAAGGGTCGTAAGCACGTACAAATACTTCCTTTAGCGGCTTTTCTTCGGGCAAAACATATATCATGCCGTAACGTTTCTGAAACTGGGGACGCAAAATATTTTCATAAAAGGCAACGGGCATATTAATGCAACCAAACGAAATACGGTTGTCTTTGATGGAGGGAGAATTAAGCCGCTCAAGACGGCGCTCTTTGGGTTGATTTGTACGTACCCGATGCATTGATACGGCGGCCTCGTAGTCAACCCAAACCACATCTTCCCCGGCCATATTACGACCGGCTTCTCCCAGGAAGCGACCGGCTGGAGTAGTACGTTCCTGGGGGGTTACCTGGGCAAGTGGGCGTTGACCAATACCTGGAACGGAATCGTCACCCTTGGATGCTCCCAGTAGCACAGCAGTAGCTCCTAGCAGTCTTCCCTCTGGGTTAAAAACGAAAACTTGGGCGTTTTTCTTATCGAGGATGACAAACGATAAATTATGGTTATCTCCCGAACTAATGATCCAATTGGCAATAAATCTCGCATCTTCTGAAGCAGCCGCAGTAGCGAAGTCAGCATAGCGGGGTTGAGAGAAGGGTTTATGAGAGAGGGTATTTACATACTCATTATTCTCTTTTTTAAAAGGGTAAATTCCCAGTAATTTTAACGTTATGAGACTTATGAAGATAAAGATAAAAGCTGCGCACACTGCTTGCTTTACGTTTTTATTACGCTGCTTTTTTGTATAGGGCCCCCCTAATTCGCTGGATAAAATAAAAACTTTTTTATGAGAGTTAAATCCACGGTTCTGAATATCCATTTTTAATTTTTCCCAATAGTTGACTCTTCATTTCTTTACAAAACACTTGGCCTCCGCTCATCAGTAGAGGAGAAGGGGTTGGCGAGGCTAGGCATAAGAGAAACTTTTTAGCTAAACCTATCTCCCCACTTTTTTTAAAAGTATGAAGGGCCTACCATGCGCATCCATCAAGGCGCACGAGGATAGAAAGACGTTCGTCCTTTGCTAGCGCTGCGGCATCGCATCGATGAGCATAATTTCGCATTCCCCTTCCTTTTGGAGGACTCAAAACCATACGGCCTTTTGTCAGACCTTCTGAAGGCCCAATACCGCCGGGATTGGGTGCCCTGGGCATGGTTTTTACACCCAAAACTTCTTCTAAAAAGATTGTGAACAAACTTTAGTTACGATCGGTTTGCGCTGGGCGCTCATTACTGAGCCCTGAATTGGGATCCATAGTCCGGTTGTTTGTAGAGGAGGTCGCATCGGTAGTTGTTCTAGTGTCAGTGGGGCTCGGGCGGGTATCTCCTCTAGGTTGAGTCTCTGTCGTTACAGAGGAGTTATCTGTTCGCGTAGAACCCATATTGCTAGAACTGGGATTGGTAGTATCCGTATTAGTAGATGAATTGCTGCGTCCATCAGGAGGAGGTCCTATTTGAGGGTTAGTATCAGGAAGAGAGGGAGAGGGTTGAGATGGAGATGGTTGTACTGGTTGGGTAGGATTGTCAGATGTAGAGCGATTGCTCTGAGCATAGACAAAGCCTAGCACCCCAATCAGGAGAATGGCCAATGCAGCTGAAGTCAATGTTGTAAATACTTTCATAGTAAATCTCCTTTAGTTGCCTTTAACGCGATAATGAAGAGTGAAAAAAAGACTGGCAGGAGTGTCAGTTAGAGTTACTATAAAGAGGGAAGCTCCATCCAAGAGTCGGTTAGTGGCTAAAACAATCGTAGGACAAGCAGGAAATTTTTTTGCGACTAGACAGGTTTTTTTGAGCCAATGCTAGTCAGCGTTTTAACCTCAGAAAGCCAGAATAAATTAACAATTCGTAAAAAGTTAATTCTCGTGTCTGCTTAATTCTTTAACGAGTGATTTCGGCTTTAGAGTAGTTTTAATACTCCACGTAGAGCATGATCAACAGCAGCCTCTCGTATAGCATGGCGATTCCCCCTGAAATGCTGCGTTTCTTCCCGCATGTCTTCGCTGCCGTCTGCCTGTGCTAAAGCCCAGCCAAAACAGACTGTGCCAACTGGTTTTTCAATACTTCCCCCGCCAGGACCTGCAATACCGGTGATGGCCAAACTAATTTGTGCATTGCTACGGTGTAAAGCGCCTTGTGCCATAGCACGGGCGGTTTGCTCGCTAATAGCGCCATATTTGTGCAAGATTTTTTCAGGAACCCCGAGCATTTGTTGTTTTGCTAAATTTGAGTAAGTTATAAACCCACGCTCAAAATATAAAGAGGAGCCGCTGGTTTCAGTTAAGGCACTCGCGACTAAGCCTCCTGTACAAGATTCTGCAGTGCTAATCATCCATTGCCTTTGCTTTAGGTGGGAACCTACTAAAGCGGCTAACTCTATGAGAAGAGAATGCATGGGATGAGCCCTTCAAAAGGTTTATGTGAGCAAGCGCTGCCCGATTGCAAATACCAGTAATGTATAAAACCCTGCCAAAATATCATCAAACATTACCCCAAACCCATGCTTCCAGCGATTGTCAAAAAAACGAATAGGCTGAGGTTTGAGAATATCGAAGAGGCGAAACAAAATAAAAGCATATCCTTGAGCTAAAAGGGTACTGGGTATGAGCCAGAGTACGAGCCAAAAAGCCACTATTTCATCCATGACGATGGTTGAGTGATCAGCCGCTCCTAAATGTTTGCCCGTGATATGGCAAACTTTTATCCCCAGTACGAATGCTAGAGTTAAAGCACTGGCTTGTACTAAAAAAGATTGCTCTTGTAAAAGTAATCCCCAGCTTAGCCAAGCCAATACCGTCCCCCATGTGCCGGGAGCAGGCCGCAGTAAACCACTGCCAAGTCCCAACGCAATAAGACGGGCGGGGTGGTGAAGCATCCAAAAAAAACTAGGGTTCTGGGAAATGTTGGAAGCCATGAAAGTTAAATGTGGACCCTTGTCCATTTTCTAACCATTCAAGCTTAGGCTCAGCGCCTAACTTGGGCAGTATGCGGCCTACTAAGCTCAAGGGTATGGCGAGCTGTTTGGCTATTTGCTGGATTTGCGGGCGCTCTGTAGCGGGGGCAGTAAAAAGCAGTTCATAATCATCCCCCCCGCATACTGCCAAACGTGTCCGCTGAGCAAAATTTAATTGGGCCAGTGCTGGGCAGAGGGGTAAGGCGGTTAGCTCTATCTGGGCACTGCAATCACTCGCTTTGAGGATATGAGGTAAATCTCCTGCTAGCCCATCGGATAAATCTATCATGCTATTGATGAAGGGAGCCAAAGCCAAGCCCAAATCTACACGGGGTGTTGGATAATCCATTCGAGTAAAACATGCTTTAGCCTCTTGGAGCGGGACATGGATCTGCCCTTTTCTGCAGGCTAGGGCTAATGCAGCATCACCCACAGTGCCACTAACCCAAATATCGTTTCCTACTTTGGCCCCAGAACGCAGTATACCGCCCCCTTTTTTTACTTCACCCCATGCAGTAATGTTGATCAGTGTTACTGGGCAAGCTGTTGTATCTCCACCCACAAGCGAGCAGTTGTGCTGCTCTGCTAATGCAAACATCCCTTTGGCGAAGGCTTCTAGCCATGCCTCTTTGGTATGAGGTAGGCCTAGTGAAAGCAAAAAACCTACGGGTTGAGCGCCCATTGCTGCTAGATCGGAAAGATTGACGGCTAAAGCCTTGTGCCCTAGAGATTGTGGTGAAACATCGGGTAAAAAATGATGGTCTTGCACAAGTAAATCACTCGTGATGCAGACTTCTCTGTCAGGAGAGGGGCTAAAAATGGCGCAATCATCCCCAACTCCAATGCGGGCGGCATTTTGAGGCCGTTTGAAATAACGTCTAATCAGCTCAAATTCACCCATAAGCGCCGCTGTTATTTTTTCTCATGAGGCTGGATGGTCGGGTTTTCTGCACTTCTCAATAGGAGGGCGACCTTATCCAAAACTCCATTTACAAACTTAAAACCATCGGTACCGCCATAGTCCTTGGCTACCTCTACCGCCTCATTAATTACAACACGATAAGGAACTTCCAAATGGTGGGCTAATTCAAATGTTCCTAACAAGAGTACCCCATGCTCGATGGGGGAAAGCTCTTCTAATTTTCGATCCAGATGGGTTATAAAGACTTTACGCAGGCTTTCTGCATTTCCGATGACGCCATGCAGCACCGTATTAAAATGATTTCTATCACAGCGATCAAACCCCGTCACTGCCCGCATGTGTGCATCGATCACCCCCGCATCTTCCTGATTGATTAGCCAGTGATAAATACCTTGTAGGGCAAACTCCCGTGCGCGCCTGCGGGCAGATTTAGGCAGTCCTTTTTTGGCTGTAATATTCTGAGCTGTAGTCTTTTTAATAGAAGAAGTTTTGTCTAAGTCAGGCATAGTTATTCTTCAGCCTCATCTTCCTCAAGGAAGTAACATAAATTAGCCATTTCAACAGCAACTCGAGCACAATCACTACCTTTTTCACTCATACGGGCCAAAGCTTGTTCATCCGTCTCACAGGTTAAAACGCCATTCGCTATGGGTATGCCTGTACTCAAAGATACGCGCGTAATACCTGCAGCCATTTCATTACTTACAATTTCGAAATGATAGGTTTCTCCCCGTATGACGGCTCCTAGGGCAATTAAAGCGTCAAAAGCCCCTGTTTCTGCCATTTTTGCTAAGGTAAAGGGAATTTCCAGCGCACCAGGTACCGTCACCAATGTAATGTCTTCATCGGCTACTTCTAGTCGTTTAAGTTCGGTTAAACAAGCCTGACATAAGCCTATGCCAATTGACTCATTAAAACGGGCCTGCACAATTCCGATAGACAAACCGCTGCCTTCAAAATTAGGTTCAAGTGTTTCTACCATGATTGCTGCTCCTGAGTGCTTACTCTTTATAACCCGTTATTTGCAGATCAAAGCCAGCCATGGAGGGCATTTTGCGAGGCTTGGCCAATAATTTCATTTTTCCTACTTTCAAAAATTTTAGAATTTGTGCGCCGATTCCATAGGTGCGCAGATCCATTCCTTCAGTCGACGTACTTTTATTGTTCCTCTCTACACTATCAATCTTGGCCAGCTTAGAAAATTGCTGGCACAAATGCTCAGGGTTTTCAGTACAGTTCAGTAAAACCAAGACGCCTTGTTCAGCACTGCTTATTTCACGAAGAGCATCGGGAAGTGGCCAGCTATGAGTCGAGGTTTCAATATCTAGTAAATCCAGGATAGAAAGGGGCTCATGCACGCGTACTAAAGTTTCCCTACTGGGATCGATACTGCCATTAATCAAAGCAAGATGAGGTTTTCCGGAGGGTTTATCTCGAAATAAGGCAGCTTGCATTGCTCCATAAGCCGTTTTAATGTGTCTGCTAGCAATGCACTCAATTAAGCTTTCGTTTGAAGCACGATATTGAATGAGGTCAGTGATGGTGCCAATTTTTAGCTGGTGTTGTGCTCCAAATTGAATGAGATCCGCCAGCCGTGCCATCGTCCCATCGTCTTTCATAATTTCACAAATCACAGCAGCTGGTGTCAGACCAGCCATGGCCGTTAGATCGCATCCTGCTTCTGTATGCCCTGCACGCATCAGTACTCCTCCTTCAACGGCCCGCACAGGAAAAATGTGGCCTGGTTGAACAAGGTCAGTGGGCTTGGCTTCTTTAGCTACTGCAGCAGCAATTGTACGCGCTCGGTCAGCTGCAGAAATACCTGTACTTACTCCAGTAGCGGCTTCAATAGAAATAGTAAAATTAGTTCCGGTCTTGGTACCGTTATGGCTTACCATTAACGGAAGCTGCAGTTGTTCACAACGATGACCTGTAAGTGTTAAACATACAAGCCCACGAGCATGCTTAACCATGAAATTGATTGCTTCCGGCGTAACATGATCGGCCGCCAGAATCAGATCGCCTTCATTTTCGCGATCTTCTTCATCAATTAAAATGACCATCCGACCTGCTTTAAGCTCGGCGACGATTTCTTGAACAGAGGAAATACTCATTTTCGGATTTTAAACTTTTATGCTGTAGAGCCGTTTGACGTAGAAAAATAAAATATGCAGGTATGCTTTATATTTTATGCAGCTTTTAAAACTATTTTCTTTAGAAAAGCCCATCATTACTGTGATAAAGCAGGGGAAACTTCTAATAAACTGTGCTAGCTGTCTTAACAGCAGATTTGGAAATCAAGATGTGCATAACCTTTTGAGAGTGTATCGGATCTATTTGCGGCTAAGGTATTAAAGGTTTCTTGATTGCCGTAAATTGGCTATTAAATGTAAACAATTGGCTTGTGCGCAGAGTGAAGATAAACATGAAAAAAATTGTTAAGTCTACAGCAGAGTGGCGCGCGCAACTGGATCCGCTTGAGTACGCGGTAACGCGAGAAAAAGCTACTGAGCCTGCTTTTACCGGCCGCTATTGGAATAGTCGCGCTGTGGGAACTTATACTTGTGTTTGTTGCGGTACACCCTTATTTTCCAGCGATACGAAATTTGATTCGGGCTGTGGCTGGCCCAGCTATTTTGCAGTGATCAACCCAGAGCATGTACGTGAACAGGCAGATCACAGTTATGGCATGCATCGTACAGAAATTATTTGTAATGTATGTGATGCGCATTTAGGACATGTGTTTGAAGATGGCCCTCCTCCGACAGGACTGCGTTATTGCATTAATGGAGCTGCTCTAGGTTTTACAGAAAAATGAAATGAAAGCTTTATTGGACTTTTTGCCGGCAATTGCCTTCTTTATAGGCTTTAAGCTCGGGGATATTTATTTGGCGACCAAAATAGGCATTGGAGTTACGCTTCTGACTGTCTTGTTTATGAAGTTTACAAAGCAAAAGGTGACCCCACTTTTGTGGATGAGCTTGATTGTGATTGTCGTCTTTGGCGGGCTCACTATCGCGCTGCATGACGAAAATTTTATTAAATGGAAACCGACCGTGCTTTACAGTCTGGCCGCTAGTGCGTTGTTGTTATGGCTATTTGGGTTTAAGAAAAATCTGCTGCAGTGGTTGTTAGGAGCACAATTGCAGCTGCCGCAGCCTGTGTGGAACCGCCTTGCACAAATGTGGGCCGGAATGTTTTATTTGTTGGCGGCGGGAAATGCCTTTGTAGCGCTTCATTTTCCGACCGAAGTCTGGGTGAGTTGGCGTACTTTTGGTATTACGGGCGCTCTCTTGGCTTTCACTATTATTGTTGCCATTTATCTTTCTAAACATTTGAAAACAGAAATAAAAGATGCGTAAGGGCGTATTTCTCAGGCTGTATGATGTCCACCAATATTGAACATCCGGTGACTGCGTTACTGAGGCAACGCTTAAGCGCTGCCTTGTCTCCCCAACACTTAGAATTAACAGATGAAAGCCATTTACATGCTGGACACGCTGGAGCCCAAAATGGAGGCAGGCACTATTCAGTAAAAATTCTGTCGAATTGTTTTATTGGTTTAAGTCAAGTAGCGCAGCATAGGCTTGTGTATGATGCTGTTAAAGACCTGATGCCGCATCCCATTCATGCGCTGGCGCTACATACTCTTTTACCCTCTCTTTCTATTCACGATAACCCAAAAGGAAACACATGAAATTATTTATTGCAGCCGTATTAGCGCTTACTACGACAGCGACATTCGCGCAAAATGCCGCTGTCGTCAACGGAAAACCTATCCCTAGCAGTCGTGTAGATGCGATGGTTAAACAATTGACTAACAATCCGCAAAACCCTCAAAAAGACACTCCTGAGCTTCGCGCGCAGGTACGGCAGGAGTTGATTAATCGTGAGATTTTTACCCAAGAAGCCGAAAAGCGTGGTTTATCCGATACCCCTGAGTTCAAAGCACAAATGGATTTTTCACGTCAGCAGTTGTTGATTCGCGCATTGGTCAATGATTTTGTGAACAATACCAAACCTTCGGATGCAGAGCTTTTAGCTGCTTATAACGAACAGAAAAAAGGTGCAGGCGACAAAGAATATCGTGCCCGGCATATTTTGGTTGAAAAAGAAGAGGATGCTAAAAAAATTATTACAGATCTCAAAAAAGGCAAAAAATTTGAAGACCTTGCTAAACAATCGAAAGATCCAGGTTCAGCTGCCAATGGGGGAGATTTAGACTGGTCTGCGGCGGGAAATTATGTACCAGAATTTTCTAACGCCTTAACCAAGTTGGAAAAAGGTAAATTTACCGATGTACCGGTTAAAACTCAGTTTGGTTTTCATGTTATCCGACTAGATGATGTGCGTCCAACACAGTTTCCACCTTTAGAGCAGGTAAAACCCCAACTTTCACAGCTGGTAACTGAGAAAAAGCTAAGAGAGTTTCAGGAAGAATTGAGCAAAAAGGCAAAGGTTGAATAAACTGAAGCTTTTCTGCAACTGGGCGCTTATTTAAGCGCCTTTTTATTTTGATAGAGCATATACAGTTAGTTAATTAAAATATATTCAAATAATCCAAACGGATATTAAATATATTATCTTTAGGTGTAGGTTGAACTTTTTCCCATAGAGAAAATTCTTATATTTTCATAAAAACCTATTTATGAATAGACGCGGATATCAAAATTTATTTTTATTATTCAATTTTTTAAAGCTTTAATAAAGCTGTGATTAACTAACGCCGTCTACTCTCATTTGAAAGTAAATTTGCTATGGCTATGCAGATGTTTAATATTGAAATGATCCAGGCTTTAGTGGATAAATATGCGCAAGAAGGTTCAAAGGTGTTTGATGCTGAGGCTTACAAAGCCAAATATCTGACTGATCCGAACGATCCTTTGTTTTCCAAACCCCTGGAGCATTTTCTCACCAAAGGGGCTGCCCTGGGCTATAACCCACTGGGTAACTTTCCTTTGAAGTTTTTTGATGCAGATTTTTATGCCAAAAAGTATGAAGAACTGGGAAAACTGGGCGTGGACGATCCGGGGGATAAGTTTGGTCATTATTTGTTGTACGGGATGGGGGAAGGTCGCCAGGCTAGCCAGGATACGAATAATTTTAATTCAGAGGTTTATCTTAAGATGTACCCTGCTATAGAAGCTTATGTGAAAGATCACTTAAGTGATTTTAATAATAGCTTAAGCAATGGAGCATTGGCGCATTTTATCAAATATGGAGCCTTTCAAGGCTTTGTCGGCCCTATTGATGATTTAGCCAGCAACGATACTTATTCCTTTGACCATCTTGCTAACTTAAAAAACAGAATAGAGCTAACAGATAATCCTAAAGATGATCGGGATACCTTACAGCTCAGTAATAATGCCGTTAATTTTAATGGTTCTGGCGAGCATACAATTAGCCTGGAAAGCCTGAATAATGCCTTTAGAATAGATTTTGATGTACTAGACCTCTCTTTGCTCACCTCTCAAGATCTCATTATAAAGGGAGATACTGTTCCTTGGCGTGATACAACCGATACTCTCTTAAGTGCTCAAGCTGATGATTTGATGCTAGGCAATCCCTATTTAATTTCCAGTGTTGAAGGATTTCAGGATCTATTGCTAACGGATACCACTCTTAAATATGCCGGAACCTCTTATGTACTGGATACGGTAAAAGAGGGGAAACTTACGAATGGAGGCGGAGAGGCGTTTTTTGATGTCGATGTATTTACAGCCGGGATTGATGCTAGTCTAGTGAGTCAGGGGGTTACGCTGCGCTCTGTAGGAAAATTTTCTTCTATCTGGCTAGTAGGTAGTAATTACAACGATACGCTTACCGGGGGAGATGAAAATAATCTTATCCGGGGAGGAGCAGGACGTGATGTGATGAACGGTGGCGGTGGAAGTAATATATTTGAGTTTAAAGGAGCAGACTCTACGTTGGATTTGGCTACTGCTGATATTGTGAATGGGTTTGATAGTGGTAAAAACATTGTCAGACTTTTTAATCCGGATGGAAAAGAGTTTGTAGCTGTAGCAGCAGGAGTGGGCATTAACTATATTAAAGCAGCCTTGAGTGATGTGCCGACTTCAGGAGGAAAAGTAGCAAACTTTACAGAAGCCTTGACTGCTGCTAACAAAGCTCTGTCAGCTTTGAATGCGAATATCAGTGCATCTACGGGCTCACTCGTAACTTTTCAATATGATGCAAATAATGGTTATTTGTTTCAAGATGTAGATGGCAACGGAACCGCAGATCAGGTAATCATTCTGACGGGGATTGATAGCGGCGAATTTACTTTGTAGAGCTATGCTGCTTATAAAGGATGACCCGCCTTCAGTATTGAACAGGAAAGCTTTAGCCTTGTATTTTGAGTGTGTTGAGCTTGTTTTGCTCTCATAACCTCGTGAATACTTGGCTAAAGGCTTCACCAGCTTCCCGTAAAAATTGATAGTTTCAGCTTAATCCATCTCTCTTAGCAGCCTATCGGTGCGAAGAGTGACTTTTAGGTCTTCTGTGTTGCCTTAACGGTAGTCATTGCGCTGGCAATAAGCCCCGAAATATCGGACAAGTTTGCGGGCACAATAAGGGTATTACCTGTTTTGGCAAGGCCTGAGAAAGCTTCCACATATTTTTCAGCTACTTTCAGATTCACGGCATCCATTCCACCGGGCGACTGGATAGCGTGGGCTATGCGTTCAATTGCTTCTGCGGTAGCAGCTGCAATGGTTTGTACAGAGGCGGCATCTCCTTGGGCACGGTTAATGATGGCTTGTTTTTCCCCTTCTGAACGAGCAATCTGTGCTTCGCGCTCTCCGGTGGCGATATTGATCTGCTCTTGCTTACGGCCTTCCGAGGCAGCAATCAAGGCACGCTTTTCACGCTCGGCAGTAATTTGGGCCTGCATAGCATGCAGGATTTCTTTTGGAGGGGTTAAATCTTTAATTTCATAACGCAGTACTTTGACTCCCCAGTTAGCTGCAGATTCATCGATCGCAGTAACCACGGAGTGATTGATAAAGTCTCTTTCCTCAAAGGTTTTATCCAGCTCTAATTTACCGATCACGCTGCGTAAAGTAGTCTGCGCAAGCTGGGTAATAGCGACAATATAGTTGCTGGAGCCATAGCTGGCACGCATGGGGTCGGTTACTTGAAAATACAGAATGCCATCTACTTGTAACTGTGTGTTATCGCGGGTAATACAGACCTGACTAGGAACGTCCAGAGGAATTTCTTTCAATGAATGTTTATAAGCCACACGGTCAATAAAAGGAATAACAATATTAAGACCAGGTGCCAGTGCGGCATGAAACTTGCCTAAACGCTCTACTACCCAAGCATGTTGTTGCGGTACTACTTTGATGGATTTGAAAACAAAAATAAACGCAACAATCAGAATAAATAGCGCAAATAGTTTTAAACCATCCATAAATATTCCTCCATAGGTTTGAAGCGGGAAATCAATCAAAAATAAATAAAGTCAGAAAGCTCTTATTATTCCAAATGACGTGCTACAACCAGGGTACTCCCCCTTATTTCCTTGATTACAAAAACCCCCGATGTGCGATGGGCGCCATGCTCTAACACCACATCCCATAAAGCACCTCGGTACATTACTCGCGCATGACCAGCATGGTCCCAATTTTCCACTGTTAGTCGGTTACCAATGTCCATGTTGACACTGGCGTCGCTAGCTGGGTCTAAGCGGGTAGATAGACCAAAGCGGGATTTTCTAAGGATGAGAGCTCCTGAAAATCCAACGATTGCGGCTACTAAAAATTGCATTGCAAAGCTGCCTGAAAGCCATGCGGTGAGTCCCCCTGCTCCTAAAGCAAGAGCAATGACCAGCATATAAAAGGTGCCGGTAAATAGTTCAGCAATCAGGGTTAATAAGCTTGCAATAAACCAGATCCAGTGTTCTTCCATACAAAATTCTCCACAGCACAAGATTCAAGCCTGATCGCATTATGCACGGTTGGAAGCATTTGCGGTAATTTGCGATCAATCCTTAAAAAAGACTGCTAATCGCGGCTTTTAAGTGATAGAGTGCAAACCTTACACATTTCCTCATTTAGCCAGTTGCTGCCAAGTTTGTACTACAGTGTCTGGGTTCAGTGAGATAGAGTCAATACCCTGATCCATCAACCATACTGCAAAATCGGGATGATCAGACGGGCCTTGCCCGCAAATGCCCACATATTTTCCGGCAGCGTTACAGGCTCTAATTGCACGTTCAATTAATGTCGTGACCGCAGGATCACGTTCATCAAAACCTGCGGCTACCAACCCCGAATCGCGGTCTAAACCCAGAGTTAATTGGGTCAGATCATTAGAACCAATGGAAAATCCATCAAAATGCTCTAAAAATGCTTCTGCGAGTAATGCATTGCTAGGTAGCTCACACATCATGATAATTTTTAAACCCTCTTGACCCCGCTTCAAACCGTGCTTACCCAGTAGCTCGATGACGGCGCAGGCTTCTTTAAGAGTACGGACAAATGGGATCATTAACTCTACATTGCTAAGGCCCATCTGATTGCGGACACGGGTTAGCGCCTCGCATTCCATTGCAAAGCATTGGGCAAAACTCTCAGCAATATAGCGGCTGGCACCTCTAAAACCCAACATTGGATTTTCTTCTTCCGGTTCGTATCGGCTGCCTCCGATCAGCTTGCGATACTCGTTAGACTTAAAATCCGAGAGCCGAACAATGACAGGTTTAGGCCAAAACGCAGCCGCAATGGTTGCTACCCCTTCAGCTAGCTTATCGACAAAAAAAGCCCGTGGAGAAGCATGTCCTCGCGCTACAGACTCTACCGCTTTTTTCAGATCTGCATCGATATGCGGGTACCCCAGAATGGCTTTTGGGTGTATGCCAATATTGTTGTTAATGATAAATTCCAATCGTGCTAAGCCGACTCCGGCATTAGGTAGTTGGCAAAAATCAAAGGCTAACTGCGGATTACCCACATTCATCATGATTTTGACAGGTATCTGAGGCATAGCTCCGCGTTGTACTTCCTCGATGCTAGATTCCACTAGGCCTTCGTATATTTTTCCTTCATCTCCTTCGGCGCAGCTTACCGTAACGAAAGCCCCCTCACTAAGAGCCTCGGTTGCGGTGGCGCAGCCTACCACTGCTGGAATTCCCAGTTCTCTGGCAATAATGGCTGCATGACAAGTGCGCCCGCCGCGGTTCGTAACAATTGCACTGGCACGTTTCATAACAGGTTCCCAATTGGGATCTGTCATATCTGAAACAAGTATATCCCCGGCTTGAACCTTATCCATTTCAGAAACATCACGCACAATTTTTACTTTACCTGCCCCCACTTTTTGACCGATCGCACGACCGGTAACAATCACGCGGTTTTGTAAACTGGCATCCGCCTTGATGCTGTATCGAATCTGTGTATCACTGGCATGTTGCTGACTTTTAACGGTTTCAGGACGTGCTTGAAGGATATAAATTTGCCCATCTTTGCCATCTTTTCCCCACTCAATATCCATAGGGCGCTGATAATGTTTTTCAATAATCTGCGCATAGTGGGCGAGTTCAATAACTTCTTGATCCGTAAGGCTATAACGATTGCGGTCGGTGACCGGCACATCCACGGTTTTCACTCGAGTTAAGCTGTTAGCCTGTTCTGCAGGAGGGGTGAACTCCATTTTGATAAGTTTGGAGCCAATATTACGGCGGATAATGGGGTACTTACCTGCTTGCAGCATGGGCTTGTGAACATAAAACTCGTCAGGATTTACGGCACCTTGCACCACTGTTTCTCCCAAGCCGTAGCTGGAGGTAATAAAGATTACGTCTGAAAAGCCCGATTCAGTATCAATCGTAAACATTACGCCACTGGCAGCAAGATCTGAGCGCACCATGCGTTGAACCCCTGCGGATAAAGCGACTTGTGCGTGCACAAACCCTTTGTGAATACGATAAGAGATGGCCCGATCGTTGTATAGGGAAGCAAAAACATGTTTAATCTTTTCTAGAACCTCATCGATCCCCCCCACATTCAAATAACTTTCTTGCTGGCCTGCAAAAGATGCATCGGGCAGGTCTTCAGCTGTAGCCGAAGAGCGTACAGCCACAGAAATTTCTTCGGACTCTGAACTTATAAGGTTTTGATAGGCCGTTCTAACGGCAGCTTCCAGATCTTTGGGCAAGGGGGTATTTATGATCCACTCACGAATTTGTGCGCCGGTTTGTGCTAAAGCCCTCACATTTTCTACATTCAGCTGATCTAGCGCAGTCTGTATGCGGCAATCTAGCTGATTTTGCTTGAGAAATTGCGTAAATGCATAGGTTGTGGTTGCAAAACCGTCGGGTACCCTTACTCCGGCTAAGGCTAGCTGGGAAATCATTTCTCCCAAAGATGAGTTTTTACCCCCTACAGTGTCTACATCCTGTGCTCTGAGTTCCTTAAAAGGTACGATGAGTGCACTACGATTAACTGGCATGACAAACTCCTAAATTAGAAAAATCATGCAAACTACTTGCCACAGCCGTGAAGTTAAGCCCATAGCTTGCATGATTTTTCTGTGGCTCTATAGAATAGTTGAGCCACTGTTGGGACATATAGATTGTAGTGGTCGGCAAATGCAGCTAACGATATTTTCAAAGGATTTTGCATGACAACACGACAGATTGCAGACCGAAGAGTACGCGATCGAACCGTATTTATTGTTTCTGATGGCACAGGTATTACGGCTGAAAATTTTGCACATGCAGTATTAACCCAATTTGAAGGAGTCAGACTCGTTCAAGAAAGATTACCTTTTATTGACGATATACAAAAAGCCCGTGAGGCTGTAGTTAAAATTAACGATGCATTTCGTCGGGACGGCTATAGACCTGTGGTGTTTTCAACCATGGTTAATGCAGAAATTAATGCGATTTTGCATGAGGCTTGTGCAATGCACCTGGATTTATTTCAGCAATTTGTAGAGCCACTAGAAATAGAGTTTGGTGTTAAAAGTACGCATACAGTCGGGCGTACTCACACGGGAGCAAGTTCGCAAGCCTACCAAGACAGAATCGAAGCTATCAATTTTTCACTTGCCCATGATGATGGGCAGACCCATAAAGATTTAGAGCAGGCGGATGTAATTTTAATAGGGGTTTCCCGTAGCGGGAAAACACCGACCAGTTTGTATTTGGCCATGCAGTATGGGATTAAATCTGCAAATTATCCTTTAATTCCTGAAGATTTTGAACGCGCTGCCCTGCCAGGCCCTATCAAACAATATCGAGATAAATTATTCGGTCTGTCAATTGCTCCTGAACGTTTGGCAGAAATCCGTAATGAACGGCGCCCTAACTCCAACTACGCGTCTTTAGAAAATTGTCGTTATGAAGTGGCAGAGGCAGAGCGTCTTATGCGTAAAGAGGGTATAAAGTCCTGCAACTCTACAGCAAAATCTATTGAAGAAATAGCTACTACCATTATCACAGATTTTGGTCTGAGCACTCGGGCTTATTAGATGTAAATAACTATCGTAAAGTGACGCCTTTGTTAGTGATAGCCTGCACTAACCCAACGCCAAAGCTTGCCCCTAGTTTTTTAGCCAGACGCTCTGCAACATTTTCATGAGGCGAGAAATCCATTAAATCCGGAGCCTGAATTACTTCCCGGGCAACTGAATCTACGCTACCGAACTCGTCCGCTAAACCAACTGCAACACCTTTAGAGCCGGTATAAATTAGCCCGGAAAATATTTCAGGCTCTGCATTTACTAGCCGCTTACCGCGCCCCTGTTTGACTGCCGTAATAAATTGAGTATGAATATCGGAGAGCATGGCTTGCACATGATCGCGGTGTTTATCACTCAGGGGGGAGAAGGGATCCAGCATTCCTTTATTTTCGCCTGCTGTCAGCAAGCGCCGTTCGACACCGGTTTTTTTCATGATTTCGGTAAGGCCGAAGCCGTTCATTAATACCCCAATACTACCAATGAGTGAGGCAGGGTTGACATAAATTTTATCAGCGGCAGCGGCAATAAAATAAGCCCCGGAAGCGCATAACTCTTCTACGACCACATACAGAGGAATCTGCGGATGCAAAGCGCGTAAGCGGCGGATTTCATTAAATACCATGGAAGACTGTACGGGGCTGCCTCCAGGGCTATTGATTCGAAGTATCACCCCTTTGGTATTGCTATTTTCAAAAGCAGCTTGTAAAGCCTTATTTAAATCCTTGGCACTGGCTGGGCTTTCAAGAGCAATTTCACCTTCCAGGTTGATGAGTGCTGTGTGCGGGCCAGTACCGGTTTTCTGGGCTCTTGGATCAAGGAAAAGCCCAATAGTAAAAGCTAAAAAAACCAAGAAGAATGCAAGACGGAAAAAGATCTTCCAGCGTCGACTAGCTCTTTGCTCGCGCAAGGTGGCCATCAAAAACCCTTCCAGATGAGAGGCGGTGAAGTAAGGGTCGCCTCCTGCCTTTATAGGTTGGTTATCGGATGTATGAGCCTCGTGATTCATAGTCTGCTTTCTTTTAGTAATTTAATTCCTGAGCCAAGGGTTTTCTAATTAATCAATAATTTAGCTAAATCCACTACTGTGGAAACCTGTGCAATGCTTGCATAACTGCGCAGTTGCTCCTCGGGATGAGCCCCACTACTGACTGCAGCACTTTGTACCCCTGCTGCCCTTGCCATTTCAAGATCATGTGTGGTGTCTCCAATCATGAGGGTTCGTTCCGCGGCAACATTACATTCTTGCATCAATTCAAACAGCATTAAGGGATCAGGTTTACTGGCTGTTTCATCAGCCGTTCGTGTTGCTTCAAAAAAATGCTTAACACGTGTTTGTAACAAAGCACGATTCAGTCCTGCACGGCTTTTACCTGTTGCTACTGCAAGCCGATATCCATAGTCAGACAATTGCTGAAGAAAGGTTTTAGTACCTTCAAACAATGTTAAATGCGCATCACTGGCCAGGTAATGCACGCGATATCGCTCTGCCATTTGCATTCTTTGTTCAGCAGTAGCAGACGGAGCAACATGCAAAAGAGCGTCTTGCAGACCCAGCCCAATCACATGACTGGCAGTTTGAAAACTAGGTTCAGGCAAGTCTACATCTTTGGCTGCTGCCTGAATACATCGTGCAATCGTGGCTGTAGAGTCAAGAAGCGTGCCATCCCAGTCAAAAACAATCAAATCAAAGCGGCGGGTCATAAAATAGCCATTTTATAAGAGAAGAGCTTAGAGCAGATAAAGTATTTACTGGGCAAGCACAACTTTTCCCAGCTTTTCTAGTTCAATTGAAAAATTTTGAGGTATGGGGCAATGCAGGGACAAAGAGATACCTGTGGCAGGGTGCGGTAGACTTAAAAGGTGAGCATGTAACAACATGCGCTTAATACGTAACGCTTTGTTTTGCACAAAGTCTCCGTAACGCTCATCGCCTACGACGGGTAAGCCTAAAGCAGCTGCATGAACGCGGATTTGATGGGTTCGGCCCGTCAGAATTCTTGCGGTCATTAAGCTGCCTAGGTTCAGGCGTTGTTTAACCGTAAAACGACTTAATGCAAACTGCCCGTTTTGTTCATCAACAAAGACTTTTCGAGTCTTTTCCTCACAAATATTCTTACTTAAAGCTAAGCGAATCTCCTTTTTTTCAAAAGTAGGATGGCCAAATACCCCCACAAGATATTCTTTTTTCCAGCTACCTTCTCGTAGAGATTGTTGTGCCGCTGTAAGAGCTGAACGCTTTTTGGCCAATAGTAGAATGCCACTGGTTTCCCGGTCTAGGCGATGGACGAGCTCCAAAAATTTCGGGGTTCTGGCGCAACGGAGCTGTTCGATGATTCCGCTAGACACTCCACTGCCTCCATGTACTGCTATCCCTGCTGGCTTGTCAATAGCCAAAACAAACTCATCTTCAAAAAGAATGGGAAATTCTGCAGGAGGCACATAGGTTTCGGAGGGTTGTGCAATGCGGACAGGTGGAAGCCGCACCACGCATTGAGCCGATAAGCGGGTATCTGCTGTGGCACGCTTACCATTTACTCGAACTTCACCTCCCCGAATAATGCGATGAATATGAGATTTAGGCACACCTTTTAGTATTTTGCTTAACCAGTTGTCCAGCCGTTGCCCATCACCGCCTTCCCCAACATTTAAATGCTGTACCTGGAGTTTGTTTTCTAATGGATGAATGATTTTGCTAAAAGGCAAGATATACTCACATTTAGGTGATTTGCCATCTTAGAAATTTTGCAGAAATTGCATTCCTAGTTTGGCTCTACAGGCAAGAAAACAGATTGTCGCGTTATCTTTCGGATAACGCGATGGGTTTAAGGTGCCACACCTCAATTGTATTATTTTGATGGATAACATGTTCCGGTAAGGCTCGCCCTTCAAAGCGGCTTGATCGATGGAATATCACAAAAACGGGTTTTGATGTTGATGCGCATTGCGTATATCAGCTTGCTAGAATAAAAATGACGCTGTTGTTGCTAATACTTCTCCTGCTCTTGACCGCGCCAAGCGTTTTACGCTTGCTGCTGACGATTCTTTATCAGGGCTGGGGTTTTTTCAAACGCAACCCTGCTTCACATGTTGGGTATAAAAGCTTCTCCATGTTAGGGTTAGGCCCGAGCTTGATCTACCGAGCAAAACCTGGGGGCTTATACAGAAGCTTTCAGGAATTAGCCTCTCGGCTTACCTGCGTCTGTCGTTTACCACTTTTCTTAGCTACTACTCCTGTATTTGTTAGGGTTTCATCTTATTTGGCTTATTTGTATGCGCCTGCCAACCGGTGTACGCAGTGTGACTGTTAAAAGTCCAACTGCAACTGGATGAAGGAGTACGCATGAAACGCATGCTGTTTAACGCAACGCACGCAGAAGAGCTGCGGGTTGCGATTGTGGATGGCCAAAAGTTGGTCGATATTGATATTGAATCTGCGGGGCGCGAAAGCCGCAAATCTAATATTTACAAAGGTGTGATTACCCGTATTGAACCTAGCCTTGAAGCCTGTTTTGTCAATTATGGGGAAGAACGCCACGGGTTCTTACCGTTTAAAGAAGTGTCCCGCATGTATTTTCGGGAAGGGGTTGATACCCGAGGTAGCCGTATTCAAGATGCGCTGAAAGAGGGGCAGGAAATACTAGTTCAGCTTGAAAAAGAAGAGCGAGGTAATAAAGGTGCTGCTTTAACCACCTTTATTTCGTTAGCAGGCCGTTATCTTGTGCTTATGCCAAACAATCCCAAAGGGGGGGGCGTTTCTCGCAGAATTGAAGGTGAGGAGCGCAATGAGTTACGAGACAAGATGGATCAATTACAACTTCCCGGCGGTATGAGTGTAATTGCTCGAACCGCAGCGATTGATCGGACCGTTGAAGAGCTTCAGTGGGATTTAAACTACTTAATACAGCTATGGAAAGCGGTGGATGATGCCTCTCGCTCTGCAGCGGGAGCGTATTTAATTTACCAAGAATCCAGTCTGGTGATCCGGGCCATTCGGGATTATTTTCAACCAGAAATTGGTGAGATTCTCATTGATACCGATGATATCTATGAGCAAGCCCGTCAATTTATGGCACACGTCATGCCAGACATGGTCAATCATGTGAAGCGTTATCGTGATGAAACCCCTCTTTTTAGCCGTTTTCAAATTGAGCATCAGATTGAAACGGCCTACTCCAGAACTGTGCAATTGCCTTCAGGAGGATCGATAGTGATCGATCATACAGAGGCTCTGGTGGCCGTGGATGTGAATTCGGCCCGTTCTACCCGTGGAAGTGATATTGAAGAAACGGCTACCCGCACCAACTTGGAGGCAGCCGAGGAAGTAGGTCGACAGATGCGGCTACGAGACTTAGGCGGGCTGGTTGTAATTGATTTTATCGATATGGAAGACAGCAAAAATCAAAAAGCTGTCGAAAGCAAGCTGCGTGAAGCATTACATTTTGATCGAGCCCGGGTACAAATGGGGAAAATCAGTAAATTTGGCTTGATGGAACTGTCTCGCCAACGGCTGCGCCCCGCTTTATCGGAAGCCAGCCATGTGACTTGTCCGCGTTGTACAGGGACGGGTGTGATCCGAGACACCGAATCCACTGCTTTACATGTGCTACGCATTGTTCAGGAAGAAGCGATGAAAGAGGGCACCTCGGCAATTCATGCGCAGGTTCCGGTTGATGTGGCAACCTATTTATTAAATGAAAAACGTAGGGATATAGCCAAGTTAGAAGCCCGGCATCGGATAACAGTGACTTTAATTCCTAATAAATATATTGAGACTCCTCACTATAAACTGGAGCGTCTCAAGCATGATGATGCGCGCTTAGAAGAGCCTATGGCTACCTATGCCATGACCGAAGTCCCAGAAGAAGTCGATTATTTGACCAAAGCCGCTGTAGCGCAAAAAGAGGAAAGACCGCGCCAGATCGCTAAGGTTAAAGGCATAGTTCCTGCGCAGCCTGCGCCTAGCCGTCCGGTGGAGGCAACAGCCGCAGCTTTAGCTCATCCCATATCCTCGACAACAGTGCCCTTCGGTGGTGGTGTCTCCTCATCCAAACCCAGCTTTTGGGCAAAATGGTTTGCTTGGTTGATCCCCTCCAAGCCAGAGAACGTTTCCACTTCTGTTATTCAGACAAGCCCGGCAGACTTTAAACAAGACTCAGCTTCTCCGGGTCATCAGAAGCCCGAAACGCGTACAGCTCGTAACGGTCGCTCCAGTCGTACTCGGAATGCCCGTCCTGACCGCCAGGAGCGTACAGATTCTCCACAAAAGACAAAAACTCAATCTTCTGTTGCCGAGTTATTAAATACTCCTGAGAAAAACGTTGAAGAAGCAGAGCAGTTGTCCCGTAAAGACCGATCTGATCGAAATCGGCGAAGTGATCGTAAGGGCAGAGGTGAAAAACCCCTAAGGTCTGTCCAAGAACAAAGCCCGTCAAAACAAGACTTAGCTCTTGCGCCAGAAAAACAAGCGCCTACTTCTACAGAGAGACCTGCTGACCTGCTGGAGCAGACGGCTTTTACTCCTGCGAGTCTTCAGCTCAATGAGTTACCAGAAGTACAAACTAATGAGCGGGATCAAGAGAGGCGTCGGCGTCGGCGAGGAGGGCGACGGGGACGTGCTCGTGAGGAAGCTTATGAAAATACAGCCCAGAACGCTACTCCCGTGGAGTCAGCTCCCGAGAGTATGGTTGACAGCTCTTTACATGAGAACCAAAAAAACCAGCAACTTGAGCTTGAAACTTCAAACATCAGTTTGGTGACCGCAATCCCTGTGCCAGAGTCAACAGTGCTGGTACAGGCTCCAGAGACCGCTTCTGTTCAAGCGTTTGCTAGTGCGCCCGTACAAATCAGTGAGATTCCGCTGCAAACCTATGGCTATACTCCAGCTAGTGCGTCTTCTGCATCCCATTCTGTTACCTCGGTGGCGCTTGCAGAAAATAAGGAGGTTCTTGCTGCCCCTGTAACCGCAGATGCCGGGAAGCCAGAGTTTCGTAAAGTAGCGCTCGTTATTGATCCAGCAAAAACCGTGCTGGATATTCCGGCTTTACAAGCAGTAGTAGAAACGGCCGGCTTGGCGTGGATACATACAGATTCAGATAAATACCGGCAAGTGCAGCAAATTATTGCTAATGCAGCACCGCCAGCGTATGAACCGCGCCAGCGGAAAATAGTGCATTCAGTCTCAACTCAGCCTTTGATATTAGTTGAAACCCGGCCGGAATTTAGAGCTTAAACGTAGAGCACTTTAATAATAGGGAGGCCGCTTTTGCGGCCTTTTATACGTTTGTTCCATTTCTAAACCATTCTGTCATTGTTGATTTGCTTTGCTATGCTATAGCATTGCCTTGTGCTTTACGCCCAGACACCAATGATTTAGAAATGAAATTGGTTTTAAGAGAACTTTCCTTGCTTAAATAGCGCATTGTATTAATAGGCTTAAATCATGCTGCTAGAACGTACGATTCCAATTATTTCTCCTTCGCATAAAGCTTTTCCTATCGAAGTTCCTAAGCAATTGCTTTCTGCCGATGGACAACTTAAAGATTTACGTGGTCGGCAGTTGCATGACTTACGCATTAGCGTGACGGACAGATGCAATTTCCGTTGTACGTATTGCATGCCCAAAGAAGTGTTTGGGAAAAATTATTCTTATTTGCCTCAGGCCTCCGTGTTAAGTTTTGAAGAGATTGTGCGTTTGAGCCGACTATTTGTTGCGCATGGAGTTGAAAAACTTAGACTTACGGGTGGAGAACCGCTTTTGCGCAAAGATCTGGAGCGTTTGATTGCCATGCTATCCGAGCTTAAAACCTTTGCAGGGAAGAGCTTAGATTTAACACTGACCACCAACGGTACTTTATTGGCCAAGAAAGCCCAGAGCCTGAAAAATGCTGGATTGGCACGTCTTACTATCAGTCTAGATGCACTGGAAGACGCCGTTTTTAAAAAGATAAACGATGTGGATCATAGCGTGCAAGAGGTATTGCAGGGAATTTCTACGGCTCAGACTGCGGGGTTTAAGGATATTAAGGTCAATATGGTGGTGCAGCGCGGTATAAATGATCAGGAGATCTTGCCTATGGCCCGCTATTTTAAGGCTAGAGGCATCATTGTGCGTTTTATAGAGTTCATGGATGTGGGTAATAGCAATGGATGGAAAATGGATAGTGTTGTTCCCAGTAGGGAAGTCCTTCAAAGGATTAACTCTGAAATGCCTCTTTTAAATCTGCAACCTAATTATCCTGGTGAAGTTGCACAGCGCTGGGCTTATGCGGACGGTCAGGGGGAAATCGGCGTTATTTCCAGTGTGACGCAAGCTTTTTGTAACAGTTGTAGTCGTGCGCGACTTTCTACGGAGGGCCAGCTATATCTGTGCCTGTTTGCCCATACAGGCTTCGATTTACGCGCACTTTTGCGTAAGGGAGCGTCTGATGCGCAGCTTCAAACCGTTATTGCTCAATTATGGAGCCAGCGCAGGGATAATTATTCGGAAAGCCGTAGCACGATAAAAGGGGCAAATCATCGGAAAATTGAGATGAGTTATATCGGTGGATAAGAGCACTGAAGGATTAAGCTAGATAGCAGGACTGGCTCAATGAATACCTTGCCTCCAAAACACTTGCTCACAGAGGAGGAAAGCTTAGATACTCGCTCTTGCATGACCGGGCTCATCTTGGCAGGAGGGCGGGGCCATCGCATGGGTGGTGCTGATAAAGGTTTACAGCAGCTGGGCGGAGTAACCCTTGTAGAGCGAGTCTTTCATCGTTTAGCACCGCAATGCGCCAGTATTATCATTAGTGCCAACCGGAATTTAATACGGTATGGTGCGATAGGGAAAAAAGTATACCCCGATATAAGAGTCGGATTTTGCGGCCCTCTTGCGGGGATCGAGACAGGTCTTCAGCATTGCATAACACCATGGTTAATGGTTGTACCTTGCGATGTCCCCTATCTACCTCTGAATCTCGTCTCGCAACTTTCTGAAGTAACGTTCTTATCAGATCGGCAGACCCAGGCAGTGTTTGCCCGCACTCAGGAACAAAACCATCCCACTATCTGTTTGCTGCATCGTAGTCTGTTGCCTTCCTTAAGTGAATTTCTAAACCAGGGCCAGCGGCAGCTAATGCTTTGGCTAGAAGCTGTGAAAGCCAGAAGTGTGCTCTTTGAAGAGAGTCATGCTTTTTGTAACTTCAATACCCGGGATATGCTAGCTAATAAAAACCATCCTGAAGGAAATGAACTCTTATAGGTGGTCACCAATCCGCCGGCTGTTGTGAATTGGATTTTGCATTTGTCCGCTCTCGAGTGAGGATTAACGCTAAATCTTGTCTGGCTTTGTGAGCCAAATCTATTAGTTTTTTCACATCTTCTCGATGCGCCGCTCCTTCTTTTAACAAGCGTTCATCATGTCTTATAAAAGTCTGTACGGCCCGGTGCGCTTGATGAGGGGACTCTCCCAGCATAAGCAATGCTTTTTGGCCAGCCGCTGCCGCTGCACGAAAAGTTTCTCTTTCAAAAGGTATATTAATTTCTTCCAAGGCATAGCCGTCGGTACGTCCCCGGGCGCGCGCCAGAATTTTGACTTCAGGATATTTTTCTTTGACTAACTTAGCCGTTTCTAAGGTAGCTTCTGCATCATCTGTAGCCAAAACCAATAGTTTGGTATTTTCAATGCCTGCTGCCTCCAAAACTTCTAGCCGAGAAACGTCTCCATAATACGCTTTAAAGCCAAATTTTCTGATGAAGTCAACCTGGTTAGGGTTATTGTCAATTAAAGTAACTCCAAACCCTCTTGCAATCAATAATCGCGCTACCACCTGTCCAAATCGTCCAAAACCGGCGACGATGATTTCGTTTTTTTCTTCAATTGCATCAGCTGAGCGTGTAGGCATGCGGTTTAAGCGAGGCATCACCCAGCGGGTTAACGCAATAAATAAAAATGGAGTACTCAGCATAGAAGCGGCTACTACCGCATTCATCAAATTAGCTTGTGAGTGAGAGAGGGTACCTTGATTCAAAGCGGTGGCAATTAATACAAACGCAAATTCTCCAATCTGGGATAAAGCGACTGCAAACACGGCTGCATCTTGCCCACAAAGCTTAAATAAGCGTGCAATAGCCAAAAGTAGTACTAGTTTTCCTGCAACTACTGCGCTTGCCATCCCAAATACTAAGACAGGTTGTGTTACAAACAAATTAAGGTCGACACTCATGCCTACCGCAATAAAAAATAAACCCAGCAGTAAACCTTTAAATGGCTCAATATCCAGTTCTAGTTCATGACGGTATTCACTGTCGGCCAACAAAACACCAGCTAAAAAAGTGCCTAAAGCCATAGACAGGCCTACTGCTTGTGCTGCTACTGCTGCTCCAAGGACCAGTAAAAGGGCAAAAGCGATAAATACTTCTTTCAAGCCGGTATTGGCAATGTAGCGCAGCACAGGTCTGATTAAAAACCGTCCAATCAATACAAAAGAAAAAATCAATCCTACGGCCTTAAGAATTCCCAGTGTATCTAAGGCTCCTTCCCCTTTTGCAGGAGCGATGGCGGCTAATACTAAGAACGCAGGTATAACTGCGATATCCTGAAACAGCAATACAGAAAATCCAGCCCGTCCACCTTCCGTAGACATAAGATTGCGCTCAGTCAGGCTAGCCAGAGCAATCGCAGTTGAAGACATGGCAAACGCAATGCCGGCTACCATGCTGATGCGCCAATCTACTCCTAGTAGCTGTCCTAAAAGTAAAACTACCCCTGCAGTAACTATTACCTGAACCGTACCTGTTCCAAAGATTGAAAGACGCAGGGCCCATAGTTTCTTAGGGTTGAGTTCCAGACCTACTAAAAATAACAATAAAACCACCCCGAATTCTGCAAAATGGAGCACGCTTTGAGCGTTATTCACCAGCTTAAGTGCAGCCGGCCCAATCACCACGCCAGCTACTAGGTAGCCCAATACTGCACCCAGTCCAAAACGTTTGAACAAAGGTACTGCAATTACAGCTGCTGCTAAATAAATCAGTGCATCTGTCAGCATGATGGATTCAAAGTAGAAAACAGCGGTGGTAATTTTCCGGCCACACACTCCTCCAATAAAGTTTGATAACGCTTTGCATCTATTTCTAATTGTTCGATGCCAGGATTGCCCTCATACCCGGCGGAAAAAATGCCCCGATGCTCCCAGCCGCAATATTGACTCATCGCTTCTAAAGGTCTGAGCAATTCAGGTAATTCAAAGGCGAACTTATTACGTTGATAGGTATTGGGGTGAGCCCCCAGAGTCACTGCTAGTAGCAATTGCCTTGTAGATAAACTTTTGTTTTGACCATATGCAAAACCAAAAGTCAGTACTTCATCCTGCCACGCTTTGAGTAATGGAGGGGTGGAGTACCAGTAAAATGGAAATTGCAAAACTATGACATCATGAGCGTGCAATAACTCCTGCTCTTGCTCAGCGTCAATAAATCCATCCGGATAGTGATGGTACAGGTCGTGTAAAGTCACTCCCCAAACATTCTCAGCCGCAGCGCGTAGGCGGCGGTTAATCTGACTGGCGGGATGATTAGGGTGGCAGTAAAGAACAAGAACTTTCACATGCATTTCTCAGATAAAGGTTCTGATACCTTTTATTCAAAAAGGCCTAACGCCAATCAGCCAGGCATGCAAATAAAAAGCAAAAATCCCCCACAAAGATAGTCCTAGCAAAACCGTAAGTGTGTCCACCGGCCATCCTTTGATAGGATAACGCAGGTTTGCTAAGCGATCACGCTGCCGTGCGGCGCGAAAAGCAAGTACAGCCCACACCAGGAAGGTGCCAAACAAAAGCATATCCGCAAGCCGACCATTAGTGAGCAAATGCGCTATTGACCATATTTTGACGCTGATCAGCATGGGATGTCCAACGGCTGCTTTGATACGATTGCCGGGGACATAAGCGCTAACTAGAAAAACCATGGAGAAGACCATTAGCAATGCGGCCATATGGCGTAGCCACACAGCAGGCCACCATAGTTCTGGAGTACTTACTCGGCTAAGACTATAGCCCCAGATGATAAGTCCGAAGCCTGCAAGAGCAAGCAAAGTGTATAAGCTTTTGTAAACGCCTTGACCATATTTTGTAATAAAGGCTGTGCGGCTATCTTCCGCAAAAACGCGGATAGAATGCACGCCTAAGAAAAGTCCTAATCCGATTAAAAGAATTACCATAAAATAGGTTTTATATGAATTTATTGCGTGATTTCACCATACTATTGCGTTAAAAAGTTTTATTAGTAAAAATCTTATTACTCTTTTACCCTTTATTTCATGAGGTTTTTCAAGAAGAAATGCCTTACAAATCCCATGAAATAAAGGGTAAGGATATTTTTTGAATTTAGAGGTTTTTAAATATCGACACGATAAACAGAGGCCCATCTTGCTGAATCGGCTGCGGAGCGCTTGCAGTGTTTAATCCTTCACAAGAGGATGTCAGGCGGTTTTTGTGTGCAACTTATCGCAAGTATCGGGATAATCAATTACTTACCCCGCTGGAAAACATAGCCGCGCGCTGGATAGCCGAACATTCGGAGTACCATGCCCTGCTGGCTGATGAGCCTGCTGCACTTGCCGCGCAGTTTCTCCCAGAAGCTGGTAAAACCAATCCCTTCTTGCATCTTTCCATGCATTTATCGATTAGTGAGCAGGTTCAAATCGATCAGCCCCTTGGCATTAAGGCTGCGTTTGAAGCCTTGGCGGCACAATTTAATGATCCTCATCCCGCGCATCATATACTGATGGAATGCCTGGGTGAAATGTTATGGACAGCACAAAGAAATAAAACCGCACCCGATGGAGCGCAATATGTTCGCTGCGCCCGCAAACGTGCAGGGCTGCCCACCTTGGATTGACCGCATCAAATACCGCTGAAATAACGCCGTTTCAGTTTATTTTGTTTTGATTAAACGACTTTCCGGATTGATGGCTAAGGGTCCGGGTAAGCTAGCCAGATAGGCAGCAATATCTTCCATATCTTTTGTACTTAAACCTGCAGCTTGTCCACCCATAATGGCGTTAGTACGCGTCAAGGCTGCAGTTTTTTCTGCTGTGCTGGCGCGCTTGTATTGTTTAAGCGTGGCCAATAGATAATCTTCATGTTGACCGGCCAAAATAGGATAGGTGGGATCAATGGGAGATTTGTAGTCTTTTCCATGGCAAGAAAAACAGGCTTTTTCGTTTGCCTTTTTTTCACCAGCAATCTTATCGCCCGCTTGGCTAGTAGTGCTTAGACCCAGCAGCAGGCTTGCAATTATTAACTTATTCATGCGTATCTCGGCTATTGGAATTATTTAGGAGTGGCGGCAGCTGTAGCTGTTTTACCATTGTGTGCATAAAAGGCAGCTAAATCAGCCATGTCCTGATCAGAAAGTGAAGCAGCAATTGCTTTCATGGTAGGGTGTTTACGTTCTGACTTTTTGTAAGCCTGCAAGGCGTTATAGATATATTTTTCGCTTTGGCCTGAGATCATGGGTACCCGGTATTTTTCAGGGAAGATGACCTGATAGCCAGCAATTCCATGGCAACCGATACACATAGCATTTTTTTCTGCTCCTGCTGAAATCTGGCCTTTGATTTCAGCTTGTGCTTGTGTTTGAGTACTAATCAATGCTCCTAAGAGCAGTACAGCAGCAGTCATTCGTCTCATCATATATTCCCTGGAGTCCTAATTGAGCGCAATGCTCTTTAAGCCAATAGTGTAAAAATATTTAAGCAACCTTTATACGGGTAATTTTGATAATCTCATACCGATTTTAGCTACAAGCTGGCGCTACGTCGAATAGCCAGATAGAGAGTTTTGGTAAGCTAATTGTATTGTCTGCTATACACGATGAGGTTGTATGTCTTTATCCAAGCAAAATACGCAAGCTAAATTTGAAGGTTCCTCTGCTTATGTGGCTACTGCTGATTTGAAACTGGCCGTTAATGCTGCTTTAACCCTGCAACGTCCTTTACTGATTAAAGGGGAGCCTGGGACCGGGAAAACCATGTTGGCCGAAGAAGTAGCCACTGCACTTAATCGGCGATTACTTCAATGGCATATTAAATCCACCACTAAGGCACAACAAGGGCTTTATGAATACGATGCGGTAAGCCGTTTGCGGGATAGTCAGCTGGGCGAAGAAAAAGTTAAGCATATTGAAAACTATATTCTTCGGGGTGTGTTATGGCAGGCTTTTGAGGCTGATGAGCCGGTGGTGCTCCTCATTGATGAAATTGATAAAGCAGATATTGAATTTCCTAACGATTTGCTGCGTGAGCTTGATCGTATGGAGTTTTATTGCTATGAAACCCGTCAAACCATCAAGGCTAGGCAGCGACCCTTGGTCATTATTACATCCAATAATGAAAAAGAGCTACCGGATGCATTTTTGCGCCGCTGTTTTTTTCACTATATTAGGTTTCCTGATAAAGAAACCATGCAACAAATTGTTAACGTGCATTTTCCTCAGCTTAAAAAAGAAATGCTGGCCAATGCGCTGCAAACATTTTATGGAGTGCGCGAGTTACCGGGTTTAAAGAAAAAACCTTCTACTTCTGAGCTGCTGGATTGGCTTAAATTATTGCTGGCTGAAGATATTTCGCCGCAGGTGCTGAAAAGTCAGGATGAAAACAAAGTGATTCCTCCTTTAGTTGGAGCACTTCTTAAAAACGAGCAAGACTTGCATTTGTTTGAACGATTGATTTTTATGGCAAAACATAATCGCTAAGACTTTTTATGAATAAATGCTGAGCTGTCTGCTAAGGCTTTTGTCCAATGTTTTAAGCTGTTCAGGAGTGCCGATGTTCTCCCAGACTCCGTTAAAGAGTTCACCGCTGATACGACCAGCCTCGGCAAAACGGTAGAGCCAGGGAAACAAGGGACGTTTTTCTTTTTCGGATAGGCTTTTAAATAAGCAAGGATGAAATACACCAATATTGCCGTAAGTGAAACGCGGTATTGCATTAGGGGAGATTAAATGGTTTTGAAGCCCCATATCTCCTTGCGGGTGAAAGGCAGGATTATTAACCAGCACTAGATGTGCATCTATGCGCCTCTCCCGAATATTTTGTGCAGCTTCAAATAAGCTACTGTAGTTAAATTCGGTATAGATATCTCCACTGGTGACAATAAAAGGTTCATTGCCAAAGTAATGCAAGGCATTAGCGATACCTCCGGCGGTTTCTAATGCTTGCATTTCAGGGGAATAGTGAATCTGGCAAGAAAAATCTTCCCCCCTGCCAAAAGCCTGTTCAATGGCCTCGCCTAGCCAGGCGTGATTAATAATGATTTCTTGCACACCGCTTGCCACTAGACGTTGAATTTGCCAGTGCAGTAGAGATTTTCCTCCTACCGAGAGTAGGGGTTTTGGTAAAAAATCAGATAAAGGACGCATGCGCTCACCTCTGCCTGCTGCAAGAATCATGGCTTTCAAAAGCTGTACCCCATGGGCCTCACGTAAGATTCAGCCGTATCTAAAATCTTCAGCAGAGGTAAAAAGATTTTGTAGCGCTCCATGACGCTGCGGGCGTAGTAACTGACTCTTGGCAAATCTTCCAGATAGGCTTTTTTGCCATCCCGATGATACAGACGGGCAAAAATACCTAGAATTTTGAGATGACGTTGCAAACCCATGATTTCGAAGTCGCGCCAAAACTCACCAAAATCTGCTCGAACCGGTAAACCCGCGGCCCGTGCTTGTGTCCAGAATGCAATAGCCCAATCTAGCTGTAGCTGTTCTGGCCATTGGATATAGGCATCACGCAACAAGCTAACCAAATCATAGCTCATAGGCCCTATGACTGCGTCCTGAAAATCAATAATGCCTGGATTGTTGGTATTCACGAGCATGAGATTGCGGGAGTGATAGTCACGGTGGACATAAACTTTTGGTTCAGCGAGGTTGATTTTTACAATCGTCTCAAACATTAGCTTAAGGCTAGTCAGCTGCTCTGCGTTGAGCGTTACTCCCAAATGTTTTTCCAGATACCATTGTGGAAAAAGTTGTAATTCATGCATGAGAAGAGCCTGATCGTAGAGCGGTAAAACCTCGACTCGAGTATTTGCCTGCAGTTTCACTAAGGCGTCGATAGCTTCTCCATAAAGTTTTGGAGCATTACTTGGGTTCAATTCATCTAAATAGGTGCGGGATCCAAAATCATCGAGCAGGAGAAATCCTTGCTGCAGATTTTGTGCCAGTACAGCAGGGACGTGCACTCCAGCCGCTGAAAATAAGGTAGCTACGTTCAAAAAAGGGCGACAGTCTTCTTTTTCCGGGGGTGCATCCATCACAATAAAGGTATTATCCCCACTTCCCCTTACTCTGAAATAGCGTCGAAAGGAAGCATCCGCCGAAGCCGGTACAAGGCTATTTACATCCAGTTTCAGGTAGGCAGGGCAGGTATTTATGAAAGTATGTAAGAGAGCTAACCGCAGGTCTGTAGACATAAAACCGTTTTCGTATTTTTATGGATAATGGCCTAGAAGAATATTGTATTGCGTAGGAAAAGAAAGGGAGTAAGTTTTTATAATAGCGAGAAGTTTATATACCTGTTTTGGTCTGGGGTAAAGTGAGATATGGTATTTTTATATGGGTTGCCCTTTTGCTGAGGGTTTTAATTTCTTATGGGCTGTAGCTAAGATTCTGTCAAACTATATTTTTACTTATGCGATTAATCAGCTCAGTGACTGCAACTCTTACGTGAATTTCCGATTATTTTTTAAATCTTCTTTGCTAATGTGGGTCTTGCAAGCAGTGTATTGTGCTCAAGCACAATACACTGCTGCCTGCTTGCCTGGGCCGCAAACAAGCACTATTCCGGTCAACGGGCCCATTAGTAACTCTGCGCGGCCGTCCAAAAAATTTGATTCTGCTGAAATCAGTAAGGCTGATCGCAGCAAACCCGTCTTAGGCAGTGCTGATAAGCTTACTAGTCAATCGGATCAAACTACGGTGCTAGAAGGTAACGCTACTTTGAATCGGGGGACCGTAACCGTTACCGGTGATTTAATTACTTATTTTCAGCTTAGTGATGAAGTATTGTTGGAAAGCATAAGCCCTGAGGGGCCTGCCAGAGTATTGAGACAAGTTCCCGGAGGAGTGGATGTTTTGACCACTCCCAAAGCTCGCTTGCGCTTGGACGATAATACCGGTTATGCACAGTCTCCCGAAGTCTTTTATAGTCGGGTAAACGGGCGAGGAAAAGCTGATTATCTTGAAAATCTTCCCGATCAAAAATCGCGTCTTATTAATGCGCAATATACGACTTGTGCTCCAGGTGATGATTCCTGGATATTGAAGGCGCGTACTATTCTCATAGATCAATCAGCAGATGTGGGCACTGCCCAAGGGGCAGTGCTATATTTCAAAAATACCCCTATTCTAGGAACTCCGTATTTTCAATTTCCTTTAGGTAAAGAGCGACGTACCGGCTTTCTACCTGCTTCATTAGGCTTGTCATCCCGGACAGGGATTGATATCACAACGCCGTATTACATTAATTTAGCCCCAAATCGTGACTTAACCCTGGAGCCTCGTTTAATGAGTAAACGTGGTCTACAGCTAGGGGGAGAGTTCCGTTACCTAGCGGAAAATTATCGAGGCGATGCGAGGCTGGAATGGCTACCTAATGACACTATTTCTGGGGAACAACGCTACTATCTGCAGGCCCGCCACAACTGGGCTCGTGATGGTTGGGTAGGGGGGTATAACCTTCAAACAGTCTCGGATGATCGATATTTTGTCGACCTTTCAAAATCTATCTCCAATGTGAGTAATACTTCTTTGCCACGTGATCTGTTTTTAAGCTATACACAGCCTTTATGGAGCGTGACCGGGCGTTTTTCTAGCTTTCAGACCTTGCAGGACCCCGTTTCTCCTGTGCCTGTACCCTTTGATCGTTTGCCTCAGTTATCTTTCTCTTATATAAAGCCCTCAGTCGCTGGGCTTGATATAAGTGTTAATGCTGAAGTGACCCGTTTTTCCCGCCCGGCATTACCTTTAGGCATACCATCCTTGCCTGAAGGCTGGCGTAGTTATGTACAGCCTAGCGTTAGTTATCCGATAGTGCGGCCTGCCTTTTTTGCCATTCCTAAGCTCTCGGTGCATGCGACCCGCTATTGGGGATTGCACCAGGATGATGGCCAGTACGTTGGCCCAACTGCGTTTAACCGTATATTGCCCATCTTTTCCATAGATTCAGGCTTAAATTTAGAGCGTGATCAGGGCTTGGTGTTTTCTCAGTGGAAACAGACCCTTGAGCCCCGTCTTTTTTATTTACGGGTGCCCTATAAAAACCAGTCTAAATTTCCTATTTTTGATACGGCCTTGACTGATTTTGGTTTTGGGCAATTGTTCAGTGAAAATGTATTTTCTGGACAGGATAGAATTGCTGATGCCAATCAGCTGACGGTGGCCGCAACTACGCGTTATTTAGATCCCGTTACTAATGAAGATAGGTTGCGCCTGGCAATTGGTAAACGGTTTTATTTTAGCCAGCCAAAAGTAGAAAATACTCAAGCCCCTCAGAGTAAATCCTCAGATTTGTTATTATCTGCTAGTGGACCCATCACTCGTACGTTGACATTAGATAGCACCTTACAATTAAATACGGAAAATAATCGTTTGGTTCGATCGGTGATAGGTCTGCGTTACAACCCAGCTGAACGAAAATTATTTAATTTGGCCTATCGATATACCCGTGGTGCTAATTCTGTAGAAACCTCGGAATTGCTTGATCTGTCAGGCCAATGGCAACTGCAGCCTCGTTGGTACTTGGTAGGCAGAGTTAATTATTCTTTGCCAGAGAGGCGTATCTCCGAAGCTGTAGCGGGCGTAGAATATGATGCTTGCTGCTGGAGAGTACGTACGTTTTTAAACCGCTACGCTGTGGCTACCAAAAAGGCTACTACCTCCTTGTTTATTCAATTGGAATTAGTGGGCTTAGGCAGTATCGGTAATGACCCTTTAGCCTTACTGAAACGCAGCGTCCCTGGATACCGTAAACTTGAATCGCCCGAAACATGGAACACCGCTCCTTATTGACTTATTCTTTTTCTACCGCTGCATTGGCACTCGGATTATTTTGCTTGCCCGGTTTTGCTAGTGCTCAAGAAAAAAGCCCTACTGCAACACCCTCAAACATTCAGATGGTGGATGCCATCGTTGCTGTAGTGAATGATGAGATTATTACCCACCGTGATTTAGCCGCACGAATCCGTACTGCGCAGCAGCAGCTACAACGCCAAAAACTTACTGTTCCTCCACGCGAGATTTTGGAGCGGCAAGTATTGGAGCGTGCAGTAGTAGACCGCGCATTGGTCCAATTTGCCCGTGAAAACGGTATCCGTGTAGATGAGGCCACTATTGACAACGCATTTAACAGCCTAGCGCAGCAAAATAATCTCACAGCTCCCCAATTCCGGGAGCGTTTGCTTAAAGAAGGTATTAACCCCCAACAGTTTCGCGCCGATCTAAGCGAAGAAATTTTGCTCTATCGCTTGCGTGAACGGGAGGTAGATGCACGGGTTACCGTGACTGAAGCAGAAGTCGATACCTTTATGGCAGAACAAAGTGGCGGCGAGGCAGCTATTGAATGGAATGTAGCCCAAATTTTGATAACTCCTGTAAGTGATAAGCCGACTGATATGGCCGCTGCCCGTGAAAAAGCGCAGTTATTTTATGAGCGAGCCGTCAAGGGTGAGCCCTATGAAGCATTATTGCGTGAAGCCTCTAATGCTTCAGACGCTAGCCGGGCCGGAGAGCTGGGTTTTCGTACTCGAGATCGTATGCCAGAGCTATTTATGGCTGCTATTGAAAAACTTGCTCCTGGTCAAATAGCTCCCCCGGTACAAAGTAGTGCCGGGTTTCATGTACTCAAACTGGTTGCCAAACGCACAGCAGGGGCTAGCAGCGTGGCTGCTGGGGCAACTGCACAGCAAACTAAAGCCCGGCATATTTTGCTGCGAACCGGTCCCAGCCTTACGGACACTCAGGCTGAGGCCCAACTTCTTTCTCTCCGTAGCAAAATTGTTGAAGGGCAAACCAAGTTTGAAGATGCGGCCAAAGCTTTTTCAGCGGACAATTCTGCAGCCAAAGGGGGAGACTTAGGCTGGCTTCTTCCTGGTGATACCGTCCCGGAATTTGATACCGCTATGAACGGTCTTAAGCCGGGGGAGGTGTCTACCCCTGTGCGTTCTCAATATGGCTGGCATTTAATTTTAGTAGAAGATAGGCGTATGCAAGCCGTACCTCTAGAAAAGCAACGGCAGCTTGCCAAGGTTCAATTACGGGAGCGTAAGGCAGATGAAGAGTATATTGAGTTTGCAAGACGCATTCGTGATAAAGCTTATGTTGAGTTCAGGTTAGATCGCTAAATCTCTGCTATTTTTTACCTTCCCGTGGGATAGCTCTAGTGCAACCCAAAATCCTTATTACTACAGGAGAGCCTGCGGGTATTGGGCCGGAAATTGCCCTGCGTTTATTAGCTGATCTACAGCGCCATCCATCCCCTCTAAAAGCGGACGGCCAGATTGTCTTAATCGGCGACGCTCATTTTTTGAAAAGTCAGGCTGCAAACTTTGCTCCTGAGCTTTTATTGCAAGCTACTCGACCTTTTGAGGGTTTGCCAGACAATATTCCTAAAGAAGCAGTGTGTGTCTGGAATACACCGATTCATACCAGGGTACATCCTGGTGTGCTTGATCCAGCAAATGCATCTTATGTACTAAACACTTTAGATATCGCCATAGCTGCGTGTATGCAGGGCTATGCTCAAGCAATAGTGACCTGCCCTATAGCCAAGGGTGTTATTAATGATGCGGCTGTTAAAAATCTAGGATTTTTCCAAGGTCATACAGAATATTTTGCCAAAAAAACCAATACTCCTTTAGTAGTCATGATGCTGGCAGGTCGTACGCAGGAAGGTACTACGCTGCGCGTGGCGCTGGCAACGACCCATTTACCTCTTAAAGAAGTAGCTTCAGCTTTAAACTATTCGAGTCTTACCCAAACCTTAGAGATTCTTCATAAGGAATTGCGAGAAAAATTTAATATTGCAAAGCCTCGTATTGGAGTGTGTGGTTTAAATCCCCATGCTGGGGAATCAGGTCATTTAGGAAATGAAGAAACTCTCACCATTGTTCCTGTGCTTCAATCGCTAAAAGCCGCGGGTATGGAGGTATCCGGGCCTTACCCTGCAGATACTATTTTTGTTCCTCATCGGCTACAAAATCTGGACTGTGTACTGGCCATGTATCATGACCAGGGCTTACCTGTTCTTAAATACGCTACGTTTGGTCACGGGATTAATGTCACGTTGGGCTTACCTATTGTGCGTACCAGTGTGGATCATGGAGTGGCACTGGATATAGCGGGAAAAGGGAAAGCAGATATTGGTAGTCTGCGAGAAGCGTTGTTTGTTGCCACTGAAATGGCACAAGCTCAGGCTCGCAACAGAGCAGATTTTGCCAAAGAATGAAGCACATCGCCCGAAAGCGATTTGGTCAGAACTTTCTGAAGGATCAATATATTATTCATCAAATTATTGATGCTATTGATCCGCAGCCTGAAGACTTGATGCTTGAAATTGGCCCTGGGAAAGCAGCGCTTACTGAGCCTCTCTTAAAGAGATTGACTCATCTGCATGTTGTAGAGATTGATCAGAATCTGATTAGGCTTTTGCGCTCACGTTTTAATAAGCAGCTACAGATCTATGAGGGCGACATTCTGAGTTTTGATTTTAATCCTCTGCTTAAAGACAAAAAAAAATTGCGCGTAGTGGGCAATTTACCCTACAACATTTCTAGTCCCATTTTGTTTCATCTTATGCGATTTGCAGGCGATATTCTGGATCAGCACTTCATGCTCCAAAAAGAAGTGGTAGAACGAATGCTTGCCCATCCCGGTAGCAAGGAATTTGGGCGTCTTAGTGTAATGATGCAGGCACGCTATAACATGAATCTATTGCTTGAGGTTCCCCCGGAAAGTTTTGATCCGCCTCCTAAGGTCTATTCCGCTGTTGTTAGGATGGTCCCTAAACCGGTAGAGTCCATTGCAGATATTGATTTCGATGCTCTTGAAAAGTTGCTGGCACAGGCATTTTCTCAACGCCGAAAAATGTTGCGTAACACTTTATCTAGTCAATTGGAAGCACTTGCTGCCATCGGCATTGCTCCTACTGCTCGGGCGGAAGAAATTTCGCTTGAGCAATGGTTGACCCTTTTAAAGCATCAGCGCTAAACCAATTCCTCCAAACTCTTTTTTTCACAGAAACCTTTATTTTTTAAGGTTCTCTATGATCAATTTTTAAATATCAGAAATTCACTCCTCTTTATAAAGAAAAACCTGGCACTCAATTATGGTTCCAATACCGGACTTAAGGGATCTCTATTTAAGGGAAGCTTGATTACGGGATTGAAAATATTCTCTTTGTAAAACAGACTGATTGCGCTGCTGTCCTTATAAAGCAAGCAGATATTGCTTGATTTGGAAAATTCAAAGCATGGATTTTTAAAAACTTTGAATTCCTAAGGAAAATCACTCTGTAGATAAACTTAAGAGAGAATTTACATGGATAATTTTGTATTTATGATAAGAATAATTTTAAAATTCTTATTATTTTCCAGTTTTATTTCTAATACTTTTTTCTCTACAGCGATCGCACATAATCTACCGCTTTCTGGGCAAGGGAAGATTATTCTTCAATCTCCACCTATTCCTAATTATCCTCAAGATATTATATTAAATGCAAAACCTCAGCTTGATTTTAGAGATAAAGAAATATGTACGGCAATTTTTTTGAGCTGGAATACTATCCCCGGCGCTTCCAAATATGTAATACAAAGAGATAATCGTTTAGCTTTTGAAACTAGTAGTACCAAGTTTACGGATTTTCGCTATATTTTACCTCAAACAAATTATACTTATAGGATTTTTTCTGTAATTAATGGGAAAATTACTTCTCAAAGCCAAGCAGCGACTCTAAAGACAAATTGTGCAAATAGTTTTTTTAGTAAAAAACCACTCAAAATTTTGGTTGCTCAAATTAGGATGAAAGACGCTAAAACAGCGGATAAAAGTGTTGATGAGTTAAAGCAAATCGTATTTGATGATGAAAAATCAATTGCCAATTATTTTCTAAAAGTTTCTTCTGGCGCTATTGAAATGAAAGGAGAGGTTATTACAGGCCTAACTTTGAATAAAAATGTTAAAGATTATTGCCAAATAATAGACAATGAAACAGGGGCAGGGACTCAGTGTAATAATGAACAGCTCGCAGCAGATGTCTATGCTCTTTTGCTAGCAAGCGCAACAGTGGACGCTGATTTATTTGCCTTTGTTATTCACGGCTATGGTGAAGCCGGATGGGGAGAAGCCTACAATAGGCGAACTTTGTTAAATCCCTACGCTGTTAGCATTTCAACTATGTTTATTCATGAGCTTGCGCATGTTTTCGGCTGGTGGCATTCAGGAAGTATTAGCTCTACCAATCCCGAACAGTCCAGCTTAAATTGTATTTCTTCCAGTACCAATACGCCGTCTGCAGGTGGCTGTAGGGGGAATCGTTATGGAGATTATTTTGATTTTACAGGGGCTTCTAATAATCAAATACGCAATCCTTCTACCTATCGAAAAGCATTATTGAATTTTTTAGCACCTGCTGAATCCCCTCTTATTGTAAGCAAAACAGGCACTTATATTCTTCAAGCGAATAGTTCAGTTTATAAAGACACCAGCAAAGAGTTAAGAATACCTTTGGATAAAACGGGTAAAAATTTCTATTCTTTAGAATACCGTATTCCTACAGGCTTAGATGATGTTGTAATGACAGCGGAAGAAAAAGCTTTTTTTTGGCTCGCCGGTGATGAGGGTCAAATACAAGGTAAGCTTAAAGGGGTGATGGTTCGGCAGCGCTTTGACTATGCAATGGATGAAGATACAGATGCTTTTTTAATAAAGCAACTCATTAGGCCTGGCGTAGGTTTATATGATCCGTATCGGGGTATCAAAATAGAGTGGTTAGAAGAGCTTAGCAATGATAGGGTTAAACTTAAAATAAGTTTCCCTCTCTACCCGATTTTACCTTTGAAAGCGGCTTTTTGAGCATTTTGGCAAATTTAAGGTAGCCTTGTAGTAGGCTTATATTTCTTTATTTCTCCAAAGTTTAAGTCCGCAAGGCTTAAACTTATGTGATGGAATTTTCCTCTGATGTTAATCTTCAAACGCTGAATACTTTTGGCCTAGCCTGCCGTGCTCGCTGGTTTGCTGCACCTACTACGCTTGAGCAGTTACAAGATTTATTAAAAAGCGCAATTTTTAAACAAGCTGCTCGGTTTTTAATACTGGGTGGTGGAAGCAATGTGCTTTTTCTTAAAGACTTTGACGGCTGTGTGATTACTCCTCATCTGTATGGCCTGCGCTTATTAGAAAGTCCAGGAGATGAGTGGCTTGTTGAAGTAGGAGCAGGTGAAAACTGGCACAGTATGGTGTGCACTCTTATGGAGCAGAATCTTCCTGGCCTTGAGAATTTGGCCTTAATTCCTGGCACTGTAGGGGCTGCGCCTGTCCAGAATATCGGAGCCTATGGCCTTGAGATACAAGAACGATTTGCCTGGTTGGATGCGCTCGAGATTCAAACTGGAAAAATGTGTCGTTTTGATTTAGAGGCCTGTGAATTTGGCTACCGTAGTAGTGTGTTTAAGGGAGTGGCTGCCGGGCGTTTTATTATTATGAGTGTCACGCTGGCTTTGCCCAAAACATGGAAAGCAGTCAGTCATTATGCTGATGTAGACAATGCTTTAAGACAGCAGGGTCTTAGCGCATCCCCTCAAAACATTTTTGAAATCGTCGTTGCCGCACGCCGCAGTAAATTACCTGATCCACGTTTGATGGGCAATGCCGGCAGTTTTTTTAAGAATCCTGTAATGACTCAACTACAAGCCGATGCCCTGAAAACAGACTACCCAAGTTTGCCCAGTTATCAACAGGCGGATGGCACTGTAAAACTACCGGCAGCATGGCTGATAGAGCAGTGTGGTTTTAAAGGGGTGCGCCGAGGTGCGGCAGGAGTGCATGATCGTCAGGCTTTAGTGCTGGTCAACTACGGCGGAGCGACGGGAGAGCAATTGCTGAGCTTAGCTAAAGAGATTCAAACTGAGGTTCACTCTCGTTTTGGACTGATGCTCGAACCAGAGTTGTTGATTGTTTAAAAGTTTCTATAAATTGGTTTTTCGGGTGAGTCACTGTGCCTGCACCTAGCAAACTGAGCGTTTACTGCGCTTCGCGCTTTGTGCGGATTAACTCAATTTTTAGAGGTTCTTTTAGGGATTGCTCAGTTTTTCAGTATTTAAAGCAAATTTACTAAATACCTTTTCTGATTCCGATTCCGATCCATTTTTAAAAAACCATTTACGGTAGCCATGTACTTGAAACGGCTGCCAGTGTTTTTTTGTCTGCGCTAATCGATCTGCAATAATATATTGAACCAAAGGGTTACTGATCATTCCCAAATGACTCGAGTGAACCTGAATGTTTTCAGCTAACTTGCGGCGTGGATTAAGACTACATTGCCAAGCGACTACCCCATCTGTCTTCGAATAAATAGAGGTGGTGGGTACTGGCGGTGTTTTTGCAATTTGCCAATGTAAATGATGGTCCTCAACTTTTTGACCGCTCAGTAATTCATAAATCCGCCATGCATTGGTTGCGCGTGCTGGACCACTAAAGGGCGTTCCCAGGGTGATGACATTCCGTATTAAAGCTGGGATTTTTTTTGCAACTTCACGTGCATAAATGCCACCTAAACTCCAGCCGATCAGACTCACCTCAGAGCCATAACGATCAGCTAAATCCTCTACCAGCTTTTCACAGCCCTTTAAGATTCCTTGCTTTGGGCCAATATTAAATCCAAAATCCCAAGGATAGGGGGTATATCCTGATTTTTTCAGGAAATTACGTAGGGGTAGGGTTAATAAATCATTCGTGGCCAAGCCAGGAAAAACGATGACGGGATGCCCATCTCCCTTCGGATAATTTGTCCAAAAATAGTTGCTGGCAAGCATTGCAGCGTATTCCCAAGGAGCGCGCCACTCCATCATCATTAATAAAGCTGAGGGAGCTTTTATCTCTGCAAGACTAGGGTTCTGGGCACTATTTTTCGGGTTGGACGCCTTGTTTTTCTTGGCGTAAGCCACTGTGGTATCTCCAAAAGAGTTAAATAATGTGCTTATGTTGATGTTAATAGAGGGTTTGGAAATTTTGGCTAATATAAAGCAATTTAGCTGGAGGAAAGCCTCAATTATGCAATGCTACAAGACCCAAAGTATGCTGCCTCATACTTCATTTATAGTATCAAGCCTTAAAACCTTCTTATGACTCTCACACAGACTATAGTTTCCCGGCCAGCATTCAGATTTTTCTGTTTGTACCCAGCATCTTTGCTCATTTCCGCAGTATTTTTTCTGCTATCAGCTTGTACGGGGGCTTTACCCGAAGATACCGTTACTCGGGTAACAGAACCTTGCCGTTTGCAAGGCATGGAGCAGGCTGCCCGTTGTGGCAGTATCCAGGTAGCTGAAAATCCGACAGAACTTTCGGGTAAAAAAATTCTTATTCATTTTGCAGTGATTCCTGCTGCTGCGCGCATTAAAACAGCCGATCCTTTATTTATTTTTGCAGGCGGCCCTGGGCAAAGCGCCCAGTTACTGGCCGACCAGATAGGCAAGGTATTTAGCAGCATTAACCGTAAACGGGATCTGGTTTTTATAGATCAGCGCGGTACTGGAGAATCTAACGGACTGGAATGCGTTATGCCGGGCCCAAATACCCCCCTACAGGATGCGGTCAAATTTGAAACTTCTCTAAAAGCCTTAAGCCTTTGCCGGGAGGAGTTGATAGCGCAAGGACAGGACCTACGCTGGTATGTTACCTCTATTGCGGTGAAAGATTTTGATGCAGTGCGTGCCCGTTTAGGGGTAGAGAAAATTAATATATGGGCAGGTAGTTATGGTACACGGGTAGCTTTGGAATACACCCGTCAATTTCCTACCCGGGTCCGTAGCTTGACTCTGGATGGTGTGGCGCCTGCTAATCAAATTTTACCGGTACAGATGGCTATTGATACCGATACGCAACTGAATAATTTAATTGTTGCCTGTAAAAATGATCAGATTTGCAATAAGCAATATCCCAACCTACGCGAAAAATTGAATGCACTGCTCTCTCCTCAGGGAGCGGAGCTGGCTTTAACTGACCCATTTACCGGTGAAAAGCGAAAGTTTTGGATTGATGCGCAGTCTGTGGCAGGGGTTATTCGCAGTCCCTTATATACTCCACAAATAGCTGCTGTATTGCCTCATGCCATTAATCGTGCTGCTCAGGGTGAGGGCGATCCCTTATTTGCATTGGGAGCGGTGTTGTCTAGTAATACCGAAGAAAATTTCAGTATGGGCATGCATATGGCCGTCGTTTGTGCCGAAGATATGCCGCGCATTGATGAACATGCGTTAAAGGCTCTTGAAGGTAAACTTATTGGCCGCGCCTATGTAGACCAATATCGTGCCATGTGCAAAGATTGGCCGGTAGCCCCAGTACCACCGGAGTTTTATGAACCCGTTAAAAATGATGTTCCCGTTTTGGTGTTATCGGGAGGCTTAGACCCTGTAACACCGCCGCGTCATGGCAAGCAGATAGCTCAGTGGTTTAAGCGGTCTCAGCATTTAATCATGCCTGCAGGGGGACATATTGTTTCCACCCAACCGTGCGCGGCTAAATTGATAACAGACTTTATAAGATCTGCGGGCAGTCAAGTAATAGATGGCAGTTGCTTGGAAAAAATACCTCCTCCTTTACTGTTTAGTCAGATAATGCGGGAAGGAAGCAAGCCATGATCGAAGCTAAACAGTTATCTAAATCTTTTAAAGTAGCTAAGGGCAAAAAACAAACTACAGTACATGCTGTACAGCAAGTTAATTTTCTAGCAAAAAATGCTTGTATTACAGGCTTGTTAGGTCCAAATGGTGCAGGTAAGACTACGACCATGCGCATGTTAAGTACTTTAATTGAACCTACCCAGGGTACTGCTTTAGTCGATGGGTTTGATTGCAAAATGCAAGCCCAGCTAGTACGCGCCAGTTTGGGAGTACTCTCTGATGCGCGTGGGCTTTACACGCGGCTTACTGCACGAGAAAACATAGCGTATTTTGGCAGCTTACAAGGCATGAGCACAGCGCTGCTTAAAGCCCGAACGGCAGCCGTTATAGAACAGTTGGGGCTGGAAAGTATTGCAGATCGACCCACTGAAGGTTTTTCCCAGGGAGAGCGTATGAAAGTGGCTTTAGCCCGTGCGCTAATACATGATCCAAACAATCTTATCTTGGATGAACCGACGAATGGTCTGGATATTATGACGATCCGTTTGTTAAGAAATTTACTGAAACAACTGCGTAATCAAGGTAAATGTATTTTGTTGTCAACTCATATTATGCAAGAAATTACAGCGCTAGCAGACGAAGTAATTATTATCAGTCGAGGAAAAACGGTAGCACAAGGAAGCGTTACTGATTTGCTGACACAAGCGCAGGCTAGCAGTATGGAAGAGGCTTTTATGAAGCTGGCTTTTGATGAGACGGAAGACGAAGGTGGAGTGCAGCAGGGATGAAATTTTTTCTGACGGTATTTAAAAAAGAACTTATTGATACCCTGCGGGACCGTCGAACAATGATGACGGTTTTATTTACTTCTGTACTTATCGGTCCCATCGTGTTGGTTTTGTTATCCGAGTTTATTGGGAAAATTGAAAAAGATACAGAAAAACGAGAAATATATGTTGCCAATATTACGGCTGCTCCTCAGCTTAAAAATTTTTTATTACGTCAGGGGATGACTATCAAAGCGGCTCCCGAAGCCTATGAAACCAGGATTGCCGCCGGACAGTTTCAACAAGCCGTTATTCGCGTAAAAGATAATTTTTCGGATCAATTGTTAAAAGGCGAAAAACCGACGATTGAAATCCTGTATGAATCTACTCGTACCGAAGCTGGACCCTCTATTGCGATTGCTAGCAATCTGGTGCGAGGTTTTATTCAAGAATTAGGTATGCAGCGTTTGATGGCTGCAGGGGTAAATCCGCAGTTATCGCAACCCATTAATATGGAACGGATTGATATGGCCAGTTTAGCGGCTAAAGGGGCGCAAATTCTGTTCATTATCCCAATGATCACCTTGTTTGGCGTGATAGGAGGGACTCTTAGCGTTGCTATTGATTTAACTGCGGGGGAACGAGAACGAGGTTCGCTGGAGCCTTTACTGAGTACCCCTGCAAACCGACTGGGCATTGTTATCGGTAAATGGATGACGGTGACATTTTATGGCTGGATTATTGTATTTTTAACCTTGTTGGGATTTTGGGTTGCTATTCAATTGATTCGCAGTGAATCGCTAGCTTCTCTGATGCAATTTGGTCCGCCGCAGATGCTGAATTTTGCCTTGTCTTTATTACCTTTTGCAGCCTTTACTTCCGCTTTATTAATGTTGGTGGCTACCTATGGCCGTACTTTTAAGGAGGCACAAACGTATGCCTCTTACTTGATGATGCTAGTCAGTTTTGTGCCTTTACTCTCCTTATTTTTCAAGCAAAAAGATCAGTTTTGGCAGCTTTTTATTCCTGTGATGAGTCAGCAGTTCGTTATGGAGCGTGTTGTGCGCGGAGAAGCACTTAAGTTACAAGATTTTCTTATTCCTGCTTTGGTGGCTTTTGTCTTGGCAATGATAGCCGTGTATATTCAAAAAGCCTTACTTGCTCAGGAGCATATTGTATTTGGTCGATCTTGAAATAATCGACACAAGCACTCTGCAGCTTAAACATCTTTGTGCGTGGACTTGTTGCCAACAAGGCCTTTTGACTGAAAAACTCTTAATGAATTTTCTGCCCGCCTAACAGAGCTGCCAGAGCTGGGCGTTTAGGGGTTTTGGACTGTTTTGTTTTGCTTTCCACGGGGGAGGAGAGCTCAACTGTGCCAAAAGGCTTACTTTCTATTGTATCTGTAGGCACATAGGGCTGGGTAAAAAATGGGTCTAGCTGGGCATTTACAGGGTGATTGAGAGTTTTTGGAGGTCTTTCTCCCCAGACGCTTCGCTCACGAGGTCTGGCAATAGGGGCCTGCCAGGCTTTTAACTCAAATTTATGCTTGATTAAGGTTTCAATCTCGCGTAACGAACGGTAATCACGCGGTTCCACAAACATTATCGTTTTGCCTGATTGTCCGGCACGACCTGTACGGCCAATACGGTGTACATAATCTTCAGGATTGAAAGGAACATCGTAATTAATCACGCAAGGTAACTCAACGATATCTAAACCCCTGGCGGCGACGTCGGTCGCTACAAGAATTTCGCAGCTACCGGATTTGAATGCGGCTAATGCGGTCAAGCGTTCATTTTGGGTTTTGTCCCCATGGATAGCGTCTGCTTTGAATCCTTCACGGACCAATAACCGGGCTAAACGGCTTGTTTCAAGCTTGCTGTTCAAAAAAATAAGAACTTGCCGCGGTTGCGCTTGCGCACGTAATAACTCTATTAAAAGCGCGTTTTTGTGGGCCTCATCCACTGAAAAAGCTGTTTGCACAACTGTATCGGCGGTGGCATTACTACGGGCTACTTCAACACTGACAGGGTTATGTTGAAACGAGGCCGCAAGCTTACGAATCTCTGGAGAAAAAGTCGCAGAGAAAAGCAGAGTTTGCCGCTGCTTGGGGCATAAATTAACAATGCGTTGTAGATCGGGTAAAAATCCCATGTCCAGCATGCGATCCGCTTCATCTAAGACTAAAGATTGGACTGTGGAGAGATTGATGGACTTGGTTTGCACATGATCTAAAAGCCGCCCCGGAGTAGCAATCAGAATTTCTATCCCATTGCGCAGAATTTCGATTTGGGGCCTCATATCCATCCCCCCAAAAATCACAGCACTGCGTAAATAGGTGTGCTGAGCGTAGCGCTGTACGCTTAAAGCAATCTGATCTGCTAATTCACGAGTTGGGGCAAGTATTAAGGCTCGGACAGGATGACGGGCGGGTGAGGTACTCGTGCTTTCAAAATGCAGCATCCGCTGCAAGATAGGCAGAGCAAAAGCGGCTGTCTTGCCGGTTCCTGTCTGGGCAGCACCCATCACATCCCTGCCTTTTAGAATAGGAGGAATCGCCTGAACTTGTATGGGAGTGGGTGTTTTGTAGGCAAGCTCATCTAGCGCGGTTTGAAGACGCGGGTCTAAGTTGAAGCTTGAAAACGTGGTTTCATCAGTCAACATTATGCAATTCAGGCGTCTTTCCTTATTTCTACCGGCAACTTTCCTAAGAATCGGGTGCGGCATTGATGAGGTATCGGTTTACCATTGAGAAGATTGGTGGGCCCCCCGTGAGTCGAACACGGCACCAACGGATTATGAGTCCGCTGCTCTAACCAAGCATGAGCTAGGGGCCCGCTTATTAACATCAATTATCTTCCAAAAAGCTTTTTAGTTTTTCAGCTCGGCTAGGATGACGAAGCTTACGCAGCGCTTTGGCCTCTATTTGACGAATCCGTTCCCGAGTGACATCAAACTGCTTTCCTACCTCTTCTAAGGTGTGATCAGTATTCATCTCAACACCAAAACGCATCCGTAGTACTTTGGCTTCACGTGGAGTCAAACTATCCAGTACCTCTTTTACTACGTTGTGCATAGATGCATGCAGTGCTGCATCGTTGGGAGATAAGGTGAGACCATCCTCAATAAAATCTCCCAGGTGGCTGTCTTCATCATCCCCGATGGGTGTTTCCATTGAAATAGGTTCTTTGGCAATTTTAAGAATTTTGCGAACCTTATCTTCTGGTATATCCATTTTTGCAGCCAAGGTTGAAGGATCAGGCTCTATACCCGTTTCTTGCAAAATCTGACGACTGATCCGATTGATCTTATTAATCGTTTCGATCATATGTACCGGAATCCGGATCGTGCGAGCCTGATCAGCAATCGAGCGTGTAATGGCCTGACGAATCCACCAGGTAGCATAAGTTGAAAACTTATAACCCCGGCGATATTCAAACTTGTCCACTGCTTTCATCAGACCAATATTACCCTCTTGAATTAGGTCTAGAAACTGCAAGCCACGATTGGTATATTTTTTCGCAATTGAAATTACGAGCCGAAGATTAGCTTCAATCATCTCCCGTTTAGCTTTGCGGGCTTTTGCCTCACCCATTGCCATCTGTTTATTGATATCTTTCAGGTCTTGTAGAGGCACCACTACTCTTGCCTGTAGGTCAATCAACTTTTGCTGTAGCTCATGGATAGAAGGCAGATTACGCTCTAAAACAGAAGAGTAGGATTTCCCACTCTGGATTTCAGTGAGTGCCCAGTTCAGATTAGTTTCATTGCCGGGGAAAACCTTAATAAAGTATTCCCGGGGCATCCCACATCGGTCCACACAGGTTTTTAAAATAGCCCGCTCTAAAGTGCGAACCTGCTCAACCTGATTGCGAAGGGTATTGCATAACCGTTCAACTGTCTTTGCAGTAAAACGGATGAGCATTAGCTCGTTACTAATGGACTCTTGTGCCTTGTTATAAGCAGGCGATCTGTAGCCATCTAGCTCAAAAGCCTTACGCATTTTGTCAAAAAACTTAGCTATGCGATCCAGTTTTTCAAGAGAACCGCGTTTGAGCTCCTCCAGTTGCTTGGCGGATAATCCACCGCCTTCCTCTTCATCCTCATCACTTCCGAAGGCATCGGCAGAAGGGTTAAATTCATCTTGAGCGTCGGGATCTAATAACCCATCTACAAAGGCAGCTGGACTCTCAGTCCCTTCTCGAATTTGTTGAGCATAAAACAAAATTTCGTTAATAGTAGTGGGGCAAGCGCTAATGGCCAAGATCATGTATTTTTGGCCTTCTTCGATACGCTTGGCAATTTCGATTTCACCTTCACGGGTCAGCAATTCCACCTGACCCATTTCGCGCATGTACATTCGCACCGGATCGGTGGTGCGACCAAATTCACTATCTACCGTAGAAAGTGCAGCTTCTGCTTCTTCTTCAGCATCATCATCCCCCCCAAGCAATGCAGGGGCATCTGACATGAGTAATTGTTCAGCATCCGGCGCTTGATCATAAACAGCAATACCCATGTCATTAAAGGTACTGATAATGGTTTCAATAGCTTCCGCATCCACCATATTGTCGGGGAGATGATCATTTACTTCACCATAAGTAAGATAGCCCCGCTCTTTACCCAGCTTAATTAATGCTTTAAGTTTATTACGCTTGGTTTCCAGGTCTTCTGGTGTTCCCGCGTGCTTTTCAGCAAACTCCTTCATTAGCTGACGCTCACGTGCGCGTTTACCTCCTTTAACACGCTCAGCTTTGACGGGTTTCTCGATTTCTGCTAGCTCTTCAGGTTCTCCATCGACATCATCGTCTAGCTCCAGAGCCCTTGCACTGCCTGCTAATTCATCCTCATCATCACTGATTACTCTGACCTTAGGTTTACGCCCGGGCTTTTTTCTTTCTTTCAGTACAGCCGCCGTGGTACCCCGAGGACGACCCCGTTTTGGTTTTACTTGCTCAACTACCTCATTACTCATTTCTTCGCTTTTGTTTTTTAAGCGGGTTTTCGATTGCTCTTTAGTAGGGGAGGCAGCGGAAACCTTAGTCTGTTTTTTAGCACGCCTTGCTTTAGCAAGGGTGTCTTTTGTATGGGATTTGCTCACTTTTTTTAGGGCAGAAGGTCTGCCTGCTGCTTGTGGACGGTCAATCTTAGAAAACATGCCTGGTTTTGCCATGAGAGTAAAGGTAAATGAGGTTACTAATCGGTTTAAAAGATATGTATTTTGCAGGCTGCAACAGAAGACTAAACGGCAAAATACCTTTTACACACAACATATGGTGTCAACTAAGATACAAATCAATTGTACTTTTAAACTTAGCGTCGCGATTTTGCGGTAAGGGTAAGTCTCTGCTTGCAGCAGGGTCTAGGGATTTACAAAAAATCTTAGCTAAAAATATAGAATGCTTCCGAGAATGCAAGTTTCTAAGCTTTTATTTTGAATACAGGTTTTTGAGAAATTGATTAAATCTTATTTATAGTCAGTCGGGAATTGGTTATGTCAAACAAAAACGCTATGGTATTGCAAATAGCCAAATATTTTACACTGCTTAAGGCAATTCTGTAGAAAGATTTAAGTTTTTACGTTTAGCGTTTACCCGAGCTAAAGCTGGTAAATCTCCAGAGTTGGCAAATATTTGCGCCTGAAGGTTGAGTTGTTCTATTTGCAACTTCACACACGCTGCCAGTAAAGCCTTTGTTTCATCCTCAGTTTCTGCACCCACAGCTTCAGCACGCATACTCTGGGAGAGGGAATTTTTAAATTCCGGGTCTTGCTCTGCATAAGCATTGAGATCTGCGGTTTGAAGAACGCGTTTTTCTTCTAAAGCATTTTCCAGCAGGGTAATTAAATTAGATAAGGTATTTACTTTGGCATCATCAAGGCCTTCTCCAAGCTGCTCACGCCATATGAGTAAATGGTCTCGTACAGTTTCATAAGCGTTTGGACTTCTCAGTAATGCATCAATAACTTTCTTTTCTAAAGAGGAGGGCGCATGTCGAGGTGTTTGTAAGCTGGGTTTATAGCGAAAATTATTCTGTTTAGACTGATTATTTTGAAGTTTATCCCTAGAATTAATAGGTTTTTCCAGCTTATTTTGCTCTAAAGACCCCATCAAACCTTGCAGGTCGCCTAGGCTGAGTTTAGTGAGGTCTGCCAGCAAATGCAGAATTTGCAGTCGTAATGCGCCATTGGGTAGTGCTGCTAGTAAAGGAGTAGAGTCTTTAATGAGGGCACTGCGTCCTTCCGCAGAATTTAAATCATTGCGGTCAGATAATTCCTTAATCAAAAAAGCAGACAGAGGCATTGCTCGATTTATTTCAGTTTCAAAGGCGGCACTACCTTCGGTTCTGATAAAACTATCCGGATCATGTTCTGCGGGCAAAAATAGAAAACTAATTCGCTTATCATCCGCCGCAAAAGCTAAGGCGGCTTCTAAGGCGCGCCATGCTGCGCGACGCCCGGCTTTATCGCCATCAAAACTGTAAACAATATGATCGGTCTGGCGTAGCAGTTTTTGTAGGTGCAAGCTGCTGGTAGCCGTGCCTAAGGTAGCCACGGTATTGGGAAACCCTAATTGCGCCAATGCGACTACATCCATATACCCTTCGGTAACCAGTACATATCCACGTTCCCGAATGGCTTGGCGCGCTTCAAATAATCCGTATAACTCCGCTCCTTTGTTAAAAACCGCAGTCTCGGGGGAATTAAGATATTTTGGCTCTCCTTTATCGAGCACTCGACCACCAAAACCAATTACCTCTCCTTTATTGTTCAAAATTGGAAACATAATCCGGTCGCGAAAGCGGTCATAACGCTGAAGTTCACCCGGTGAGCTTTTAGATTCCTTGGCAACGACTAATCCGGCCTCCACGAGCCGAGGGTCCTCATATTTTGTGAAAGCTTTTTCTAGCGCTCGCCAATCATCTGGTGCGTAGCCCAAAGAAAATTTAGCTGCGATTTCACCGGATAAGCCTCGCTGTTTCAAGTAGGCGATTGCCCGTGGATTAGTGCGTAACTGTTTGCGGTAAAACGCCCTGGCCTGGGCTAAAAGATCTGTAAGATGAGTTTGGTGTTGCTTGGTAAGAATGCTGTCCTGTTTTGTGTCGTATGTGTTTTTTGTCTCTTTTGGAATGCTCATTCCTGCCTTGCGAGCTAATTCCTCTACTGCTTCTGGAAAACGCATGCCTTGATATTCCATCAGAAATGAAATTGCGGTGCCGTTAGCTCCGCATCCAAAACAATGGTAGAACTGTTTACTAGGACTTACAGTGAAACTCGGCGATTTTTCCCCATGAAAAGGGCACAGACCTGTAAAGTTAGCTCCAGTTTTTTTTAACTGCACGTAGCGACCTACGATTTCTACTACATCGGTACGGGCTAATAAGTCGGCAATAAAAGAAGAAGGAATCACAAGAAAGATTTTGCTGAAAATGTTTTACAGGTACAGTTTTATTAGAGCTTCAAAACATCAAACACATTGTTGTAATCATCAGTCCAGGTTTTCATATTTTCTTGAGTTTTAATAGGAGTGGATCGCCCCATAAAAGGGTATTTCCCTTCCAAATCAGGATCTGCACTGACTAATACATAGTCACTTCGACTCAAGTACAGCTCTGCCGGTTCATCACTAATCCAAAAAGCATGCAAATTCTGTAGCTTTGCCAGTTGCTTTACGACGGGTTGAAGTTCCAGATAGCGATTGGATACATGAAATGCCACAATCCCACCGGCAGCTAAATGACGTGAATACACTCGTAAAGCTTCTGTGGTGAGGAGATGAACAGGGATAGCGTCCGAGCTAAATGCATCCACCAGCAGTACATCAAATTGTTGAGAAGACTGTTTTTCCAGCGCAAGACGTGCATCTCCTCCAATAATATCAAGAGCTGCTCCCGCATTTTTAGCAGCTGCCAGATAGGTAAACTGCGTTTTAGCTAAATCGATGACTTGGGGGTTGATTTCATAAAATCCAAACCAATCCCCAGCATGAGCATAAGCGGCCATCGTTCCCACCCCTAGTCCTATAATACCGATCCGCAGCGGTCGTTGGCGTTGCTCCCGCAAATAGCGCACTGCCAAACCTGCACCTGAAGTTTCTGAATAATAGGTGGTTGCAATACGATGCCTAGCTAAATCGGTGAACTGCATGCCATGCAGAATCACCCCATGGGATAATCTGCGTTCTCTGCCATCCAGATTTTGACGTACTCGTACGGTACCGTAAAAGTTTCGCTCCATCTGGACGGTACCATCCTTCAGTGTGCGAATATAGACGTTAAATAGTACGGTCGTACATATGGCGGCCATCAAGCCCAAAGTAGCGGCCAAGGCAGTTCCTGAGCGATGCTTTAAATACCCTATACCTGCCAGAACGAATGCTCCGCTTCCGACTATGCTGATTAACAGTGGTAAATGTTCGATTTTAGACCCAAAGGAAGTCCACTTAAATAAGCCCCATAAACCTAAGGCGAATAAACAAGCGCTTAGCCAGGGGATTAGTAAAGCTTCTTTAGCATTTACCAACCATAGCATTAGCCCTGTCATTATTAAGGCCAGGGGTAGTTCCCAATATCCCACAAAAACTAAAGGGGCTAATAAACTTACGCTAATTCCACCTATTGCTCCCCCTAAAGACAAAAATAGATAAAATCTTGTGAGATATTGAGCTTGCGGTTTAATTCTTGCTAACTCTCCATGGCAAAACATACACCCTACAAATAGACCCATGCAATATAAAGGAAGGGCATATTTAAAAGAGAGAACTGCATTATCTTTAGATAAACCCCAAGCCATCAAAGGTAACAGTGCAATTAACAAGGGATAAAATAGCCAGCGGCGATACCAGACTCCGCTTTCAAAACATAAAATAAAAGTTAATAAATACAGACAAAGCGGTAATAACCACAAAAAAGGTACAGAAGCTACATTTTGTGTAATGTGGGTAGTAATAGATAACAATAATACGCAGGCTAAGCTAGGGAGAATCAACCATAACAGATAACTGCTCACAGATGGTTTTAGTTCATTCCTTGAGTTTTCAACAGATAGGTTCTTAGCAAAAGCTTGCTGTGCAAGTGAGGCTTTCTTCAGGCTAAGAAAGGTACAAGCTGTACACAAAAATGCAAATACAACAAAAAGTCCTGACCATGCTTTTGCTTGCTGGGAAACTGAAAAATAAGGCTCGATAAGAAAAGGATAGGAGAGAAGCGCTATTAAAGAGGCTAGATTCGAAAGTGCAAACAAGCGATAAATTTGTTCAAGGTTAGTCGATGCCTTTTGAGTTGAACGGGCAGCCCAAGCTTGTAGTAATGGACCTGTACTGGAGAGTAAGAAATAGGGCATCGCCACCGTAAACCCCAGTAAAAGCAGAATCTGCAGGCTAGGGTTTTCACTAGCAGTAGGTTTAAATGCTTCATTTGCCACAATAGGCAGAGTCAGGGTTGCCAAACCTAAAAGAAGAGTATGCAGGACTGCTTGGAACGGTAGCTGTTTTCTTGATAAATAATCAGCATAGATATACCCCGCTAAGAGTGCTGTCTGGAAAAAAGCTAGGCATACACTCCAAACACCGGCACTACCTCCAAACCACGGTAACACTTGCTTTCCGATAATTGGTTGGACCAAAAACAGTAAAAAGGCGGATAAAAATATGCTGAGGGAATAGAAAAAAATCACGATAGATTTAGAGTGTTAACTAAATAAAAATTAGTGGTGTAAGGATGAAATGAAATATCATGCCAAAATGTTTGTGGACTCAAGCGATTTACTTTTGTAAACCACTTTAAAGATACAAACATTAATGGGAATTAGTATTTATTTTTATATAAAATTGATACTAAACGCAGCTAATCATCTTACAAATAGAGACTTTAGAAAGGAATGTTATGGACAAGCAACTTCTTTTACGTTCAGCTTTTGCTTCTGTACTTGCTGTGACTGCGGTTTCAACCAGTGCTGCTGACAAAGAAAAATGCTATGGGGTAGCCAAAGCAGGGACTAATGACTGCGCAAATGCTTCCGGTACCCATTCTTGTGCTGGGCAAAGTAAGGTGGATATGGACTCGAACGAATGGAAATATGTTGCTTCTGGAAGCTGTGAAAAAATGGGAGGTGGTAAAACTCCCGAAGCAGCAAAAAAAGCAGCTATGGCCAAGCCAGATGGGGCAGTTAAAAAAGAAGAAAAGAAAAGTTAATTGTTTTGAAAGATGGCTTGTACAAGCATTAAAAATGCAAGGTCTTGTACAAGCCTCTTCTTGTAGATATTTTTCACTCTCCTCCATATCAAGTTTCTAAGCGCATTTAGAAAATTTATGCAATTTTCTACTGGAATTGGACTGCGACAACCCCATTATCGCGATTTTATTGAGAGTGATCTGCAGGCGTTAGCGCCGGTAGATTTTTTAGAAGTCCATAGTGAAAATTTCTTTTCTGCAGGGGGAGCCGCACACTCGGTGCTTGCACAAGTGCGACAGCGTTTTCCCCTTAGCTTGCATGGGGTCGGTTTGGGCTTAGGCAATGCGCACGGGCTGCATATTGAGCATTTACAGGCACTCAAGAAATTAATAGACTGGATAGAACCTGCTTTAGTGAGCGAACATGTCTGCTGGACAGCCTCAAAAGATATAGTTCTGAATGATTTGTTGCCTTTGCCTCATACTAAGCAAGCATTAAAACTTCTATGTTCGCATATTGATCAAACTCAGACTCTGTTGAAGCGCCAAATTCTTATTGAAAATGCTACCGCTTATGTGCGTTTTAAAAGTGATGAGATGTCGGAAGCCGAATTTGTAGCGCAAGCTGCTCTGCAAACAGGTTGTGGTATTTTGTTGGATGTAAATAATCTGTATATCAACAGCGTACATTTTGAATTTGACCCTTTTGCTGCGTTGTCGCATTTTCCTGGAGGCAGTGTTAAACAAATCCACCTGGCGGGTCATTTGGCAACGGGTGATGGCTTAATTGATGATCACGGTTCGCGGGTGGCTCCTGCGGTTTGGCGTCTTTATCAAGCTGCATTGACTCATTTTGGGCCGGTACCCACTTTAATTGAATGGGATACGAATATCCCACCGTTGGCTGTTTTGCTCAAAGAGGCTCATATGGCCCACGAAATGTTAGAAGCTAGGGAAAAAACTCCTAAACAGGAAGACGAGGTTTCTGAACAGTGGATTTAAGTCAGCAACAGGGGGTTTTTGCTTCTGCATTACAAGACCCTGCCAACACTGCTTTTTTGTTACCGCTATTAATGGGAGAGATAGAGACCAACCAAAAGCGTATTGGTCTTTACCGTGGAAATGTTGTTGCAAACGCTCAGCGCGCCTTAAGTGCAATTTACCCTGTATTGCAAGAGATTGTGGGAGAAGATTTTTTTGCTGGATTAGCTCGGGCTTTTTGGAAAATCCAAGCCCCTGACTCAGGAGATTGGAACCAATATGGTCGGCAATTACCATATTTTCTTGCAGAGTTTGAGCATGCTCAGCATTTGCCTTATCTCAGTGATGTAGCGCGACTGGAATGGGCAGTACATCAAGCAGTGTATGCAGCAGATGAACCAGAAAATGCAATCCGAGCAGAGCCTGATGTACTTTGGCGACCGGGAACTCAGATATTGATTAGTTCCTACCCTATTGCTGATATATGGCTTGCTCATCAAGCTTCAGATAGTGACGAGCTAAGCCAGCGATTAGAACACATGCGATGGGTAGAACAAGGGGCGTTAATATTCCGAGAGAGTTTTGCTGTAAAAGTGCTTGCTTTGCCAGTGGAGCAAGCACAGGTTTTGGGTGAATATCAGCAAACGCTAAAAGAAAAAACCACTTAATGGCGCGGTCTATTTTTGGCAGCTTCGCTTAAAGCCCGATAACGTTGCCGGTCAGCTTCGAAGCGGGCGATAATCCGGCGGATTTCTTCTTCTTTTTCCTCAATGCTGCGGCGCTCTTGTTCAATTCCAAAAACTACATTATCGAGTCGGCGTTTTAGAGCCGGCGGCCACGGTTTACCTATATAAAATTCACTTTCTTCACGAATTTTTTTAATTTCATCAGTTAATAACTTTATGCGTTTGGGGAAAGCCCGTAAAGCAGTGACTGGGACGTTTAAAACCCGTACAAAAGCCTCATCTAATTCGCGCTCACTGGGATAGACGCTTAGGAGCATGCGATCGCGGCGTAGTTCTTCAGCTTTGCGTTCAATTTCAGCTTTTTCACGCGCTTGCTCCTCCTTCTTTAAACGTAATTCTTCTGCGCTCAAGGGGGGAGAAACTATTTCTTTAACTGAACCATCCCGATTTAAAACGCGTTTTTCACGCTCAGCACATTCCGAGGGGATATTAGAGGTAATAGTGCGGCCTGAGGCATCTTTGCAGGTAAAGATATTTTGTGCAAAGGCGATATTCTCTAGTAGGCTGAGGGCACACACACTTCCCATAATCAGCTGAGTCAAGAGTATTTTCAAGAGGATACTCCGTAACGGTCTCGATAGGCAGACACGGCTGCCAAATGTGTATTGAATTCGGTTTGTTTGCTTGAGGATAAAAATGCCAGTAAGTCTAATAAATTAATGATGGGAAAGACCGGAATGGAGTACAGTTGCTGGACTTGTTGTACGGCAGAATAGGCCGTTAGTTCAGTGGCGTTACCGCCGCGCTCCATACGGTCTAATGCAATCAGAACTGCAGCCGGGGTTGCTCCTGCTTGCTTGATAAGCTCTATGCTTTGTTTTACGGAAGTCCCTGCTGAAATAACATCGTCGATAATAACGACACGACCTTCTAAAGCCGCACCTACTAAAACGCCGCCTTCCCCATGATCCTTAACCTCCTTCCGGTTGTAACAATAAGGGACATCTCTACCCTTGTGGGCTAGGACCATGCAGGTAGCTGCGGCTAGCACAATCCCTTTATAAGCGGGCCCAAACAGCATATCGTATTGAAACCCTTTGTTGCTTTGATGGGTGAGTGTTGCCGCATAGGCTTGAGCCAATACCTTAAGTTTTTCTCCTGAGTTAAATAAACCCGTATTAAAAAAGTAGGGGGATAAACGCCCTGCCTTGGTAGTAAATTGACCAAAGCGCAATACCTCATATTGGAGAGCAGAGGCCAGAAACTGTGCCCGAAAATCGTCTAATTTATCCAAATAATGTCAGCAGTATGCTTTTTGCAGCCTACAGCAGCTCCTAGTAGTGAATAGAAAATTTCAGGAATGCTTTTGTTTCGTGATAAATATGTAACAGTTATTTCAATGAGTATGCAAGTGTTATGCCAGAATAAAAATCTAAAAAGTTACTCATAAAAATAAAACTAGCAGGTTAAGCTTTCAGAAAATTGCAGTAAAGGGGGAATTATGCGCATTATCACGCTAAATGTGAACGGTCTACGATCTGCTATGAGTAAAGGTTTGGCAGATTGGCTGGCTCAGAGCAAAGCTGATGTTTTATGCCTACAAGAAGTTAAATTGCAGGAGCAGAGCATGACGGCGGATTTAGCGCTGATTGCAGGGTATCAAGGCCATTTTCATTTCGCGCAGCGCCCTGGCTACTCCGGTTGCGCTATTTTCACCCGGCGGGTACCCGACAGTCTCAGACGGGGCTTTGGTAGTGTCGAATTTGATGCAGAGGGTCGCTATATCCAAGCAGATTATGGGGATTTATCAATTATCAGTGTTTATTTCCCTAGTGGCTCCTCAAGTCCAGCGCGTCAGGAGGCTAAGTTCAGGTTCTTAGCAGAGTTTTTGCCGTATATGGAAGCACTTCGGCAAAGTAATCATGAGATCATTTTGTGTGGCGATATCAATATTGCACATCAGAACATTGACTTGAAAAACTGGAAAGCTAACCAGAAAAACTCTGGCTTTACCCCTGAAGAGCGCGCCTGGTTAACAGCACAGCTAAACACAGGCTGGGTAGATGTGCATCGCAGATTGGCGCCTGATCAAGAAGTCTATACTTGGTGGAGTAATCGGGGAGCGGCCTATGCCAAGAATGTGGGATGGAGAATCGACTATCAGCTCGCTACCCCCCAGGTAGCGCATACTGCTAGGTCAGCTTCTGTTTTTAGGGAAAACCGTTTTTCTGATCACGCTCCTCTTATTGTGGATTATGACTGGAATTTTTAGAGCGCCATCCTTAGTTTTTTCTTCTATGCATAGGCCTTGCCAGAGGTAGACCTTTACCACCTACTAAAAAAGTTTATAATCAACACCTTATCTGCATAAGGAAACAACTAAACAACCTAAGTCAGCGTCAGATTCTAATAAATAAAATAAACAGTAGCGGCCTTAAATAGGGTTTTGCTACCTTTCTTTCTGTAGCAACAATTCAATAGCATAGAGTGATACTAAAACCTATCGGGTTGAATATTTTACTGCTGCACTTTCTTTAATTAACCGTTTTTTAACTGGTCATAAACAATATTATGAAACGTACTTTTCAACCTTCTGTTATTCGACGTAAACGCACCCATGGTTTTCGAGCCCGCATGAAAACTGCAGGTGGTCGATTGGTCATTAACGCACGCCGCTCTAAAGGTCGCAAACGTTTAGCTGTTGCTTAAAGCTTTTAGTCCTGCACTACAGGAGCAGACGTTCAAGCTAATGCGAACCCTCAAACTTGATGGGAATTTGCACGCCTTTTTTCTCACTATTGTGGTTAACGCTATTTCATGAGTAGTTGATGGGAACTTTGCGTGCACGCCGCATTGCAGATAGTGTGGCTTTTTCCCAGGCTTTTAAGCGATCTAATACTGACCCTTCAAAGTCAGCCACAGTAATAGTAAAAAGCGCTCATTTTGTAGTGAGTGCTAGTCCTCAGTCCATCAAAGACTATCCGCAAAGTCGTCTGGGTTTAATTATTGCGAAGCGTTTTTTGAAATCTTCTGTGGATCGAAACCGTTTTAAACGCTTGATACGTCAATATTTTGTGGTGGAATTATTATCTGGGCGAGATGTATTTGTGCGTTTGTCCTGCAAACCAGGGGTTTCGTCTCATAGCCCCTTATACAAGCAGGAAGTTGTCACACTTTGGCAAGATCTACTAAGAGCTATTCGTGAAAAAGATCTGCTTGCTGCACGGCCTTCTGACTCATTCTTATGACCTATTTCTTGCTTAAATTGATCCGGTTTTATCAATTTGCACTTTCGCCTTTATTGGGGCGCTCCTGCCGTTTTTGGCCCAGTTGTTCTACCTATGGGCTGCAGGCTATTCAAACCCATGGGCCTGGCCGCGGTACTTTACTAACGCTTTGGCGAATCGCAAGATGTGCTCCTTGGTGCCAGGGGGGGGTTGATCCTGTTCCAACAGATGGCCGTTTACCGAGGTATGGCTGTCTTTGTACTATTCGTAACCCGCTGCGTCGCTCTTTTCCTTGCAATGTTTTAACTAAAAAAGATAAGCATTCATCATGATGGATACTCAACGGTTGGTGTTGTGGGTGATTTTTTCAATGTCAGTTTTATTTCTGTGGGATAGCTGGCAAAAACATAATGGAAAACCCTCCCTGCTTTTTAGTAATCCCGCTACTACCACTGCTAAAGCGGGTAATGGGAGTGCAGGGGTTGTTAGCACTCAACCTGGTCAGACCCTACCGGGGAATATCAACAATGTTACGCCAGGTTCTGCGGGTGCTAGCACCCGCACTGAGGCAGCAGCGCCCGCCCTCCGCGGGGAAGTGCTTAGCTTGAGCAATGATGTGCTCAAATTAAATATCAACACCTTGGGTGCAGTTTTAGAACGAGCAGAATTATTGAAGCACAAGTCTACGCAAGATCCTGAAAAGACACTTGTTTTGTTAGATAACTCTGCGGGGAAGGTTTATGTGGCGGAGACTGGACTCTTCGGTGTGGAAGGTGCGCCCAATCACTTAAGCTTATTTAGCGCTACACAAAACAATGCCCAACTGGTTGCTGGCCAGCAAACTGTCTCTCTGACGCTGACTGCAGAATCAGCCAATTTGAGGGTCAATAAAATATTCACTCTTAAACGGGGTAGTTACGCCATTGATTTAAAAACAGTAGTGGAAAATATCAGTACGCAGCCTGTTTCTCCTACGCTTTATATGCATTTGAAGCGTCATGGTGAATCTGCTTCGCAGGCTAGTTTTTTTGCAGGCCCTGCTGTTTTTACAGGGCCTGCGGTTTATACAGACAGTGAAAAGTTCCAGAAAATTGCATTTTCCGATATAGATAAAGATAAAGCCAAATTTACTAAAACTGCAGACAATGGCTGGGTAGCACTGGTACAGCATTATTTTGTAAGTGCCTGGGTCCCTGCTCCAAAAGTCCAACGTGAATATTACGCAGAAAAAGCAGCTTTGCCTGGAGAGTACCGGGTAGGGATCAAAACTCCTCTTGGCCCTATTGCCCCTGGTGCGAAATCAGAAAATGACAGCCTATTGTGGGTGGGGCCTCAAGACCAAAATGCTTTAGCGCAGATTGCCCCAGGGCTAGATCTGGTAGTGGACTATGGTTTTTTAACTTTACTGGCTAAGCCCATGTTTCATCTACTCACCTGGTTACATGCACTGACGGGTAATTGGGGTTGGGCGATTGTTCTGTTGACTGTCATCATCAAAGCGATTTTCTATTTCCCCATGGTCTCCAGTTATAAATCCATGGCCAAAATGAAGCAAGTGACTCCAAAAATGATGGCTCTGCGGGAAAAATATGCAGATGACCGGATGAAGCTTAATCAAGCAATGATGGAGTTATATAAAACCGAGAAACTGAATCCTCTGGGGGGATGTTTACCGGTGTTAATCACGATTCCAGTCTTTCTAGCCCTTTACTGGGTATTGTTAGGTTCGGTAGAAATGCGTTATGCCCCCTGGATTGGTTGGGTCAAGGATTTAGCTTCTCCAGATCATCTTTATATTTTGCCTATTATCTTGGCAGCTACGATGTGGGCACAGTATAAGCTTAACCCTGTTCCCCCCGATCCTATGCAGGCAAGAGTATTGATGGTGATGCAGGGTGTATTTGCGGTGATGTTTTTGTTCTTCCCGGCAGGTTTAGTGCTTTACTACATTGTTAACAATATTCTTTCAATTGCTCAGCAAAAGTTTATCTATATGCAGCTGGAAAAGCAGGGATATTCCATGCGTTAAAACATTTGAGTTGAAGCTAAGGTATTCCTAATGTCTTCGCCTAACTATCTCCCCTTCTCTATATAGCCAGGCTTTTATATTTATTAAGGGATTTTAGGCTTTGCTAGCTATTCATGAAATTTACCCTGCAGAGTTTGAGTGAGTAGTTTTTTAGATTATGGCAGTAAAAAAGCCCATCAATGATGGGCTTTACGTTTTTAAAAAGATGATTTTTATCATTTATTTTTGTTGCTTTACCTTAAGCATTAATGTCCACTGTGCAGGAGATTGTTTTGGCAAAAGATAGTAGCAATAATCGAAATAAGATTACCGCTGCACCACTTTTACTCCCTTAAAAAGACTAGATAGTGTAGTCACGAGATTGCGAGCCAAAGTACTAGGCAACGGATTTGAACAGCAGCAACAAATGAAGCCAGGCATTTGGCATATCGGGTGGCAATACCTCGCCAGCGCTTGAGATGCAAGAA
>JAIBAO010000063.1 GCA_019695155.1 Burkholderiaceae bacterium | reverse complement strand
CCGGCTTAAGCTGGAGTCCCGTCAACGCTAATGGCACGGGAACCAACACGGACCCCGCCAGCGCCCTCCCTTTACTCACCAACATCCAATACACCCCCTTTGGCGCCGTTAAAGCCTGGAGCTGGGGGAACGGCAGCGCCAACCCCAACAACAACCCCAATGATCCCAATCCCCCCAACGACCCCACCCGCCTGTATCAGCGCAGCTACGACCTACACGCCCGCCTCACGGGCTACCCCTTGGGCAGAGTAGGAACCGAACAAAACCCCATCCCCGACCCTACCCAACAAGGCCTTTACCGCACCGTCGGCTATGACAATGCCGGCCGCATCACCACCTATCTACATCTAGGCGGCCCCACCGGCAACACCGCCCAGACCAACACCCTGGATCAAACCTTCGCTTATGACGGAGTCGATCGGCTCATCTGGGCCAATATCGGCGGCTCCCCCACCTACGGCTATGAATATGATGCCACCGGAAACCGCACCCTTACTACCATCACCGGAAATCCCTACCTTCACACCGTCTCGCCCAGCAGCAACAAACTAACGAGTGTCCAGATCGCAGGCGAGGGCAACACCCCCCTGACCCAAGCCATCAACTATGATCCTGCCGGTAATACCACCCAAACCACCAGTGGGAGTACCAGCACCTCCCCCCTCAGCTTAAGCTATTCCGCTAGAGGCAGACTCAGTGCAGCGCAGGTTCCTAATCCGCAAAACATCAATACGCCTTATACGGTGAATTATTTGACTAATGGCTTGGAGCAGCGCGTTTATAAAAGCGGCCCCACCACTTTAATTCCTACGGGCTCCACCAGCTATTTCTATGATGAAGCAGGGCATCTGCTGGGGGAATATGACGCTAACCTCGTTCCAATCTATGAAACGGTTTACTTAAATGACACTCCTGTCGCAATCATTAAACAGAACCGGACACCTAACCCGAATACGCAGCCTCAAACCTATACCGTCACAACGGAAATCTTTAACATCTATGCCGATCATATTGATACGCCGAGAATGATCACTAGAGCGACGGATCAATCCATCGTCTGGAGCTGGATTGCCGCTGAGCCGTTTGGAGCAACACAGCCGAATCAAAACCCATATAACCTAGGAACCTTTACCTTTAATCAACGGTTTCCGGGGCAGGTGTTTGATCAAGAATCTAATCTGCATCAGAACTGGAATAGGGAGTATCAAAGCTTAGGAGGCCGCTATCTACAGAGTGACCCGATTGGGCTTAAAGGCGGCATGAATACGTATGCTTATGTAAGCAGCAATCCGCTAAGTCGTATTGATCCAAGAGGATTAAAAGACTATTTAGATCGTTGTATAGGGCGTTATGCTACTTGTGCACCTAGCCAAGACCCAGAAGCATCGACAATAGGTAATTACTTACGTATGAAAATATGTGAAAAGTCGATTGATAATACTTGTGAAAAATCTCCAAGTACTTGCTGCAATGCGGATAGAAACCAATGTTTAGGTGGACTTTCTCCTGATGGTTCAGATGCTAATGGCCCTGATCAAATAAATAAGGTAGCCAAATGTAACGCTGAGTATGCCTCCTGTATGGCAAAAGGGAGCAAAAAGTGAAAAATTTCTTTATGTGCTTTTTCAGTTTTGTACTGGCTACTTGTCTGACGGCAGGAACTTTACTTTTTCTGGCTCAACGAGCTTCAATAGTTTGGGCTGTAGATACTGCCTTGCAAATGTCACTCCGCTTTGAACAAACTGCAAAACTAGCATTTTCTAGAAACGATAAAGAGCAGGCGCAGAAATTTATGACTGCAGCATTTCTGGTCCGTCGGGATCTAGCGGAAGAAAAGAATCTTCAACGCTGGCCAATCACTATGCCTACTGTAGGGTTTTCTTTTCCTGCAATAGGTATTCCCGATTTCGTTAAATTTACTAGAGATTCAATGGCATCGAAAGAAACTCTATTACTGTACAAATGTGCCGCGCTTGCTTTGTCTGACGGGGCAACGCAAACTAGAGAGTTTCAAGAGATTCAAAAAGAATTTCCAAAGATTACTCTTGAGCACTGCAAGAATATGGGGGTGGCTTTCTTTCTTCCTGAACCAACCCGGGATAAGTAAATAACACAGAGGGTCAAGGGTCACACAGAGGGTCAAGGGTCACACAGAGGGTCAAGGGTCACACAGAGGGTCAAGGGTCAAGTCTTTCTTTATTACATCAAACAACAAATGATAAGAGCATCTCTTAAGAACAGACTGAAATGAATGTCTATTTCGTTGAATTCAGAATAGAAAGCATGACCCTTTCTCCTGAAAAGGTTAGCCAAGCGTTAGGACTTTTGCCTTGTTTAATGAAAAACCTGCTAAAAAATAAGATTCGTTAATAATTTAAAGTTAAATAGACTTTATTAAAAATACGCAAAAATATCGAGGCAGGACACTATAGTGCTTGAAATTATTCTAGTATTACTTTTCGTTAGCGGATCATTAGCAATCATTAGTGTTCGCCGCATTAAAGCAGATATGCGATTGGTGATTTTTAGAGTTGGCAAATTTTCACGCATCGCTCGCCCGGGTTTTAGCTTTCCTGTCCCTTTTCTTGAATCAGGTGTTCTTGTTAATGTGAAAGAAATCGTTCCAGAGTATTACGAGGGTTTCCCTGAGCAATTATTAGAAGAGAGAATCAAAACTTACGTGCTGCACGGAGGTTCTCCCGCTAGCTCAGAAAATAAAGCTATGGTGCAAGTTGATCCTGAACTCCAAGCTTTAGTGGAATGGCTTACCGCTGAAGCTATTTCTCAAACGGGTGTGCCTTTGCAAAAAGATGAGATGGCAATGCAACGTATTTCAGAAGCGGCAATAGCTGCGCGGGAAGCGCTCACTAAGGTTGACAGGCACTCTATCTCTTTGCCTTATTTAACAGTGAATGCTTCGGGGCCAAAGCATTTTGTTATAGAACTTTCCAAAGAAGAGTTAATTTCAATTGAGAAGAACGGCTCATCAGCTTAAAAGATCTTCTTTAGCCTTAAGTATTCTTGTTAGAGTTGAACTGCCTTAAGCAAAAGTAAACACTCCCAAAATCCATCCTGCAGCTCTAAACACATAAACTTTTCACTCTACCGTCTCTAGCACTTCACGAATAGTGTCCGTAATATGGGTGATTTGTTCTTTTTCTACAATTAAGGAAGGAGTCAGCGCAATAATGTCACCTGTGGTGCGTATCAGCAGTCCTTTTTCATAGCATTTCAGAAAGACTTCAAAGGCGCGAGCCGTAGGCGCGTTAGGGCGGGAAGCCAGCTCGATAGCGCCCATCAATCCAAGGTTGCGGCAATCGATCACATGAGCAGCGCCTTTAAGGGAATGTACAGCCGCTTCAAAATGTGGAGCCATTTGGGCAGCCCGATCAAATAAGCCTTCTTGTTGATAGACTTCTTGCACAGCCAGGGCAGCCGCACAGGCTAAAGGATGGCCGGAATAAGTATAGCCATGAAAAAGCTCGACCAGATGGGCAGGTCCAGTCATAAAGGTATCGTAAATTTGATTGGTGGCAAATACGGCACCCATGGGCACTGTGCCAGAGGTGATCCCCTTGGCTACCGTCATTAAATCAGGCTGCACTTCAAAATAATCTGCGGCAAAAGCAGTACCTAAACGCCCAAAACCGGTAATAACCTCATCAAAGATAAGCAAAATACCGTGCTTGGTGCATAGTTCACGCAAGCGCTTTAAATAGCCCACGGGAGGAATAATCACACCACAGGAGCCTGCAACCGGCTCTACAATCACGGCAGCAATCGTGCTGGCATCATGCAGCGCTACGAGGCGCTCTAACTCATCTGCCAGATGGGCGCCCCATTGTGGCTGGCCTTTGCTGTAGGCTTGTTCTTTCAGATTGTGGGTATGGGGAAGATGATCTACACCGCCCAGCATGCTACCGAACATTTTGCGGTTAGCAACCATGCCACCGACGCTAATGCCGCCAAAACCCACACCGTGATAGCCTTTTTCCCGACCAATCAGGCGGGTGCGAGCACCCTCTCCGCGCGCGCGATGGTAGGCAATAGCGATCTTTAGTGCAGTATCTACACTTTCGCTGCCGCTGTTGGTATAAAAAACTTTTTGAAGATTAGGTGGGGTAATTTTTGTTAAACGATTGGCCAATTCAAACTGTAAAGGCTGCCCCATCTGAAAGGGGGGGGAGTAATCCAGAACACTGGCTTGTTTTTGAATAGCTTCTACCACCTTAGGGTGATTATGCCCGACATTACAGCACCATAAGCCAGCAATAGCGTCCAGAACTTTGTTACCTTTATCGTCCCAGTAGTACATGCCTTGCGCTCTGGCCAGCAAACGAGGAGCCTGTTTGAACTGGCGGTTAGCCGTAAAAGGCATCCAATAGCTTTGCAGATCCTGGGGTTTAAGATTGAGTTGATCAGACAATAAAGTCATTGGGATTCTCCAAAAATTCTGGTAATTAGAGCCTGTTCACTCTAGTCTATTTGAGGGTGGGCATGAAAAATTGTGCGCCGTCTTTTGCGTCGCCTGGCCAGCGCTGCATTACCGCTTTAAGTTTGGTGTAAAAGCGAATGCCTTCCGGGCCGTAGACATGATGATCTCCAAACAAGCTTTTTTTCCAACCGCCAAAACTGTGAAAAGCCATAGGAACGGGAATAGGCACATTAACGCCGACCATGCCTACTTCAATGCGCTGTACAAATTCACGGGCGGTGTTCCCATTGCGGGTAAAAATAGCCGTGCCGTTTCCAAAAGCATGTTGATTAATTAAAGCTAGCGCTTGCTCAAACGTATCGACCCGCAGCACGACTAGCACGGGGCCAAAAATTTCTTCCTGATAAATACGCATTTGCGGGGTGACATGATCAAACAGGCAGCCTCCCATAAAGAAGCCTTCCTGTGGCACTCCTGCTGGGCGATTGCGCCCATCCACCACCAGCGTGGCACCCTGTGCCACGCCACTATCTACATATTCCTTCACTTTTGCCAAATGGGCGGAGGTAACCAGGGGGCCCATATCCATACCACTATCTGCAAGGTTCTCCCCACTACCTATTAAACCCGCACCAATTTTTAGGGCACGGGCGCGTTCTGCTAATTGGGCCACCAGCGCATCAGCAATATCCCCTACCGCAACCGCAACAGAAATAGCCATACAGCGCTCTCCTGCAGAGCCAAAGGCCGCACCGGTTAGCGCATCTACGGCTTGCTGCAGATCGGCATCGGGCATAACAACTAAATGGTTTTTTGCTCCGCCCAGCGCTTGAACACGCTTGCCCGCCGCGGTACCTGTAGCATAAATGTATTGTGCAATCGGGGTAGAGCCTACAAAGCTGATGGCTTGCACATCGGGGTGGTGCAGCAGGGCATCTACGGCAATTTTTCCGCCCTGCACCACATTAAATACCCCATCGGGTAAGCCCGCTTCTTGAAGGAGCTGAGCAATCAGTAGCGAGCAGCTTGGATCCCGTTCGGAGGGTTTCAGCACAAAAGTATTCCCGCAGACGAGGGCCACGGGAATCATCCATAAAGGAACCATAAAGGGAAAATTAAAAGGTGTGATTCCGGCCACTACCCCCAGCGGCTGCCGGAAGGAATAGGCATCAATGCCTGTTCCTACCTGTTCACTAAACTCTCCTTTAAGCAGCTGCGGTGCGCCACAGGCAAACTCCACTACTTCCAAACCACGGGTAAATTCACCCATGGCGTCGGAAAAAACTTTGCCATGTTCTGAACTGATGCAAGCGGCGATTTTTTTCGCGTCGCGTTCCAGCAATTCCTTGAATTTGAACATGACCCGTGCGCGTCGCAGGGGTGTTGTGCTAGACCACGCCGGAAAAGCCGCTTTCGCCGCAGCCACAGCGGCAGCCACATCCTTGAGATGACCCACGCTGACCCTAGCCGTAATAAGGCCCGTAGCGGGATTAAATACCGGGCTCATTTCTGTGGCATCAGAACTAGCCACCCTTCCGGAAATCCAGTTAGGAATGGAAGCAATAGAAGAAGAAATAGTCATGACTTGCAGCAGCTAAAAAAATAAAAATCTTAAATATTTATTAGAAAGTTTTCTGTATTTGGGTGTTTAAGCCATGATTTAATGGGCATGTTGAGGCGCTTATGCTTCAAAAAGCGCATGGAGTAAGCACAGAGGGATAATTCCTAGCGAAAAATCTTCTAAAATGGAATGTCATCATCCATATCAGCAAAATTGGGGGCGGGCTTACCTGCCGCTGGCCGAGCCGATGCAGGACGAGCCGCTGCCGGTGCTTTGGCAGAAGAGGATGAAAATCCGTCCTCATCCCCAATGGCGGGAGTGCCCATGCCTTCACGTCCGCCTAACATTTGCATCTCGCTAGCAATAATGTCGGTAGCATATTTTTCTACACCATCTTTATCGGTGTATTTGCGGGTTTTTAGACGGCCTTCCACATACACGGCACGGCCTTTTTTAAGATATTCACCCGCTATTTCAGCCAGGCGCCCAAAAAATGTGACGCGGTGCCATTCGGTTTCTTCTACCATTTCACCGGTTTTATTTTTATATTTGCTGGTCGTAGCAATGGAAATACTTGCAATGGCTGCCCCATCCGGGGTGTAGCGCACTTCTGGATCGCGGCCCAGGTTACCGACAAGAATGACTTTATTGACAGAGGCCATAAGGTTGCCCTTTAAATCGATATGTTAATAAAAAATTAAATTGCTTTGCAAAATACAGCTCATTATTCGCCAAAACATCTAGATTAACGCAGAAAGTCATTCATTTATAAAACTTTGAGGCTAGAAATTCCCGCCATCGATAGACAACTGATTCCATTTCTAAATTACTGGCGTCTAAACCCGCAGCACCCTGCTGGGGCAAAGGAAGTTAAAGCAACAATGATAGGAACAATTTAGCAAGGCAATGAGATAATACGCGGTTGCACTCAGCATTAGCACACTCTATTTTTGAAAGCCGTATGGAAACTATCAAAATACGGGGCGCCCGTACTCATAATTTAAAAAATATTTCACTGACTATTCCCCGCAATCAGTTGGTCGTCATTACCGGCCTATCTGGCTCAGGCAAAAGCTCATTGGCTTTTGATACTTTATATGCAGAGGGTCAACGGCGTTATGTGGAGTCTTTATCGGCCTATGCACGGCAGTTTTTGCAGCTTATGGAAAAACCTGATGTAGATTTAATTGAGGGCTTGTCTCCCGCTATTTCCATTGAGCAAAAAGCGACCAGCCATAACCCTCGATCAACTGTTGGAACCGTCACAGAAATTCATGATTATCTGCGCTTATTGTTTGCCCGAGTAGGTACACCCTACTGCCCGGACCACCCTAAGCATGCCTTGCAAGCTCAAAGCGTCAGCCAAATGGTAGACCATGTGCTGGCTCTCCCCGCAGACAGTAAAGTCATGATTCTGGCCCCGGTTGTGCTTAACCGCAAAGGAGAACATGCAGAGCTTTTTACCCAAATGCGAGGCCAAGGTTTTGTACGTTTTCGCATCAGCACCAATGAAGGGCCGGCCAGCATTTATACGCTGGAAGAGCTGCCGACTCTGGATAAAAAGCTTAAACATTCGATTGATGTCGTCATTGACAGGTTAAAAGTCCGGACAGACGCTAAACAAAGGCTGGCAGAAAGTTTTGAAACCGCTCTACGCTTGGCCGATGGCCGCGCACTACTGCTTGACATGGACAGCCAGGCAGAAACGGTATTTTCCAGCAAGTTTGCTTGCCCTGTTTGTGGCTGGTCGCTAGCCGAGTTAGAACCACGTTTGTTCTCCTTTAACAATCCAGTAGGGGCTTGTGAAAAATGCGATGGCTTAGGCCATGTGCAATATTTTGATGAAAAACGTGTAGTGGCTTTCCCCAGTTTGTCTTTAGCCAGCGGTGCTATTAAAGGTTGGGATAAACGCAATAATTTTTATTTTCAAATGCTCAACAGCCTGGGGGCACATTATGGGTTTAGCCCAGAAACCCCCTTTGAAGAACTGCCGGAAAAGATTCAAAAGGTTATTTTGTACGGCAGCGGTGAAGAAGATATTTCTTTCACCCATACGGATGAAAAAGGCCGACCTCGCGTTACTACACATCCGTTTGAAGGCATTATCAATAACATGGAGCGGCGGTATCGGGAGACGGATTCCCCTGCCGTACGAGAAGAGCTTGCCAAATATGTTAACCAAAAACACTGCCCAGCCTGCCAAGGAACGCGTCTTAATAAAGCCGCTCGATTTGTAAAAGTAGGTTCTAAAAAAGATGAACGGGCTATTTATGAATTATCTTCCCTAACTTTATGGGATTGTCATCATTGGTTCGAAAACCTTGTATTAACAGGCGCTAAAAAAGAGGTAGGCGAGCGTATCATCAAAGAAATTGCCACCCGGCTAAAGTTTTTAGTGAACGTAGGCTTAAATTACCTCTCATTAGATCGAAGTGCAGACACACTCTCTGGTGGTGAAGCGCAGCGCATTAGGCTTGCGAGCCAGATTGGAAGCGGGTTAACGGGAGTAATGTATGTGCTTGATGAGCCTAGTATTGGTCTGCATCAGCGAGATAATGACCGCTTAATTAGCACACTGAAACATCTGCGGGATTTGGGCAATAGCGTCATTGTAGTAGAACATGATGAAGATATGATTCGCCAAGCCGATTATGTGGTAGACATGGGCCCAGGCGCAGGCGTGCACGGTGGGCGCGTGTTAGTGGAGGGCCCTCCTGAAGCTATTGAAAAAGATCCCCACTCAATTACCGGGCAATATTTAGCCAAAGCGTTAAAAATAGCAGTTCCTTCCAAACGCCAGGAACCGGGTGATCAATGGTTACGGATTATTGGAGCCAAAGGTAATAATTTAAAAAACGTCACGCTGGAACTACCGGTAGGCAAGCTCATCTGTGTCACAGGCGTATCGGGCGGAGGAAAGTCCACCTTGATCAACGAAACCTTATATCGTGCCGTAGCACAGAAAATTTATGGCAGCCATGATGAACCAGCAGACCATGAAGCTATTGAAGGTTTAGAGCATTTTGATAAAGTGGTCAGCGTAGATCAAGGGCCCATTGGTCGCACCCCCCGCTCCAACCCCGCCACCTACACGGGCTTATTTGCACCCATACGCGAGCTATTTGCAGGGGTGCCCCAAGCGCGGGAACGCGGCTATGGGGCCGGGCGTTTTAGCTTTAATGTAAAAGGTGGGCGTTGCGAAGCCTGCCAGGGCGATGGAGTCGTTAAAGTTGAAATGCATTTTTTGCCAGATATGTATGTGCCCTGCGATGTATGCCACGGCAAACGCTACAACCGGGAAACTCTGGAGATTTTTTACCGCGGTAAAAACATTGCAGACGTGCTGGATATGACGGTCAGTAGCGCTTTGGAGTATTTCAGTGCCGTACCCGCCATTAACCGCAAACTGCAAACTTTAATAGATGTAGGCCTGGGCTATATTCGATTAGGCCAAAGTGCCACTACGCTTTCCGGAGGAGAGGCACAGCGGGTAAAGCTATCACTGGAGCTTTCCAAGCGAGACACTGGCCGTACGCTCTATGTGTTGGATGAGCCTACTACCGGTCTGCATTTTCATGATATTGCACAACTCATGAAAGTTATTTACGCCTTACGGGACGCCGGCAATACCGTCGTAATAATTGAACATAATCTGGATGTTATTAAAACCGCCGACTGGGTCATAGACCTTGGCCCCGAAGGCGGTACAGGAGGGGGAAAGATTATTGCTACTGGTACCCCTGAAGCCATTGCCCAAAACCCTGACAGTTATACAGGACAATATTTGGCGCGGGTGTTGGAAAGTGCAGAATGAAAGCGTTGGGAAACTGTGCTAGGGCTTATTCACACTATTTTTACCAGATGCTTTTACCAGATGCGTCGCAAGTCAAAAGAGCTATGGATAAGACGCTAGGTTTAAAATCCCTATCCATTCCTCGCCCAAGAAGATCAGTGTAGTAGGTAGGGAGGGGATAAGTCTTCTGGACGGATTGTTTCTCAGTCACTAAACTGTAGTGGCTCAGGCATGGGGTGTGGCGCAACTGACCCAGCAAAATGGGAGAGTAGCTTATCGCTATCTGCTTATCCGTGAAGGTATGTTTCGCGGATGCGCTATACGCCCTTCTGGAGTGTGAAAGCAGGTGTTTAAAGGGAGAAAATTTTGTTAGATGGCTTGATTGGGGTTTTGGGTATATGGGGCTTGCGGTGTATAGCGTAGGTTAGGTGGCAGGCGATGCGCGCAGACGTCCCCAGCCCAATTGATCTTCGCCGATTGGAAGACGCCCGAGAGTGGGCCGATGAAGTAATGGTCAAGCGACCCTGGAGAGTCGAGTTCTTCCAGGTGTTTGCGTTAGCGATCCAACAGACAGCAGCGAGGCAGCCGGTGCGCGTGCTTGAGCTTGGCTCCGGCCCGGGTTTCCTTGCCGAGCATCTATTGAAAACACTGCCGAACATCGAGTACGTCGCGCTCGACTTCTCGCCTGCAATGCACGAACTTGCCGCTCAAAGACTCGGGGCCCTGGCTGAGCGCGTCAAGTTCGTCGAGCGGAGTTTTCTCGATGAGTCGTGGGGTCAGGGGCTCGGGGAGTTCGAGGTCGTGGTTACGCTGCAAGCTGTCCATGAGCTACGCCACAAGAGTCGCGCGCCAAAGCTTCACTCGCAGGTAAAACAACTACTTTCGCCAGGCGGAAGCTACCTCGTTTGCGACCATTTCGCGGGCGAGGGCGGAATGTCGAACGACCAGTTGTTTATGTCTGTGGCCGAGCAGCAAGAAGCGATCAGGTTTGGGGGCTTCCAAAACATCCGTCAGTTGCATGCGAAGGGCTCTCTCGTGCTCCATCATGCAACCTAACCATTGCATCGAGCGGCATGCCGCTCATGTCAAACGTTAGGCACCGGTTCTAAGTTCAGGTGTCTTAGTCTATACTCCGCAACAGGGTTTGTTTTAGCTTTACTAGTCTCAGTTGTGGCTTATCATAAAGCCCATTCTCATTTATGGCTTCGGACTACAAGTTTTAGTTGCTGTGGCGTTATTTAATAGATGCTCTGTATTTTTTATCTACTCATAACAGTTAGCGGGGTCAACATGTATCACTCCAGTTGCCTAACCGTTCATTCAACAGGACTGCTTTTAGCAGCCCGTTAATTCAAACGTTAGGCGAACCAATGCTCGAAACATTCGAAGCTATCTTTACCGAAGATATAGCAATTGAGGTTGATTCGTTCATCATAAATTATGAGCAGCCGATTCGGGTGCGTTGGGACGAAATCCAGTTCGTTGCCGCCGTTCATCGCATCGATGCGATTGCAATTGATGATGTGTTTTTTTGGGCAGTGATTTCATCGGCTGTGCCGGAACATCTTTGGATCACTATGGCGATCGAATCTCCGAAAAACCGTAATCTTCAAGCATTTGAAAATGAACTTTGCCGCCGAGGCTTCGCGCCACGCCATCTACCGGAGAAGTCAGTCTGGCAAAAGGCGGGAAGACACAGCGATCAGATGTATGTCAGTGTTTGCGTCTACCCTCCCCGATGTGCCGGCATGCCCTTCTACGAACTGCAGGTTCAACGATGGTTTCCACTCAAGCAGTTCTGTCTCAAACTGGCGATCACCTAATTCACGTTTGCAGCGGAAGAGGCCGCGCTGCGGAAACGCAAAGACGTTAGGCCTCCTTGAACAAGCGATTAGTCATTCGTTAGATCTCAAAGCTTACTCAAATGGAGTTGGTTTCCTCAATCGCGCTTGCAGTTGACTGCGGAATTCTAGGATTCGTGATACGCGCCTTTTCAGACTCCTACGTGAGAGAAAAAGGTAAGAACGCTGCAACAAAGGAAGACATCGGTGATATCACTCGCGTTGTCGAAGACATTCGCGCAGAGCTTACGATGCTCTCGTCATTTTCGAACCAGCGCAGAGACAAGCAGGAATTACACTTGCTTGCTTTTCACGACGTAGCCCTCAAACTCTTGCACGAACGGTATGCAGTAAATTTTGCCGACCTGCCCCTGGACGAAGGAAGGTCTTTATTCGAATTTCAGACGAAGTTTCACGAAAACATCGTCACGTTGCTGCGCGAGTTTCAAAGAGTAGCTCTATTTATTCCAAAGGAAAGGAAGTTGGCATCGTGCGCGCAGGAAATGATGAAGACTGCCATCGCTTCCCAGGCTGTGTTTAAGAAGAACTATGGTCAAGTAAAGTCCACCGCAATAAATGAAGCACTTGCGTACTCATCTGGAGATAAGGCAAGCTACAGAGCAGCAGTCGAAAAGGCCAACTTCGCAAATGATAAGTACTGGTCAGAAATGCGTTCCCACATCGAGGCCTTTAGGGCCTCATTTGAGGCGTTTGCGACTGAACTCACTGCCTTCTTAGAAAAACCACATGATGCTCATGCGAACTGAACATAGGTGGCACCCGCGGTATCGTGCCCGCAGCACAAGTCTAACTGGTCGGTTAAGCCGACTACCTGCACGCTACGCTTGCCGGTTCCCTCTGCCCTTCGGGCTTTGGTGGCCGGTTTCTTTCAACATTGGGCCTTAGAATCAGCATTCGCATGCCAAATCTGACAAGGCGTCTTTTACTTGTGCTTGTCTGGTCCGCAGGGTGGTACTTTGCGGCCGTTGATGTTCGAGCCTTAGCCATCCCCTTGCTTAGCGCCGCAAGCATGGGGGGCTTACTCACCCATCCACAGGCAAAGACACTGCTTGTTCAAGAGATTGCTCAGTCATCCCTAACCATTCTTGCCCTATTGGCAATTATCGTCGTGGCCGCTTCCCTCTTGTTGCCGTCTACCGTTCCCACATGGTGGGTTAGCATCCGTTCCTATTTCTTTGCCCTCGTGTGGCTAATATTTATAATATTTATGCTCTGCCCAGCTGGACAAACACGGAGCCACCGCGATGACGTGTAATTACTCGGCCAAGGCAAGCTACCTTCGACAAGCCCCCTTGCACAGAAAACATTAGCCCTCAGAGACTATCCAATATGAGCGACCCTTCTGCTACATCAGTTGTTCGCGAGTTCTGGCGCCTCATGGCTACTAACGACTTTCACGCTGTCTCTACCGTTCTTGGGTCAGAATTCGTACTCGAATGGCCTCAGTCCAACGAACGCATTCGGGGTGCAGAGCGCTTTGCTCGTATGAATCACGAATATCCCGCCAACGGTCCTTGGACATTTACTCTTAACCGTCTTGTTGGAAATAACAGTGAAGTGGTCTCCGATGTCACAATCTCCGATGGGGTACAGACTGCGCGCGCCATCTCATTCTTTACGGTCGTTTCTGCGAAGATCACACACCTGGTTGAGTTTTGGCCAGAACCCTATACCGCTCCGACTCATCGCGCACATCTTGTGGAGCCATTGCTATGAGTAGCCCTCAACTGTCGGCTAAGCCCTGGACCGCCCCGACTCATCGCAAAACAGTAAGCGAGCTCGTAGAAAACTGTTTGAAGAAATCCAGAGAATGCATCCCCAATGTCTTCTCTACACAGCCAAGCAAATTGAAAGCGCCTACCTCGACCACGCCCAACAGCGACGGTCGCAGCCCCAAGAGGTGGGGGCGATACCTTGTGGTTTCAGCGCTGGAGCAGTACGTTTGCGGCTGCGATCGCTACCCCCTCTCACTTTGCTGAAATGAGCGAGTCGCCTAAGCTCTCCATGCCAATGCTTCTCTTGAACGTTGTTCGGTTTGTGGAAGAACATCAGCCCAATATCGTCGAGTGCGAGCTGATCGACGCGAGCGGACGATCTCACCTGTTTATCGAGAAGTCGGCCATAGTAAGTGATACAGAGTTCTGGCCGACAAGTGCCTATCCTTGCCCAGGATCAGTTGCGTGCGAAGTGGAAGAAGAGCTACAAGACCCGACAGGTAATTTACTGCTTCGGGTGAATACGGCCCGACCTTGGAGCGTAGAGTCTACGATGGGAGAAACAGTATTTGTTGTTAAGGCTTCGCAGGTAACAAGATGAAACAAGTACCTCACCCTTCGGTTAAACAGCTCTCCCAACTTTGGCCCCCTTGAGGTCCCTCTCTGCCTGCGGTACTCCGGCGGCCGCTAACCTCCAACATTAACACCCATGCGCTACCTACTATGGGATTTTGACAATACATTGGCCTACAGGCCTGGCATGTGGTCACAGTGCTTAGCCAACCTCGCAACGCGAGCAGATGGGAACAGGAGCTACAGCCGGGAGGATTTCCTGCCCTATCTAACTACTGGGTTTCCTTGGCATTCGCCCACCCTTGCACACCTTGAGCTGAACGATGGGGATTCTTGGTGGAAGAACCTCACCCTCGTTTTCAAACAAGCCTTTATACAGGGAGGTGGTTTCAAACCAGAAGTTGCGGCATCTCTTGCAGCCCTGGTCCGTACGGAGTATCTGGACCCTGAAGGCTGGAAAATTTATCCTGATGTTCACGATGAGCTTTCTATGGCAGTGTCCCAGGGATGGAAGAACATTATCCTCTCTAACCATGTGCCAGAATTACCCACTCTGGTGGAGCAATTGGGGCTCTCAAGCTATTTTGACCGGGTTATAAGCTCGGCAACCATAGGCTATGAGAAGCCTCATCCAGGAGCTTTCCAGGCGGCTACCCAGTACATTCCCGCGGGCAGCCGCATCGTCATGATTGGCGATAGCCTCTGCGCTGACTACAACGGAGCCATTCAAGTCGGGCTTGAAGCTGTTCTGGTACGGGCCACGCACGCCAAAAGTGAGTTTATGCTCGAAAGTCTCGCAGGGGTGGTAGCCTTTCTTAATAGCACCTGACCTGTCGGTCAACCAAAAACACTACGGCAGGCCTCCCTTTTTTGTTGGTCTAAGCAGCTGAGCTTCAGCTTAGGGGCTCACAACGCTATCTATTTTATCTTTACTGCTTTTAAGATAGCGTCTTATTTCATTTAAGCTTAAGATTTTTTATGCTAGGTTCAGTCCCTCTTCACAACTCGCAGCTACCTCATCCGTCTAACCTCTCGTTCAAGCCGGACTGGCTTAGCGCAGGCACTTCACTCATAGGTGGCTACACATGGATGTGCCGCACTTTAACTCTAACGGCCGTTCTAGCCTCTTTGTTGTGTACGGCATGCGCCAGCGATACGTCTGTGGTCACACCGTTTCCACTGGGCAAAGAGGGGGCAAGGGTAACAGCCGAAGTTCAAGTCAAGGAGCGCTTAATCTATGCTGCCACGCTTCGCTATACGTACAAGGAAGACGATGCCACTGAAAGAGTCCAGCAGTGGAAGCTAGCAGGAGGATCGACCAGGTCCACTTCTGGTAAGTGGATTGAGCCATGCGCCGAGCTTGAGCTCCGCGTGAAAATACGGCAATTAGATCCGCCTGCCGATCAACCGTTGGCAGAGAAAACCGTCAAAAGACCCTGCCTCTCTTCTTGGGGAGCAAATTCTCTAAATTCAGAGTTGTTTGCTGTCAAGCTTGCTCCGGGCCGTTATGAATTTAGTGTCGAGAGTTTAGCACCCGCCCCTGCCTTTACCGGTGCTCGCACCAGCCTGTATGTGGGTAGAGCTTATAGGGGCAAATAGCCCTGCCTTAAAATGCTTATACACAAGCTTATTTATACTTCCCACCTTAAGGGGTCGCTTAAGCTGGCGCTAAAAGCTGTGCTTCTAGCCCCCTCCGGTTCGGGTGCGCCTTACCAGCCCTTCAAACAGGAGACTCGAGATGCGCAAGATGCCCATATGGAAAACGCCCAATAACATCGTCAAAGCCCTAGAAGAAGGGGAGGGCTTTTGGGAAGACGAGCGCTGGTCACCGATTATGCTCACTGCAATGTCAGGCACTGAGTATGAAGGACCTGAGATCCCGATCGCTTGGCAAATCGAGTTCGATCCCTCAGATGAGGAGTTTGAAGCAGCCAACGCCCGGCTTGAGGAGGAAAAAATCGATCCCGACGGGTACGGTTGGGGTGAATATATCCAAACGATGATCCAAAAGTCCAATCCGAGCTTGGCTAAAAGACTTCATACAACGGATTGTGAAATGGATACCTGCGTGATATGGGTGGAATCAGAAAGCGACTGCCGTGCGCTCCTGCAAGCGACTTGGAAGCTCATCTTCAATAGTGAAGGCTGGAACTAACAATGCTGGACCCGATGGCACCTATCCAAAGATGAGTATCCAATAAGAAAAGATCGGATCCAATGCTGTTTGCTTAAGACTTCTTGGCAGGGAATTTCAAATATGGATAATTAGTTTTATTTTGCTTTTTGAAATTAGAAAAACAATATTGAAAACTATGCTCACTTTTTATGCAGTCTTTTTCTTGCAATCTAGCATTTGAATGAGGGTTCGACAGTAATCGAAGACCTTGGGGTGTGTTGATGGGTGCGACCAACCGCGGCAGTGAACCCATGGGTGCAACAGAAACAGACACTGGAGCCTGTAAATCGAGCGATGATCTTAGTAGTAGGAGGGAGGCACACTCCGGCTCGCAGGAGAAGAGTTGGGGTTTGGCAAGTGAGAATCCTCTCTCTGAAAGGCGGGCAGTAGGTTGGGATTGAGGTTGTGCCGCAGTTATTTCATAATGTCAGACAGTTTCTGATTTCCAAAGTAAATTTCGCAATGAGTTTTAATCCGGTGCGTCACCCCGCTCCTGTCAGTCACTGCATGCTGTGCGATAAAACCGTGCAGAGGCAGTTAGTTCCACCTTATGTGGCTAAGGGAATTTAAAGCATGAAACTAGACACTCAGAAACAACAAGAGCGACACATAGCACTCAGAGTGATCGCTTTAATTTTTTGGTTCATCCTTTTCTACATCGGTACAAACATGATAGTAGGCGGGATTGTGGGAGCTGTTGCCGGTAGTTCGACAAAATCCTTCGGCGCAGGTTATGCAGCAGGCCAACAAGCAAGTGTTGAGTTTTTTCAACAGTACGGCGTAGCGGTGTTGGTGGTTCAAGTCATCATATTCGCACTACTCGCTTATCTTCGTAAACTCCCTGGCACTAGCAAATACAAAGCGAACACATAACCATATGTTCAACGGGGACAGCTTGCCATAGGGATTGCTTCGCAGACTTTACAGCCCGCCGCAGGCCGACTCCGTTTTGCCGCTTAACTTGGTGTTAGTTGACCCGACACAACCTCAATCCTTCAACTGCCCCTGATTCGCACTAAGTAGATCAGCGACATTACTACCCCCAAAATAAATCCCCCTCCACTAACGGTAATTCCTAGCGCATGTAAAATCACTATTAAACTGTATGGACGTGTAAAAATTATCCTGCAATCCCTGTAATCCTTCTGTGCCTGTAGCCCGGTAATGCGTAAACTATACCGACCTGCCTGAAGAATATTAATTTCCCCATGCAACAACCTGATACTATTTACTCCAGAGCTTTTTAGCGGAAGTATAAGGCGCGATATGGGGACAACTTGCTGATTACGGGTGTCTTTAATTTCGTAGTGCAGCCCAAAGAATGGAGATATTAAGCGACGTGAGCATTCAAGATGCATTTGTACACGTCCTTTTTCCGTGAAATCAAGAACTGTTTCCTTATTCAAGGGCAGGCGCAACAGCTCTGCAGTATTGATTGTTTTGATCAGGTTAACGATCAATATTAACAATAGAATTAACCCTGCTATTGCCAGCGGAATGGACCAGAGCAGCCAATTATGGTTCATCAGAAAGCTTCAATCATAATTTAAGATTAAACGAAACCTCTAAAGGATGAGAGTTGTAACCCCAAGAAACGGGGTATCTCCCAGCCTCAGGATTATAGTAAGAGTGACTATACGGAAATGCTCATCGCCTAGTTGTGGAAAAATCCCAAGCATACGGTGTGCAAATGCGGCACCGATCTTAAGCGAGGAACAGTGAGGGGAAGATGATCAATGAACAGCGCGGCACTTTTCAACTCCTAACTAAAAAAAGTTAAACAGTATAGAGATTTATAAATTTCCGCGGACTTTACCGTAATATTTATGGGCCTTTTAAACCACTTTTGACCGAAAAGCCGCGTGGATATTAGGGTAAAAGAAAAGGGGACTTCTAATAACCGTAGCGAGCGGCCCGCGGCGGATTTGAGAAGCGGATGCGTACGGACTGTACGCTGAGCACCGCAAGAGCCGATCCGGCTTGCGCAGTAGATTATCAGCAGTTCCCAAAATTTTTAAACTTAAACAAATGGTAGAGACCGACCTATACCCGGATGCCTCACAGCAGAAATTTAGGCTGAAATAAAACCAAGTGGGGTACTCCTTTAATTCGGTGTTTCTAATAGCTTGCGCCAAGCATACAAACTCTAGGACTTCGCTATGACAGACGTGTCGGTGACGTATACTGTCGGCTTGCTGTCGTTGTTAACGGCGGCAGTTTTCAGCACACTAGAGCTAGTGAAATCAAGGAGTTCTTATGCTTGTGCAAAAACTTAGGCTTCAACGCGGATGGTCCCAAAGTCAGCTGGCGGAGTTAAGTGGTCTTAGTACCCGAACCATACAGCGGATTGAAAGAGGTCAAGCTGCAAGCACGGAGACTTTGAAATCACTGGCATCGGTTTTTGAAATCGATTTTTCCCAACTTACCAGTGAGCCTGAAATGAAAACTGTCACTCCATCTGCTATCGAAGAACAATTGGCATTGTCTTATGTCCGCAAGGTCAAAGGTTTTTATATTCATCTAGTTCAGTATGTGCTTGTTATTAGTTTGCTGGCTCTTCTGAATTTTGTCATTAATCCTACAAGGCTGTGGTTTTTCTGGGCAGCCTTTGGCTGGGGCATTGGAATAATGGCCCATGCTCTAGCAGTATTCGAACTCATACCGTTCTTTGGACCGGAATGGGAAAAGCGGCAGGTTGAAAAACGTCTGGGAAGACTGCTCTAACATAGCAGCAAACCTGTCGCATAGCTAGTACAAGGTAAACGCTGCTAACGTTGTTCTTAACTCAAGAATCGCGCGGCTCAGTTAGCAAGCAGCTTGAAAATGCTAGCCTAGAGGAAAGGTAGCGCAAGCCACAACCTTCATTCGACTATGTTTATAAGGATTTTAATATCCTCCAGACCTTATGAGCTGACTTATCCAAAATAAATGATGCCAATCAAAATCATGCGTCTGTGCTTACCCATAAAAAACCCTGCTTAACACAGGGTTTTTTAACTCTACAGGCTGGCTGAAAAGGCCTAAAATTTCTGCGCTTGCATAAAATCGTCGTAACTTGCTTCTGCAAAGCGGAACCACAGATTTTGATCGGTGCGAAATTTTGAATAATCTTCGTAAACCTTTTTCCAGTTGGGGTTTTTGCCTGAGAGTTCGTTATAAAAAGCCATGGCTTCTTTAAACGCAGTATCCATCACATCTTTGGGGAAACGATGGAGTTTGGTGCCGCTGGCGACCAGTTGTTTAAGGGCAGCTGGGTTACGAGCATCATATTTCGCCTGCATTTCTACATGGGCATGTGAAGCCGCAGCTTCCACAATGGCTTTGTATTCTGGGCTAAGGGCATCATAAGCTTTTTGGTTGATATAAAAGTCTAGCTGCGGGCCACCCTCCCAAAAACCTGGATAGTAATAATTAGGTGCCACTTTATTAAAGCCCAGCTTTTGATCATCATAGGGCCCTATCCATTCGGCTGCATCGATAGTGCCTTTTTCCAAAGAGGGATAAATATCACCACCAGGAATATTTTGGGGTACCACCCCAAGCCGCTCCAGTACTTTGCCTCCAAAACCACCAATACGGAATTTAAGGCCCTTCAGATCAGCCAAAGATTTGATTTCTTTGCGGAACCAGCCGCCCATTTGTGCGCCGGTATTACCTCCAGGAAAATTAACGATATTGAAGCCACGATAGAAGTCGCGCATCAGTTTTAAACCATTGCCTTCAAACATCCAGGCACTCATCTGGCGACTGTTTAATCCAAAAGGAATAGCGCAACCGATGGCAAAAGTTTCGTCTTTACCGAAGAAGTAGTAAGGAGCGGTGTGCCCGGCTTCAACTGTACCGTTCTGAATAGCATCAACGACACCAAAAGCAGGCACAAGCTCGCCAGCAGCATGAATTGAAATGGTGAACTTGCCGCCTGTCATGGCGCTGACTTGCTTGGCAAATACTTCTGCTGCACCAAAAATGGTATCCAGAGATTTAGGAAAGGAGGAGGCTAGACGCCAGCGCAAGTTAGCCTGTGCGTGTACTACAGCAGGGGCTGCAACAGCTCCGAGGACTGCAGCGCCGGAGCCGGCCTGCTTTAAAAATGAACGACGTTGCATTTAATCTCCTTAGTAATTATGTTATTTAAACCTATTGGGCTAGCTTTCGAGCGGTAGAGGCCAGCGTTGCGGATTCAACTGATGCACTAAGTGTATCGTTTCTTAGCCTTGTAAATAAAGTATTTTGTTTAGGATAGGGTGTACTTGCAAGCCTAAAATATTGGGGCTTTCCCGTAGAAGTTTTTAGGGGCAGTCTGGTCTTTTAGTATTACTAGCAGGCAGTGATGGGAGTGGACGATAGGAAGTTGCCAGCAAATGCCGCCCGGTCGGTAAGGCCAGCAGGCTTTGCCCGATTGGCGTACTCAGGGTCATAATGCTGTCACACAAAGAGTGATTCTTGTAAGAAGAAAAATATCGGTTTCTACTACGGCTTTGAGAGCTAAGCAAAAGATCTATTGCGGTTTCCAGGCTTATTTGCCCGCGAGCATCATTTCTTCTATCAAGATGGAACCAGAAACTTTGCTCCCGCGGCGAATGGGGTCCGCTCCTACTGCCGCAATCTGCCTGAACATTTGCGCCAGATTGCCTGCGATGGTGATCTCTTCAACAGGATAGGCAATCACACCATTTTCGACCCAATACCCACAGGCGCCACGAGAATAGTCACCGTTAATATAGTTAATTCCTTGACCCAAGGTTTCAGTCACCAACAAGCCGGTATGCAGCTTGCGCAACATGGCTTTAAAGTCATCCTGAGGCTGGGTCAAACTGCTATGTAGCCTCAGATTATGGGAGCCGCCTGCATTGCCGGTAGAAGACATTTTGAGTTTTCGAGCGGTGTAACTAGACAGAAAATAAGCTTGCAATACTCCAGCCTCTACTACCTGCCGAAATTGGGTGCTCACTCCTTCATCATCAAATTCTGCAGAACCTATTTCCCCTTCAATAAACGGGTTTTCTTCAATATTCAGATGGGTGGAAAAAATTTGCTCTCCCAGCTTGCCCTTAAGAAAAGAGGCATCTCTATACAATGCGCCGCCAGAGGCTGCCTGAACAAAGCTACCCAATAGGCCGCAAGCCAAGGGAGCTTCGAATAATACGGGACATTTGCGGGTAGATAAGGGGCGACTGCCCAATCGTGCGAGCGCGCGCTCGGCTGCATAACGGCCAATGGCTTCGGGCTGTGCCAGATTTTTAGGATTTCGCTCGCTACTATACCAGTCATCTCGCTGCATGGCTTGCAGTGCTCCAGCAATGGGAGCAATGGAAAGACTGTGCCGGGAAAAAGGGTAGCCTGCGCTAAAACCGTGAGAGTTAGCTAATACAAATTGACCCTGAGAAGCTGATAAACCACATCCATCAATATTTTTAATATGCGGATCGGTATCGTAGGCCGCCTGTTCCATACGCAAGGCGATGTTAATTGCTTCTTGCGCAGGAAGGGTCCAGGGATGAAATAACTTTAAATCGCGCGTAGGCTTGGCTAAGAGACTCGCTTCAGGCAAACCGGCGCACTCATCTGAGGCGGTAAATCGCGCAATATCACAAGCAGCTCGAACCGTATCTTGCAAGGCTTTGGGAGAAAAGTCCCCGGTTGAGGCACTGCCTCGGGAGAAAGCCCCGGCTTTACCGGTATAGACTGTAATTCCAATGCCTTTATCACGAGTATGTTCCAGATTTTCTACTTGAGCTTGCCGAACGGAAACCGATAAACCAGAGCCTTCCGAGATTTCGACTGCAGCCTGGCTTGCACCCAACTGCTTAGCAAACTTTAGAGCATCTGCAGCAATGGCAGTTAACTCGTTTTGGGAGTAGGAAAATACATTATTTTTCATTGGATGTATCCATTTAGTTAAGCCTATTATCCTAGAAACCGCAGTTAAACGGCTTTAAGCGCTGTCAGCCCGGGGTCAGGGTAGGTAAGGAACGATCGTAGGCGCGTACCTGCTAGGGTGAGCCATACCAGCAGCCTCTGGGCAAGCGACTCACCCAGGAGAGCAGGGCTACTATTCAAAAGACAACCCTCGCAAGAAATAAAAAAATCAGTGTTCATTTGCTCTTTGACAGATAAGCAAGCATCAATTGCCCTTTCTAGGATTATCATAAGCGCATGAATTCTTATCTTTTTGATCCTAATGTAGAAGCAGATGACAATCTTAAAATCGGCCCTTCTAAAACAAAAATCAAGCAGCAACTGGCGGATCTACGGGATATTGGACAACAAATCGTTGCGCTGCCAGAATCGCGCATAAAACAGTTACCCTTATCAGAAAAACTTTTTGATGCGGTAATGCTATGCCGCAAAATAAGCGCGCATGGGGGTCGCAAACGTCAATTACAGTATATTGGCAAACTCTTGCGCGAAGAGCCTGAAGAAACCACGATCAGTATTCGGGCCAAGTTGTTAGCATTTGCTGGCGAATCCCATGAAGAAAATGCCAAATTTCATGCCATGGAGCGGTGGCGTGAGCGGCTGCTTATGGACGACTCTGCCATAACTGAATTTTTACACACCTACCCCGATGTTGAAATTCAACGCTTGCGACAACTCATTCGGCAAGCGCGTAAAGACGCTGCCGCCCATAAACCTCCTGCACACGCACGCGATCTGTTTAAACTCATCCGCCACACAGTAGAAAAAAGCGCGGATTCTAATCATTCTAAGCTGCTATGAAGAATATGGATACTGTAACTATTGGCCTCATCTCCATCAGCGACCGCGCCTCAAGCGGCGTATACAGTGACCAAGGTCTTCCTGCACTTAAGGCATGGCTAGCCAAAGCTTTAAGTAGCCCATTCAGGTTGATTGAACGCTTGATTCCTGATGAACAGGCTTTAATTGAACAAACGCTTATTGAGCTGGTAGATCAATCTTTTTGCGATTTGATTTTAACTACCGGCGGTACCGGCCCTGCACAGCGCGATGTTACTCCTGAAGCCACCTTGGCTGTAGGAAGTCGACCAATGCCAGGCTTTGGCGAGCAAATGCGCCAGATTAGCCTGCATTTCGTTCCTACCGCCATTCTGTCAAGACAGGTAGCCGTCATTCGGCAGATTACGGATCATGCAGCCTTGATTATTAATCTTCCAGGCCAACCAAAAGCTATTGAAGAGACTTTGCAGGGTTTAAAGGAAGCTGACGGTACACAGCGCGTAGCGGGTATATTTTCTGCAGTTCCTTATTGCATCGACTTAATTGGTGGACCGTTTATCCAGACTAACCCGGGCATTGTTAAAGCCTTCCGGCCAAAAAGTGCCACCGTTCGTTAAAGGAAAATTCAAAATGAGTGAAGACTCTTTGGAATGTATTGAACTGTCTACCGGAACCGATATCGCTGCTAGCGTCATATGGCTGCACGGTTTGGGTGCGGATGGCAATGATTTTGTACCGATTGTGCAAGAATTAGACCTTAACGGATGTCCAGCTATCCGTTTTATATTTCCCAGTGCTCCTGTAATTCCGGTCACTATCAACGGTGGATATCAGATGCGTGCCTGGTATGACATACTCGGAGCAGATTTAATAGAACGGGAAGATAGCAAGGGGATTAGAACATCGGCCCTGCAAATCGAGAAACTGATTGAAAAAGAAGAAAAACGGGGTATTGCTAGCACCCATATTATCTTGGCTGGCTTTTCTCAAGGTTGTGCAATGGCTTTGCATACGGGGCTAAGATATCCCAAAAAACTAGGCGGTTTAGTGGCCTTGTCTGGCTATTTGCCACTAGCAAGTTTGCTTGGTTCAGAGCGCAGTGCTGCTAATACTACAACTCCTATTTTTATGGCGCATGGCTTAATGGACTCTGTAGTACCCATCAGCCGGGCTGAGGCCTCGCGTCAGATACTGATGTCTCTAGGATATTCCGTAGACTGGCACACCTACCCTATGCCGCATAGTGTGCATCCGGAAGAAATAAAAGCCATTGAGATATTTTTACAAGCTGCGCTTACCTAAAGAATTCACTTAACATTTCATTAGCGTTTTTGTAAATACCGCCGTCAACGGCCATTAATAGATTTAACGGGCTTTTTGATGAGCACTCGCTTTAACAGCAGCACGCTTTACCTTGGAGTGAGAAGCCCGTGCAGCGCTACGCTTAGCTCCTGCAGGGTTCTTTGCTTTGGGGTGAATATTAATGCGTTGGCCTACCGCAAAACTCGTTTTACCGCCATTCCATGCTTGCAATTGGGCTAGTGTTACCCCGTAACGTTTAGCAATCGCATGCATTGAGTCCCCTTTACGCACGGTATAACTAACGCGCCGGGTTGGCGATTTTTCTGGTTCTAACAATAACTCTGCATTCTCAGCGACATGCTCGCTAATATCAGCAGTTACATGTTGGGGTCGGGGGACTAATACTGTTGAGCCCGGTTTGATCCGCATTTTGGGAGGGATTTTGTTTACCTCTCGTAAGGATGGTTCACTAATTCCAAAGCGTTCAGCAACCCGCGTCAGCTGTTCGTTTTTGCCAAGGGTATAGGCCATCCATGAGGATAAAGGCTTACCATTACTGGCTTCTAGATTAGATAAAAATATATCTACCTTGTCAGCAGGCAGCAAAATCTCTGGCTTAGTAGCTCCCAAAATTACAGGGCGATTAAATGCTGGATTAAGAGCTTTAAATTGCTCCAAGGACATCTGCGCCATTTTTGCAGCAGTACTCACGTCAATATCGCGCACCTTGGTAATGGTTACAAAATACGGTTGATTCGGAATTTCCGGCAATGTGATGTTGTTTGCCTCCGGGGAAGAAATCAGGTTCTTGATGGCTTGTAGTTTTGGAATGTAATAGCGAGTTTCGTTAGGCATATTCAAACTTAGATAGTCGGTATCCCGCCCCTCTTTTGAGTTTCTAGCAATTGCACGAGAAACAGAGCCTTCTCCCCAGTTATAGCTGGCTAATGCCAAATGCCAATCCCCAAACATGCTATAGAGTTTTTCAAAATAATCCAGCGCTGCCCGCGTCGATTCAGTCACACTGCGACGTTCGTCTTTCCACATATTTTGAGTTAGATTAAAATTTTTACCGGTGCTAGGAATAAATTGCCACATGCCCGAAGCTTTAGCAGTAGACATTGCCTGAGGATTAAACGCGCTTTCAACAAAGGGTAGAAGCGCCAATTCCGTTGGCATGCCACGACGCTCTAGCGCTTCAACAATAAAATATAAATACCGGCTAGACCGCTCCGTCATGCGCAATAGATAATCGGGGCGGGCCGCATACCAAGCCTGCCGGTCTGCCACAAGCGGAGACTTCAGATCAGGCATTTTAAATCCTTTACGAATCCGCTCCCATAAATCAGTCTGGCGAATCTGTACCTGAACTTCTTGTGGATCAGGCAGTAAAGAAGGTGCGGGTACCACCTTAAGAGAAGGTTCAGGTGGAGTAAGTGGCGGCGGTGGCTCTACTTTAGGTGCAAGCTCTTGCGAGTTTAAAGCAGGTAAAGAAGGGGTAGAGGAAGTAGCAGGCGCCACTGCAGGAGGCGGTAGTTTAGGGGCAGCAAGGCCGTATTCTTCAGGCCCAGGCCGTCCCTCTTGCGCTAATGCCGGTAGCACTATGCATAACAAGGTAAAGAAACTGAGACTAAAACTAAGGCCAGGTAATTTTAAGTAGGAAAGCAAAAAAGCGTAGCGTAAAAAAAATGGCTTAAAACACAGGTAAAAAGGTTTTGTCAGCATGTAAAGTAATAGCGATAAGAACAACTAAATTACAAATGAGAAGACTTGTATCAAGCCATTGGTGTTTTATTGTTCAGACAGTTCAAGCACCAAAAAGGCCTTTAATGAGCCCCCAACAATCGCAAACGGTACCTGTTTGGCTAATTGCAATTAGCGCAAACCTGTACTGCCAAAGCCAGATATACCGCGACTGGAAGCTGCAAAATCTGTCACTACATTAAATCTTACCTGCAGCACGGGTACGACGATCAATTGTGCTAAACGTTCCATAGGCTGCACTATAAACGCTGTTGCACTTCGGTTCCAGGTAGAAACCATCAGTTGGCCTTGATAGTCACTATCAATTAGCCCTACCAAGTTACCCAATACGATACCATGCTTATGGCCAAGACCAGAGCGAGGCAGGATCATGGCGGCATAGCCTGGATCGGCAATATGGATCGCCAGCCCTGTAGGCACTAATTCTGTTTGACCAGGCATCAGGGTTAAAGGCTCGTGTAGGGCTGCCCGTAAGTCTAACCCTGCACTACCACTCGTGGCGTATTGCGGTAAGAGATCGTTTAGCCTGCGGTCTAAAATTTTTAGGTCAATTTCCATGCATTTGTTTCTGTAACAAAATGGTGTTCCCTATTGCCAAGTAAGGACTTAGCAACAGCGTCTTGAACTTAATTTATTTGAGATACCGATAGGCTTTTACAGCAGCAAAACTGAAGAAAATAAGACTAGCAAAAAAAGGGATGGGGGTAAGCGCAGATAATACTCCCGATAGCAGTAAAACCCCCACAATCCAAATGATGGGAAATTTAAGCAACGCACCCAGATCTGGCGGTGAGTCTTGCGGGCCAGAAGATTTCAAGCTTTTCAGCGCCTCCACCAGAGGCATTTTTTCCAACTGTGCTTTTGTAGGGGATGCAGAAGACTGACGAGGAATGGGCCTGCTGGCAGCAGCCGTTAGTGTTGAAGTTTGACTTATTACTTTTTCCTTGCGGTTCTGCCCTTGAGCATTGCTGGGGATATTAGGCTGTTTCACGCTCTCTTTTTGCGTGGAAATGAGATTATTCTTAGCCCTGTCTAAATCGCGTTGCACATCGGCTTGATGGGCAAGACGCTGCAAAGCTTCTAGACGCTCAATTTCGCGTATATAGTCTCCGTTAGGGGGGGAATTATCATAGATTTGCATGTGCTGCTTTCTTTATTGGGGTAAAAAGCGCTATTTAGTTCACTTTACTGCCTGCTCAAAGTCAAACGCTCTGCTATCTCCTGGATGAGAAAACGCGCCGCTTTTAATTTACTCATGCAACCTATTGGTTTTACTTCTGCCTCGTCAACCAACAACAAGTTAGTCGATTCAGCACCCATTGTTTCTCGCGCATCATTAGCAACCAAAAGCGGCAGGTTTTTACGGATCCGCTTTTCACGGGCATATTGCTCAACATGCTCTGTTTCGGCTGCAAAACCTACACAATAAGGTCTGTCAGGTAATGCTGAAACCGCCGCCAAAATATCAGGATTTTGCGTCAGTTCCAAGCTATTATTATTTCTATAAGCATCGGTTTTTTTAATTTTGCTGTCATGGGTTTTTGAAGGTCTCCAATCACTGACCGCCGCTACGCTAATAAACACGTCTGTCTGCTTAATCTGGGCCATAACCGCATTAAACATTTGCTGAGCAGTTTGTATTTTGCTAAACGCTACGCCATAAGGGATACTTAAACTAGTGGGGCCACTAATCAAGGATACCGTAGCCCCTGCCTCATAGGCTGCACGGGCGATGGCATAACCCATTTTTCCGGAACTGATGCTAGTAATACCGCGCACCGGATCAATGGGCTCAAAGGTGGGGCCTGCTGTAATTAATACACGCTGGCCCATCAATGTTTTCGGTTGAAGACTAGCAATAATTTCATACAATAAATGTTGCGGTTCTAACATTCGACCGTCGCCTGTTTCTCCACAGGCCTGATTACCTGCTTCAGGCCCCAGTAGTTTCACCCCATCAGCCAGTAAGGTTTTAACATTACGCTGGGTAGCAGCTGCTTGCCACATTTGGACATTCATGGCGGGCGCCATCAACAAAGGGGCATTACGTGCTAACACCAAGGTGGAAAGAAGATCATCTGCTAGCCCTTGTGCTACCTTAGCCATAAAATCAGCACTGGTCGGTGCAAGCACAATAAGATTGGCCTGTCGGGATAAGTCAATATGCGGCATATTGTTAGGGGTGCGTGAATCCCAGGCATCTATAAAGACTGGGCGGCCCGTAAGCGCTTGCATGGTAACAGGGGTAAGGAACTGGGTCGCTGCCTGCGTCATGACACATTGCACCGCTGCACCCTCTTCTTGCAGTCGGCGAGCAAGTTCTGCCACTTTATAGCAAGCAATGCCGCCTGTCATACCCAGCAAAATTGTTTTGTCGTTCAGATCGCTCACACTAGCTCCAAATGATCCACCCCCTAAACAAGCCTGGGACGTATTATGACGAATTCAGGCGGCAAGGGTAAGAAGCAGATCAAGTCCCTATTTGGTACGACGAACTCTTAAAAACTCATCCAGTACCAGTAATATTGCCCCACCCACAATAGCGCTATCAGCCACATTAAACGCTGGCCAATGCCAGTTGGCTACATGGATATCCAAAAAATCTACCACATAGCCATGCTGAAAACGGTCAATCACATTGCCCAAAGCCCCGCCAAGAATACCTGACAATGCTAGAGCAAATATTTTTTGCTGACCATGTCTACCCAGCAAGTAAAGTATAAATGCCGAAGCACACAGGCCAACACCCATAAAAAACTCTCGCTGCCAACCAGACGCCCCTGCTAGAAAGCTGAAAGCTGCGCCTGAATTATGAACTCGCACCAGATTAAAAAAGCTAGTGATGTACCGCACCTCACCGTAGTGAAACTGTTGCAAAATCCAGAACTTGGTGAACTGGTCCAGCAAAACGATAATGACAGCAATACTTACCCAGGGCAATAAGGTACGCATCCAGGATTGTTTAACCATAATAAATTTCAATTCCAGGTAAACGCCGCTGTTACCGCACCAGCAGCTAAAACTGCCAGTGTAACGATTCTGGAAGATGGAGTGATGAAACGGCTAAACTCCGCGCATTGCGCCATTTATCATTTTTAGCCACTCCCGGTTTAAATCATGCGCATGTGCCGGCCAGTGCTTGCTAATCTTATCCAGTTGCGCCTTAACTTGCTGTGCCATAGCTACATCTCCCATTTGCAGCAACCATTGCACATACCATGCGTAGGCTTGGGCACCGGTAGCTGATTCAATTGCCTGCTCAAAAGCCCTGCGGGTAGCAGCCACATCAGACCCCGTCGCCATAGCCCTGGCAATCAGTAAACTGATAGCGTCTTTATGAAAAGCCGGGTTAACTGTAGCGATAGATTGTGCTGTCTTTAACGCCATAGCGCCTTGACCGGCTTGAAGCTGGGCACGAGCCATGCCCCATTGAATATCTAAATCATCAGATAAGGGGCCTTTAAGGCATATCGCAAAATGCTCAGCCGCTTCTTTGGCTTGTCCCTTAGCTAACAAGGCATCAGCCAAACGTGCGCGGTTTTGAGCTGAAGGAGAGATTTCATAATCCCGGCTTGCCTCACGCAGTTGGCGGTCTGGATCCAAAGCGGTACGCACGCTTGCAACAAGCTTGCGCCCTCCTCGCGTATGGCGCAGTTCTGGCAAATATTCGGCAAAAAAGTACACCACACTTCCAATCAGCGGAAAGCTAAACAAAATAAGCAACCAATACATATTGCGGCCACTGCGAATTGCATGAATTGCAAAAAATGCTGCAATAACGAAATGCAAACCTAGTCCAGCAAACGGCATAATGTTCCCCACAGCTAAAAAAGCTGTAGCGTACTCTTAATCCTATTTTTGTACCAGGATGGAAAAACTTTTATCTTGTTTTGCCAGGATAAAAACTATTCCTCATCCCTATGGCTGCGGCTATGGTCTCGTTTGGGGCGTTCATTAAAACGGCGGGGAGGAGCTTTACGCTCTGGGAAACTGATATCTGCTACACCCCCAAAACTACCGGGTTCACGCAGGGGAGTGGCCCAGGACGGTCGAGCGGGACGATCTATATCCGACCTGACAGGACGATGTGCAGAGGGGATGGGGGGACGCTCTCCCTGTTCACGCGGTGGGCGACTCGAAAATTCCTTACGGGCGGGACGAGCAGGTAATTCAGCATCCAGAGAGCGGATATTTGCTGCTTGGGGGCCCTTGGGACCACTTTTTAACTCATACTCTATTCTTTGAGACTCCCGCAAAGTCCGAAAGCCTCCACCGGTAATATCAGAAAAATGGGCAAAGATATCGTTGCCGCCCTCATCCGGTGTTACGAAACCGAATCCTTTGGATTCATTAAACCATTTCACTACCCCAGTTGGCATCGTTTATAGCCTTTCCTTGTTCTGTCTCTGCATTAAAAGTTCAAGATTTTATCTGTCCGCTGCAAGCGCTGCCGCAACAGAATTTGCCGCTCATTAAAATACTTTAAAACCGCATGTTAACCATACCGCGCAAATTTTCCTTCTGCAATGAAATTGATGCGTTCTCTGATTCCATTTTCAAATCATTTGTATCTTGACACAAAGACAAAAACCGGAACTTGCCAGGGTAAGTCGAAACAATAAGGAGATGAATAATTTAAAAAGGGAATGCTAAGCTTATTGTGACCAAAAAATCTGTACAAAACCCTGTTTAATATCAAAAATACCTCAAGTTGCTAAAACTCTTCATGCGCTGGGGGTAGTGTGCCTGAAATTATTAAAAACAGTCTAGTATTAGTGGTGCTACTGAGCTCCATTGGCTTAGGACTTAAAAGCTGTTGGCATAATCGCTGGGTAGTGTCTCCGCCTGTTGCAGGCTCTCCCGTACAAGAGTCTCTCCCCTCTAGTGTGCCTTTTGAACATAAGGGCTACACATTGACTCCAGTAGCCTCTTTTTCGATTAAGGCAAAACTCTTATCTTCTGAGGAATACCATTCAGATGAGGGAGCAAAGCTTTCTCCTATAGATTATGCGCTAGGCTGGGACAAAATGAGTCAGGATGAAATCATTGAACAACTTGGAATTGCGCAGGATCATCGTTTTTTTACCTATCGCTGGGAAAAACAGCCCCCTATTCCTCCCCAAGAAATTATTGAGAGTGCTACCAATATTCACTTGATTCCTGCCAATCAGGAAATTGAAAAGCAGCTCAAAGCAGCGCGGCGGGGAGAACACGTGAAACTGATGGGCCAATTGGTTGATGTAAGGGGTGATAATGGCTTTATTTGGAACAGTTCACGCTCTCGCCAAGATACCGGCAAAGGTGCGTGTGAATTAATGTGGGTGGAATCTGTTGATATTTCTCGCTTTTAACCTCATTTAGCACAAAAACGGCTGTGGCTCATGTAATGAGCCGTCAAATTTGGATGCATATGGATTTTTGTTATTCTTTGCAAGAATCGCCAGTATTGGGCAGCACTAGTGCCCAATACTGCACCCGTTAAGAGTATACGGGCATGGTCATTGGGGCAGCCATTGGCCTGTAACTTTCTCGTGCCTGCCGATACCCTTAAGCTTATCCAATAATCCTGTCTAGATTTAAAGACTTTTCTGTTTATCTACAATGGAGATCGTAAAATTCTGATATGAACCTTTCTGATCATTTTCTCATTTCAATGCCCAATATGACAGATCCGAATTTTTCGGGATCTGTAATTTATGTTTGTGAACACAATGTGGCAGGTGCCATGGGCATCGTAATTAACAAACCTACCGATTTAACTTATGCGGGTCTATTCGATAAAGTCAATTTGAAGCTTGAAATAGCTCCTTTGGCAGAAAAGCCGGTATTTTTTGGCGGCCCCGTACAGACGGATAGGGGGTTCGTATTACATGATCCTCGCGGCAGTTATAACTCTTCGCTAATAGTATCCAAGGATCGAGCGTTGACGACCTCTAAGGATGTACTGGAATCTTTGGGATCAGGAGTAGGGCCAGAACGGGTATTAATCACCTTGGGTTACTCTGGTTGGGGAGCCGGTCAACTAGAACAGGAACTTGCACAAAATGCTTGGTTAACGGTCAAAGCTGATTCACATATTTTGTATGAAGTTTCTCCCGAAAAACGCTTTAGCTGTGCAATAAGCTTGCTGGGAATTGATGTAGGACGCTTATCTCCTATAGCGGGACATGCGTGAGCGTAGTTATTGGAATTGATTATGGCTTAAGACGCACTGGCATCGCTATCGGTAATCATATTACCCAAACTGCGCGCCCCCTTAAAACATTGATCGCCGATAAACGTTTACGCTTGTTGGATTTGCTAGAACCTATTATCGCCGAATGGCAACCCGATACTATTGTGCTTGGCTTGCCTAGCCATCCGGATGGGGCTGAGCATGAAATGACGCGAGCAGCCCGTAATCTTGCCCGCGCGCTTGAAAAACGCTTTAACACTCCTGTTATGCTTATTGACGAGCGCTATTCTTCCGTTGATTCGGGGGGAGATGATGCAAAAGCTGCCGCTGTGATTCTGCAGCGGTTTTTGCAGCAGACCAGTTAAAGCGGGAAAATAGCTTTACCCCAAAAAACTCTTGTGTTGATCACTGATGCTTTTACTTCTTGCAAGACTCGCCCTTTGAAAAAGAGTACTACAGCCCCGAGTGCACAAGCGCTTACAAACAGTGAATGTTACTCTTCGTGTTACAAAGAGGAGGTTGAGCTTTTCTCGCCGCTATTCCTAACAGTATCTTTAAGGCTGTCCAACTCCCCTTTCTAGGTTAAATCTAGTTTTCTATATGCATAAGATACCGGGTTCGATAGCAATCGCATGGCGTTGGCTTGGGGTGTTGAAACATTTTCTAGGAGGATGGGCTACGGTAGTTTTCATCTTTCCTTTTCTGGACCAAAAGGGGCGGAATTTAAAGATACTGAATTGGTCACAGCGGCTGCTAAAGCTATTACGAGTGGATTTAATTTTTCAAGGAATATTTCCGAGCAAGGTATGCATTATTGCAGCCAATCACATATCTTGGCTGGACATTTTTTTAATTCTGGCGGTACACCCCGCCTCATTTGTATCCAAATCAGAAATAGCAAACTGGCCAATGATTGGGCGTTTGCTTAAAGCTGCTCAAACTACCCTGATTGAACGCCACCGGCGCAAGGCCGTGCATGAAGCGTTGCAACAAATGCGGCATAAATTGGATAAAGGTTTGTCCGTAGTTTTTTTCCCGGAAGGCACTACTAGCGATGGCAGTGGCTTACTGCCTTTTCATGCCAATCTATTTGAAGTTGCCATGCAAGCAAAAACAAAACCCGTCGCACCACCAGAAGCTGTGATACCCCTTATTCCCACTGCGATTCGCTATTTACAAGAAGGCGAAATCTGTTTTCATGCCGCTTATATCGGTGATACGACATTGCTACAGTCTATCCATACTTTAATTACATCAGGGCCTCTACAAGCGCAGGTACAAGTTTGCAAGCCACTTTTTTCAAATGAGTTTACAACTCGACATGCTTTATCTAAAGCAGCTCACCTGGCTATAGACGAGGCACTGCGCAAGTACTCTTAATCTGCACAAACTCCCGCTGTGTCCAATCACTGTGAAGGCGGCAAGCTGTCAATTTCCCCCCCCAAACACAGCCGGTATCTAGCCCAATTAAATTGGGCCTATTTACAAGACCCAAAGTGGACCAGTGCCCAAATAAGGTCACAATCGAAGCAGTACGTCGACCCGGGACTTCAAACCACGGCATAAATCCTGGTATTGTCCGATCTACACTTTCTTTATTTTTAAAGTCCTGCGTACCGTCTAACGAGCAAAAACGCATTCTGGAAAAAATATTAACAATACTGCGTAAACGGGGTAAACCTGTTAAATGTTCTTCAAAGCGGCTGGGGATGTTGCCCCACAGGTTTTTAAGGTTTTCTTCCCACTGATCGCTCTGTAAAAACTGCTCTACTTCATTAGCTAAGCGCAAAGCCTGCTGCACATCCCAAAAAGGATGTAGACCCGCATGCACCATTAAATGATGGTGCTCAACCACCGCCAAGGGTTGTCTGCGCAGCCAGGCAATTAACTCAGAAGCATCCGGAGCATAAAGAATCTGATCAAGCGTATCGCCACGTTTTTGTTCCCGCACTCCGGTAGCGCAGGCCAATAAAAACAAATCATGATTGCCTAATACAGTCTGGGCATTTTTCAGATTTTTTATGCGCCGCAATACCTTTACGCTATCAGGACCGCGATTAATGAGATCGCCACAAAACCACAATTTATAAGGCTGCTCACCTTGCTTTTGTTGGATCAGATCCAGTAATGCAGCCAGCTCAGTATCGCAGCCCTGTATATCGCCAATAGCCCACACCGTTGCCATGCATTTTTTCCTCAATCTTTATTTAACCATTCTTGATTTAGAAAGGGTATCAGGGGGTAAAGCATAAATCCCTAACAATAGACTGCCAGCCTGTGGAATAGCGCCAATAGCGCCGGGTGCTGATTTCTGCACATATAGGCAAAATGCGTTTTAAGCGTTTAGCCGGTAAGTTGGCTCTGCAGGACATATGCATCCATTTTTCCTTAGCAAGCTGAATGTTCACAGCAGAAATTTCTGATTCAAAAGCAAGCAAGCGCTGCTGTAATGCCTCAGCCCGCTGCAAAACGGTCTCATAGTACAAGCGTGTAGTTGCAAAGGCTTTGATAATTTTTTCTGAAACAGAACGTTTTCGCGCGCCAAATTGATTGTTCCCATGCTGTCGATAAGCAATCAAAGGCTGATCCAAACGGGCTACTTTTCCGCTAGCCGAAGCCATTAAACCTAACCATTCGTCATGCACACAGCAAGAAGGAAAGGGGCTGGCTATATGAAGTAAATCACGCTTAAATGCCGTAGTAGCGCCGGTAATAATATTGCGTCTTAGCAGCACTTTAAACGTCTGGCCTGCATCTTGCAGAGATCGTTCCTGTTCTGATAATTCAAGAGCCTCAAAAAGGCGCAAACCCAGCATTTGAGCTTTCTCATCAACCAACTCTGCATCCGCATGTAAAAGCGTGAGCTGCGGATCTTCTACAAACTTCTGTAAAGTTTGTGTGATTCTGTCCGGAAGCCAAATATCATCTTGGTCAGATAAAAATATAAGTGAAGAGCGGCATTTTGAGCTTGCCAAATCAAAATTTCTGGCAACCCCCAATTTTTGTGCATTCTGAAATATGCGAACAGGAAATTGCGCATTGGCTTGAAAGCGTTTCGCAATAGCCAGCGTCTCATCTTCGGAGCAATCATCCGAAATAACACATTCCTCTGGCAGCCGGGATTGTAAAGCTATGCTATTTAATTGCTGCTCAAGAAACGCCGCGCCATTATGCGTACAAAGTGCTACCGAAACTGTGGGTAACATCGGCTTTTGAAGTGTTAGAAGGTATCTGAAAATTTAAGCAAAGGCGCATGAGCGTCTTTTTCTGCTAAAACAGGATCAATACCAATATCAGGCCAATTGATTTTTAGATCAGGATCGTTCCATAAGATATTACGCTCGCTGCTTTTATCATAAAAAGCTGTGGTTTTATACAGAAATTCCGCAGTTTTGCTTAAAGTAAAAAAACCGTGTGCAAACCCAGGAGGGACCCACAACTGACGCTGGTTTTCTGCCGATAACTCAAGACCGAAGTAGCATCCAAAAGTAGAGGAAGCTTTCCGTATATCCACAGCCACATCCCATACTTTTCCTTGGACTACACGGACTAATTTACCCTGAGCAAAGGGAGGCAGTTGATAATGCATCCCACGCAAAACCCCTTGCGTTGAAAAACTATGGTTATCCTGAACAAAACTATAATGCTCGCCTACCGCTTCATCAAAGGTTTTTTGATTAAAGCTTTCCATAAACCAGCCACGCTCATCGCGAAACACCCGGGGTTCGAAAATCAATAAACCCTCAATTTCTGTTTGAATAATATTCATGTCTCATCTGCAAGATAAGGGTTCAGAAAACTTTCTCAGACAACATTTTTAATAAATATTGTCCATAGCTGCTTTTTGCTAATGGCTGAGCTAAGCGAGCCACATCTTCTGCAGTAATCCAGCCTTGACGGTATGCAATTTCTTCGGGACAGGCAATTTTTAAGCCTTGGCGGCGCTCTAAAGCCGCAATAAACTGGCTGGCCTCCAGCAAACTATCATGCGTTCCGGTATCAAGCCAAGCGTACCCACGGCCCATAATCTCAACCTTTAACTGCCCCTGATTTAGATAAACATTGTTTATGGAGGTTATTTCAAGTTCGCCTCGGGTGCTGGGCTTAACCGAAGCTGCAATATCACAAACCTGGTTATCGTAAAAATATAAACCTGTCACAGCATAATTACTTTTGGGAGTGGTCGGTTTTTCTTCGATGCTAATGGCGCGCTGAGCACTATCAAACTCCACTACCCCATAACGCTCAGGATCCTGAACATGATAGGCAAAAACAGTAGCTCCGGCTTCTCGATGGTGTGCTTTATTTAGTAAAGGGGCGAACTCATGACCGTAAAAAATATTATCTCCCAACACTAATGCACTTGGGTTAAGCCCTACAAAATTTCGCCCGAGAATAAAGGCCTGTGCAAGCCCGTCCGGATGAGGTTGCACACAATAAGACAAGTTAATACCCCAATGTTTTCCATCACCTAATAATTGCTGATAGCGAGGGGTATCTTGAGGGGTTGATATCAACAAAATGTCTCGAATACCCGCTAACAATAAGGCTGATAGAGGGTAATACACCATAGGTTTGTCATAAACAGGTAAGAGTTGTTTGCTCATCCCTAAGGTAACAGGATGCAAACGGGTACCAGAACCCCCGGCCAAAATAATACCTTTTCTGCTTTTCGCCATTATGCCGCTCTTGCAAAGATGAACTGAATTGAAAATGAATTTTTATTTTTTAAATCAACCAAAAAATTACTCTTGCGGAAAATCTATTAAGGCTGCAAAAAAACCATTCTGGCTAAATATTCTTGCCAGTGGGGTAAGCTTATATTTAACAAGGACTCTAACTTATCTGTATTTAAGACAGAATTAGCAGGGCGCTTCGCAGGCGTTGGATAATCCCTACTGCTAATCGCATAAACCGCATCAACCGAGGTTTTTAAGTGCGCTTTATGTTGGGCATGGGCCAAACGAATAGTCTCTTGCGCAAACCCATGCCAGCTACATTCCCCGTTGGCAGCCAAATGATAAATGCTGCTTGCTGAAGATCTAAGAGCCTTCTCACGGATACAAATAGCGCAAATATCTGCAGCCAGTGCTGCTGGGGTAGGTCGGCCATGCTGATCAGCAACCACGTTTAAGCTTTCACGCTCTCTGGCCAAACGCAACATGGTTTTTGGAAAATTGCTGCCATGCTCACTAAACACCCAACTTAGACGAAAAATAAAACTGTCTACGCCGCTGGCCACGATAGCTTGTTCACCGGCTAGCTTGCTCGCTCCATAAACTGTTCTAGGCCCGGGTATGTCATTTTCCAGATAAGGGCTGCTTTTTTCCCCATCAAACACATAATCGGTGGAGTAATGAATCAAAAGTGCACCGTATTTAAGCGCCTCTTGGGCAATAATGCCTGGGGCAATAGCATTCGCGGCAAACGCGCTTTCTTGATCTGATTCAGCTTTATCTACCGCAGTATAAGCCGCAGCATTAACAATTACCGCTGGCTTCAATGCACGGATTGCCCTGACCAAGGCATCCGTATCTACTATATCCAAAGCACACATATGGCTGCCAGCAAGAGGGGTTCGAGCACAAGAAACCAGCGAGCCCGCTATAGACAAACTACGTTGTAATTGCCACCCCAGCTGTCCATTTGCCCCTAAGAGCAAAATAGTTTGTGGCGCATCTTTCATGCGCGCTGACCATAATTGAGCGCTTCCCACTGCCGATAGCTTCCGTTGCGAACCTTGTCTGTCCAGGTGCGGTTATCCAAATACCATTGCACTGTTTTACGAATACCTGTTTCAAAGGTTTCAGCGGGTTTCCAGCCTAATTCTCGCTCTATTTTTGTAGCATTAATGGCATAGCGACGATCATGGCCTGGGCGATCTTTGACAAAAGTAATCAGTTCCTCATAACTTCCTCTTTTACGAGGAGCTAAGGTATTAAGAATATTGCACAGAGTATGGACCACCTGTAGATTAGTCAGTTCGTTACAGCCACCAATATTGTAAGTTTCCCCGACTATCCCCTCAGCCAGAACGCGTCGGATCGCACTGCAATGATCCTTTACATAGAGCCAATCCCTTACATTTTTTCCATCACCGTAAATGGGTAAAGGCTTCTCATCTAATGCGTTAGCAATCATTAAAGGAATGAGTTTTTCAGGGAAATGATAAGGGCCATAATTGTTGGAACAATTGGTAGTCAGTGTGGGCAAGCCATAGGTGTGATAGTAAGAACGTACAAAATGATCGCTTGCTGCTTTACTTGCCGAATAAGGACTGTTAGGCTGAAAAGGGGTTGTTTCAGAAAAAGGCGGATCTTCTGGACCTAAAGAACCGTAAACCTCATCCGTTGATACATGCAGAAAGCGAAAGAGCCCGCGATCGGCAGCTGGGAGAGCCTTCCAATACTTCATCGCTGCTTGCAAGAGCGTGAAGGTGCCCTGCACATTTGTCCGCAAAAAAGCTTCTGGTCCAACAATAGAGCGATCTACATGGGTTTCCGCTGCAAAATGCACAACGGCACGGGGTTGATATTGCTCAAACAGGGCAGACATTTTTTCTGCCTCACAAATATCGGCATGTTCAAATCGATATAAGGGATGATGAGCGAGCTCAAGCAAATTCATAAGATTGCCCGCATAGGTTAAAGCATCCACGTTTACGATGGTGGTAGCACTTTCAAGTTCTTTGTTAAACCATTCCAGAATAAAATTCGAGCCTATAAAGCCCGCACCACCTGTAATTAAGAGCGTATTTTGCATGGATTTATTGGAACTAAGGTTAGCTCCAATCCTTTTTAATAATTAAAATTTTTAAGTAGGATTTTACGCGATTACTATATTGGCAAGCCTAGATGTTTAAATACATATCTAAGGCTGACGCTATAGTTTGCGTTGCAATTATTTTTAGCTGAGGTTTTTTTGCTTTCCCCTTCTATTTTTAAAGCCTACGATATCCGTGGAATTGTTGATGACACTCTCACTACTACCGCTGTAAGGAGTATTGGTCAGGCAATCGGCAATAGGATTCTGTCCAAAAACCTGAGCGAGTGCATCGTTGGTCGAGATGGCCGTTTGTCTGGCCCCGCTTTATCCAATAGCCTGATCCAAGGACTTACTGCAGCGGGGGTAAATGTGATTGATATTGGGATGGTGGCAACCCCCATGGTGTATTGGGCCACCCATGCGCTAAAAACAGCTTGCGGAGTCATGGTAACCGGCAGTCATAACCCTCCGGAATATAACGGTTTAAAAATGATGATTGCTGGAGAAGCTTTGTGGGGAGAGGAGATTTTGAATCTGCGCGATCAGATTAACAACGGTTTGCCTTCTCCAGCTCAGATAGCCGGCAAAGTAAGTCAACAAAATATTGAAGCTGCTTACTTTAAGCGAATTACTTCTGATATAAAACTTTCTACTCCTCTTAAGGTAGCCGTCGATTGCGGGAATGGTTCGCCCGGCGCTTTTGCTCCCGCCTTATTGCGCCAGTTGGGATGTGAGGTGACTGAGTTATTCTGCGAAGTAGACGGCAGCTTTCCTAATCATCATCCTGACCCTGCACAGCCTGAAAATCTTGAAGATTTAAAACACTGCCTTTCCAGTACAGATGCTGAAATAGGCTTAGCTTTTGATGGGGATGGGGATCGACTGGGAGTTGTCACTAAAGACGGGCAGATTATATGGCCAGACCGTCAAATGATGCTTTACGCTCAGGATGTATTAAGTAGAAACGCTGGGGCGCCAATTATTTTTGATGTTAAATGTACGCGTTTGCTAGCTCAAGCAATCCGTAAAGCAGGAGGAACACCCTTAATCTGGAAAACCGGCCACAGCCTCATCAAGGCTAAATTAAAGGAAACGGGCGCGCCTTTGGCCGGAGAAATGAGTGGACATATTTTTTTCAAAGACCGTTGGTATGGTTTTGATGACGGGCTATATACTGCCGCACGTTTACTAGAAATTTTGAGCCGCTTTAAGGCACAAGGTGAGGATATTAATCGCTTACTCAATACTTTGCCCAATTCCCCTTCTACTCCAGAGCTACACATCCCGTGTGCTGAAGGTGAAGCACATGAAATCATTGATAAGCTGAAGGAACAGGCACAGTTTGAACATATCACCTCTATGCTAACTATTGATGGCTTAAGAGTGGAATGGGCGGACGGTTTTGGTCTTGCGCGTGCTTCAAACACTACCCCTGTTATCGTGCTGCGATTTGAAGCCGATAATTCTGAAGCTCTACACAGAATACAAAAAGATTTTGCTTTTAATTTACTAGCTGTTAAACCAGATGCTGTTTTACCTTTTACATTAAGCGCATGAGTATTTTTACTAGTCATCAACTCATTGATTTTCACGATAAAAAACTAGCGGACATTCAGTGGCCCAGTTTAGAAGCGGAAATAAGCACCGTCTCAAATATTTGGCAATGGATCAGCGAAAACCATCGTAATAATGCTTGTCTTTGGGCTCAAGAAGACCTAGCGCGGCGCACTAAAGCTTCTGATAGCGAAATTGCTGAAAATAAACGGGCTATTGATCGCTTCAATCAGGCCCGTAATGATGCCACTGAGCGAATCGACGAGTTACTCTTAATCGCTTTAAACCTGGTAGATAATGAGAGCGCCAAAACAGATGCACCGATAGCTACCGTGCACAAAAACTCTAAGCTTCATAGTGAAACGGCGGGCGCCATGATTGACCGAATGTCCATTATGGCGCTAAAAATTAAAGCCATGCGGCAGCAAACATTGCGAACAGATGTTGATGAAACACACCGCCTCTCCTGCGAAAAAAAGCTTGCTCGACTCATCGAACAGCGACTTGATCTGGGAGGCTGTCTAGACGAACTTATTAGCGATGCCCAGGCAGGAAAACGACATTTTAAAGTTTATCGTCAATTTAAAATGTATAACGATCCTCGCCTGAATCCTGCCCTGGTGGCAGAACAATATTAAGGTTTATGATGAGAGTTTTGGTCGTAAAGACCACTTCTATGGGTGATGTTGTGCACACATTGCCAGCTGTTTCCGATATGGCACAGGCAATACCTCAAATACAAATTGACTGGCTCATCGAAGAACCATTTGCTGGAATCGTCCGCTTGCATCCTAAGGTAGCGCAGGTTATTCCTATTCAATTTCGCAAATGGCGTAAACGTTTCTGGGCAGCCGATGTTCGTTCTACGATCAAAATGCGCTTAGATGCGCTTCGAGCCCAACCCTATGACTGGATTATTGATTTTCAAGGTCTTTTAAAAAGTGCATTGTTTGCGCGGTCGGTTAAAGGAAAATCGAGTGCGCTTATCGCTGGTTATGATCAGGCCAGTATCAGAGAGCCCTTCGCCGCGTGGTTTTACGACCGAAAAGCTGCTGTCTCTCGTGCTCTACCTGCTGTTGAACGCAATCGCAAACTTGCAGCACAGCATCTAGCTTATTCTTTAGACGATTCACCAAATTTTGGTATTAAAGCCCAGCTAAATCTTCAGCTTCATCCTTGGTGTCCCAACAGTGCTTATGCTGTTCTAATACCCGCCGCCAGCCGGGTAGAAAAACTTTGGCCAGAAGAATATTGGATGGCGGTTGCTGAACGCTTGAAAAGTGAAGGATTAGCACTCGTGATTCTGTGGGGTAGTAAGGAAGAACATGCACGAGCTGAACGCCTAGCCCTACGCTGCACAGCGATAGTACCCCCCTTTTTAACAGTAGCGGAAGTAGCGGGTTTATTGGCCAATAGTCTTGTGGTGGCAGGCCTGGATACGGGATTTACCCATCTGGCTAGTGCGCTGGGGCGACCCACAATTGGCATCTACTGCGATCATGACCCAGGATTAGCCCCTCTTACCGGTCCTGCATTTACTGCCAGCCTTGGCGGTAAAGGATTAGCCCCCACAAAAGCGCAAGTATTGGATGCTTTGGAAATAGCTTTGCAGTCTACGGTAAATTAAGATGAATTTGCCGCTAAAACTGACAGTAGCTGAAAAACTTGTACAAAAACTATACGCTATAGCAACTGTCCTTGCGGTTCCTCTGGTATGGATATACTTACAGCAGCGGGCGCGTAAGGAAGCCAATTATCTTCAACACTGGAAAGAACGGTTTGGCCATTATGCAGTTACCGACCTCTCTAGATTATCAACCGTAGTTTGGATTCATGCTGTTTCGGTTGGTGAAACTCGGGCCGCCGCTCCCTTAGTAGAACATCTAGCTCAGCAATTTCCAGGGCGTGTATTACTAAGCTACATCACTCCTACAGGGCGGCTTACCGGAGAAGCTTTGTTCGGCAATAAAGTAAAACATGTTTTTTTACCCTGGGATAGCCCTTTTGCCATGCGCCGATTTCTCGCGCATTTCACACCCAAGCTAGGTATTTTGATGGAAACTGAGCTATGGCCAAACCTGCTTATTCAGGCGCAAAAGGCTTGCATACCTATCATTCTTGCCAACGGACGCTTGAACGAAAAGTCATTCCATAAAGCAGTTGGCCTACGGTTATTGGCTCGGCCAGCCTATGCCCGTCTAAGCTGCGTCATGGCGCAATCCCTTTTAGATGCGCAGCGGTTTCAACTTGCAGGTGCTCGAGAAGTTAAAGTATTAGGTAATCTTAAATTTGATTTAAGCTTGGATTCTGCTCAACTAGAACAAGGGCGTCTGGACCACATCAAGGCTCAAGCAGCGGGACTTAGCACCCTACTCTTAGCCAGCACCCGAGAGGGGGAAGAAACTGTACTTTTAAAAGCGCTAGAGCCCTTATTACGGGAAGATTCGAAACTTCGCCTTATCGTCGTCCCTCGACGGCCACAGCATTTTGATGAGGTTGCTCTACATTTAAGTAAGCTTTTCAAGCAGGTCTGCCGACGTAGTAGTGGGGATGAAAATTTTGCTTTAGCTAGGATTGCCTTAGGAGATACCCTGGGAGAAATGGCGTATTACCTGGGAAGTTCAGATATGGTAGTGATGGGCGGAGGATGGCTTCCCCATGGAGGTTCTAACCCTATTGAGGCCTGCGCTGCTGGTTGCGTCGTCATTGTAGGCCCTCATATGTTTAATTTTGCGCAAGCAACCGCTTTGGGCGTGCAAGCCGGAGCCCTCTTGCAATTAAAAGGCGCTACAGAATTGATTCAAACTCTTTACCAAATACGCAATAATCCAGAAAAATTAAGCGCTTATAGCGCGTGTGCGCTCAGTTTTGCTGCTCAACACCGGGGTACCTTGCAAGGTTCGCTAGCTATTATCGAATCCTATCTTTCAGCGGTAGAAAAATAAAATGGTTTGAGTTTTAGCAGGAATAGCTCACTTTACTGTCCGGTCTAAATAAGTATTAACAACTTTCAAATCTTCTTCTGTTAACTCTCCGCTAGCTGACTTAAGCTTTAAGCTAGCAAGCAAGGTGTCATAGCGGGCTTTGGCTAAATCTTTGCGGGTATTGGCCAGTTGCTGTTGGGCATTTAGCACTTCCAGATTAATGCGTACCCCCACCTGATAGCCTAAGCGGGTTGCATTTAATTGATTGTTAGCCGAAATTTCTGCTGCCTCCAGCGCCTTAACCTGAGCCAAGCCATACGTTACCCCCAGGAAAGCGGATCTGGCCCCTTGACTGGCTGTACGCTTAGCCGTTTGCAAATCTGAACGAGATTTTTCCTCTAAAGCAATAGCCTCTCGAATCCGTGCACTATTAGCTCCGCCCGTATATAAAGGCATGCTAAATTGCACGCCGATGCTTGCGCTGCGTCCGGTAAGATTAGTGTTAGGGATAGGGCTAGCGCTTGAGTGGGTAACGCCTACACTGGAGACCAGATCAACTACGGGCTTGTTGGCTGCTTTGTTGCGGTTAATTTCCAGTTGGGCAATCTGTGCTGAAAGACTGCTTGAAATTACGGCGGGGTTTTCCGTTTCAGCAGCAGCAGTCCATCGCTCTAAAACAGGGGGGTTAGGTTCTCCCAAAGAAGGTTTTTCTACCAAGCCCCCAAGTGGCGGCGTCGGTTTGCCGGTCAGTAAAGAAAGCGCTGAACGCTTTATCAATAAGTCAGCCTGGGCAACGGCTTCAAGCGCGCTAATTTGATCAAAGCGCGCTTGTGCTTCCGTAGTATCCACGATAGTTTTAGTCCCTACTTCAAATTCTCGTTTAGCTTGAGCCAATTGTTCTGTCACAGCCAGTTTCTGGGCTGCTATCGAAGTGAGCGCATCTTGTGCGGTTAAGACATCAAAATACGCCTGAGCTACTCTAAGCACTAAATCTTGCCGGGCCTGGGTAAACTGTGTCTGGGCAATCTGCTCTGTTAATTTAGCTTGCTGCTGCTGCACCAGATTTGCAGGTCGATAAAGGGGTAAGCTACCATTAATAGACAAGCTGGCGCTGTTATCTGTACTGGAGGAAAAAGCTAGTCCACTCGGTTTTGAGCCGGAGTTCGCTACACTAGCTCCCCCTCCTATATTAAGAGCAGGTCTTGTTAGCGCATCAGCCTGCAAGCTGCGTTCTCGGGCAGCCTGCAGCGAAGCGCGCGCAGCAGAAAAAGTTGCATCATATTCTGCTGCTGCGGTATAAGCCTGCAGTAAATCCATAGCCCAGCAAGCCTTTGAGTGCAATACTAATGTGATTATCAAGGCCAGTTTTTTACGGTGCATAAACAAAATCCCTTATTTATTTAAGTTATAGCCGACTAGAAGGCACATCAATATCGGGCCATACCAGGGGCAATTTCACGAGCCCAGGCATCAATACCGCCCACAAGATTCATAACAGCAGAATATCCATTCTGTTGTAGAAAAACACCCGCCTGTAAGCTGCGTACACCATGGTGGCAAACACAGACAATTTCAGCATCCGGGACCAATTGTTTCATCCGTGCAGGTAGTTGTTGCAAAGGTATGTGAACACTATTGGCAAGCGCACAAAGCTCATACTCCCAGGCTTCTCGCACATCTAGAACCATGGGAGGGTTTGGCTGAATTAAACGCTCCGCCAACTGGGAGGGCTGCAAATTGGGGATCAAAATCTAAACCTTTCAAGCTGGGGCCCTCCTGTGAGGGGCCGCACTAAGGTTTCAAATAACTTGATTTGATCAAATTGCGATGGCCCAGAGCGATGAACCAGTACCGCACTCATCACAGGAGCCTGACCGACAATAACCGTCATGCGTCCACCAATCCGCAGCCGCTGTTGTAGCGATTCAGGCAATACCTCAACAGCTCCTGACAGCACGATGAGGTCATACTCGGTATTACTAGCATTTATTCCTCTAAAACCGTCACCCGCCATTACTAAAGCATTGGTAAATCCAGTTTTAGCGAGATTGGTTTTTGCAAATGTAGCTAGGCCGGGATGGATTTCCCATGTTTGAACATGACGCGTCCGCGCGGACAAAAGTGCTGCCATATAACCGGATCCACTACCGATTTCAAAAACAGTATCTTCTGATTTGGGAGAAAGCTCCTGCAATAAGCGTGCTTCCATTTTGGGGGAAAACATCGACTCGCCAGTACTCACCCCATCAACCGTTAGCGGTAATTCCACATCGCTAAAAGCCAGATTCTCACAGCCCGGGGGAACAAAGGCTTCGCGTTTAACACATGCCAACGTTTCAAGCGTGCTTGAATCAAGCACCTCCCAGGGGCGAATTTGTTGCTCGATCATGTTCGAGCGGGCTTGCTCAATATTCATTGGAATAATCATCGTAATCTTGTTTTTGAAAACATGATGCCGATAGTGGTATCTATCCGCATCTAAATTGTGACAAAAGGTAAAAATTAGGGGTTTAACTGTATCCTAAAGGCATGAAAAGTCTTTACGTATGTAAGTTCACCATATTAACAAGCTGATTGAAACCCAGATTATCCAAGGCATTCTTAATAATTGTCGCTGCATGGGCGTAGACAGCTAGAAAGCTAAAGCGACGCTAAGCCGCAGACGCAATCCATCGCACAAAAAGGCTTGGTATGGAAGTGAGGGTTTAACGCTTTTCTTCATTAACTATTGGTGAGTTAGCAAAATTTTGTGTGTGAAAAAACTTGCTCTTAAACCAAGCTGCCATATCATCCAAATAGGTATAAATCACAGGCACAACTACAAGCGTTAATACAGACGAAGTAATAGTGCCACCAATCACCGCTTGCCCCATGGGAGCACGCTGCTCAGAGCCTTCTCCTAAGCCCAAGGCCAGCGGCAACATGCCAAATACCATTGCTAGTGTCGTCATCAAAATCGGACGTAACCTGACCCGTGCTGCTTCAAGAATGGCTTGCTGCCGCTGCATACCTAACTGGCGAGAATGGTTAATAAAATCTACTAATAAAATCGCGTTTTTTGTCACCAGCCCCATCAATAAAATAAAACCAATTATTGAAAACATACTCATCGTGGAGCCAAAGCTTAATAAAGCCAGAACTACGCCAATTAAAGTTAAGGGTAAAGAACTCATGATTGCAATAGGCTGCAAGAAACTGGAAAACTGACTAGCAAGAATCATATAAATAAAGATAATAGCTAAAGCCAAGGCCGTCAGCGCATAAGAAAAAGACTCCGTCATATTTTTTGCTGAGCCTCCTATGCTGTAACGATAACCAGGAGGCCAATCTATCTGTTCTAATTGGTTTTTAATATCTGCAGAAACTTCCCCAGAAGAACGGCCAAAGACATTTGCATTGATATTAATTTCACGTTGCAAATCCTTACGGTTAATCTGATTAGCAGAAAAAGACTCTTTAATATCCGCTAGCTGAGAAAGCTTGACCAGCCTACTGCTTGCGTCTGCATTCTGCCCAGCTGCAATCGAAAGCTTGGATAAATCTTCAACGGTATCCCTTTCCTTGGAAAATAATTGCACCTTGATATCATAATTTTCATCATCCGGTGCTCGCCAAGTACTCACTGCTTCGCCGGCAATTAAAGGACGCAGCGTTGCGGCCAGTTGTGCAACGCCTACCCCCAGATCGCTGGCCTCTTCTCGCCGAATCTGAACAGACAGTTGGGGCTTGGCTGCTTTGCTAGAAGTATCCAGATCTACCAGGCCGGGAATGGTCTGGATTCGCCTTACAACTTCATCGGCCAGTTTCTGGATTACTTTCTGGTCATTACCTAAAACTGAAAAAGAGATGGTTTTTTCTCCTCCCACAGCATCCAATGTCCCAACGTTAGTTACCGTTATGCCAGCTATCTGGTTTAATCGCTCACGCAATGGCTGCGTAAGCTGCTTTTGACTGCGGACTCGATCTTTCCGATCTTTTAGTTTGATATAGAGGCTTGCATAGTTTTTCCCTAAAGCATTGCCCGTATTAATGGTACTGTAGGTATAGATAACTTCTGGCAATTCACGGACAATCGCATCTACCTGCTTGAGTTTGGTTTCAGTAAATTCCAGTGAAGAACCCACTGGCGTATAAAACTGTACAGAGGTCTCTGAATAATCTGCCTGAGGTACAAACTCACTACCCAAAAATTTAATGACGGGGAAACTGCCAAAAAACAGGAATGCTGCAATTGAAAGTGTGCTTATACGATGTTTTAAGGACCACGCAAGACAATATTGATAGGTTCGTGAAATGGCTTGGGTGAGTCGTTCAAACTGATGCAACAATTGGCCAATAGGGCCTCGCTTGCGCTCAGAATTCCCATGAGCATCTGGATCATGCCACACACTGGAGAGCATCGGATCCAGGGTAAAGCTCACGAACATTGAAATCAACACGGCCGCAGCAATTGTGATTCCAAACTGATGAAAGAAGCGACCAATGATTCCACCCATAAAACCGATGGGAATAAACACAGCCACAATTGCCGAAGTCGTCGCAAGAACAGCTAATCCAATTTCCTTGGTACCATCCAGAGCCGCGGTACGAGGATCTTTACCCATGGCGGCATGCCGGACAATATTTTCTCGCACCACAATCGCATCATCAATCAACAAACCCACTGACAAACTCAAAGCCATTAAGGTGATCATATTGATCGTAAAGCCAAACCAGTACATAAAAAGAAAAGTACCGATAAGCGCAACCGGCAATGTTAAGCCAGTAATCACTGTGGAACGCCAGGAATTAAGAAATAAAAAAACTATAAGGATAGTCAGGGCAGCGCCTTCAAACAAGGTTCTTTTGACGTTTTCTACACCCACACGGATAGATTTCCCCCCATCTTTAGCGACTGTAATTTCAATATCCGGTAACTCTTTTTTGAGTGTTTCAACTACAGACTTAACAGCATCTACCACTTCAATAGTGTTTTGACCTTGCGCTTTTAAGATATCTAGCGCAATCGTACGTTGCCCGTTAATAAGCGCCAGACTTTCCTGCTCTTCCTGACCATCTACCACAGTTGCAATATCGCGCAGGTATACGGGCTGCCCATTACGGCGCGCCACGATCAAATTATTAAATTGCTCCGCCTGTCCAATTCTGCCGGTAATTTGCAGCACTTTTTCACCTTGCAGACTCCGTAAACTACCGGCCGGAAGCTCTTGGTTTTCATTGCGCAATGTGGTCATCACTGCATCAACGCTGACCGCATAGGCTTCCATATCCGCAGGACGCAGTAATATCTGAATTTCCCGTTTAACTCCTCCCACAATATTGACCTGTCCTACCCCTTTGGCGTTTTCTATCCGCTTTTTAATAATTTGATCTGCCAGTGTTGTTAACTCACGAACGGATTTGCTGGGGGCCCTTAATGATAAAGAAATTACCGGGCGGTCTGCTGGGTCAAACCGGCTAATGCGCGGCTCTTTTACTTCTTTTCGAAACAGTGGTTTAAGCAAAGCTACTTTTTCCCGTACATCTTGAGCTGCCTTGGCCGGATCGATGTACAGCTCAAACTGAATGATGACCACGCTGACACCTTCATAGCTGCGCGAATTGAGCTGACTGATGCCCGCAATGGTGTTTACCGCCTCTTCTACCTTGCGTGAAACATCGACCTCCACCACCTCAGGTGAGGCGCCCGGGTATTCGGTCTGAACAACGACCACGGGAAAATTGATATCAGGAAACTGATCTACTTGTAAGCGCTGGTAAGCAAACACCCCGAGTACAACGAAAGCCAGCATCATCATCGTCGCCAGTACGGGGTTTTTGATAGAAATCCGTGTAAACCACATAAGGTAGACTCGCTTTACTGGACAGTTTTAGAGGATGAAGCGGCATTAATGCGCACAGGAACTCCCGTACGCAAAGGGCCCAAATTCTTGCCAATAAGCCGTACGCCTGATTCAACACCGGTTACTTCTACTGCTATTTGCCCATCAGAAAGCTCACCTCGTATCCCCGGCTTCACCGCTTGAAGCTGCAACACTTCACCCTGGCTACCCTTACTTAACACATACAGGACCTGTCGCCCTCCTTCATCTCGCAAGGCATCCATCGGAACGACTATCGCTTCCGCTTTACGGGCCAGACGGATTAGGCCGCCAGCAAATTGCCCACTTTTAAAGCTACTGCCTGCTGGCACCGCCGCATAAATGCTGACGGTGCGAGAGACGCTGTTAACAGCGGCATTAATGCGGTTAATCGTGGAGTTAACTGGCTGAACACCGGGGGCTGATAATTGAATTGGTGTGCCAGGCTCAAGCCTAGCTGCGTCCTGCGGGTTTAAAGCCGCTTCAAACTCAAGAGAATTAGGCTGAATGACTGTAAATAATTTCATGTCTAAGCTAGCTTTATCACCGGTAGATACTAATTTTTCAGTAACCACACCATTTAATGGAGAGCTCACCGTCGCGTCTTTTAGGGTTTTGCGCGCCTGAACCAGCTGCTGTTGAATTGCATTAACTTGTGCTCGATTAGCATTTAATGTGTCTTGTGAGGTTTCTAGCGCACTCGTGCTGATAAAACCTTTTTCGACCAGTGCCTTGTTATTATTTAACGACCTCTCCGCTATCGCCAGTTGCGCTAAGGCTTGTTTTAAATTAGCCTCGCGCTCTGCCACCCGAGAGTCCAGCTCGGTAGTATCAATCTGCGCAAGTGCTTGACCTGCTTTAACAGCCTCCCCCTCTTTAACAAAAACATGCTTAATATCGCCAGAAACTTTTGCCTTGACTGTGGTTGATTCAGTCGCTTTAACCGTTCCATTGACCGGTAAGGTTTGGGTCAGGAGTTGTTTTTGTGCGGTACTGATATCACTTTCAAGTAAATCGATAAATTGCGGGGTTTTACTGCTTACAGCCTGGCTACCAGGGGGCGCTGAAGCTTGCACGGTTTGCTTTTTTCTGAATAAATAAACTCCCCCTGGCAGCAATATAAACACTAAGATACTGATAAATAATTTTTTCATTTGGAGACCTTTGATCTAAGCTGTTTTTTGATTGCAGCTTTCTCGGTTTTAGGTAAACGAGAAGTATGAGATGTAACTAGTAATGTTGAAGCAGCTAAGCCATGTTTGAGTAAATCAATAGTGGTGGAAACATGTTTCTTCGGGTCAATATTTTTTACCCCGCTACAGCGGCCAAAAGAGTTCTGCCACACAAACAACATCACCATCGGTGCTGTCATCACATGAACCATCTGTTGCGGATCAATCTTTCGGAACTCCCCCCGCATTATTCCTCGTTGTAGCAGTCTGATCATTAATTGTTCAGCCGGCTTAATAAAAATATTGTGATAAAAACGTGCAATTTCAGGAAAGTTTCCCGCCTCTGCCATTACCAGTTTCATAATTCCAGAAAGCTTGGTAGGACCTACTCGCTCCCACCAGCGCCACAAAAGCTGCTCCAGAAGATCAAAACTATTACCGATGAAATGATCTAGCAAATCGTTAGCCTCGGCCAATATAGGCAGCAAGCTTTCACAAACCACGGCTTCAAAAAGCTCTTGTTTATTCGCAAAATAAAGATATACCGTGCCCTTTGACACCCCTGCACGTAGTGCTACTTCTTCTGCTCGTGTCGCGGCATAACCTTTTTCAACAAAAAGATCCAGCGCAGCCTGAACAATTTCTTGTGGACGAGCCTGTTTGCGCCGTCGCCAACGCGGCGTATCCTCATCACCTGCAATAAATACCCTGGGAGATTTTGAAATTACCACTATTCTTATAGCCCTTAATTACTGACTGGTCAGTCAATAATTTAGCGTTTTAATCTAGGGGCCGTCAAATAAAGATTTAGATTAGAAACTTGCTGTGTTTATCCGAAACACCTCTTTCAGCCCAATCGGGGTATATCTGCCGCAAACAAGGGGTTAAGCCGTGCTGATAAAATATGGTCGCGCCAGCGTCCATTAATAAAAAGATATTGCTGGGCCAAGCCTTCTGTTTTAAAGTCCAGGTGCTTTAAAACCGCTGCGCTACGTTTATTTTCTGGTAAATAGTTGGCTTGTATTCTGTGCAGTTTTTGCACCGTAAACATATAGTCAATCGCCGCTGTTAGCCCCTCATGCATTAAGCCTTTGCCTTGATATTGAGCATCTATCGCATAGCCTAGCATGCAAGACTGAAAAGGCTCTCGGGCAATTTGCGAGAAATTGATTCGCCCAATTAGTATTGGATCATTAGCAGGTATAAATAGATTTAGCCGAAGCCCTACCCCAGCCAAAAAATCATTTTGCGCAGACCGGCCTAACTTTTCCCAGTAATCCCGTTCATAAAAGCCTGGTGGAGTTAAAGGCTCCCACGCTGCTAAATGAACCTTATTGCGCCTTACAAAATCTACCGCACTCTTTGCATGCCCAGGGGAAGCAAGTAATAAAGTCAAACGCTTCGTCTGTAAAACTGGGAATTGTTGTTCTTGATACTCTAGGCTTTGCAGATTCTTCAAAGGCTTAACTTTTCCATTCCACAAGGCCACTCCATGCGGTCAACAAGACAATCAAACCAAAAATAATCCTATACCAGGCAAATACAACAAAAGTGTGTGTGGAAACGTATCGAATTAACCAGTGCACCACGAACAGGGCTGAGGCAAAAGCGAATAAAAACCCTACTGAAAAAATCGGTAAATCCGTAAACCGTAGCAATCCACTTTGTTTATATAGCGCTAATACCGTTGCCCCTACCAAAGTAGGTATCGCCAAAAAAAAACTGAATTCTGTTGCTGCGGTACGAGACAAACCCAACAACATGCCCCCAATAATGGTAGCGCCCGAGCGGCTTGTTCCTGGAAACATTGCAAAGCACTGCACTAGACCCACTTTAAGCGCGTCTAACTGCGTCATTTCATCAATGCTGTGAACCCGCACTACACTGGGGTTACGTGCTTGACGTCTTTCTACCCACAAGATAATGAGGCCCCCTAGAATAAAAGTGGTAGCCACAACATAGGCATTAAAAAGCGCTTTGCTGACCAGACTGTAGGCAAAATAACCAATCAACCCTGCGGGTAAAAAGCCAATCACCACGTTTAGGGCAAAACGCTGGGATTGTTGGACGCTAGCAATCCCCGCTACAGTACCCCAGATACGCTGCCAGTAATACACTATTACGGCCAGGATTGCACCACTTTGAATAGCAATATCAAATACCTTGGCTTTTTCATCATGAAAATTCAAAAGGCTACCTACTAAAATAAGATGCCCCGTACTAGAAATCGGTAAAAACTCTGTCAAGCCTTCAACTACACCCATGAGTGCAGCTTTCATCAGCAATAAGGTATCCAATCAGGCTCCTTTAGCTTAATTCAACAATATTTTTCCTTATTGTGGTTTAAGCGTAATTAACAATTGTCCTGTCTTTACTTCAATTGTGTTTGGCTGATATTTGATATTATGAACAGTAAGTTCTTCTGGCTTGATTTGGTAAAGAGTTAATTCTTTTAAAAAATCTGCCGCAATCATCTGGCCCACAGCATTGACCTGCGCCGCATACTGTGGAGGCAAGCCTTCAAGAGCAAATTCTTCGGTTTTAGGATCTCGCAAGCGAATAGTTTGCGTCGCTGCATCTATTTCCAGCCTTCCACTAACAATGGCTTTACCGTTTAAGTGATTGCCTGAAAAAGGGTTACGCATCGCGGCATCAAGCTGAGTCACGACACGCTTATTGGCAGGATCCAAAGTAACATTGGGGTTAGTCAATGCTATGTCAAACAAGCTTAAAAAAGTAAGGGATTTATTTAAACGCTGCTCTAAAGAAGCATTCAGTTGCTGTTGAGAAAGAGTGATGGTTTGAGGTCCTCTCAAGCTCGCGCAAGCAGACAGCAACAAGCAGAGTAGTATCCAATGAATTCTATGCATTTTCAGGACTCCAAATACACTTCACTTTATGATTTTGTGAGGAAATAGGGGTTTTGCTATTTTTTTAAAATCGCCCAACAACGAAAATTTCTTTCTAATTTGCTTATTTTATAAGCTTTTTCCCCTGTAACAGCTCTAAATGCCTTATAAATACTACTGTAAACACCTTAAGAGTTTCTGCATATTTGCAGCAATAAATACCCGCCATAGCTTAAGTATTGCAAATAATTAGTAGTGGGTTTGCATGCTAAGTGAAAATTTTTCCTTTTATAGTTGAGATTTTAAAACCATGAAGACCTTAGTAATCAGCCTACTAATTTTACTGGCTATAGCGTCATCAGCCGTTCACAACAATATTCCAATCTTTAGTTTTATCCCGCAAGCTTCTGCTGCAAGCCTTCCAGATAAAACTAAAGCTTCTGTCAGTTCCAAACCTCTTCAGACCAAACACAATAATGCAATTGCCTGGCAATATTTTGAACAGGGCAATATAGAGACTGTGTTTAACCAAGCCAAAATTTCTGGAAAACCGCTATTTTTATATTGGGGTGCTGTTTGGTGTCCGCCTTGCAACCAGGTGAAGGCTACGATTTTTAATCGCCAGGATTTTATTGAACGCAGTAAAGCATTTATTCCCGTTTATTTAGATGGAGATCAGCCTGGAGCCCAGGCTTTAGGAGCACGCTTTAAGGTGCGAGGTTATCCCACTATGATTTTATTTAAACCGGACGGGACAGAAATTACCCGCTTGCCTGGAGGTGAAGTAGATCCCTCCAAATACATGCAGGTTCTCTCGTTAGGAATGAACGCAACCCGTCCCGTTAAGACTCTTTTAAACGAAGCCTTATCCTCTAAAAACTCTTTAAGTGAAGATGACTGGCGCTTATTAGCCTACTATGCCTGGGATGTAGATGAAGCCCAAATTATCAACAAAGAGCGGCTAGCAAGCACCCTGCAACAGCTGGCTGCTGCCTGCCCCCCCGAACTGGCAGAAGTAGCAACACGTCTGCGTATGCGCGCTTTAGCGGTTGCTGCGGAAAACAAAAAAGATGCAGATGCTTTAGATAAGACGACTGCACTGCAGCAATTAAGCAGCGTACTTGCAGATGCAGAACAGTCTAGAGCTAATTTTGATGTTATTGTTTCCAGCACCTCCGAAATTGTAGGCGCACTCACTACTGTTAAATCTTCAAGCAGGACCACCCTTAGTAGCGCCTGGAATAATGCCTTAGACCGTTTATTAGCCGACAATACTCTTTCTGTAAACGATCGCATAAGCGCTTTATCTGCCAAAGTAGATTTAGCAAAAATTGACTTTCCTGAAGCTGAAAAAAACCCTAAAGTATTTTCACTGACTCCGGAATTGCTTAAACAAATTCGCGAAACAATAGCTCAAGCGAATCAAACAACTCGTAATCCCTATGAACGTGAAGCTCTGATCCCTAATGCTGCCGATGTGCTAACTAAAGCAGGACTACTTGAAGAATCCGATGCTTTGTTAACTGCACAACTAGCTAAATCTGCCACCCCTTACTACCCCATGCTCGGTCTGGCAGGCAATGCTAAAAAGCGAGGTGATATCGCCTCTTCTTTGCACTGGAGGCAGCGAGCCTGGGAAGCTTCTAAAGGTCCTGCAACCCGTATCCAATGGGGTGCAGGCTATGTAAACAGTGTGATAGAGCTTGCTCCTGAGCAAATCACCCGAATTGAGCAATCTGCAACCAGTATTATTAAAGAGCTAGAAGCTAAGCCCACTACGTTTGAAGAGCGTAATCAACGTTCACTTGAACGAATGGGCAAAAAACTACAGGGATGGAGTGCGGCTTATAAGCAGCCGGGAGTATTCAACCGTTTAGCTAGCCAAATGGCTAAGGTATGTGAACAACTAGAAAAAGCTAGCACCGCAAAAACGCGTTGCTATAAGGTATTTGAAACTTCAGAACTTACTGGGAAAATCTAAAAAATTATTTGCAAACCATCCAAATTTACAGCGGACTTGTCAAGGTAATTTTTTCCTTTTTCTGTGGATAACTTTTTCACGAGAGGGGTAAAATATTGAAGTACGATTGATCATCAACCCTTGCTGGCCCTCATATTTTGAACACTATCCCTATTCTCAGAACTACCGTTCTTTCTAAGGCGGCAGTTGCGCCTAAAAACGTTCAGGAAGAAATAAACCCATCCCAGCAAAAGTGGAGCGCATTTTGGAAAGATTGTTGTACTCAGTTTGAACAACAGCTCACTAAAGAGCAATTTATAGCCTGGATAAAACCTTTAGATCTGCTGCGTTTTGAAACATCGGAGGATCAACAAAGCGGTAAACTAGTCCTGGCTGCGCCTAATAGAGCCAAAGCAGATCATTTCCGAAACGAATATTTGAAAGACCTGCTGCGATGGGCTAATGATCAAACAGGTATTCCTATTGAAGTTAGTATTGAAATCCTTACTCCAGCTTTAGCGTCTAATCTTGCCGCCGCCGTTTCTGAAGCGCAGCATCGTCCATCCTCTGCTCTTCCTCTTGAACCTGAGCTAGAAGGAACTAGCCCAACTACTTCCTTAGCAAACAGTACACCAGAAGCCCTGGATCGTAGCAAGGTTAATCCTGCTTTGCGTTTTGATAATTTTGTTACCGGAAAAGCCAATCAAATGGCCCGAGCTGCTGCTATACAAGTGGCTGATAATCCGGGAACTTCCTATAACCCTTTGTTTTTTTACGGTGGAACGGGTTTGGGTAAAACCCATTTAATTCATGCTATTGGCAATACCATGCTGGAACATAAACACGATGCTCGGGTTCGTTATATTCATGCAGAACAATACGTAGCAGATGTTGTAAGGGCTTACCAACGTAAAGATTTTGATGCTTTCAAACGCTACTATCACAATCTTGACTTATTGCTCATTGATGATATTCAATTTTTTGCTGGGAAAGAACGTACTCAAGAGGAGTTCTTTTATTTATTTGAAGCACTAACGGCTGCAAAAAGCCAAATTATTATTACAAGTGATACTTATCCCAAAGAACTTGCGGATATTGACGACAGACTTAAAAGCCGCTTTGATGCGGGTTTAACGGTTGCGATTGAGCCTCCCGAACTAGAAATGCGCGTAGCCATTCTGTTAAAGAAAGCAGAAGAACTGGGCAAAAATTTATCGGATGAGGTGGCTTTTTTTGTTGCAAAGCACTTGCGCAGTAATGTACGTGAACTTGAGGGAGCTCTACGTAAAATCATAGCTTACGCGGATTTTCATCAGCGCAGTATTTCCTTGGAAGTTGCAAAAGATGCTTTACGCGATCTTTTACAGGTGTCAAGAGGACAGATTTCTATTGAAACGATTCAAAAAACGGTAGCAGACTATTACAAAATCAAGGTAGCAGATATGTATTCCAAGCGCCGTCCAGCCAATATTGCTGTACCTCGTCAAGTAGCTATGTATCTTGCTAAAGAACTCACTCAAAAAAGTTTGCCTGAAATCGGTGAGCTATTCGGCGGGCGTGACCATACCACCGTATTACATGCAGTCCGAAAAATAAGTGGCGAACGTAACCGCGATACACTCCTAAACCATACATTGCATGTTTTAGAGCAAACTTTAAAAAGTTAAAGGTTTTTATACATTAGATTTAATTGTGAATAAAGTATGTATTTTGTTTTAAGAACTTGTGAATAACCCTTATATTTTTAAATTTAATTTAACTTATTCACAATGTTAACTAGTCGGTATTTTCTCTTATACACAAGATTTTTTACTACTAAGTTATTGATTTTAAAGTCTTTTTAAAGATACCCACAAGAAAATAGCGACTTTATCTATTATTATCCAATATAAGGAAAATGATTATGCAAATCGTCAAAGCGCCTCGAGACGCCTTGCTTAAACCACTGGCCACAGTTTCAGGGATTGTGGAACGTCGTCATACTTTGCCCATATTGGCAAATTTACTCATGCGTAAAACGGGTAATGAGATTTCGTTTTTAGCTACAGATATTGAGATTCAAATTACGACTCATGGTAATTTTGCTGCAGGCCCTGAAGAGGTAGCGATTACAGTTGCTGCTCGCAAATTACTCGATATTCTTCGGGCCTTACCCGAATCCGGAGAGGTGAGTCTTTCTCATACTAACAAAAAACTAACGCTGCAATCCGGAAAAAGCCGTTTTCAATTAGCTACTTTAGAAGCTGCGGATTTTCCTACCGTAGCTCAGCCAGAAACCTGGGCTGCTCAGTTTTCACTCACACAAAAATCACTTAAACATTTATTGTCCATGGTTTATTTTTCCATGGCACAACAAGATATTCGTTACTATCTGAATGGCTTATTGTTTGTAACCGAAGGTCAGTATGTCCGGGCGGTGGCTACAGACGGGCATAGACTCGCTTTTTGTCAAGCTACTGTTCAAAGCGATTTACCTAAACAAGAAGTTATTATTCCCCGTAAAACCATTTTAGAGTTGATGCGTCTGTTAGAAGAAAATGAAGAAGCAGTTCAAATTTCTATAGCTAGCAATCAGATAAAATTTAATTTTTCCTCTATCGAACTAATTAGTAAACTGATAGAAGGCAAGTTTCCTGATTACAACCGTGTCATCCCTCAAGGCCATTCCAAGATTTTTTCTCTGGATAGAGCGTTACTTCAAAGTGCCCTGCAACGTGTAGCTATTTTGACTAGTGATAAATTCAAGGGGGTGCGCTGGGCAATTGAAGCAGGAACTTTAAAAATCAGCTCTACTAATGCTGATCAAGAAGAAGCCAATGAGGAGTTAGAAGTTGAGTGGTCTCATGAGCCTTTGGATATTGGGTTTAATGTCAGTTATTTACTGGATGTGCTGGCTAATCTTAAAACCCAAAATGTCCAGCTTGCACTGAGCGATCCCAATACCTCAGTACTTTTAACTCTGCCAGAAAATACTGATTTTAAATATGTAGTTATGCCTATGCGGATTTAGTTAATAGCTAAATTCCATCATCCCTTATTAAAAAGCTAAAAAGGCATTAAGCCAGCCTCAAAATTCGCTTATTACGTCCGCGTTATTCTGGCATTTTTTCGGACAATTTAAACTAAAGACACCCTATGAGGTGCTTAATGATGAGTGATAAAAATTTAGAAAACCCTAAGCTACAAAACCCTGCTAATCCTCCAGGAAATGCCGCTTCTGAAGCAGACAGTGAATACTTACAGGACCATGCTGTTAGTGAACAAAATGGGGCCGCTACAGACTACGGTGCTAGCGCGATTCAGATTCTTGAAGGGCTAGAAGCGGTCCGTAAAAGACCAGGAATGTATATTGGCGATACTTCTGATGGTACGGGCTTACATCATTTACTGTTTGAGGTATTAGACAATTCCATTGATGAAGCTTTGGCAGGGTATTGCACTGAAATTACCGTCACTATTCACTCTGATGGTTCTATTTCTGTTATCGATAATGGTCGGGGCATCCCTACCGGTATCAAAATGGATGATAAGCATGAACCCAAGCGTTCAGCCGCTGAAATTGCATTGACTGAGTTGCATGCGGGGGGAAAGTTTAATCAGAACAGCTACAAGGTGTCTGGTGGCTTGCATGGAGTGGGGGTAAGCTGTGTAAATGCTTTGTCTAGCTATTTGCGATTAACAGTACGTCGTGAAGGAAAAGTTCACGAACTAGAGTTTTCAAAAGGTGTTGTACAAAACCGCCTTATTGAAAGGGTTGACGGTGTTGAGGTAAGTCCCATGCGGATTGTCGGAGATTCCGACAAACGCGGTACAGAAGTCCACTTTTTACCTGATTCTGAAATATTTACCGATATTAATTTTCATTATGATGTTTTGGCTAAGCGTATTCGCGAGCTGAGTTTTTTAAACAATGGTGTGCATATCCGGCTTAGCGATCAGCGTGACGGTAAAGAAGAGGATTTTGCTTTTGCAGGAGGTGTGCGGGGTTTTGTGGAATACATCAATAAAAATAAAACCGTATTGCACCCTACTTGTTTTTCTGCTTCTGGGGCAAAAACCCTGGAAAGTACCAATGGTCAGCCGGGTTTGACCATTGGGGTGGATGTAGCTATGCAATGGAATGATGGCTATACCGAACAAGTGCTTTGTTATACCAATAACATCCCACAGCGGGATGGAGGCACGCATCTGACGGGTTTGCGGGCTGCCATGACGCGGGTTATTAACAAATATATTGAAGAAAATGATTTTGCTAAAAAAGCAAAGGTTGAAACCAGTGGCGATGACATGCGGGAAGGATTAACTTGCGTGCTCTCCGTTAAAGTGCCGGAACCCAAATTTAGCAGCCAGACTAAAGAAAAGCTGGTAAGTAGTGAAGTGCGCCTACCGGTAGAAGAAATTGTTGCGAAAGCCCTCACCGATTTTTTACAAGAAAGACCGGGGGACGCCAAAATTATTTGCGGAAAAATTGTTGAAGCTGCCCGGGCAAGAGAAGCTGCTCGCAAAGCACGCGATATGACGCGCCGAAAAGGTATTTTAGAAGGGGGAGGCTTGCCCGGTAAGTTAGCGGATTGCCAAGAACGGGATCCCGCCTTATGTGAAATATATATAGTAGAAGGAGATTCTGCAGGAGGTTCTGCCAAACAAGGACGTGATCGCAAGTTTCAAGCCATTTTGCCGCTACGGGGAAAAGTGCTGAATGTTGAAAAGGCACGTTTCGATAAGCTGATTACTTCTGAGCAAATTACTACTCTGATTACGGCCTTAGGTACTAGTATCGGCCCTGATTTTAATGTGGATAAACTGCGTTATCACCGCATTATTATTATGACGGATGCGGATGTAGATGGCGCTCATATTCGCACATTATTATTAACACTGCTTTATCGTCAGATGAGTCCTCTAGTTGAGCGTGGGCATGTTTATATTGCCCAACCGCCTTTATACAAGGTTAAACACGGCAAAGAAGAACGTTATCTAAAAGATGATGCTGAAGAAGCGGCTTATATGTTGCAATTGGCCCTTAAAGAGGCCCAACTCATTCCTTATGCAGGAGCTAAGCCTATTGCTGGTGAAGCCTTAAGTGAACTGGCACGTCAAAATGCGCTGGCTGAGGCCGTTCTTACCAGACTCAGCCGCATCATTGATGAACGTGCCTTGCAAGCTATTGCTGAAGGGGTGGAGCTCAACTTGGATGATCAAGCTGCTGCACAAGCTTCTGCAACGGCTTTAACTCAAGCCCTCAATGATGATAAAGGCCTGAGTGTCCACGCACAGTTAGATGAAAAAACCGAACGTTGGCGTTTGGCAATAAGCAGACAGTATCATGGCAATACGCGGATCAGTATTATTGATCATGATTTTGTTCATGGAGCCGATTATGGCATTTTGGCCCATGCGGCTAAAACCTTTCGCGGTCTAGTTAGGAAAGGTCCTGATTCTGGAGCACTGGTTCGTCGGGGAGAAGGTGAGAAAGCGCGGGAACAGTCGATTCAGGATTTTCGCCAAGCGATGAAATGGCTTTTAAGCGAAGCTGAACGGGGTATTAGCAAACAGCGTTATAAAGGGCTAGGCGAAATGAACCCTGAGCAGTTATGGGAAACAACCATGGATCCGCAAGTTCGTCGTTTACTCAAAGTACAAATAGAAGACACCATTAACGCCGACGCTATCTTTACTACCCTGATGGGAGACGAAGTTGATCCGCGTCGTACCTTTATTGAAACCAATGCGATGTATGCGAGCAATATTGATGTGTAAAAGGTTTTAGTTAAAACAGGGCGAGTAAGAAAATGCTTGCCTTTCAAAGCTTCTTCTAAAACCCTAATCTTGCGCCTGCACCCATCAATGTAAGAATACCAAGTACAGCAAAAATAACAGCCGCAATCGTGTGAACCAAACGCACTGGCAGGTAGCGGGTAATCTTATTGCCAAGCAACACGGCGGGCACATTCGCAATCATCATTCCCAGCGTCGTGCCTGCTATTACGGCCAGGAATGCTTGATATTGGGCCGCTAATGCCACAGTAGCGATCTGGGTCTTATCTCCTATTTCTGCAAGAAAAAAAGCCAGGAACGTCGTGCTAAAAATCCCGAAAATACCCAAAATGCCTCGGGTTTCCAGTCTGGTTTCGTTCTCATTGAGTCGATCCGGAATCAATATCCAAACGGCCATCGCCAAAAAAGAAATTCCCAATGTCCATCGCAAAACCATAGGACTAAGCAAAGAGCTCATCCAGCTACCTAAGAACGCTGCTACTGCATGATTAACGACAGTAGCTAGCAAAATCCCTAGCATGATGGGAGAAGGTTTACGAAATCTTGCGGCAAGAATAAAAGCGAGCAGTTGAGTTTTATCCCCTATTTCTGCCAGCGCCACAATACCTGTTGAAATGAGAAAAGCTTCCAAGAAAAATCTCCATGGCCGGCTGCTCTCGATGACTACCCCACTCCTCGGCCATGGGGAGCAGGGGTAGTCAAAGGTCTTGCCAAGCTTAAGAGAAAACCGCCTATGCCATGACCCAAAGGTCAAGCATGTTGACATATGCCCCTGCCTTTATGCAGGGCGACTACTCCCCAGTGACATCCGTCAGTTTACTCTCTATAGGATTTTTGTAGCGTTGCTTTTTATGTACTTATCTTCGTTGTAGTTGTCGTATTCCCAAACAAAAAACGCTTCAGATTTTCAACGCACTCCAACCAAGTGGCAGCCTCAGATTTTTTTACTACGTGACTTACCCAGTTCCACAAAATATCGAAATCATAACGAGCCAAAATTAGTACGGGTCCTACAGCCACAATGCCATCGACGGGTTGCATTTTTGCTAAACCTGCCGGGGTAGCGACGCGAAGGTAAAAAGAATCTGTTTTATTTCCAGGATGAGGCCCAATACTTAAAGTCACCGTGTCGGCAAAACATAAGTCGTCTTCGGGAAACCATACTCGTAGGTTTGGTGCATCCCATGTGCTAATAGACCGGATCACAAGTTTCATTTTTTATTTTCTTCAAAGCCGTGTATACCTGTCGCGGTGTTGATGGAAACGTGTAAATTTCCTTTAGATTTTTACCTTATCACTTTATGTGCTGTGCTTTTACCTCTGTGAGAAGAGGTGTGCCGAATTACCAAGGCAACACTTGGCCATTATAAGAGTAAAACTTTCCGGTATCTTGCGGCTGCAAACCCTCGATCACTTGCCACATCTCACGGACGGCTTCTACAGGCGCTCTTCCTATTTGCTCTCCTCGAAATGGTTTTGATAAATTGGAATTTACGGTACCAGGATGCAACGCAATAACGGTGGTGTTAGGCTGTATTCTTTGAAGTTCAATAGCAGCCGTTTTCAGAAACATGTTTAAGGCTGCTTTGGAGGCTCGGTAGCTATACCACCCTCCCAACCGGTTATCTTCAATACTACCCACTTTGGCAGAAAGCATGACCATTACGCCTTTTGCAGGATGCAGCAGCTTTGAAAAATAATTAAGTATTAAGGCAGGCCCGAAAGCATTGACGCGAAAGGTTTTTTCTATCTGGGCATAATTAAGATTAGACAGTTTTTTCTCGGGGGTGAAATGAGGGGTATGCAATATACCTGCGGCGTTTATGATTAAATGAAACGGCCCTTGCTTAGAAAGATTAGAGGCTGCTTGCCCAATACTCTCTTCATTCTCGAAATTAATAGCAGGTTGAGAATGACGATGAAGGCCAATCACTTTTGCACAATCCGGGTGAAGCCGCAACAAGTCTAAAAATGCAGAGCCAATACTGCCGGAAGAGCCGATAATCAAAGCCTGAAACCCACCAGGAAAGGACTGCATGATTATTTCTTTAATTAAACTTTGGCGGTACGGCAACGTTCAGAACAATATTTAACTTCTTCCCATACTCGCTCCCACTTTTTACGCCAGGTAAAGGGCAGCTTACATTTTGCACAGACTTTAGTCGGGAGGTTGCACTTTTTCTGCATTCCCATTTTATATCCCCCACTTTCAATCTTAGAACTTCTAGTAATGTGTACACACCTGACGGGTTTTCATGCTGCTCAGCGTAGAGTGAAGACAGCAGTTTTGCCCCGCTGCCTGGGACTATTCACTACAGTAATTAAGATTCCACAATATTATTATCCCTAGTATTCATGTGGACTTTCATATAAAAACCCCTGAAAAAGCGCATAAATATTAGGGATACGCTTTAACAAGAACTGTTAGCCCACTTCGATATGCCCCAGCGCCTGCAGTATTTCCAAGGTAGGTTCTGCACGATTAAGGGTATAAAAATGAATACCGGGGACACCCACACTGGCCAATTGTGAAACTAGATCGGCAATCGTTTGAGTAGCAAAACTGCGGATGGAAGAGGCGTCATCCCCCATGCTCTCAAACTTGCGTCGCATCCAGCGAGGGATTTCTGCACCGTCACGATCGCAAAATCGGGCAACGCTGGAGAAGTTTTCAATCGGCATGATGCCAGCCACAATCGGTTGGCTCACCCCCTGTGCCTGGACTTGATTTACAAAATGAAAATAGGCATCGGAATTAAAGAACAGCTGTGTAATAGCGCCCGTTGCTCCCGCTTTCATTTTGGCAACAAAATGCGCAAGGTCGTCCTGTACGCTGCGGGCTTGCGGGTGATATTCAGGGTAAGCGGCTACCCAAATCTCAAAAAAATCGTTGTATTCATTGCGGATAAATTCCACTAGTTCAATGGCATGGCGAAATTCGCCACCTGCACCATAGCCGCTGGGCAGATCGCCTCGCAGCGCAACTATTTTGCGAATTCCCAAGCTGTGATAAGTCTCTAGCAATTGCCGGATGGAATCCCGCGTGGCACCTATGCAAGAAATATGGGGTGCAACGGTATGCCCTTCGGCATGAATATCGGCCACGGTTTGTAAAGTCCCTTCCCGTGTAGAGCCGCCTGCTCCAAACGTGACCGAAAAATATTCTGGCTTAGCGGCGAGCAATCGCTTGCGGGTTGCCGCTAACTTAAGTCTTCCTTCTTCAGTCTTAGGCGGGAAAAATTCAAAACTTAAAGCAGGTAATTGCATAGAATAGCTTCGTTAAAAGCAACTCTGTTCTTGGTTTGACAAGATTCGGAATTGCCCAATAAAAATATAAAACCTTTAATCTCGAGTAGGTAACAAAAGCGATAATATCCAGGCAATAGCAGAGTACACGATGGTGCCCAGCATAGCCCACCAAAAACCGTTAATTACGAAGGCATCTCCCATCAATTTACTAACCCCCCAAAATAACAGGGCATTAATGACCAGGTAAAAGATTCCTAGCGTCACCACGGTGATGGGAAAGGTGAGCACAACAAGAATGGGCCGAATAATGGTATTGACCAGCCCTAGTATTAAAGCGGCAATTAGGGCAGAAGCAAAGCCGGCAATCTGGATACCCGGCAATAAATAAGCCACACCTAAAAGCGCAAGTGCATTTAATAGCCATACGAGTAATAAACGCATTGCAGGCCTCCTACTATCAAATTTGAGCAAAATACAGTAAAGCCGTATTCATGGGGGAGAGGAAGGCGTTTCAAATCACCTCCCGCCCCCCTGTCTTTACGGATACTAATACCGATAGCTATCGGATTTATAAGGGCCATTTACCCCCACCCCAATATAAGCTGCTTGTTCTGGAGTTAATTCAGTCAACATAGCGCCCACCTTTTTTAAATGCAAGCGAGCCACTTTTTCATCCAGATGTTTAGGTAAAACATAGACTTGTCCAGCGGTGTAACGCTCGGGGTGAGTGAACATTTCAATTTGCGCAATGGTTTGATTGGCAAAGGAGGAGGACATTACAAAACTGGGATGTCCCGTACCGCAGCCGAGATTAACCAAACGTCCTTTAGCTAACAAAATAATGCGTTTTCCGTCAGGAAAAATAACGTGGTCTACTTGAGGTTTAATTTCTTCCCATTGATATTTTTCAAGAGAAGCGACGTCAATTTCATTATCAAAATGACCAATATTACAAACGATGGCTTGGTCTTTCATCTTAAGCATATGCGCATGGGTGACAATATTTTTATTGCCGGTGGCGGTAACAAAAATATCAGCTTTATCTGCTGCATATTCCATCGTAACCACTTTATACCCTTCCATTGCTGCTTGCAGCGCGCAAATGGGATCACATTCCGTCACCCATACCTGGGCACGCAAGGCGAGCAGCGCTTGAGCTGAACCTTTGCCTACATCGCCGTAGCCTGCTACAACGGCAATCTTGCCTGCTACCATGACATCAGTAGCCCGTTTGATAGCATCGACTAAGGATTCCCGACATCCATATAAATTATCAAACTTAGATTTAGTGACTGAATCATTTACATTAATGGCGCGAAATTTTAAGGTACCTTGAGCTGACATCTCTTTGAGCCGATGTACGCCAGTGGTAGTCTCTTCAGTGACTCCGATAATGCCTGCCAGGCGGCTGGAGTAAAACCTGGGATCGAGTTTAAGTTTTTCTTTAATAGCGTTAAACAGACAGGTTTCTTCTTCTGATTGAGGATGATCTAAGACAGATAAATCGGTTTCTGCACGAGTGCCTAAATGCATAAGTAGAGTGGCATCGCCTCCGTCATCTAAGATCATGTTGGGCCCCGCATGTTCGCTGCCGGTAGCACCAAATTCAAAAATTCGATGCGTGTAATCCCAATAATCTTTAAGCGATTCTCCCTTATAAGCAAAAACAGGAGTGCCTTGTGCTGCAATAGCCGCCGCTGCATTATCCTGCGTAGAATAAATATTGCAGGAAGCCCAACGGACTTGTGCACCTAGGGCTTGCAAGGTTTCGATAAGTACAGCTGTCTGAATGGTCATATGCAGACTGCCGGCAATACGTGCGCCTTTAAGAGGCTTGGTTTTAGCAAATTCCTCACGGATTGCCATTAGACCGGGCATTTCGGTTTCGGCAATACGAATTTCTTTACGGCCCCAATCGGCTAATGAAAGATCGGCCACAGAAAAATCTGCAACCTTAGGAATATCGGTTAAAGCATTCATGGTTAGATTCCTCAGGGTTGAGGCAACAGAGCAAGGGGGGTGGTGTAGAGCAAGAAAACTTAATAGATCCGGCTCGTTACCTCCAAGCAAAGTTGCAGGTCAACGAGCGCCGTTTAAAAGGAAGGGTCCCAAGCCTGACCGGTAAGATTGCCGGCTGCAGCGCCCCTTGGAGACGCAGTCAGTTTACGTCAAGTAGAAAGAAATTACCATGAGGAAGGAAAAGAGATTCTGAACAGAGGGTTCTGAGCAGCTTTTGCTTTACCTTATAACTTAAGCGTCTTCTACACTTATTAGAACATGCTAATCTTTACAATTAAATTTTAATAATTAGCCTTATGAACCCGCTCTCACTAGAAAAATCAAAAATCCGTTTTCTTATGTTGGAAGGCATGCATCAAAACGCTCTAAATGTGCTTAACTCACAGGGTTACAGCAACATTGAATATTTAAAGAGCGCGCTAGATGAAGCTGCCTTGATCGAAAAAGTGCGTGACATACATTTTTTAGGAATTCGTTCTCGCACCCAAGTGACTTCGGCTGTACTAAATGCGGCTAACAAATTGGTAGCGATTGGTTGTTTTTGTATTGGAACGAATCAGGTGGATGTGCAGGCGGCTATGCGCAAAGGCATTCCCGTCTTTAATGCTCCCTACTCCAACACGCGTTCTGTAGCTGAACTGGTTTTGGGTCAGCTTATTTTGCTTTTGCGCGGCATTCCCGAAAAAAATGCTTTGGTACATCGGGGTGGATGGAGTAAATCAGCAGAAGGGTCTTGGGAGACTCGCGGTAAAACCTTGGGTATTGTGGGCTATGGCAATATTGGCTCCCAATTGTCCGTACTGGCAGAGTCCTTGGGTATGCAGGTCGTTTATTATGATGTGGTAAGCAAACTTCCTTTGGGTAATGCACGCCAGTTGCCGAGTCTGGAAGAGCTGCTAGCCGCGGCCGATGTGGTAAGTCTGCATGTGCCTGAGCTGCCCTCTACTCGCAATATGATGACAGCTACCCAATTTGCCTTAATGAAAAAGGGCGCAGTATTTATCAATGCGGCGCGAGGCAGCTGTGTAGATATTGATGCGCTGGCGGCAGCCCTTGAAACTGAGCATATTGGGGGGGCTGCAATAGATGTGTTTCCTCAAGAGCCTAAAAGCAATGAGGAAGAATTTGTCTCACCACTGCGGGCTTTTGATAACGTGATTTTAACCCCGCACATTGGTGGCTCAACATTGGAAGCACAGGCGAATATTGGCTTAGAAGTAGCTGATAAATTTGTGCGCTATTCAGATGCTGGGGCAACCGTATCTGCAGTGAACTTTCCTGAGGTAAGTATGCCTATGCGGCCCGGAAAACACCGGCTTTTACATATTCATCAAAACATACCGGGGGTGTTGTCCAGTATTAACCGAGTCTTTGCTGAAAATCGCGTTAATATCGCTGCTCAAAACTTAATGACCAATGATGAAATTGGCTATCTTATTATTGATGTAGATGCGGCTTGTTCCCCAGTAGCACTTGAAAAGATTCAAGGGATTGAAGGAACAATCCGTACCCGGGTACTTTACTAGTAAGGAAGAAGCGGCGTTGTTTAAGAGCTTCAACTCATAACCACTGGTTAAACCAGGCGCCTGCATGTTGGGAGACTTGTTCTAAGGCGCCACTTTCTTCAAATAAATGAGTGGCGCCGGGAATAACATTAATCTCTGTAAGTCCCGGCATTTGGCTTTTTGCAAGACGATTCAGCTCAAGCACTTCAGTATCCAGTGATCCAACAATAAGCAAGGTAGGCGCCTGAACCTTTAACAGGACTTCTGCGCTAGCCATATCGGGACGCCCTCCGCGTGAAACAACAGCTCGCACCTGCTTGGGCCTAGCGGCAGCGACCTGTAAGGCCGCCGCCGCCCCCGTACTGCCCCCGAAAAGCCCAATCGGCAGACGAGAAAGTTCTGGCTCCTGCAATACCCACTGAACAGCGGCCTGCAATCGCTCCGTAAGCAGGCGGATATCAAACCGAGCCACGCTATGATGATCTTCTTCGTCGGTGAGTAAGTCCATCAAAAGGGTAGCGAAGCCAAGCGCATTCAAAGCAGAGGCCACGATGCGATTGCGTGGGCTATGCCGACTACTACCACTGCCATGGGCAAATAGCACAAGTCCACGAGCTGGTTTTGGCACGGTCAAATCTCCGTGGATAAATAGGGGTCCACAGGGCAGCTGTATTAATCTAGAGTCTTCTGGAAGAATGAAAGCGGGGGGCGAGGCCGCTGCCTGATCCAGGAGTTGTATGACTTCTTCTTCGCTGAGGTTAGAAAAGTCTCGGTAAAATCGGCCAACAGCCAAAAAAGGATCTGGTTTTGCCAAACATACTATCTCATCAGCATGTGCAGCAATCGCTGCTAAGCTTTCGCTTGCCGCAACGGGTACAGCGCAGATGAGTCGTGAAGGATGTTCTGCTTTTACTGCCTTAAGCGCGGCTGTCATCGTAGCGCCGGTTGCTAAGCCATCGTCTACCACGATCACAATGCGATCGGTAAACGATGTCGGCTTTTTGCCAGGGCGATAGCGCGCCCGCCGCGAACGGATTAATGCTAATTGGTGCGCGGTCTCTTCTTGTAGATAGCGTTCACTGATATGTAAGAGTTCAATACTTTCCGGAAATAGTAGGACCTTGCCTTGTTCATCGACGGCGCCGATTGCGAATTCGGCATGCCCGGGTGCCCCAAGTTTGCGCACCAAGATAAGATCAAGCTCCCCGGCCAATGCATCAGCAATAATTCGGCCAATCGCTACTCCTCCGCGGGGGATAGCCAGTATAAGAGGGTGCTTGCCAGCATAGTGTTCCAGAGCTTTAGCCAGCTGTCGTGCTGCATCCTGCCGGTTATCGAAAGGTAAGGAGACTGTCGTGAGTTTATTTTTCATTGTTCTGAAGTCTTAGCTGGGTTTACTATTTTTGAATCTGGGAGCCAATTGGCAGAGATTAAATCTTGCAAAAGCCTTTGGTTTTTCGCCCCTAAACTCATTGATAGCGGCAAGATGAACCTACAATCATTAGGGGCAGGTCTTTGAAAACTGTATTATTCAAATATTGAAGGCATAAACCCTCGCCAATACTGATTTAAATCAAAATCTTAGTAAGCTAAGTTGTCTGATGTGGAGGTATCGGCCCTGCCATCGTCAAAAAAGGCCGTGACTTAACGGGAAAGGGGCTTAAAGCAGAACAACACAAAAATTCATCCTTCTTTTTCTGCATTTGGTCATAAATGAATGGTGCTTTGGAAAGACTTCGTTACACTTCTTAAGCTTGTGGTTTAAGAAAAATTTTTCAGGAGCTTTTAATGAGATTAATTATCAGAAACGGCTGGGCAGCAGGTTTGCTGAGTATTGCAGTTGGTTTGGGTTTAGGTTTGGCCACGCTTACAGCCGCATATGCTCAAGCAAAACAAATCCCGATGCGGGATTTTTTTAAAAATCCCCAGGAATCAGCACACCAGATTTCACCTGATGGAAAATATTTATCTTGGCTGGCACCGTATGAGCGCCGTATGAATGTATTTGTTAAGTCCTTAAATGGCGGGGATGCCTGGCGTGTTACCTCGGAAACAGCGCGAGATATTAGCGGCTATTTTTGGAAGGGTGATCGGATTTTGTATGTAAAAGATTTTGGGGGTGATGAAAACTTTCATGTGGTGTCAGTGAATCTAAAGGGGGAAGACCTTAAGGACCTTACTCCAGGCGAGAAAGTACGAGCCATGATTGTGGATGCTTTAGTGGACCACGATAACTATATTATTGTTTCTCACAATAAGCGCGATTCCAAGGTATTTGATGTGTTTCGTACCGATGTAAAGACGGGCGAACAAAAACTTATTGCACAAAATCCCGGGAATATTACGAGTTGGATGACGGATCATGAAGGTAAGTTGCGGATTGCCGGCACTACTGACGGAGTTAATACCACACTTCTGTACCGTGAAAAGGAAGAGGAAGCGTTTAAACCCATTCTTACCACTAATTTTAAGGAACAGGTAGAGCCGATTCTTTTTACCTTTGATAACAAACGCCTGATTGTTCAATCTAATCGGGGTCGCGATAAAACGGCCATTTTTGAGTTTGATCCGCTTACGGTAAAAGAAGGAAAGCTGATTGCCGAGCATCCGGAAGTAGACATGGGCAGCGTGAATTATTCACGCAAGCGCAAGGTCCTCACGGTAGCTAACTACACTACATGGAAAGGCCAACGACAGTTTCTAGACAAGGAAGCGGAAAACATGTTTAAAGCCGTGGAGAAAAAATTGCCCGGTTACGAAATTGCGTTTACTTCTACCAATAAAGCAGAAGACAAATATATTGTTGCGACTTTTAATGATAAATCGCGCGGCAAGCGCTATCTGTACAGCAAAGCGGATGACAAGCTGGACTTTATTGCAGATATTTCCCCTTGGCTGCCAGAAGCTGAGTTAGCGGATATGAAACCGATTTCTTATCAGGCTCGGGATGGACTTACTATCAACGGTTATCTCACCCTGCCAAAAGGCGTAGCACCTAAAAATTTACCAGTGATTGTCAATCCCCATGGTGGCCCTTGGGCGCGTGATGAGTGGCGTTTTAATCCAGAAGTACAGTTTTTGGCTAATCGTGGTTATGCGGTTTTCCAGATGAATTTCAGAGGCTCCACTGGATATGGTCGTAAGTTTTGGGAGGCTTCCTTTAAACAATGGGGGAAAGCGATGCAAGATGATGTGACCGATGGGGTGCACTGGTTGATTAAAGAAGGCGTGGCGGATCCCAAGCGCATCGGGATTTATGGCGGAAGTTACGGGGGGTACACCACATTGGCAGGCATTACCTTTACGCCAGAGCTTTATGCGGCTGCTGTAGATTATGTGGGAGTTTCTAATCTTTTTACCTTCCTGAATACGATTCCCCCTTATTGGACCCCGTATTTGGCCATGCTTCATGAAATGGTGGGTCACCCGGAAAAAGACAAAGAGTTGCTTACCTCAGCCTCTCCTGCATTGCAGGCAGACAAAATTAAAACGCCGCTCTTTATTGCGCAAGGCGCTAAAGACCCTCGGGTGAACAAGGCGGAATCTGATCAAATGGTAGAAGCTTTAAAAAAACGAGGAGTTACCGTGGAATATATGGTGAAAGAAAATGAAGGTCATGGTTTCCGCAATGAGGAAAATCGATTCGAATTTTATGAAGCCATGGAAAAGTTTCTAGCTAAACATCTTAAGCGCTAAGGCTGCCGTAGTTTCGTGGAAATTCGGTCTAATACGCCGAATTTCCAACCAAGCTTTCCTCTCATAAGCGGCAGAGGACTGCTTGCTTAACTGTTAAAACCGGATGAACACGGGGTTTTCACTCCCTTAGAATAATTTACTTGTTAGACGGCAGCGCTAAAGCTCTATCTACACCGGCTCTTGCCCCCTGGTTGGGCTATCCAACCGTTTTTAGGATAATTTGATTTTCCGAGTTTCTTAGCTGAGTTTTTAATGAAAGCATTCTTTTATGCCAGCCGCCTTGAGTTTTTACGACCCTCCACCCACCCCCACTACAGATTTTCCTAAAGCAGATCGTTTAATACGCGGTAATCCCCAGCGCACTACCTGGTTGCGTCACGAAAATACTACGCTAGGGTTTTATTGTGGCGAGTGGGCCTGCGAGTCAGGTGCCTGGAAGATTAGTTATGGCCCTAATGAAGAAGAACTATTTACTGTGACCCAAGGCCATATTCGGATTACTAGCAAAGAAGGAGAAAGTAGAGACTACCGCCCGGGAGACAGTTGTGTTATTCCCGCAGGGTTTGAAGGAATTTTTGAGGTGATCAGCCCCTGCAAGAAAATTTTTGCGATTGTGGAGCGCTAGGCCTAGAGCTTCTATTTGGGCGCTAGCCGGATGGCACCATCCAAACGGATCGTCTCCCCATTGAGCATTTCATTGCTGATAACTTGGTGCACCAATTTGGCGTAGTCTTCTGGCCGTCCTAAACGAGACGGGAAGGGGACGCTAGCGGCTAATGCTTCCTGCACTGGTTGAGGCATACCGAATAACATGGGCGTACCAAAGATACCTGGAGCAATGGTAACGCAGCGAATGCCATTACGTGCTAAATCTCGGGCAATAGGCAGCGTCATGGCCACAATTCCCCCTTTGGAGGCGGCATAGGCAGCTTGTCCAGTTTGCCCGTCAAATGCTGCAACAGAAGCGGTATTAATCAACACGCCGCGTTCACCCGTGGGTTCCGCTTCGTTTTTACACATGGCTTGGGCAGCGACACGGATCATGTTAAAACTACCAATTAAATTAACCGAAATAGTTTTGGAAAACAGACTTAGGGGATGAGCTCCCTCTTTACCCACTGTTTTGGCTGCAGGTGCAATACCAGCGCAATTAATCAAACCCATCAATTTTCCCTGCGCGGTAGCAGCGGCTACGACAGCTTGGGCATCTTCTTCTGAGCTTACATCGCAACTGACAAAAAGACCGTTTAATGCTTGAGCAACGGCCTTACCTTTTTCTGCTTGCACATCTGCGATCACAACTTTTCCGCCATTTTTTGCAATCATCTGTGCCGCGCCTTCACCTAAGCCGGAAGCACCACCTGTAACAATAAAAACTTTATCTTTAATGTCCATATTTTCCTTATATAACACCTAGTGCTGTAGTATCTAAATTAGATTCCTGTGTCATGAAACCTTTACGCCATCCTTAGCGAGGAAGCTGCAGCCTCTAGATAGGGAGTGTTTGCTCACCGTCAGTATCCCTAATGAATAAGCTATCGACGCTACATAATTAGTTCAACAAGGCTGCTTACTACCTCTGTATTTAATCTATGCCTGCCAGGAACTCTGAGTTTAATAACTAAGGGATTTAAAGAAAGAAATTGTAACGATTATGTAAATGACAGGGTAAAAAAAAGCACCCGAAGGTGCCTGGAAAGAGCAAATCTATCTGCTTTTATTAATTGGACTTTCAGTATTCACGGCCTTGTTTTATTTACAGTTTTATTATCGTTTAGAGTATTTGTTGCAATAGGCTGAAAGGTTTTCACAGAAATACGGCTGTGGCTTGCAAGAGGTTGAAAAGCAACAGCTACAGGAACAACGGGTGCTTGCGCTCTTGGCGCTTTGGTAGCACCAGGAAGCAAAGGCACGATTAGAAGAGCAACGATATTAATGATTTTAATGAGAGGGTTGACAGCGGGGCCTGCGGTATCTTTATAAGGATCCCCGACCGTATCGCCTGTTACCGCGGCTTTGTGGGCTTCGGAACCTTTACCACCATGATGGCCTTCTTCAATATATTTTTTGGCATTATCCCAGGCTCCTCCACCGGTACACATAGAGATGGCGACAAACAGCCCGGTAATAATGGTGCCCATCAATAACCCTCCCAGTGCTGCTGGACCTAAAGCTAGCCCTACCAAAACGGGGACAATAACAGGTAACAAAGAAGGAATCATCATTTCCTTAATAGCGGCTGTAGTAAGCATATCGACTGCTTTACCATATTCCGGTTTTGCCGTTCCTTGCATAATGCCGGTAATCTCTTTGAATTGACGCCGCACTTCAATTACAACACTGCCTGCAGCGCGGCCTACGGCTTCCATGGCCATGGCAGCAAATAGAAAGGGAATCAATCCGCCAATAAACAGGCCAACAATTACCAAATGATTAGATAAGTCAAAGCTAGTGGAAATGCCAAAACTTTCTAATGAATGCGTGTAGTCTGCAAATAGTACCAGAGCAGCCAGACCCGCAGAGCCGATAGCATAGCCTTTAGTGACGGCTTTTGTTGTGTTGCCCACAGCATCCAAGGGATCGGTGATGTTACGAACAGCTTCGGGCAAACCCGACATTTCGGCAATGCCACCGGCGTTATCGGTAATGGGACCATAAGCATCCAGTGCCACGATAATGCCAGCCATGGATAACATAGAGGTGGCAGCAACCGCTATGCCATATAAACCGCCCAGTTCAAACGCCGATAAAATGGCAGCACACACAAACAATACGGGCCATGCAGTAGACTTCATTGAAACCGCCAAGCCCGCAATAATATTGGTTCCATGGCCGGTAGTAGATGCTTGCGCGACATATTTAACGGGCTTGAACTCTGTGCCGGTGTAATACTCAGTGATCCATACTAGGGCAGCGGTTAACAGCAAACCGATTACTGATGTGCCAAATAAGGAAAGAGCAGATACCGTCTTGCCATCCGATAAAGTAATTCCGTTACCAAGAAGCGCCGTAGTAACAAAATAGAAGGCAATGAGTGAAAGCACCCCTGCTGTAATTAAGCCCTTATACAAAGCATTCATAATTTTGCCGCCGGGTGAGGCTTTTACAAAATAGCAGCCGATAATGGAAGCGATAATAGAGACGCCTCCCAATGCCAGCGGATAAATAGCGGCGCCAATTTGATTGCTGCTTACCAGCATTGCACCCAGCACCATGGTAGCAATTAAAGTTACCGCATAGGTTTCAAATAAATCTGCTGCCATACCGGCGCAGTCTCCCACATTGTCTCCCACATTGTCTGCTATTACGGCGGGATTGCGGGGATCATCTTCGGGAATGCCTGCTTCAACTTTTCCTACTAGATCGGCTCCTACATCGGCTCCCTTGGTGAAAATACCGCCTCCAAGCCGCGCAAAAATAGAAATTAAAGAAGAGCCAAAGGCTAATCCCATCAAGGGTTTTATAGCTGTGTAAATATTCTCTGCTGCGACCCCTTGAGTTAAGAACATGTAATAACCAGCCACACCGATGAGCCCTAAACCCACTACTAACATTCCAGTAATAGCCCCACCCTTAAAAGCTACCGACAGCGCTTGATTTAAGCCTTCTGAAGCTGCCTGTGCTGTTCGAACGTTAGAGCGTACCGAGACGTTCATGCCAATAAATCCGGCTAATCCGGATAAAACAGCGCCAATCAGAAATCCGATGCCTGTACGCAGGTCGATAAAAACACTAATCAGTACAAGCAATACAACGCCTACCATAGCGATAGTGCGATATTGACGGGCAAGATAGGCTTCGGCCCCTTGTCTAATAGCAGCAGCGATCTCCTGCATTCGTGGATTGCCAGCAGACTGGGTCAAAATCCATCGGGTTGAAATCATCCCATACATAACGGCTGCAAAACCGCATAGCATGGTTAACCACAGAGTTGTTTGCACTGACATGTCATCCTCCTTAAGGGCAATGAGTAACTGCCGTAAAACGACAGTGTAAAAACAACAACCCCGACGATCTGCTTTATGTTTAGTCAGTTACGTCGGGGTTGCAGAATTAGCTAGCGATCATTGGAACACAGTGCTTTGAATACCTGTTCTTTAATTTCCTCAACCGTGCCAATGCCGTTGACGCGGCGATATTGCGGTGCCCCTGGCTGGCCGCTTTTGGCCCAATCACTATAATAACTAAGCAATACTTCCGTTTGTTCGTGGTACACCTGAAGGCGTTTCTTTACGGTTTCTTCACGATCATCATCTCTTTGTACCAAATCTTCTCCGCTAAGATCATCTTTACCCGTTATTTTGGGAGGATTGTATTTAAGATGATAAGTGCGGCCTGAGGGTAAATGCACCCGCCGCCCGCTCATGCGTTCAATAATTTCTTTATCAGCAACGGCAATTTCAAGGACATAATCGATTAGGATATGAGCGGATTTCATGGCATCTGCCTGCGCGACAGTACGGGGAAAGCCATCAAAAAGGTAGCCACTGCTGCAATCCCTAGCAGTTAACCGCTCCTTTACCAGATTAATAATAATATCATCTGAAACCAGTGCACCCGCATCCATTACTTTTTTGGCTGCGATACCTAAGGGAGTGCCAGCCTTTACGGCAGCACGGAGCATATCTCCTGTAGAAATTTGGGGAATATTAAATTTTTCCTTTATATACATGGCCTGAGTGCCCTTACCGGCACCAGGGGGGCCCAGCAGAATCAATCGCATGTCTCTCCCGCAATCGTTGTGGTGTAAGGTAAAAAGCAAAACTTATTTTAACGTCCAAAGCGCCTGCGCGGTTTTTTTAATCGCGCTGTATCGCCAAACCTGTTTGTCAGAGAGTTTATTTAAAGCTAAAAATCTTAACCGGACGGACTCTACCAAGATGCTTAAAATTCTTGCTTTTACTTTTAAATATATCTCTATACCAATTTTTACCTGTACCTAGCAACAAAAGTTTTACAGTTACAATCTATCTGTTGGTGCTCGCAGCGTTGTTCTGATGCTGCAGTTAAACGGGAAGCAGAAACGTTAATTAATTGCGTTCAAGCTGCGCTGCCCCCGCAACGGTAAATGGACGAAGGCTAGCCTTCAGCTTAGCTCACGGCCACTGGATGAGTTGACTCATCTGGGAAGGCGAGATAAGTCATTCCATTAGCCCGGATACCGGCCAACAGGGTGGTGCGATTTTAGTAATGAAAATTGCACCGAAACAGCTCATGCACCGGCGGGGAAGCGGGTGAGAGTATCTTTTTGAGCGGGTCTCCTATGAAAGCCTGTGTTGATTCTATCCGTAAGCTATTGCGGCGGGTGATTATTGTTTCTCTTGTAAATATTCCTCTCCATAGCAATGCGCTTGAACCAGTGGTAGTAACTGCTACACGTACAGCTGCCTTTGCCAACACCTTGATTAGTGATGTGCTTGTAATTGATCGGGCTACGATTGAGCAATCTTCCGGCAGAACGTTAAGCGAATTACTGGCGCGAGAGGCCGGGGTACAAATGAGTAGCACAGGAGGTTTTGGAAAAAACTCAGGAATCAGTATTCGAGGTACTGAAAGCCGACATACTGTTCTTTTGGTAGACGGGATACGCTATGGTTCAGCAACTGTGGGAGCGCCTAATTGGGACACTATTCCACTTGAAATGATCGAGCGTATTGAGGTACTAAAAGGCCCCGCGTCTGCACTTTATGGCAGCGAAGCTGTAGGAGGGGTGGTGCAAATTTTTACCCGAAAAGCCGAAGGTAAATTTCTCCCCAGCGCATCAGCAACATTAGGAGTACACGATTACGCACAATTAACAGCAGGCTTAAGAGGGGGCAATAATAATTTAAGTTATGTGGTTGGATGGCAAGGTGCACACGATAAGGGGTTTTCAGCCACTAATATTAATGAGCCTTTTGGTAATTTTAATCCTGATCCGGATGGCTTTAATCAAACAGCCTTTCACGCCTCTTTAGTATGGCGTTTGGATCCCTTCTGGCGTATAGAGACCAATACCCTCTCTTCACGTAGCTTTAACCGCTTCGATGATGGACAAGGCAGCGCAATAAATGCAGATACACGTGCCCGATCTGAAGCAGCTTTAATGAATATAGGAGTAAAAGGAAGGCTTTTACAAAACTGGGAAACTTTCCTGAATATCAGCAGAAGTAAAGATCAGTATGTACAGCTAGCAAGCGCAAGCCCTTATATTGAGATTCCTTCGCGTTTTAATACAAAACAAGATCAAATAACTTGGCAAAACAATATCTCGATACCTTACGGCAAAGTAATGATAGGAGCGGAAAGTTTAAAGCAAACTATTGATAGCACTACTAACTTTGATCTTACTCAACGGACTATTCGCTCAATTTTTATAGGACTGAATGGCGTTTCTGCAAAGCATTACTGGCAAGCAAATCTGCGCCGTGACGACAATTCCCAATTTGGAGGAAGTACGACCGGATTTGCCGGGTACGGCTATCAAATTACCCCTGAATGGCGGGCCAATATTTCTTATGGGACTTCTTTTGTAGCACCTTCTTTTAACCAGCTTTACTATCCGGAATACGGGAATCCTTTTTTACAACCCGAGCGAGGGCGCAATACCGAATTTAGTCTGGCTTATACCCATACTAATCATCAACTAAAACTAGTGTATTTTGAGAACAAAATTCGTGGTTTCATTAGTGCAGAAACGATAGCCAGGAATATTGCACAAACACGGATTGAAGGAAGCACGCTTAGCTACCACGGAGACTTCGGACCACTAAAACTAAATACCTCATTAAATCAACTCTCGCCCCGCAATGTTTTAAGCGGTAAGCAGCTGCCTTTGCGGGCAGAGCGCCAATTCATCTTGGGTGCTAACTACGATGCAACGCCAGCTTTAAAACTGGGTTTTTCTCTTCTAGCGGTGGGAAATCGTTTTGAAGACGCGGCTAATACTCAGCGCATGGGCGGTTATGGCTTAGTTGATCTGTACGCAGATTATGTTTTCTATAAAGATTGGAGCATTCAGACTAAATTAGTTAATGCTGGCAATAAACGATATGAAACCCTTCGGGGTTATAACCAGTCTAGCCGTGGCTTGTTTATAAGCTTGCGCTTTGCACCGAAATAATAATTTCATGTAGCTAAAAAAGATGTTTTTTGTAGCCCAAAAGCAGACCTTGAAAACGCTCACCCAAAAATTTTTATTTTTGCTGTTTATGCTGGCGACGGGTTTAAGCCAAGCAAAGATAGCGGTGAAAGATGATCGTGGGATGACGCTTCTAATGGCGCAGCCTCCTCAACGGATTATCTCTTTAGTCCCCTCTTTAACCGAAATGATTTGCCAACTCGGTGCTTGTGGGCGTTTAGTTGCCACAGATCGCTACTCTAACTATCCAGCGCAAGTAAGCCGTTTGCCAAAAGTAGGAGGATTAGAAGATGCAAATGTGGAGCTAATTGTGGCTTTAAAACCAGATATTATTTTATTGTGGAATTCTGCGCGCATTCCACCACAACTGGAGTCGCTGGGGTTAAAGGTTATTGCCCTGGAGCCCAAGACCCTGGAGGATGTTGAGCGCATTCTACAAAAGATAGGGCTGCTTCTTGGAGGGAATGGGCAAGAACAAGCGCAATTACTTTGGCAAGACATCAACACCTCTATTGATAAGCTAGCTAAAAATCTACCCCCGTCTTTGCCGGGTAAGCGGGTGTATTACGAGGTAGACAGTGCATTTTATGCTGCCAGTGAGGCCTCTTTTGTAGGTCAACTTTTAACAAGGCTTGGGGTTAAAAATATTGTTCCTGCCAGCATGGGACCTTTTCCGCAACTTAATCCTGAATATGTGGTTCGTGCTAACCCCGATGTGATTATGGTGAATCAGCATAATGCGCAAGGTCTGGAAAAGCGGCCCGGCTGGTCAAATATTGAGGCTGTAAGGCAAAAAAGAGTGTGTGTGTTTACTCCAGAACAAAGCGATATTTTGGTGCGACCCGGCCCTCGAATTGTGCAAGCCGCTCAATTGATGGTTCGCTGCTTAGAGCAAGGTCAGCGGTCTTGAAACCTAAGGCGCTTTTTTTAACGCTTTTGCTGTTAAGTACAGTACTGCTGCTGGTGGGTTTGGCAGTGGGCAGTAGAGGTTGGGAAGTCAATATAGCTGGCATTTTTGGCGATATCAGTAACATGAGGGAGGGGTTTGCCAGTCAACAAATTCTTTGGCAGATTAGAGCACCTCGTTCTTTGGCTGCCTGGCTTGCAGGAGGATTATTGGGCCTGGCCGGTGCGATTGCTCAAGGTCTATTCCGAAATCCTTTAGCCGATCCTTATTTACTGGGCAGTGCCGCCGGTGCACACCTGGCAGTGGCTATTACTTTAACGCTTCTTACCTTATCTCCTGCAATAGACTCCTGGATATTTCGTGTAGGTTTAACCGGTGCTGCTTTTTTAGGAGCTTTACTGGCAGTGCTTTTAACGCTGACGCTGGCTAAAGGGGTACAACATAGTCTAAGGCTCTTGCTTGCTGGTGTTATTGTGGGAGTAGTATTAGCAGCCCTAAGTTCTTTAGCCATGCTGATGACCCCAGAAATTATGCGCGCTACCCAGGGTTTTATGCTAGGGACTACGGCATTTGTAAATTGGGGTAGTAATGTTTTACTGAGTAGTACCTTGCTGGTGTGTGTTTTGCTTGCACTGGGGAGTGTAAATAGCCTGGATGCTCTGGCACTGGGAGAAATGACGGCCCGTAGTTTAGGGCTAAAACTAAACTGCATGCGCGCTGTGCTGGTTTTAGTCATGGCTTTTGCTACCGGTACTGCCGTTGCCCAGGTCGGACTCATTGCTTTTGTCGGCTTGGTTGCACCCCATATGGTACGGGCTCTTGTTCAGACCACGCATAGGTGGTTATTACCGCTTTCAGTGTTAAGCGGTGGAATTTTACTTTTGGCTGCCGATATCGCTGCGCGCTGGATTATGGCACCTCAGGAGTTACCGGTCGGTGTGTTGACTGCAGTCTTAGGAGGTAGCTATCTGCTATGGTTAATGCATCGCAAGGCTATTTAAGTTAAGGCAGAAAATGCTCCCTATGTCTTCCTTTAAGCAGATCGCTTTGCATGCCAACTTTTCAAGCGTCTGTCTAGGTAAACAGCAAGTCCTAGGCCCTGTTAATTTAACTATCCCAACCGGGCAATGGGTAGCCCTCGTAGGCCCGAACGGTGCGGGTAAATCTACTTTACTGCGCGCTTTAGCCGGGCTTGAAGCGGTGACAGGTCAACTTGAACTATTGGGGAAACCTTTGCAAAGCTACTCTGCCCGCCAACGTGCTACTCAGATAGCATGGTTGGGCCAAAACGAAGCTTACAGCGAAGAGTTCACTGCATTTGATACGGTCATGCTAGGTCGGCTTCCTCATCAGCGATGGCTGGCCACAGCTTCTAGTGAAGACCATGCAAGTGTAAAGCGAGCAATGGATTACACGCGGTCATGGCATTTACGCAGCAGAAGGATGGGCGCCCTCTCCGGAGGAGAGCGGCAAAGAGTGCTGCTGGCAAGAGTATTTGCTGTAGAGGCTAAGGTGCTTTTAATGGATGAACCCTTGCTTAATCTAGATCCACCGCATCAAGCAGACTGGCTAGATACAGTCCGTATACTCTCCAGGCAAGGAACTACTATTATCAGTGTTTTGCATGAGCTTACCACTGCATTGCAAGCTCAATCTTTAGTGGTGATGCAAGCTGGGAAAATTTTTCATCAAGGCTTTTGCGATGATAGGACTACCCGTCAAGCCCTGATAGATGTTTTTGAGCAACGTATCGGTTTGCATCAGGTGGGTATGCACTGGGTGGCTTTAGCCGCGGGTAGAAAGAGTTAGTTTTAGGGCCTATAAGGTTTTTCCTGTCGCTATAAAAATAAGGTGAATAGTCCCTGGTTTTTTACAGTTGTAACAGCGTAAGCTATTGAAAATTTCAACCTCATCACAATTATCAAAAAATGATTGATATCACCGCAAAAAATTTTGAAGCAGAAGTGATTGCTGCATCTGCACAGTTCCCGGTTTTGATTGACTTCTGGGCACCCTGGTGTGGTCCTTGTAAAGTCATCGGGCCCTTGCTGGAAAAGCTTGAAACACAGTACAACGGAGCGTTTCGTTTAGCAAAGGTGAACTCTGATGTAGAACAAGAACTTTCTGCGGCTTTTCAAATACGCAGTATTCCTACCTGTATCTTGTTTAAAGACGGAAAGCCGGTGGATGGTTTTCAAGGAGCGTTGCCTGAAGGCCAAATCAAACAATTTTTAGATAAACATTTGCCCAAGCCAGAAGAAATGGAGCTGAGTGCAGCTCGCAAGGCTCGATTAGAAGGGGATAAATTTACTGCACTTCGTAAAACCAGGGCAGCATTGGCTTTAAATCCGAGTTTCGATGAGGCTCGTTTTGACTTGTGCGAACTTTTGCTTGATGACGCTGATACCGATGCGGCACGTGAAGAATTTTCTAAAGTGAGTGGACGCAGCCATACTGATCCGCGTTGGGTTGCGCTGGATGCGCGTTTAAACGCTGCCAGTAAAGCACTAAAACTTCCGGGCGTGGAAGCGCTTACTGCAGCCATTGCAGCAGACCCTAAAAACTTACAGGCGCGTTTTGATTTGGCTGAAGTCTATATTAGTGTGCAAGCTTATGAAGAAGCTCTAGAACAGTTATTGGCTATAGTGCAGACCGACCGCAGCTTTGAAGATGATATTGGTCGCAAAACCATGATTGCTGTTTTTAATATGGCAGGGTCTCAGCCTGAGGTGGTAGGAAAATGGCGCCGCAAACTGGCTACCGTTTTAAATTGAGTAGTTAGAAATTATTGGCTGAGGTATTCAGAGGGGGTTGCGGGGGCAGGATTTGAACCTACGACCTTCGGGTTATGAGCCCGACGAGCTACCAGACTGCTCCACCCCGCGCCAAGAATTAGATAATTATACCACTACTATTAAAAGCTTTAGCTTAGTTGAGTCTTTCCAAAGAGTTTATATTTCAAGATTATCAATAAGCCGTGTTTTACCTAATGTTGCTGCTGCCAACACTACCAGCTTTTCTTCTGCAATTACTTCCTCAGCAGTAGGTCTTTGCAAATTACTGCGCTTGCGAATCGCAATATAGTCGGGTTTCCACCCTCTTTTACTTAATTGCTGCGTCGCTGTCTCTTCTATTTGTACTAGATTTTTCTCTCCTGATTGCACTGCTGTCTGGACAGATTTAAGGATGGCATACAGCCAGGGAGCTTCTGCCCGTTCAGTCTCCGACAAGTAGCTATTGCGCGAAGATAAGGCCAAGCCATCAGGCGCGCGCACCGTTTCATGAGGAACAATCTCTATAGGCAAGGCAAACTGCTGCACCATACGTCTTACAATCATGAGTTGTTGATAATCTTTTTTGCCAAAAAGCGCCACGCGAGGTTGTACGCAAGAAAATAATTTCATGACGACGGTCGTTACTCCACCAAAAAAGCCAGGTCTGAATTCCCCCTCTAAAATATCGGCAACATCATGGGGAGGGCTAATGCGATAGTCCTGCGGTACGGGATAGATTTCTTTTTCCAGAGGGGCAAATACACAATAGACACCGTTAGCTTGAAGTTTTTCACAATCCTCTGTCAAGGTGCGAGGATAGGTATCAAAATCTTCATTAGGCCCAAATTGCAATCTATTTACAAAAATACTGGCTACGACCGGATCGCCGTAATCAGCGGCGGTACGCATCAGTTTTATATGACCCTCATGCAGATTACCCATGGTTGGAACGAAAGCCACTTTATCGTGCCCCCGCATCTGGTCACGTAAATCCCTGATAGTATGAACGACTTTCATTAGCTAATATTCCTAATATTAAAATAGCTCAGATAAGTACTTAAGACGGTGGCTTCGCATCATAACCATAAAACCCATTCTTTTAATTAGCCGGAGTTTAAATTTCAAAGAGGTTTACCATGTTTAGAGTAATAGCTTATACGCTTTTTTTTCTGGCCGGAGCCGCCCAGGCAGCCTTGGATATTGGCGAAAAAGCCCCTGACTTTACTATTGATGCAGCATTAGCAGGAAAAGTCTATAAATATTCATTAGCGGAGTCTCTAGCCAAAGGCCCTGTGGTTCTGTATTTTTTCCCTGCCGCATTTTCCTGGGGTTGTTCCTATGAAGCGCATAGTTTTGCACAAGCCGTGAAGGATTTTGAAGCATTAGGCGCTTCAGTGATTGGTGTTTCTGGGGACAGTATTGAAACCTTAAGCAAGTTTTCCGTGCAGGAATGCCAAAACAAATTTCCGGTAGCGTCCGATGAAACAAAAGTGATTATCAAATCTTTTGATGCTTTAATGCAGGCTAGACCTGACTACGCCAATCGCATTTCCTATGTAATTGCTCCTAATGGCCGTGTCGTTTATCAATACACCAGCTTAAATCCTCTCAAGCATGTAGAAAAAACCCTTACCGCCCTACGCACTTGGGTGGAGAACAAAGAGAAAAATAAGTAAGCAGAAATACAAAGGGTGTTTTAAAGAGAAGTATTAATAGTCTAAAAAGACGTCATCCTAAAGACTGGCTAATGCGTTGTGCACAGGTGCCGCTGACTTTTGAGCTTAAGAAGCAAGATTTTCTAGTTCAGTTTGTCAGTATTTAAGTGTTGTGATTTGACTTATTCTGGGGTAATAAACCTTTTTAAGTCCAAACATACCCTTGTATAAGTTGAGAAGCAGGTAAACTCAGCTCGGTCTTGTTTAGTAAATAGTCAATATCAAGGCATTAAGTTTGAATTTTTTAACATCCCACAGGAGATAGAATATGAAGAAGCTAACCCTAGCAGCAGTGGTAATCGCACAGGCACTCGCCCTCAGCGCTTTTGCTGAAGATACCAAACGCACTGAAGTTAAGGCTGAAGCTGCGGCGGCTAACAAAGCCGGCACGATCGCCAAAGGAGACGCTGATGCTAAAGCTGCCAAGGCATCTGATACTGCAACTACTAAGCCCCGTGCTGACGTGAAGACCGAAACGGCTGCTGCCAACAAAGCAGGTACGATCGAAAAAGGCGATGCTGCTGCTGATGCTAAACCTGCAGCTACTGCTAAAGTAAGCAAAGAAGAAAAAGAAGCCGCCCGTGCAAAACGTAAGGCTGAAACTGCAAAAGCAGTAAAAGCTGGCGAAATTGCAAAAGGCGAAGGCGCACCTAAATAATTAAAGTTGAATTAATCTTTTTTGGTATCTTGTAATAGCAGCGTAAATCTTTAGTTTGCGCTGCTATTATTTTTTGCTGCATTTTCGGCTTGGCTAACGTTACTAGGCAAAGCAGAAGCAGACATAGAAGCATCTTTAAACTCCCAATTTTTCCAGGCATTTAGTACAGCGCTGGGATAAGGATCGCGGCCACGTGAACCGTTATAGCGGCCTAAGGCTAAAAACAGATTGCCATTTTCTCTGTCAATATAATGCCGCAAAATAATGCAGCCATAACGCAAATTGGTTTGCATATGAAAAAGCTTGCGTACATCCCCATCACCGATAGTACGGGTCCAAAAAGGCATTACCTGCATGAGCCCGCGCGCGTCTGCGCTGCTAATAGCGTATTTGCGGAAATTTGACTCTACCTGGATAAGACCCAGTACCAAGCCAGGATCCAAGCCCGCGCGCTTGGCCTCATAATAGATAGTTTCCAGCAGTTCACGACGGGTACGTGCATCAGTATCTTTGCGTCTTTTGGCTAGTCTATCACTCATCTCTCCTAGCCAATTAAGATAGCGAATACGATCTTCAATTTTCTCATACCGCCAGCGGCGAGGCGCATCGTCCCGCACGGCTGCGGCCAATGCAGTACGAACGGAGTCCGCTAGCTCTTCTTCTTTTTGAGCGCCGGCATGAGCCGGTTGAATAAAGCAAAAAAAAGCTAGTCCCAAACCCCATGCCCGAAGTTTTACGAAGTTTTGCAGGCCACTTGCTTCCCAAGCCTTTATGAAAGAGGCTTTCGAGCTTATTAGCTTGCAAAGGCTCATACATAGGCGGACAAGAGGCAAGCGGACTTTTAAAATCATTATTTTTGCAAAGCAGCTTGAAGGTGTTCTACGATAGCAGCGCTTGCTATAGAAGTTGCCAGGGCATCGGTGCGCCGCTGGTATTCAACAATACCTTGTGTCAATCCTCGCTCGCCAATGGTAATGCGATGCGGTATGCCGATTAATTCCCAGTCAGCAAACATTACCCCGGGTCGTTCACCTCTATCGTCCAGAATTACATCTATTCCAGCAGTTTTAAGCTGGGTATACAGCGTATCAGCCAGTGTTTTAACGGCTTGGCTACGTTCATAGCCTACGGGGCAAATAACGACTTCAAACGGTGCAATGCTTGCAGGCCAAATAATGCCCTTTTCATCATGTTGCTGTTCAATGGCGGCTCCCAAAATTCGGGTTACGCCGATTCCATAGCAGCCCATCTGTAAGAGCGCGGGTTTACCTGTTTCGTCCAGGAAAGTAGCATTCAAGGGTTTGGAGTAGGCTGTACCAAGAAAAAAAACATGTCCAACTTCGATTCCACGATCAATAGCGAGTACACCTTTGCCATCTGGGGAAGGATCGCCTGCTTGTACATTACGCAGATCAGCCACCAAATCTGGCTCTGGTAAGTCGCGCCCCCAGTTGACCCCCATCATGTGATAGTCAGCCTCATTGGCCCCGATTACAAAATCACTCATGTTGGCCACAGTGGTATCTACAATAATTTTTACTGGCTTTTGCAAATGAATGGGGCCTAGATATCCGGGTTTAGTGCCAAAATGTTCCATGATTTCCGCTTCTGTGGCAAAGCGAAAATCTTTGCCAAGCTCTGGAATTTTGCTGGCTTTAATTTCGTTAAGCTCATGATCGCCTCGCAATAGAAGTAAAAACAATCGCGTTTTACCGCTCGCTTGTTTTTCATCAATTACCTCTTTTGCCAGCACAATAGATTTGACAGTGCTTTGTAAAGCGATGTTTAGGAAAACTGCCACATCACTACAGGTAGATTTACCAGGAGTGGCTATCTTTTTTAGGACTTGTTGTGGCGCACTTCTTTGTAGGACCAAGGGTAGAGCCTGGGCTGTTTCAATATTGGCGGCATAGTCGGAAGTGGGGCAATAGGCAATCGCGTCTTCTCCAGTCTCCGCGATGACCTGAAACTCATGTGAACGGTCCCCCCCAATGGCTCCGTTATCCGCAGCTACGGCACGAAACCGTAATCCCAGACGCTGAAATATTCTGTTGTAAGCTTCGTACATGACCTCATAACTTTTAGCAGCAGCTTGCGTAGAACGATCAAAACTGTAGGCATCTTTCATTGTGAACTCCCGCCCCCGCATTACGCCAAAACGTGGCCGACGTTCATCCCGGAATTTGGTTTGAATATGGTAGAAGTTTTTAGGCAGCTGACGGTAACTTTTGATCTCCTGTCTGGCAATATCCGTGATAACCTCTTCGGAAGTAGGCTGCACAATGAAATCTCGATCGTGCCGATCCTTAATGCGCATCAGCTCGGGGCCATATTTTTCCCAACGACCAGATTCTTGCCATAACTCAGCGGGCTGCACTAGGGGCATTAATAATTCAATGGCTCCTGCCGCGTCCATTTCCTGCCGAATAATGGCCTCAATCTTGCGGATGGAGCGCAAACCCAGAGGCATGTAACTATAGATGCCGGCTGCCAGTTTTTTTATAAAACCCGCTTGCGTCATCAGTTTCTGGCTGATGATATCCGCGTCTGCAGGGGGCTGTTTTTGGGTAGAAATGTGAAATTGACTAGCGCGCATTTGCTATTTACTCTCAGGCTTGTGTATAAGATAAGCAACATTGTAAATATTTGAGGTTGTTTTATGCTAGACAAAGAAGGCTTTCGCCCAAATGTCGGCATCGTGTTGCTTAACCACAAAAACGAGGTCTTTTGGGGTAAACGAATAAAAGAGCATTCCTGGCAGTTTCCGCAAGGCGGTATTAAATACGGGGAATCGCCGGTTCAGGCGATGTACCGTGAGTTACAAGAGGAAACAGGTTTGCTTCCCCATCATGTAAAGATCTTGGGCCGCACGCGCGGCTGGTTACGCTATGAGGTGCCGGATCATTGGATCCGCCGTGAATGGAGGGGCCACTATCGGGGTCAGAAACAGATTTGGTTTCTCGTGAGATTGGTAGGTCGGGATTCAGACCTGGATTTGCGCGCGTCTACTCATCCAGAGTTTGATGCGTGGCGCTGGTCAGAGTTCTGGGTTCCGCTGGATGCAGTAATTGAGTTTAAGCGGGAGGTCTATCAATTAGCCTTGACTGAGCTTGCGCATTTTATAAACCATCGGCGGGAGCAGAATCGTTATCTGCGGGGTCATGTATATCCGGTTGAGCCGCCTGATGCGATTCAGGACATTCAAACGCCAGAAACCCCTTTTAAAACTGACAAGTCTTAAGACTTAACCGATAGTTATTTCATCAGCGAAAAAGGGAAGGTTATTTCTAAAAGCCCTTTTTCGCTGGGCAGAGCGAATGTTTAGCTAACTTAAGCCACACTTTAAAGGCAGAGAATTTTTCGAAAGGCTCTTAGATGAGTGATTCAAACTATAGCATTCAGGTAATTGAACGGATTGCTTGCTTGCTGGATGCACTTTCAAGCCCTGCTGGAACCTCTTCACTAAAACAGTTGGCGGCTGCTACCGGCTTGCACCCTTCTACTACACACCGTATCTTGAATGATTTGGCTCAATATCGCTTAATTGAACGGGTGCAGCCGGGGCGCTATAAATTAGGTTTGCGTTTGCTGGAACTTGGTAATTTGGTTAAAGACCGTTTAAGTGTTCGCGAAATAGCTATTGAGCATATGAGAGCATTACACAATGCTACTGGGCAGACCATTAATCTTTCGGTAAGGCAGGGAGATGAGATCATTTATGTAGAACGTGTTTATAACGAACGTTCGGGCATGCAGGTGATCCGAGCCATTGGAGGGCGTGCTCCCCTGCATTTAACCTCAGTAGGTAAGTTGTTTTTATCGGTAGATGAACCAAAAAACATTCACAGCTATGCGATACGAACAGGTTTGGTAGCTCAGACCCCTAATTCCATTACCCAGCTTGATAAACTGGAGAGGGAATTAGCCCACATCCGCCAGCTCGGTTTATCGCGAGATAATGAAGAACTAGAGCTGGGCGTGTGCTGTATTGCGGCGGGTATACAAGATGATACCGGTAAATTGGTAGCAGGCTTATCAGTTTCTGCTCCCGCTAATCGCTTGCGAGATGAGTGGGGTGAAGCTTTAAGCGCTTGCGCATTAAGAGTTTCTGAAGCGCTGGGTTTTCGCTCCCCCACTAAAGCTTCCCTGCGGTATTAGATGCGACTCTACTGGGATGGCTGATATTTTTATACTTGTTAAAGAGTCTTTTTATTTAAGAGGCTTTAGCAGTTCTGTTATGCCGCTAATCTTGCTGCCAGGCTGAATGCCTCGCTGTTTAAACCACCCTAAATTTACTTCCAGTGCAAATTTGGCGGGTTTGACAGCACAGTGATTTTCTAAGGTTTGTGGCTGCATATCTTCAATATTCAAAATGCGGCCTTGCTCGTCTAAAAAAGCGACTGACAACGGAATAAACGTGTTTTTCATCCACATGCAATGGATCGCATTTTGATCAAAGATAAATAGCATTCCTTCATTGGAGGCCATTTTTTGCCGAAACATTAAACCTTGCTGACGATGTTCATTGTTGGCAGCAACTTCGGCTTTAATCAAATGCATTCCTGCACTTAACTGGATAAGCGGTAGGCTTTGTGCCTGGACGTTAGCACCTAATACTACAACCGCAAGTAAGGCGCTTAAGAGACACTTGTTTAAAAAGCTCAGCATGAAAATAGCTGTCTAAAAATTAAATAGAAAATCACTATTTTATTTGAGGCTGTCTCCATTGATGGGGAGGCAGCCAGCCTTGAATAGCTCCATTAAGCTTTTTTAATTTTTTCAAGCATTTTAAAAACGCTTTTTGGAGCCCCATTAAACAAACGTTTGTACCGTTTGCCTAAACATTTGCGTTCCAAGGTATTACGACGGGTGCGGCTTTTCTCTGCCATAAGGATCTCCTTAAAAATAGCGGGTAAGAACGGAGTTTACTTTAGGAAAGAAAGGGATGCTAATGAAGGGTTTCATCGGGCAGCTTTTACTTTTAGTAAACTGCTAAGTAAAGCGACACAGTGTCTGTCAGCTCCAGCGGATTTTGAAGGTGTTGTAGCTTACACACAGGATATGAGGGGTTTTTCTCTAGGCTAGGGAAACCCCTTGCGATTCAAAATAGGTTTGAAACATAAGGGCCAGAGTAGTGATCAACACAGTGGCGCCTATAAATAGACTTATGATTGCGATGAGAACGCAGGGCCAACCGTTCGCAGAATGTCGCTTAGAGTGGCTATTAAACCGTAGATCCCAGGTTTCATCCGGAGTGAGGCTAATGATAATGGCTTCTAACAGACTGGCGATAACTGCAATCATTCCGATAAAGAAAACCGTTTCCTGAAACCATTTTTTACTTTCAAAAGAAAGAATGAAAAAGGGAATGCACAAAGGATACAACCACCACCATTTAGACCCCAAATAAAGCCGGTGTGCGCCTAAAGGGCCCAGTAACATGGCTAATAAACCTGCAAGGGTTTTTGATTTGTGAGGCATCATTAACAGTTAATATTTTATTGCAGGCGGGAAACTTATTCTCTTTTTAAATCAAGGGTTTTCTCGCTGCAAAACCAAAATTAGTGCTGTAGCACGGCAGAGCTGATTCAGAAATAGCCATCATATAATTACATAAGACCTTGTTCTGCCATAGAGACAGCTTGATCCGCTACCACAATAAAATGGTCGTGCACTCTTACATCAATCAGTGCCAGGGCTGCCTTAAGCATTTTGGTTAAAGTAATATCTGCTGCACTAGGAGTGGGTATACCAGAGGGGTGGTTATGAGCCAAAATTAATGCCGCAGCATTGTAGTTTAGCGCGGCCTTAACGACTTCTCGTGGATATACACTGGTCTGGGTTAGCGTGCCGCGAAATAAGGGTACAGAGGCAATCAACTGATTTTGCGCGTCCATAAAGACTGCCATGAATACTTCGGAGGTTTCTCCAGAAAATAAAAGCCGCACATAATTTTGTACGAGCAAGGATGAGCCTAATGCCGGTTTGATTTTTAATTGTTCGGCTAAAGCACGTTTACCCAAATGCAGAGCAGCTTGAAACTGAAGGGCTTTGGCTTGACCCAAGCCCTTGATTTTGGCCACTTCTTTGGGGGAAGCGCTTAACAGGGCATGAATACCTCCAAATTCGTTTAAAAGCTCCCGGGCTAAATCCACCGCACTTTTGCCTGCAATCCCTACCCGTAGCAAAATAGCTAATAATTCTGCGTCAGATAGTGCATCCGGCCCGCGAACAATTAGCTTTTCTCGTGGTCTTTCGTTTTCTGGCCAATCAGTAATAGGCATTTAATACTTTCAAAGAAATGAAATATGTCTGATTCCACGCCGCTGTTATCAGCTGTAATCCAAGAGGACTCATTTGTAACTTTGCATTACAAAGTTACGGTAATTAATATCGATGGAAAAGCAGACCATGATTTTCTCAGCACGTTTACAGAAAAACCAGCGACCCTTCAACTCGGAGCAGGGCAATTAGCCCCTTTTTTGGAAAGAAAGTTGCTCGGACTTACCCAAGGCAGCCATCATGTATTTGATTTACCCGCAAGTGTTGCCTATGGAGAACATAATCCGGAGCTGTTGCAACAAGTATCTCGTAAGCTGTTTGATCCAGAAAATGGATCAGAGAGGGATTTTAAGCCTGGCGATATTATTGAGTTTTCTGCCCCGGGCAAAGGAAATTACGCTGGAGTGCTCAAAGAGTTAAATAGCAGCGGAGCACTGTTTGACTTTAATCATCCATTGGCAGGTCGTAGCATTCGTTTCGAAGTAAAAGTAATAGGTGTGTTATGAATAATTCGGAAGTTTTATTGGCGAGCCCCCGTGGTTTTTGTGCAGGGGTGGACCGTGCCATCGAAATTGTTGAACGTGCTCTGCAACGGTTTAACCCTCCTATTTATGTACGGCATGAGATTGTTCACAATACTTATGTGGTGGATTACCTGAAGGCCAGGGGTGCGGTTTTTATCGAAGATATCAGTCAAGTGCCATTGGGAAGCACTCTGATTTATTCGGCCCATGGGGTTCCCCGCGCTGTACGAAAGCAGGCCGAGGCACGGGGGCTGAAGATTTTTGATGCGACTTGTCCCCTTGTAACCAAAGTACATGTAGAGGTAATGAAGCTGCGTCGCGAAGGTTTTGAAATTATCATGATTGGTCATGCGGGTCACCCTGAGGTGGAAGGTACGATGGGTCAGGCTGAACAAGGAGAGGCTAGCGGCATGATGTTGGTGCAAACAGTAGAGGATGTTGCAGATCTACAAGTAGCCGATATTGAAAAGCTGGCCTATGTTTCTCAAACCACGCTCTCGGTAGATGAAACAGCAGACATTATCCTGGCGCTTAAAAAGCGCTTTCCCCATATCCGCGCTCCTAAAAAAGAAGATATTTGTTATGCAACGCAAAACCGTCAAGATGCCGTGAAATTCATGGCCCCTTTAGTGGATGTAGTAATTGTGGTGGGTTCTCCGACTAGTTCTAACTCCAATCGTTTACGCGAAGTAGCGGAAAAAAAAGGGGTGCCTGCGTATATGGTGGATTCGGCCCAAGAGATACAACCGCAATGGCTGAAGGGGGTTAAGCGGTTTGGAGTCACTGCTGGAGCTTCTGCACCAGAGGTATTGGTACAAGAGGTTATTGAAACCCTTAAGTCTTATGGTGCTCAGTCGGTCCGCCAACTTGACGGTGTGACAGAACATGTGACTTTTCCCTTACCGCGTGGGCTTAAATCCGATGTAGAGAGAAGAGCTCTTAATGAGTGACGAGTGCCTTCAAGCAAATACAGCCTAAAAATTTTAGATTTCAGGAGAGTCAAGATGCGATTTATCTTCAACGCTATTTATGCTGTGATTGTTTCTATAGCGAGTCTTACCACCGCATCAGCACAGTCTAACTGGCCGGGAAACAAGCCTATCAAGCTGATTATTCCTTTCCCACCAGGTGGGACTACGGATATTGTGGGCCGACTAGTTTCCCAGGAATTAAGCAAGCAGCTAGGTACATCGGTGGTCATTGAAAATCGGGGTGGTGGGGGAGGTTCTATAGGTGCTCTGGAGGTAGCTCGTGCGGCTCCCGATGGATACACCTTGGGGATGGGGACGGTTTCTACTCTGGCGGTCAACCCAGCTTGTAACCCTAAATTGGCTTATGACCCGATCAAGGATTTTGCACCGATTAGTAATCTTGCCCATACAGCTAATGTAATTGTGGTGCATCCAAAAGTCCCTGCCCAGGACATGAAAGAGTTTATTGCTTTGCTGAAGAAAAATCCGGGGAAATATTCTTTTGCTACCAGCGGTACTTGTGGCATTGCTCATATGATGGGTGAGCAGTTTAAGGTTTCGACAGGTACTTATATGCTCCATATTCCTTACCGGGGTTCAGGGCCTGCCTTAAATGATACGCTGGCCGGGCAAGTAGAGGTCATGTTGGATAACTTACCTTCTTCCATGCCTCATATTGCTGCGGGGAAATTAAGGCCACTGGCGATTGCCTGGACAAAACGGCTGGATGCGCTGCCTACTGTGCCCACTTATAGCGAATTAGGGCTTAAAGAGATGAATGATCCTGCCTGGTATGGTTTACTGGCACCAGCCGGTACACCCAGGGAAATCATTGCCAAAATACAGGCGGCCGCTAATAAAGCTGTATTTGATCCCGCTATTGCCAAGCGCTTGCGCGAAGCGGGGGCTGAGCCTGTGGGCAATACCCCTGAGCAATTTGCCGATGAAATCAAAAAAGAAAGAGAGAAAATGCTTGCGCTAGTTAAAAGACAAAATATCAAATTTGAGTAATTAGGGCTTTAATACATCCGGAAAGTCTCGTAAATATTTGATGTTGGATAAACCTTACGCACCACCACTGGAGCCAGAGGACACGCGCTTGATTGACGTGTTTATTGATGCCTTATGGTTAGAAGACGGTTTGGCTAAAAACACTTTGTCGGCTTATCGGAGCGATTTAAATGCGCTGGGTGTGTATTTAAAACCTTTAGGCTTAAACCTTACTGCACTTAAAGAGGCAGACCTGTACGGTTTTCTGGCGGCACATATTGGAGGCAAATCTAGCAGCAGTAATAGAAGACTTGCTACGCTACGCCGTTTTTATAGCTGGGCGCTGCGGGAGCGGCATATCGCGATAGATCCTACTCAACGGATTCCTCTTGCACGGCGCGCTCCTCGCACTCCTAAAACCCTTTCTGAAACACAGGTAGAGGCTTTACTGTCAGCCCCGGTTGTGAGTGAGCCGCGAGGTTTAAGGGATCGGGCCATGTTGGAGTTGATGTATGCCAGTGGTCTAAGAGTAAGTGAACTTGTGGATTTAACAGTAATGCAAGTGGGCTTAAACGAATGCGTGGTTCGGGTAATTGGAAAGGGCGCTAAAGAACGCCTGGTCCCTTTTGGGAATATTGCCAAACAATGGCTAGAACAATATTTGCACGAGGCCAGGCCGCTGATTCTGAATCACCAACGCAGTGACGCCTTGTTCGTAACGTCCCGCGGAGCTGCAATGACGCGTCAGATGTTTTGGAATATTATTAAAAAGCATGCCCTCACCGCAGGTATTCACACACCACTTTCTCCTCATACGTTAAGACATGCTTTTGCCACCCATTTACTTAATCATGGTGCCGATTTACGAGTAGTGCAGCTGTTGCTGGGCCATGCGGATATTACTACCACACAGATCTATACCCATATTGCCCGGGAGCGACTTAAACAAATACATCAGCAGCATCATCCTCGCAATACTAAGGCTATAAGTCCTTAATAACGTTTTACTGGGAACGCAATAACACTATTAATGCTCCGCTTCCCCCCTCAGCGGGACGTGCCGTCACAAAAGCGATAACCTCCTGTTTCTGTATCAGCCACTGTTTCACCTTTACTTTAAGAACCGGCTCCTTATCTTTACTACCGTGTCCTTTTCCGTGCACTATTCGCACACAACGTAACCCTTTCTTGTAGACTTCCCGCAAAAACTCTGCAAGCTCGAGCCGTGCTTGTTGGCTGCGGGCTCCGTGTAAATCTAGTTCGTCTTGAATCGTCCAGAATCCCCGCCTTAGTTTGACTAATACCTGGGGGCCTATTCCTTCGCGGCGCCACGATAGTTGATCGTCAGTTTCTAGTAATTGTTCAATTCCAAATTCATCAGAAAAAACGTCCACCAGTACTTGCGCTTCATCCCGTTCCCGCTGGTGCGGATAAGCCGCAGGTTTAGGTTTGTTTAGTGTAGCTTTACCGCTATTCGCAAGAGGTTTAACATCTTTAACAGCATCGTGAAAAAGTCGTGCTTGAGCCAAGCGCTGTGCAGTAAGCAGCGCTTCTTGGCGAATTCGGTTTTCGGTTTCGATCCGTTGCTGCTGCAACTGATCGCGAATCGCTTTAAGCTGTTCAAAGGAAGACATAAAAAGAACCCGTATCTTTGCAAGAGAGTCTACATTTCGAACCACCCGTGTTCGCGGGGAGAAAGAGTCTTCATCCTTTGCTAACTCGCTACTTGCTCTAAAAATCGTTGTGCATCTAGCGCTGCCATGCAACCTGTGCCGGCGCTGGTAATCGCTTGACGGTATACGTGATCGGCAACATCACCGGCAGCAAATACACCAGGAATACTGGTCATGGTGGCAAAGCCTTCCGTGCCACTTTTAACTTTAATGTACCCGCTGGCCATTTCTACCTGACCTGTAAATACCGCCGTGTTGGGTTCATGCCCAATGGCAATAAAACAGCCTTGTACTGCTATATCTTTTACAGCACCACTACGGTTGTCCCGGATTCTGACGCCGTTTACCCCTGCGGTATCTCCTAGTACCTCTTGCAACTCATGAAAATATTCGAATTTGATCTTTCCTTCCGCTGCTTTGGCCTTTAGCTTGTCTACTAAAATCGGTTCAGCTTTAAATTTATCCCGTCTGTGAATCAGGGTAACTGTGCGGGCAATACCAGACAAATAAAGTGCTTCTTCAACGGCGGTATTGCCACCGCCTACCACACACACATCCTGGCCGCGATAGAAAAACCCGTCACAGGTCGCACAGCCGGAAACCCCTTTCCCCATAAAAGCCTGTTCGCTTTCCAAGCCTAAATATTTAGCCGAAGCTCCTGTGGCAATAATCAAGGCATCACAACTATAGACTCCGGAATCGCCTTTCAACAGAAAAGGTTTTTGCTTTAAATCAACAGTATGAATCTGGTCAAACACTATTTCAGTATCGAACCGCTGGGCGTGTTGTTGAAAACGCTCCATAAGTTCAGGCCCTTGTACTCCCATAGCGTCTGCTGGCCAATTATCCACATCAGTGGTGGTCATTAACTGGCCGCCCTGTGCTAGCCCGGTAATCAACACCGGCTTAAGATTTGCACGTGCTGCATAAATAGCGGCGCTATAACCGGCTGGGCCAGAACCTAAAATCAGTACGCGGGCATGTTTGCTGCTCATAAGGGACGCTTTCGTTTTATAGAATTTCTAAGATACTCTCTTGCCCAGACTAAATGGGGGTGTGAAAGAAAGAATGCGGATGAATTTTCTTAATCCTTGCATTATAAAAAATCAATAGAAAATGCCTAAGACTTCAATGTCTGGGCCGCTATTTTTGTAAAGATAATTTTGCCTGCAAATTTTTTTGATTTTGTACTACCCAGTCATATTGCTCGCGAGTGTCAGGAACTTGTACTCCTCGCGCCTTACTGAGTAAATGAAAAGCTTCTACGGGGGTATAGCCGTGTCGAACTAATACTGCTGCAGATAATAATCCTGTACGGCCAATTCCGGCCCGACAATGGATTACTGTATTTGCGCCTTGCAAAATATTGTTGTGAAGGTCTTCTATTAAAAGAAGGGTTTTGGATAAGGAGTGAGGAATGCCGCGGTCTTTAATAGGAAAATGCAGATATTCCATCTTTTTAGAGGCACACAAGTCAGCTGCAGTGGCCAAGCCTAATTCTCTTATTTCCGGGGCTTGCAGCAGACAAACCAAACGCTTGATACCAAAGCGAGCGATACTACTGAATTCTTCGTCTATCCATTCACCGGCAACAGGTTTGGCCATAATGGCTAGAAAACCTTCTCCTAGATGTGTGACTTTGTAAATTGAAGATGGCATGGTTTTATAAAGGGCAATATACGCCGCTCATCATAATCGTTAAATAATGCTCTGGGCCTACTTAGCCAAACGTTATCATTCCTACCCCGCATGCAATCAAAGCGGCGCAGATTACACGCTGCCAGAGATTTCCCTCTTTCAATAATTTTGCACCGAAAAAAGCGCCTATCAGCATGGAAAGCTCGCGCGCCGGGGCTACATAACTAATAGGAGCATAAAGCATGGCAGTTAGTACGCAGATGTAGCCTAGCGGACCCAATACCGCGATGATTAAGACGTATCTCCAGGTACGTTTGCATTCTGCTCCTAGTTCCGACAGGTGTTTAAGAGCGTAAGGACCCGACAACAGACATCGCATTAAATGGCTAACATAATCGAGTAGTAGGGGGGCAACTCCCAAATAACGTACGGTATACCCGTCTACAACGGTATAGCTCGCAATCATAAACCCGGTGCAGATACCCCAAAACAATCCAGCCTGTGCTCGGGAATTGGGGTTGCTGATTAGTTTATGGCCTCCTGCGAGTAAAAACACGCCCACTACTACTACGGCGGCACCTATCAATGCTTGGAGGCTGGGTTGTTCTTTGAGTAGGAGAACGGCTACTAAAATAGTCAGCAAAGGTCCGGTCCCTCGGGCGATGGGATAAACCACCGATAAATCTGCCTCACGATATCCCTTTTGCAATAGGGTGAAATACACTAAATGCAAAGCACCCGAGACAATCATTAATACCCAGGCAACCGGCTGCTGCGGCAGGCCCTCCTTTATAAGCAGCCAAGCTACAGGCACGGCATAGATAATCAAGGAAGCTAAAGAACATAAAAGAAGAAAAAGCTGCCCGCCTTGGGCTTTTTTAGCGGCCAGATTCCAGCTGGCATGCATTATGGCAGCCGCAAGCACTAGCGCAATAGCGATAGGAGGCATAGCTCGTCATATAACTTAAGGCTCAAGTGTTCTTTATTGTAGAAAAATTAAGAAAAAGCTGTCTTTCTTCCTTATTCTTGTTGTATTGTCTTGCCCTGACCGAACTTGACCTCAATTACAGGACTAATGAATTTAGGCTTAAGAAAATAAGGCATATTTAAATGAGTGGTGATGCAAGCAATATAGCAAAGAGCAACGCAGCGAATAATGCGCCTGCAAGAAAAATGATACCGGTCACTGTGTTGACAGGCTTTTTAGGGGCGGGCAAAACCACCCTCCTTAACCGTGTCTTGACGGAACAACATGGGGAGAAAATTGCTGTTATTGAAAATGAATTCGGTCAGGAAGGTATAGATAACGATATTCTGGTGCAAGATCGGGAAGAACAAATTGTTGAAATGAACAATGGTTGTATTTGTTGTACCGTACGAGGGGATCTCGTTCGTATTTTAAAAGATCTGTATGCTAAAAAGCATAAGGGTACACTCGAATTTGACCGGGTTATCATTGAAACTACAGGAATGGCCGATCCAGGGCCTGTAGCGCAAACCTTTTTTATGGATGATGAGATTGCTGATCATTATCTGTTGGACGCTGTTATCACGGTTGTGGATGCTAAGCACGGACAGCAGGCTATGGATGAGCAAAAGGAAGCACAATCGCAGATTGGTTTTGCTGACCGTATATTGATGTCAAAAGTCGATATCGCTGAGCCTGAAAAGGTAGATTATTTAAAAAAACGGATTCGCAGTATGAATCCTAGAGCCGGTATAAAAGAAGTGCATTTTGGTAAGACTGATCTTAAGGATATTTTGGATATTCGCGGCTTTAATCTCAATGCCATTTTAGAAATTGACCCGCAGTTCTTGACTTCAGATGAACATACGCATGATGATTCAGTCAGTAGTTTTGTGTTCAGCTCAGATAAACCGCTAGATGCAACGCGACTGGAAGAATTCCTTTGCGCAATTATTCAGGTTTACGGTAACGAACTTCTCCGCTATAAAGGCGTCCTTTATCTGGATGGAGTTGAGCGGCGGATGATATTTCAGGGCGTTCATATGATGATGGGAGCTGACGCAGGCAAAGCCTGGCAGCCAGGCGAAAAACCACAGAGCAAAATGGTGTTTATTGGCCGAAAAATGCCTAAAGAGCTTATTCTTAATGGACTGAAACAATGTGAAATTAGCAAAATTAAAAAGCTATAGTTTTTGCTATCAAAGAAGCAAACAATCATAGATATTGAATCGCAAGTTAATAAAAAACCACGACTAGATTTTAGAAACTAAGGGTAGCCTTATGCCAACCACCAAGACTGCAGTAAGCAGCAAAGTTGCTGTTAAAAAATCCGTTGTTAAACCTGTTGAAAAACCTGCTTCACGCAGCGCGAGTACCAAGTTTCCTAAATCGGAGCCCGCTGCTGCAGTAAGCAGTGCAAAAAAACCGAAGAATTGGATTCCTACAGAGGCCGAAGTTTTATCCATGCCAGAATCCGAATACATGAATGCTGCCCAATTACGGTTTTTCAAACAAAAACTCCAGCAAATGGAGCAGGAAATTCTTAGTAATGCAGACGAGACTGTTGAACATCTGCATGAGAATGTGGTTGTTCCCGACCCCGCTGATCGGGCTACCATCGAAGAGGAACACGCGCTAGAGTTACGCACCCGGGATCGCGAGCGCAAGCTATTGAAAAAAGTGCAGCAGTCAATTGCCCGGATTGACAGTGGTGACTATGGCTGGTGTGAAGAAACTGGCGATCCCATTGGAGTGGCAAGATTAATGGCTCGACCCACAGCTACCCTAAGTTTGGAAGCCCAGCAAAGGCGAGAGTTGCGGCAGAAAATGTATGGAGATTAAGGAAACCATCCATCGACTTAAGAAAAAACAGCTTAGCAAGTGCGCACGGTTTGACGCTTACTCATGTTTATTGCTACTGGCCTAGAATATTGCTATCCCAAAAGCCAAACTTTGATTTATCCAGAGATAATGGCTTCAACGGAAGAACCACTGTTGGTACGAGGATCTTCAGGTTGTGGAAAAACATCACTGCTGCACTTACTGGCGGGCTTAATTACACCCAAGGCTGGCAGCATGTATCTGAACAGGCAGCTTTTTCAACCCCGTACACAAGCTGCCCTCATTCCTCAAATTCCGCATTTAATCAATAGTTTAACGGTAGCTCAAAATATTGCTACCGCTAGTTGGGCTGCAAACCGTACATTCGATATCACCAGTCTTACCCCATCGCTTCTGGAAGTAGGAATTGCAGACTTAATGCAGCGTAAACCCGCACAATTATCGCGAGGGCAAGCACAACGGGTAGCTCTGGTGCGAGCCTTGTCTATCAGGCCCCAATTACTACTGGCAGATGAGCCTACTGCCAATCTGGATGATGAAGCGGCGTTCTCTGCTATTAACCTTTTACTGCGTCAAGCCCGCTCTTTCGCCAGCGTGCTAATTGTGGCGAGTCATGATGGGCGAATCACGCCTTTTTTCAAAAAAAATCTTTCTCTTTCAGTCGCTGCAGATTCCTTAGCTAGAGCAAAAATTGAATAGCTTATTTCCTTCAGTGAATCTTCTAAGCTTGGCGCTTGCGCATATTCGTTACACTTTAAGTGCTTTCATTGCCAATGCTTTTTTATTAGGGCTGGCAGTGGCCTCTATCGTCTTTTTAGCAGTAACGGCTGATGCTTTAGATCAAAGAGCCCGTGCCGATGCACAAGGGATTGACTTGGTAGTAGGCCCTAAAGGGAGCCCTTTACAGCTTGTTTTGGCTGCGCTCTATCATATTGATGTGTCTCCTGGCAATATTCCGAAAACCCAGGCCGATCAACTAGCGAAAAATCCTATGATCGCTAAAGCAGTACCTATTAATCTGGGAGATAACTACCGCGGTTTTCGTATAGTAGGCACGGATACAAAAGCCTTTACTGAGTTATATGGTGTTTTGCCTGCTTCCGGTAACTTACCTTTTCAAGCCATGCAAGCTGTAATAGGTTCACAAGTGCCTGCGCGCACGGGGTTGACGGTAGGTTCTCGCTTTGCGGGTGCGCATGGTTTGGCCGAAGGGGGGCCAGAACATAAAGAAGATGTTTACACCGTAACAGGTATTTTGGCTCCTACCGGTACGGTAATGGATCGACTGATTTTGACGCCACTGGAGTCTGTGTGGCTAGTTCATGAAGGGGAAGTCAGTGATATTGCCGAACGCAAGATATTGGAAGCTGAGCGGGAATATAGTGCACTGCTAATTCGCTATCGTACCCCGATTGCCGCTGCAATTTTACCTCGGAATATTAATGCCAGCGACAAACTGCAAGCAGCCTCTCCTGCAGTGGAATCTGCCCGATTATTCAGCTTGTTGGAACCCGCCCTATTGTTAATGAAAGCTTTTGCCATGTTGCTTTTTGGAGCTGCGCTAATTTCGATTGGACTGGCCACTACTGTGAGTTTGCGTGAACGGCGGATGGACGCGGCTGTTTTACGTTTAATGGGGGCTTCAAAAGCAAAGCTCTTACGTCAATATGCATTGGAAGCGGCTATGTTAGGCAGCGCCGGTGCGATAATGGGTTTGTTGATTTCAATCCTGGCCTTGCATGCTACGGCCGCATGGCTGGCGGCGGGGCCAAAAATTGTAATGACAGAATTAATCTTGCCGAATGCAGCGTGGCAGCTGGTACTGCTAGCATTACCGGTCAGTGTTTTAGCCGCTGCATGGCCAGCCTTTAAGGCCTCGCAGGTAGAAGTAGCCACCATACTTGCAGAGCGCTAAAATTAGTCAGCAAACAAAGTGTTAATGGCATGACTTAGGAATAATGTAAAAATACGACAGGAAAACACAAATGAAGATAGCGGTTTTTTCAAGCATATGGATAGCCTTGTTGACTATAAACAATGTTGGGGCTACGACAGAAAAAGAATCTGACGCCAAGCATCGCGCCGAAACAGTGGCGCAACATAAGGCCATGGCTAAAGCACATGAAGAGGCGGCGAAATGCCTGGAATCGGGCAAGCCCGAAGAGTCTTGCCACGAGCAATTACTAAAAGCCTGCAAGGGTCTGGGGATTGGCAAGCGGTGTGGAATGAAACACAGCCACTAAGATAAACAAAATAATGAAGTAAAGATCCGGGCGCTTGTTTAATGAACCTTTCTGCGTTTTTCAGGCACTGTTTTAGTTTGGGCTTTGTAAGCACTCTTTTGCTTGTGTTTCATCCCCTGAATGTGCGGAGCCAGGCTGCACCGCCCCCGCGATTATTACCAGCTTTGCCTTCTTCGCAGTTTTCTCTGCCAGAAGTTAAAGAAGCGGTTTCCTGGGATCTTTTGTCCAAAGCTAAGCCCGTTAAGATCAAAAACCGAATTACTACAGAGTTTCCAGCAGACGTGCTAGGCTTGAACAATCGCAATGTGAAGGTGGTCGGTTTTATGATGCCTTTGGCTCCCGGAGAAAAGCAGAACCACTTTTTACTCTCGTATTCTCCGCAAACCTGCTCTTTTTGTTTACCAGCTGGTCCTGAAGGGGTGATAGAAGTGAAGGCTAAGACTCCAGTGAGAATCTCTTTTGAGCCTTTGGTGTTAAGCGGAAAATTTTCCGTGTTGACGGATGACCCTGCAGGGGTTTATTACCGCCTGACTGAAGCCGTCTTATCGCAGCCTTAATATCTGCATTTCCCTTGTTCTCTTTTTATATTTTTTCCAAATCAGCAAGGGAGCCAGGGGTGCATTGACGCTCATTTTTGTCCCTCTTTGTTCCCTATCGCTATGGTTACAGTCTTCGTAGTCGGGCTAAGATTGCCTTGCACCTGCCCTCCCTTGCCTCTCAAACCCTAAGGGAAAATTTGAGCTTAAAAGTCCATATTGCATTGCAGCGTGCATGTTTTAATTTTTTAATACATCATATGCGCATAAATACATAGATAGAGGAATGAAAATGACGAGTCGAGAAGAGCGGGAACAACTCAATCGTTTATATGAGAAAGTGTCCGGCTATTTTGGATTGTTTTCTGAGCCCATGCGACTGCGTATCATGCATTGCTTATGTGACGGTGAAAAAAGTGTTACGGATGTAGTGCAAGCTGTGGAGGGTACACAAACCAATGTTTCGCGGCATTTGTCTTTAATGCACAAACAAGGGGTGCTAGCCCGTCGCAAAGAAGGGATTACGGTTTTTTATAACATTGCTGATGAAAATGCGGTAGTGCTCTGCCGCAGTGTATGTACCCAACTGGCCGCCCGTATAGATGAGAATCGCCTTGCGCCAAAAGCGGTACGCACTTTTATGGTTCAAACCTCATGAGTAAATTACCTCTTAAAGAAGGGCGGCTCTTACGCGCGCCGGAAAATTTTTTGTCTTCAGATTTTTCTGCTGAGGTATTGAAAAAAGGCTTTGATGAGGAACGCCGTAGTTTTTTGCGCCGCAGTTTTCTGGCCGCCAGTGCGGCGGTGGCTGCTGCGGGCGCAAGTGGTTTGCATTCTAATCAAGCAGCTGCCGCCGAAGGCGAGGAAGCCATTATGGCCTTGCCTGCCCATACTAAAGGCTTGGGGCAAGCGGTTGCAGCCTTGGGTTATGGACAGCCTTCACAGTTTGAAAAAAATCTTCAGCGGCGGGAGAGCCCGGGTTTGAACCGGGTTTCGGCTGCTTCGGTTTCCTTCTGCCCTTTACAAGGTTTGTTTGGCATTATCACACCCAACGGTTTGCATTTTGAGCGGCACCATCAAGGTTGGTGGGATATTGACCCCCGTCAGCACAGGCTGATGGTGATGGGTCTTGTCAAGCAGGCTAAGGTGTATACGCTAGATGATTTGATGCGTTTTCCTTCTATTAGCCGCATTCATTTTATTGAGTGCGGCGCCAATACTGGGATGGAATGGGGTAATGCGGCTGTGCCCACAGTGCAATATACCCATGGCATGCTGAGTTGTTGCGAATACACAGGTGTGCCTCTTAAGCTGCTATTAGAGGATTGCGGTATCGATCTAAAAGCAGCCCGGTATGTACTTGCGGAAGGAGCAGATGGGGCAAGTCTGACACGCACTATCAATATTGAAAATGCGTTAGACGACGTGATAGTGGCCTGGGGGATGAACGGCGAAATGCTCAGACCTGAAAATGGCTATCCCTTGCGGCTGGTTGTTCCGGGGGTACAAGGGGTGAGTTGGGTGAAATATCTGCGTCGTATAGAGGTGGGAGATCAACCCTGGTTTACCAGAGAAGAAGTGCTGCACTATGTGGATTTAATGCCCGATGGTCGGCAGCGGCAATTTACCTCTATACAAGAGTGCAAAAGTGTAATCACCTCGCCTTCAGGAGGTCAGGTCTTGCTGGGCCAAGGGACTTTTAATATCAGCGGCTTGGCTTGGTCGGGTCGAGGGAAAATCCGGCAGGTGGATGTAAGTGTGGATGGTGGAAATACCTGGCGAAACGCTCGCCTGCAAACGCCCATCCTGGATAAATGCTTGACGCGGTTTAATTTTGATTGGGTATGGGATGGTAAACCTGCTATTTTGCAAAGCCGTGCAATTGATAGCACGGGCTATGTACAGCCTAATTATCGGCAGTTGCGTGCGGTACGGGGAAGCCGATCCATTTATCACAATAATGTCATTCAAAGCTGGCAAATCGCTGGTAATGGTGAAGTGTTTAATGTACAGGTGAGTTGATGCTAAAGCCGCTGTTTACCTTTTGTTTTTTTTGCTTGCTTAGTACAACATATGCTCAGGTTCCAGTTAAGCCTGTGGGGCGTCCGGCTACTGCAGCTGAAATTAAGGCCTGGGATATTGATGTGCGTGCCGACTTTAAAGGTTTGCCACCCGGGCAGGGTTCTGTGATGAAAGGTCAGGAAATATGGGATAAGCAGTGCGCTTCCTGCCATGGAGTGTTTGGTGAATCCAATGAAGTGTTTCCTCCCTTGGTAGGAGGAACGACTGCTGAAGATGTCCGCAAGGGGCAAGTGGCCGGTTTAGTGTCGGGTGCAGAGGCTTCACGAACTACGCTAATGAAGCTTTCCCAGTTATCGGCGCTTTGGGATTATATTCGCCGCGCCATGCCATGGAATGCCCCCAAATCGTTGAGTACGGATGAAGTCTATGCAGTTGTAGCCTACATTTTGCATTTGGGAGATTTAGTTCCGGCGGATTTTGTTTTGTCTGATAAAAACATGCAGGCTACTCAAGCGCTCTTACCCAATCGCCATGGCATGAGCAAAGAACATGGGTTATGGCGCGTAAGCGGCACGCCTGATATTCGCGCTACAGCCTGTATGCGTAACTGTGAGCCTTCCGCGCGCATCAGTTCCGAGCTGCCCGCCTATGCACGGGATGCGCATGGCAATTTGGCAGAGCAAATGCGTCTGGTTGGGCCGGTCCGAGGAGCCCAGACGCTAAGCACTGCAAATCAAATAAACTCATCTGTGGTTGAAAGTGCAGAAAAATTGATCACGAAATACGGCTGTACAGCCTGTCATGCAAGAGATACTAAACTCATCGGACCGGCTTTTTCTGAGATCAGTAAAAAATATGGGAACCAGCCCGAGAAGGTCGCTGAACTGAGTAAGAAAATCCGTGAAGGCGGACAAGGGGTGTGGGGCACTATTCCCATGCCTGCACAACCGGGGGTTAGTGAGTTAGAAGCCGGGCTTCTTCTGAACTGGATTTTAAAGACAAAAAAAGAATAAGCTTAATAAATTCTGAATCAGATAAACTTCGGACTAAACATGGCTTCTGATTCCTATTCCATTCCTCCGCGATAGCAGGGCCTTAGCTTTAAGAGGGTAGTTTTGCAGATAATTTGATTTCCTTTTTTGAAAGAAACCCATGCAACATACTTTTGACACTATTTTTCCAAATGTACAACGCAGACAAATCCTTGCTTCTGCTACAGCCTTGGCTTCCTTCGCTGGCCTGGGCTTAATACCCGGTTTAGTACAGGCAGCTGGTAATGAGACCGCTTTTAATGCTAAAACGCTTGGTGAAGCGATCAAAGCACTTGGGGGTACTCCTGTAGAGAGTAAAGAGCTTGTGATTACCTCACCAGATATTGCGGAAAATGGAGCAGTAGTGCCTGTAACGGTACAAAGCAATTTGCCAAAAACACAAGAGATTTACATTCTGGTGGAGAAAAACCCTAATCCCTTGTCAGCAGTATTCGTTATTCCAGAAGGAACGGAGGCTTCTGTGCAAACCCGAGTGAAGATGAGCCAGAGCACTAATGTTCATGCTTTAGTCAAGGCCGGTGGCAAATTCTATACCACGGTTAAAGAAACAAAGGTTACTCTGGGCGGATGCGGTGGATAATTTTTAAACAACTAAACTAGGGAACTTCTAATAACCTACTGCGCAACCCGGATCGGCTCTTGCGGTGCTCAGCGTACAGTCCGTACGCATCCGCTCCTCAAATCCGCTACGGGCTTCTCGCTACGGTTATTAGAAGCTCCCACTAATACTAGCCTAATATTTACGCGCTTTTTCAAGGTAAATTGCCTCAATAAGCCCATAAATATTACGGTAAAGCATTTAATAACTTTTTGGAGCATTATCTTTATGGCAGATCCGATGAAAATCCGAGCCCAGTCTACGGCAGGCGTAACTGAGGTTAAAGTGCTGATGGCCCATCCCATGGAAACCGGGCAGCGCAAAGATGCCGCAGGTAAAACCGTTCCGGCTCATTACATTACCGATGTGTTGGTCACCTGGAATGGTAAAACTGTCTTGTCTGCTACGTGGGGTCCTGCCATTTCGCAAAACCCTTATCTCTCTTTTAAATTCAAAGGAGGGAGTAAAGGAGAAAAAATCACGGTTACCTGGACGGACAATAAGGGGGATAAACGCACTGATGAGGCAACGATTTCCTGATTTGCCAGTTTATTTGAAGGCTGACTAAGCCTTTTGCTTGAATTGACGGGAGGCACCGAATTACATGTCCAAATTTTTGATGACGGCTATAGCTGTATTACTGTTTATTGCCGCTGATGTCCAGGCACAAACCGGTAATGCGAGTGATGAGATTGCCAAATACCGGGCGATGCTGGCCGATGGTAACCCTGCGGAGCTCACCCAGCTTCAAGGTGAAGGTTTGTGGAAAATGCGCTCTGGGCCAAAAAATGTATCGCTGGAAAAATGTGATCTTGGTTTGGGAGCAGGCGTAGTGAAAGGGGCTTATGCACAGTTGCCCCGCTATTTTGCCGATGTCAACCGGGTTATGGATCTGGAAACCCGGCTGGTGCATTGCATGCTTACCTTACAAGGCAAACCCTCGGAAGAAATCATTAAAAAACCCTTCTCCGAACAGGGAGAGCGACAAACAGATCTGGAAGCTCTGGTAGCCTATATTGTTGATGAATCGCGCGGTGCAAAGATTGCAGTGCCTCAGTCCCACCCCATGGAAAAAGCGGCCTATGCGCGAGGTGAAAAAGCATTTTTTTATCGGGCCGGCCCTTTTGATTTTAATTGTGCTTCTTGCCATGGGGGCGATAACAAACGCATTCGTTTGCAAGATTTACCCAATCTGGCCGGCAATCCTGCAGCTGCACAGAAAGCTTTTGGCAGTTGGCCGGCTTACCGAGTTAGCCAAGGCGCGGTACGCACCATGCAATGGCGCATGTATGACTGTTTCAGGCAACAGCGGTTTCCTGAGCTGAAATACACTTCCCAAACTGCTATTGACTTAATCACTTATCTAGGTGTTAAGGCTAAAGATGGCACTATGGAAGCGCCTGCTATTAAACGCTGATTACTTATCTAAATCCCTGTGCTTTTATGAACCCTTTCACCAAGAGCTCTTCCCTTATGAAAATTTTGCTTCTTACTAGCTGTGCGCTATTGGCTTCCTGTGCGACAGATCGCGGTATTACAACCGAAGAGTCTACGGCCACTATTAAAGCCTCTTTTGCAGAGCGTGGAATTGCCAAGCTCGATAGGCTGAATCAGTCAGATCTGCAAAAAACCTGTTCGGAATATGCCGATCGGGAACTGCCCAAAACAGTAGCCGCCCGTCTGGAAAAAGAAGCCCTTGAAACCGTTAAATATCCGGCAAATGACCAATATTTAGGGGACTGGAAAGAAGGTGAAAAAATTGCCCAAAATGGCCGCGGTTTGCAGTTTTCAGATTCTGCCACTGGACCTAATGGCGGTAATTGTTACGCTTGCCATCAAATTCAAAAAGCTGAGATTTCTTACGGCACTATTGGCCCCAGCCTTTATCAATATGGGAAATTACGCTCAGGTGGGGCGCAGCAAGCGCCAGAAGCCATTGTTAAATACACTTGGGCTAAACTCTGGAATTCGCACGCCTTTGCAGCCTGCACCCAGATGCCTCGGTATGGAGCGGCTGCAATTTTGACAGAACAGCAGCTTAAGCATGTTATGGCTCTACTACTAGATCCCAAGTCTCCGGTGAATACTCAGTGAAGCGGGTGCGCCAGTTTATTTTGGCAGGCTTGCTTCTTTCAGTAATAGCCTGCAGCCATGCGCTACAGATAGGAGATCAGGTTCAGTTACCGGAAATCTCTTTGGACAGCGGCCAAAAGCTAGGTGCTGCGGGTTTACGCAACAAGCCGGTGCTGATTGTGCTATGGGCTTCCTGGTGTCCTTATTGCGCCAGGCATTTACCTTACCTGGAAAAACTTTATCAGCAATCCAAAAATTCGGACTTGCAAATCATAGCAGTCTCCATCGATACAGAGCCCGCTAAAGCGAGGGCTTACTTACAAGATAAAAAATATCATTTTCCTGTCAGTTTTGATGTGGTTTCCATAGAACGCAGTGTGGGAATAGTAAGGGGTCTGCCTCGCACCATTCTTATAGACCGGCATGGCCGTGTAGCTGTGCATGAGCTTGGGGAAATGTTTGAAGAAGATGTGCTGGCCTTGCAGCGTTTTGCCAGGTCCAGTATTCCTTAACCAGAATTTTCTGTATAGGTAAATTACACGTGGAGCGTCGGGAATTTCTTCGCTTATTGGGTATTGCTACTGCGGCGGGTTTGCCATTGAGCTCTTTTTCTGCAGAAGATAGCTTTTATGACATTCCCCGTTTTGGCAATGTGCATCTATTGCATTTTACGGACTGCCACGCCCAGCTTTTGCCCGTTTATTTTCGGGAACCTCATGTCAATATCGGGATAGGCCCAGCCGCTGACAAGCTGCCTCATTTGGTTGGGGAGCAGCTGCTCAAAGCGTTTAATTTTTCTCCTTCTTCAAGACAAGCCCACGCTTTCACTTATCTAGATTTTGAAGCCGCAGCCCGTCGTTACGGTAAGGTAGGCGGTTTTGCGCATTTGGCCACTTTAGTTAAACGCATGAAGGCCTCCCGTCCTGGCGCTTTATTATTGGATGGAGGGGATACCTGGCAAGGCAGCGGTACAGCACTGTGGACTAAAGGGCAGGATATGGTAGAAGCAGCCCGCCTGCTGGGCGTGGATGTCATGACCCTGCATTGGGAGTTTACTTACGGTCAGGAGCGCGTTAAACAGGTAGTGGAAAATGATTTTAAGGGGCAGATTGATGTCGTAGCCCAAAACGTGGTGACCCGGGATTTTGCAGACCCAGTATTTGCGCCCTACGTAATTAAACAAATCAATGCAATTCCGATTGCGATTATTGGTCAGGCGTTTCCTTATACGCCTATTGCTAATCCTGCGTACTTGGTCCCTGACTGGAGTTTTGGCATTCAGGAAGAACGCTTGCAAAAAACAGTAGAAGAAGTGCGAAGTAAAGGCGTCCATGCTGTGGTACTACTTAGCCATAATGGGATGGATGTAGATTTGAAACTGGCTAGCCGCGTGCGGGGAATTGACGCTATTTTAGGAGGCCATACCCATGACGGTATTCCTGCCGCTATACCGGTTAGCAACCCCGGCGGTACAACCCTGGTGACTAATGCCGGCAGTAACGGCAAGTTTTTGGGGGTGCTGGATTTTGAGGTGAAACAAGGCAAGGTTAGTGATTTTCGGTATCGCTTGCTGCCCGTATTTTCCAATCTGCTGGTGGCCGACCCGCAAATGCAGGCACTGATTGATAAAGTGCGTGCCCCGTTTTTAACTCGCCTGAACGAACCGCTAACGATTACCGAAGGCTTGCTCTACCGACGGGGCAATTTTAACGGTACTTTTGATCAGCTGATTCTGGATGCCTTAATGCAGGTGCAGGGCAGCGATATTGCATTTTCACCAGGTTTTCGGTGGGGCACTACCTTATTGCCTGGCGACACCTTGCGTATGGAACATTTGCTTGACCAAACGGCTATCACTTACCCCTACACGACCCTTAGCACGCTGAGCGGTGAAAGAATTAAAACCATTTTAGAAGACGTTGCCGATAACCTCTTCAACCCGGACCCTTATCTACAGCAAGGGGGTGATATGGTGCGGGTAGGCGGCTTAAGCTACACGCTCAAGCCCAATGAAAAACAAGGCTCTCGCATTCACAATATGCGTTTAAACGGCAAGCTGTTGGAGGCTTCAAAATCTTATAAAGTCGCAGGTTGGGCGCCTGTGGCTCAAGATACTGCACGGGGCACCCCTGTTTGGGAGATTGTTGCAAGCTGGCTCAAATCCCAGCCCCGCTTAAGTCCGCGGCTGGCCAGTCAGCCCGTGATTGAAGGATTAGGCGCAAATAAAGGTTTAACCCAGCTTTCTCATTAGCCGCATTTTCAGGGAACTTCTAATAAGCTACTGCGCAAGCTGGATCGGCTCTTGCGGTGCTCAGCGTACAGTCCGTACGCATCCGCTCCTCACATCCGCTGCGGGCCGCTCGCTACGGTTATTAGAAGTTCCCTTCAGTGCGGCTTGGGCGCCAGTGGGGCATCTGCGGTCATTTTGCCTCTTTTCTCGTCTGTAGCCATGTCTAGGGCAGTCGCATCAAAACTGCTTCGCAAAGCCCTCTTTCCTATTCCAAGGCCTAATGAGAAATCCTTGATTTAAGCGCTGCATTTTAATAAGCAAAGAATCTAGTGGTTATAATGTGTAGCTCGGAAGTGTGGCAGAGTGGTCGATTGCACCGGTCTTGAAAACCGGCGATGTCGCAAGGCATCCGTGAGTTCGAATCTCACCGCTTCCGC
>JAIBAO010000040.1 GCA_019695155.1 Burkholderiaceae bacterium | reverse complement strand
GGGACAACGTCACCATCACCGTCAAGCTCATTGCCCCCATTGCGATGGAAGAAGGGCTACGCTTTGCGATTCGGGAAGGTGGTCGTACCGTGGGCGCCGGCGTCGTCGCTAAAATCGTGGAGTGATTGAATTAAGAAGGTGCTATTGACCAGAGGATTAGCCCGCTAAAAGTAGTTTCAAGTCATTAAACGAAAACGAGCTTTAGTTTAAATAAAGGGGGCGAACTTGAAGTTCGCCTCGGTGTTTAAAAGGGCTGGCAAATAGAATTATAGACTTGCAGGGGCGTAGCTCAATTGGCAGAGCGACGGTCTCCAAAACCGTAGGCTGGGGGTTCGATTCCCTCCGCCCCTGCCACGCGTATTAGCAACTTTGAAGAAATGAAGTGGTAAAGAATGGCCAACCAGGCAATAGAAACAGTCAATCAGCGCGGCGGCTATGTAATTATTAGCCTGGCTGCCCTAGTCTTTGCGGCAGGTATCGTGGGCTATCATTTTTTCTCAGCTCAGCCTACGGTTGTTCGTTTGCTAATGCTGCTAGGGGGGTTGGTGGCAGGGTTGGCGATTGCCTGGCTATCTGCACCCGGCAAAGAATTTATTAATTTTGCTCGCGAATCCTATCTGGAGGCTCGGCGAGTGGTATGGCCTAGCCGCAAAGAAACTGTGCAGACCACCCTAATTGTGTTTGCTTTCGTTTTTATTATGGCGCTTTTCTTGTTCGCTACAGATAAAACCCTTGAATGGATTTTGTATGACCTGTTGCTTGGCTGGAGAAAATAAATGAGCATGCGTTGGTATGTAGTGCATGTCTATTCCGGCATGGAAAAAAGCGTGATGCGCGCCCTTCAGGAGCGCATTGAGCGGGCGGGCATGCAAAGTCAATTCGGCAGGATTATGGTACCTACCGAGGAAGTGGTAGAGGTCAAGAATGGTCAAAAGGCCATTACGGAAAGGCGTTTTTATCCCGGCTATGTTTTGGTTGAAATGGATTTAACCGACGAATCTTGGCACTTGGTTAAAAATACTAACAAAGTAACCGGTTTTATAGGTGGAAAAGCCAACAAACCTACACCAATTTCAGAAAAAGAAGTCCAGAAAATTATGGCTCAAATGGTTGAAGGAGTTGAGAAACCTCGACCAAAAATTCAGTTTGAAATAGGCGAAGTGGTGCGTGTAAAGGAAGGCCCGTTTACAGACTTTAATGGAAATGTTGAAGAGGTTAACTATGACCGCAACAAAGTCCGTGTTTCGGTTACAATATTTGGCCGTGCCACCGCTGTAGAGATGGATTTTACTCAAGTAGAAAAAATTTAGTTCAGCCTGGCCAGAGAATTTCACATTGCTCTATTTAGGTTTTTTAAAGCAGAGCCTTGATAGACAGAGTTGTTTTTATCGCTTGCAATTGATTATTGCAAATTTTAAACCGGGGAGGTTTTGGTTAAAGTGCCAAAATTATTTTGGAATATTTTCTGAAATAGTTTTGCGTATGAATCAAGACCGCGATTACCCATAAAGGAGCATCATGGCAAAGAAAATTATCGGCTTTATTAAGCTGCAAGTACCTGCAGGTAAAGCCAATCCCTCTCCTCCTATTGGCCCTGCGCTGGGTCAACGAGGCCTTAATATTATGGAGTTTTGTAAGGCATTTAATGCTCAGACCCAAGGGGTTGAGCCGGGTATGCCTATCCCTGTAGTGATTACTGCTTTTGCAGACAAAAGTTTTACTTTTGTCATGGGGACACCTCCTGCTACCTATCTGATAAAAAAGGCAGCGAAACTGGATAAAGGTTCGGCCAAACCTCATACTGATAAAGTAGGAATGATCACACGAGCTCAGGCAGAAGAAATTGCAAAAACCAAAATGCCTAATCTGACGGCTGCTGATCTGGAAGCGGCTGTTAAAACGATTGCAGGTTCCGCCCGTTCAATGGGTGTTACGGTTGAAGGGATCTAATCATGGCACATCTGAGCAAACGTCAAAAAGCTATTCAAGCCAAAGTTGAACCCCAAAAACTCTACGCTGTAGAGGCAGCACTCACGCTAGTTAAAGAATGCGCCAAGGCTAAATTTAATGAGTCTGTAGATGTTGCTGTGCAGCTGGGTGTGGATGCAAAAAAATCTGATCAAGTCGTGCGAGGTGCAGTAGTGATGCCTTCTGGTACAGGTAAAACCAAACGCGTCGCTGTATTTGCCCAAGGCGCCAAGGCTGAAGAGGCCAAAGCTGCGGGTGCTGATATTGTAGGTATGGAAGACCTGGCAGAGGACATTAAAGCCGGCAACATCAACTTTGATGTACTGATAGCCTCTCCCGATACCATGCGGATTGTGGGAACCTTGGGTCAGGTCTTGGGTCCTCGCGGTTTAATGCCTAATCCCAAAGTGGGGACCGTTACCCCGGATGTGGCAACTGCCGTTAAAAATGCGAAAGCAGGACAAGTTCAGTACCGCACCGACAAATCCGGTATTATTCATGCCACGATAGGCAGGGCTTCTTTCACAGAAGATCAGCTTAAAGCCAATCTTGCCGCTTTAATTGATGCGCTGAATAAAGCAAAGCCTGCTTCCAGTAAAGGTATTTATCTTCGCAAAGTCGCAGTTTCTTCGACCATGGGGGTAGGTGTCAAAGTAGACACCGCTACTTTGCTGGCCTAAGCAGCAAAAAAGATATTGGCCGAGCGTTTTAGATTCTCTATTTACGCTCGGTAGAGAAATTGGTGGGCTGAATCCTAGATTCAGACTATCAAAGACCGTTGGTGTAAGTGGTTGCTTACTTAATCGCAATTTGAACCAGAATTGTAGCCAACGCAGATGGTGTACCCGCTGGAAAGGTTTTGCGAGTAAGAGAGCTTACTTAATTGCCTGAACAGAAGGTCGCTAAACCTGGGGGATACTGCTTGTTTTTGAGGTTTGGTATCTTTTAATGACCTTTTAAAGGAGATATTTTTGAGTCTTAATCGTACCGACAAGGCTGCCGCCGTTGAAGATATTGCTGCGCAAGCTGCTAAATCTCAGACTTTGGTCCTAGCCGAATATCGGGGTAGCACAGTTGCGGACCTTACCAAATTGCGTAGCTCTGCCCGAGCACAAAATGTTTATTTACGTGTATTGAAAAATACACTGGCACGTCGGGCTGTGAAAGGCACTGGTTTTGAAGTTGCCAGCGAATATATGGTAGGGCCGTTAATTTACGGATTTTCGCACGATGCAGTAGCCGCGGCCAAAGTAGTAAATGACTTTGCCAAAACGAATGACAAGCTTGTTATTAAAGCAGGTGCTTATAACGGCAAGCTTTTAGATAAGCTGAGTGTTGCGGCATTGGCCAGTATTCCAAGCCGTGAGGTTTTGCTATCACAGGTCTGTGGTTTACTCCAATCGCCTATGGCGAGCTTAGCCCGTGCAGTGGCTGCGGTTTCTGCTAAAAAATCTGAAAGTGCTAGCGCTGCTTAACTTCATGAGTTAAGCAGGGCATTCCCTTGAATAATTAACTGAACAATTTAGGAACATACTATTATGGCATTTGATAAAGACGCATTTTTGGCCTCCCTGGACAGCATGTCTGTTATGGAGCTCAATGATTTGGTTAAGGCAATTGAAGAGAAGTTTGGTGTATCGGCAGCCGCTATGGCAGCTCCTGCAGCAGGTGGTGGCGGTGGTGGCGCAGCTGCTGCAGCTGAAGAGAAGTCAGAATTTGATGTCATCCTGACAGATGCTGGTGCTAACAAAGTTAGCGTTATTAAAGCAGTCCGCGAATTAACAGGTTTAGGTTTAAAAGAAGCTAAAGACCTTGTGGATGGCGCGCCAAAAGCAGTGAAAGAAGGCATTTCCAAAGCCGATGCCGAAGCTGCACAGAAAAAGCTGGTCGAAGCAGGGGCTAAAGCAGAGATTAAATAAATTTTCTCCTGCTGCAGTATGTTGGGGCTGAATCGTTTGTATTTAAATCAGCCTCAACACAAATGACTTATTTCCCTTCATTAACTGGCTAAGAACACCGGAAAGCAGTTTATTGACTGTTTTCCAGTGTTCTCTGAAACGACGGAGAGCAGAGGTTTGGTCGAACGCTTGCGTGCAAGGCGCAAGATGTTGTCTGCCAGTGGCGTGTAGTGGCGCGCCGCCAAAGCTCAGCAAGGTTTACTAAAACTCTTGCAAGTCGTATTAGTCCCCTTTGTTTTTAAATTCTCCTTTATTGTTCACCTTTACGGACGGGAAACCATGACCTATTCGTTTACAGAAAAAAAGCGCATCCGCAAAAGTTTTGGCACTCGCACGGCTATTCATGAAGTTCCTTATTTGCTAACGACTCAATTAGAGTCTTACGCAAAGTTTCTTCAGCAAGATATCCCGGCCAGCAAGCGGCTGCCGGAGGGCCTGCAGGCCGCTTTTCAAGCAATTTTTCCTATCGTTTCTCACAACCAGTTTGCTCGCCTTGAGTTTGTAAGCTATTCCTTGGGATCACCGGTTTTTGATGTTAAAGAGTGCCAACAGCGGGGGCTTACTTATGCTTCCCCTGTTCGAGCTAAGGTGCGCCTCGTACTTTTAGATCGTGAAGCGGCGAAACCTACTATCAAAGAAATGAAAGAGCAAGAAGTGTATATGGGCGAGTTACCGCTCATGACTAATACCGGCTCTTTTATCATTAATGGTACTGAGCGGGTCATTGTGAGTCAGTTGCATCGCTCTCCCGGCGTGTTTTTTGAGCATGATCGGGGAAAAACCCACTCCTCAGGAAAGCTTCTATTTAGTGCTCGGGTCATTCCTTACCGTGGATCTTGGTTGGACTTTGAATTTGATCCTAAAGATGTTTTATTTTTCAGGGTGGATCGCCGTCGCAAAATGCCTGCCACGATCCTGATGAAAGCCATCGGGATGACACCGGAAAGCATTCTGGCTCACTTTTTCAAAGCGGAGCATTTCACCTTAATGCCAGACGGGGCTCAAATGGAGGTGGTGGCTGAACGCTTGAAAGGGGAAACCGCACGGTTTGATATCTGCGATAAAAAAGGGCAGGTCATCGTCCCTAAAGATAAAAAAGTTAATGCCAAGCATGTGCGTGATATCGAAGCTGCAGGATTAAAGCGTTTGTCTGTTCCTGATGATTTTCTGCTGGGACGGGTACTGGCCACTAATGTGATCAATACCCAGACAGGTGAGATTATTGCAAATGCTAATGACGAGTTAACGGAGTCATTGCTTGCGGATATGCGCGAAGCAGGTATTAAAGAGTTCACCACTATTTACATTAATGATCTGGATCACGGTCCTTACATTAGCCAAACCTTGCGTACAGATGAGACCGCGGATGAGCTGACTGCAAAAGTAGCGATTTATCGCATGATGCGACCCGGTGAACCTCCCACCGAAGAAGCGGTGCAAATGTTGTTCAGCCGCTTGTTTTTTAATCCAGAAACTTATGATTTGTCTCGTGTTGGGCGCATGAAAGTAAATGCACGTTTGAACCGTGAAGGCCAGGAGGGTCCCATGGTTCTTACGCATGAAGATATTCTGGAAACCATTAAATTACTCGTTGACTTACGCAATGGTAAAGGTGAGGTTGATGATATTGATCATTTAGGGAACCGGCGTGTCCGCTGTGTAGGAGAACTTGCTGAGAATCAATTCAGAGCTGGACTGGCACGAGTGGAACGTGCCGTTAAAGAGCGTTTAGGGCAAGCTGAGTCAGAAAATCTGATGCCTCATGATCTGATCAACAGCAAACCGATTAGCGCTGCAATAAAAGAGTTTTTTGGCTCAAGTCAGCTATCGCAATTCATGGATCAAACTAATCCATTATCTGAAATTACTCATAAGCGCCGTGTCTCGGCCCTCGGACCGGGCGGGTTAACTCGCGAAAGAGCAGGCTTTGAAGTTCGCGACGTACATGTCACTCACTATGGCCGGGTTTGTCCCATCGAAACTCCCGAGGGGCCGAATATTGGTTTGATTAACTCAATGGCTTTGTATGCTCGCTTAAACGAATATGGGTTTCTGGAAACTCCCTACCGTAAGGTGGTGAATCACAAAGTTACCAATCAGGTCGAGTATTTGTCTGCTATTGAAGAGAGTAAATATATTATTGCGCAGGCAAATGCTGCCTTGGATGAAAAAGGGCATTTCAAAGATGATTTAGTTGCTGCGCGTGATGCTGGAGAGACGATTTTAACCAGCCCAGAACGCGTACAGTATATGGATGTAGCACCAGGGCAGGTGGTATCAGTAGCGGCATCGCTGATCCCCTTTCTTGAACATGATGATGCTAACCGCGCTTTAATGGGTGCCAATATGCAACGTCAAGCGGTTCCTGTGCTTAAGCCGGAAAAACCTTTTGCTGGCACCGGTATTGAGCGCACGGTTGCAGTAGATTCAGGCACTACCGTTCAGGCTTTACGCGGTGGGGTGGTGGATTATGTAGATGCCAACCGTATCGTGGTACGTGTCAATGACGATGAAAATGTCGCAGGTGAGGTTGGTGTTGACATTTACAACCTCACTAAATTTACGCGGTCTAATCAAAATACCAATATTACCCAGCGTCCCATTGTTAAAAAAGGTAATGCCATTAACCGGGGAGATGTGATTGCAGATGGCGCTTCCACGGATCTAGGCGAGCTTGCGCTGGGGCAAAATATGCTAGTAGCGTTTATGCCCTGGAATGGCTACAACTTTGAGGATTCCATCTTAATTAGTGAGCGCGTTGTGGCAGAAGATCGCTATACCTCTATTCATATCGAAGAGTTAAGCGTCATGGCACGGGATACTAAGCTGGGCCCGGAGGAAATTACTCGTGATATCAGTAATTTATCAGAGAGTCAGCTTAATCGTCTGGATGATTCAGGCATTGTATTCATTGGCGCAGAAGTAAATGCTGGCGATACGCTGGTCGGAAAAGTCACCCCAAAAGGTGAAACTACGCTAACACCAGAAGAAAAGCTGTTACGTGCGATTTTTGGTGAAAAAGCTTCTGATGTGAAAGATACCAGCTTGCGCGTGCCTTCTGGCATGAGCGGTACAGTTATCGATGTACAGGTGTTTACCCGTGAAGGCATTGCACGAGATAAGCGCGCTCAGTCCATTATTGATGATGAGCTCAAACGTTTCCGCCAAGACTTAAACGATCAACTAAGAATTGTTGAAGCAGATACTTTTGCACGTCTGGAAAAGATGATGCTCAAAAAAGTTGTTACTGGCGGGCCTAAAAAACTGGCTAAGGGTGCCATCGTTACTCAAGAATATTTAGCTGATCTAGACAAATATCATTGGTTCGATATTCGTTTAGAGGAGGAAGATGCTGCCGCTACGCTGGAAGCGGCTAAGGAATCTATTGAGCAAAAGCGCCATGCCTTTGATATCGCCTTTGAAGAAAAACGCAAAAAGTTAACACAAGGAGATGAATTACCTCCTGGCGTTCTGAAAATGGTAAAAGTTTATCTTGCGGTAAAACGTCGTTTACAGCCCGGCGATAAAATGGCGGGTCGCCACGGAAACAAAGGGGTGGTTTCCAAGATCGTTCCCGTAGAAGACATGCCTTATATGGCCGATGGTCGACCAGTGGATATTGTTCTGAATCCTCTAGGGGTGCCGTCTCGCATGAACGTAGGTCAAGTCCTGGAAGTGCATCTGGGATGGGCTGCCAAAGGCATAGGCTACCGATTGGGTAGTTTATTGCAAGAACAAGCACGGGTCGCTGAAGTTCGTCAGGCGCTAGAGGCTATTTATAACTTGCGCGGTAGGCCAGAAGATATTCAGTCACTCAGTGATGAAGAAGTCATTGCGATGGCCAGTGAGCTGCAAAAGGGAGTGCCTTTTGCGACACCGGTTTTTGATGGTGCTTCTGAAGAAGACATCAAAGCTATGCTAGATCTAGCCTATCCAGATGAATTAGCAGAAAAGCTGCAAATGACTCCTGCCAAAACCCAGCTCAAACTCTTTGATGGTCGTACTGGAGATATGTTTGAGCGGCCTGTGACTGTGGGCTATATGCATATTCTTAAACTGCATCATTTAGTAGATGACAAGATGCACGCCCGCTCTACAGGGCCTTACAGCCTGGTAACACAACAGCCTTTGGGCGGTAAAGCACAATTTGGCGGGCAGCGTTTTGGCGAGATGGAAATGTGGGCGTTGGAAGCTTATGGCGCATCTTACGTATTACAAGAAATGCTTACTGTCAAATCTGATGATGTGAATGGCCGTACCAAAGTGTATGAAAACATTGTGAAAGGTGATCATGTCATTGATGCGGGTATGCCGGAGTCTTTCAATGTACTCGTCAAAGAGATCCGTTCACTAGGTATTGATATTGATTTGGAAAGGGATTGAGTTTGAGTGCTGTAAGTTTTTGGCAAGCAAAAAATAATTTATGCCTATTTTGCACCTGCTTTTTCCCGCTTAACGCTTAAAGGACATATCATGAAAGCTTTACTGGATCTTTTCAAACAAGTTCAGGCTGAAGAGTCGTTTGATGCTATCAAAATTGGAATTGCTTCACCTGAAAAAATCCGTTCTTGGTCTTATGGTGAAGTTAAAAAACCAGAAACCATTAACTACCGTACCTTTAAACCCGAACGGGACGGCCTTTTTTGTGCCAAGATTTTTGGTCCCATCAAAGACTACGAATGCTTGTGCGGAAAATATAAACGTTTAAAACACCGTGGGGTCATCTGCGAAAAATGTGGTGTTGAAGTGACCCTGGCCAAAGTGCGACGGGAACGGATGGGCCATATTGAGCTAGCTGCACCTTGCGCGCACATCTGGTTTTTAAAGTCCTTACCTTCCCGGTTGGGAATGGTCTTAGACATGACGCTGCGAGATATCGAGCGGGTGCTCTATTTTGAAGCCTTTGTAGTGCTAGACCCGGGAATGACCCCTCTGAAGCGCTGCCAGATCATGTCTGAAGATGACTATTTGGCTAAAGTAGAAGAATACGGAGATGAATTTAACGCCATCATGGGTGCAGAAGGCATTCGCGAACTGTTACGTTCTATTGACGTAGATAAAGAGGTTGAGAAACTGCGTTCTGAATTGGGCGCAACCTCCTCTGAAGCCAAAATTAAAAAATATGCCAAACGTTTGAAAGTACTGGAAGGTTTTCAGCGATCAGGCATTAAGCCTGAACATATGATCTTAGAAGTGCTACCGGTATTGCCTCCGGAATTACGTCCCCTGGTGCCGCTGGATGGAGGTCGCTTTGCAACTTCTGATCTAAATGATCTATACCGGCGTGTTATTAATCGTAACAACCGTTTAAAACGTCTGCTCGAGCTAAAAGCGCCTGAGATTATTGTGCGTAATGAAAAGCGCATGTTACAAGAATCAGTAGACTCTCTCTTAGACAATGGCCGCCGTGGTAAAGCCATGACAGGGGCTAATAAACGAGCTTTGAAATCTCTTGCCGACATGATTAAAGGTAAAGGGGGCCGTTTCCGCCAAAATCTGTTGGGTAAACGAGTAGACTATTCGGGACGCTCTGTAATCGTGGTAGGGCCTCACTTTAAGCTGCATCAATGTGGTTTGCCCAAGTTGATGGCCTTGGAGTTATTCAAGCCCTTTATTTTTAACCGTCTGGAAGCGATGGGTTTGGCTACCACGATCAAGGCTGCCAAGAAAATTGTTGAGTCACAAGAGCCAGTGGTATGGGATATTCTTGAAGAAGTGATCCGTGAGCACCCAGTGATGCTCAACCGCGCTCCTACACTTCACCGTTTGGGCATTCAGGCATTCGAGCCCGTTTTGGTTGAAGGCAAAGCTATTCAGTTACATCCTCTAGTATGTGCAGCGTTCAATGCTGACTTTGACGGTGATCAAATGGCAGTCCATGTGCCATTGAGCCTGGAAGCGCAAATGGAAGCGCGCACCTTGATGCTGGCTTCGAATAATATTTTGTTTCCGGCCTCAGGGGATCCTTCAATCGTGCCTTCTCAAGATATTGTTTTAGGCTTGTATTACACCACCCGTGCCCGTACCAACGGCAAGGGAGAAGGGATGATATTTAGTGATGTATCAGAAGTGCAGCGTGCTTTAGATAGCGGTGAAGTGGAAATTACCTCTCGCATAACCGTTCGTATCCGTGAGGCCACCCTTGATAAAACATCGGGGGAACGCCAAGAAACCCTGCGCCGTGTTGAGACTACTGTGGGCCGTGCATTGCTATCAGAAATTCTGCCCGCGAACTTGCCCTTTGAGCATATCAACAAAACTCTGAAGAAAAAGGAAATCTCTAAACTGATTAATACCAGTTTTCGCCGCTGCGGATTGCGGGCTACAGTCGTGTTTGCAGATCAGCTGATGCAGAACGGGTTTAAATTGGCTACCCGTGCCGGTATTTCCATTGCTATGAATGATATGCTGGTGCCCCCACAAAAAGAAAACATTATTCATGCTGCTTCTAAAGAAGTGAAAGAAATCGATCAGCAGTATTCCAGCGGTCTGGTCACTTCGGGTGAGCGCTACAACAAAGTAGTAGATATCTGGGGCCGCGCGGGTGATCAGGTCTCCAAAGCCATGATGGATCAGCTTGCGACTGAAGATGTTATTGACCGCCATGGTACTACTGTTAAGCAAGAATCTTTTAACTCCATCTATATGATGGCTGATTCTGGTGCCCGCGGCTCAGCAGCACAAATTCGGCAGTTAGCTGGTATGCGTGGCTTGATGGCAAAACCAGATGGATCCATTATTGAAACCCCTATTACCGCTAATTTCCGCGAAGGTTTAAATGTTTTACAGTACTTTATTTCTACGCATGGAGCGCGTAAGGGCCTAGCAGATACAGCCTTGAAAACGGCCAACTCAGGTTATCTGACTCGTCGATTGGTAGACGTTACTCAAGATCTAGTAGTCGTGGAAGACGATTGTGGTACCACTAACGGTGTAGTTATGAAAGCCTTGGTCGAAGGCGGAGAAGTCATCGAAAAACTGGCTGATCGTATTCTAGGCCGCGTATTAGTAAATGATGTGATCAACCCGGAAAATGCCGAGGTTTTGTATACCGCCAATAGCATGCTGGATGAAGATATGGTTGAACGGATTGAAGCCTTAGGTATTGATGAGGTTAAGGTTCGGACTCCTTTGACTTGCGAAACCCGTTATGGCTTATGCGCTAAGTGTTATGGGCGCGATCTAGGCCGTGGCGGAATGATCAACTCTGGTGAAGCTGTGGGTGTTATTGCTGCACAATCTATCGGTGAACCAGGTACGCAATTGACTATGCGAACTTTCCATATCGGGGGTGCCGCGTCTCGTAATGCAGTGGTATCTGGAGTTGAAGCTAAATCTAACGGTACAGTGCGTTTTTCTGCTATGCGCTACGTGACCAATGGTAAAAAAGAGCAAATTGTGATTTCTCGTTCAGGTGAAATCATTATTGTGGATGACAATAACCGCGAGCGTGAACGTCACAAAATTCCGTATGGGGCTACTTTGCTTGTCATGGATGGCCATAAGATCTCTGCTGGTACGAATTTAGCTAATTGGGATGCGCTCACTCGTCCCATCATTACGGAATATGCAGGACGGGCGAAATTCGAGCATGTGGAAGAAGGAGTGACGGTTGCTAAACAATTAGATGAAATTACGGGCCTATCTACGCTAGTCGTTATCGATGCCAAACGTCGAGGTTCAACCAAAGCGATTCGTCCTCAAATCAAACTGCTAGATGAAGCCGGTAAGGAAGTCACCTTGGCCGGTACAGATCATCCGGTAACCATTACCTTCCCCGTGGGTGCTTTGATTACGGTCAAGGATGGGCAGGAAATCAAATCAGGTGAATTACTAGCCAAGATCCCAACAGAAAACCAGAAAACCCGCGATATTACCGGTGGTTTGCCTCGTGTAGCAGAACTCTTTGAGGCACGCTCTCCTAAAGACGCCGGTATGCTGGCTGAGGTAACGGGTACTGTAACTTTTGGAAAAGAAACCAAAGGTAAACAGCGTCTTGTAATTACCGATTTAGATGGCAATGCCCATGAATTTTTGATTCCTAAAGACAAGAATGTGCTTGTGCATGAAGGGCAGGTGGTGAATAAAGGGGAATTAATAGTAGACGGTCCCGCAGATCCCCAGGATATTTTGCGTTTATTAGGAATCGAGTCCTTGGCGCGCTATATCGTAGATGAGGTTCAGGATGTCTATCGGTTACAAGGCGTGAAAATCAATGACAAACATATTGAAGTTATTGTTCGTCAGATGTTGCGCCGTGTCCAGGTGACCTCACCTGGAGACACGCCCTTTATTACCGGCGAGCAGGTCGAGCGTTCAGAGCTTTTAGATGCTAACGACCAGGCAATTTCTGCTGGAAAACAACCTGCCTTGTATGAGAACATCTTATTGGGAATTACTAAAGCTTCTTTGTCCACAGACAGTTTCTTGTCTGCCGCATCTTTCCAGGAAACTACCCGTGTGCTGACCGAAGCTGCCATTATGGGTAAACGGGACCCTCTGCGTGGGCTTAAAGAAAATGTTATCGTGGGTCGCCTCATCCCCGCCGGCACTGGGCTGGCTTATCACTTGGCACGTAAGGAGCGTCAGCGTGTTGAAGAACAGGAGCGTTTAGCTGCTTCCAAAGCACTCACGATTGAAAGCGTATTTGGTCCTGGAGCAGATACTGAAGAGATTACGGAAAATGATCGTGATATATCTTCAGATACTGCGCAAGCTTCAGAAGGTGGTACTGCATAGCGTCCAGTATTAGCTCTACAAGTATAAAAAAGCGCCGACCTTTAAAAGTCGGCGCTTTTTTAGTAATTCTTTTAAAGATTTGATATAGGATTTTCTTTATGCGTAATCAATTTATTGCTTTTTTTCTAATGCTGGCGATATCTGTTATTGCAATGGCTGCCGAAGAGAAACCTCGCAGTATTTCTACACAAGGGGAAGCTGTCATTTATGTTGTTCCAGATGAAGTGGTGATTTCTTTTGGCGTTGAAACTGTCGATAAATCCTTAGATCAGGCTCGAGGGGCAAATGATGAGGCAAGTAGCCGCCTGCTTAAGGCTGTTAAAGCATTGGGTATTGAAGAAAAATATATTCAAGCCGATCGCATGCATGTAGAGATTCAATATGACGAAACCCGTTCTAGTTTTAGAGTTAATCGACCCATTGCCGGATATGTAACGCGTCGTTCTTATAACATCACCCTTAAAGATGTGAAAAAATTTGAGAAGCTTGTAGACACAGTTTTGAAAAGCGGAGCTAATCAATTTACAGGATTTACTTTTCAAACGAGTGAGCTTCGTCAGTATCGTGATAAAGCTCGCCTTATGGCTATTAAGGCCGCCAAGGAGAAAGCGGTCGCACTTTCTCTTGCCTTGAACTGCAAAGTTGGCCATCCTCGCACTATAAGTGAAGGAGGTATCGGCGGCTATAGCTACAGAGGATTTAACGCTAATGCGAATGTTCAAAACGTAGCTCAAATGAGTTTGAATAACGGAAGTGTGGATGGCGAAACTCTCCCGCTAGGGCAAATTGCGGTGCAAGCTAGCGTATCGGTGACCTTTGATCTAATAGCGCCTTAACAAATTTGTTTAAAGAGTAAAGCTGGTTTAAGGCTGTGCCCGATAAGGCTCTTCAAAGTCTACAAACTCAAATTCTTCAGCTGCTTTGCTAATCCAGCTTTGCATTCCAGACAAGGCAAAAACCCGATCCATATAAGCACGAATGTAAGAGGGGACTGCTACTGCATAAGTGTCTAGTCGTGTCACAACAGGAGCAAAGAAGGCATCTGCAATACTAAACTGTCCAAACAGCATCGGACCACCGTTTTTATCTAGGCATTCTTTCCATACTTGGCAAATACGATCAATATCTTTTTGTACTTCGAGATTCCAGCCTCGACCGGGAAATTTAGCCAGTACATGCATAGGCATATTAGCGCGCAGCTTTTGATAGCCAGAATGCATTTCGGCAACAATACAGCGAGCATGAGCGCGCTTAGAAAAATCTTGTGGCCATAGCTGCTTTTGAGGAAATTGTTCTACCAAGGTTTCGGCAATGGCAAGACTATCCCAGATAGTTTGACCATTGTCTAATATCAAAACCGGTACCCGACCGCTAGGAGAGTAAGTTTTAAAATCTTCTTTATAGGTAGGTGAGCCAAAGCGTAGCTTTATTTCCTCAAACTCAATTCCAGCTTCAGTCATCAGTAACCAGGGCCGCAAACTCCAGGAAGAATAAGCTTTATCAGCAATAAGCAGTTTGAGCATGATTTTCCTTAGATTTTGTTCTGTTAGTTTCGGTGCTTGATACGATAAGCGTCATAATGGCTGCGTGGATGTTTACCTGCTAAATATTGTGCAGCGATGGGTTCCAACGCGGTGGGAGTAATCCCCAGCGATTGCAAACCTTGCAGGCCAGAGATATTGTCCGTTTTCAGAGAATCGACATTATCGCGGCTCATTAAAGGGCTTCCTGGCAAACATTCAAAGAATAAGGCTTGCAATTTTCCTATGCTCCAAGGCAAAGGCAAAATAGGCCGTACAGAACCTGTGGCAGCTAAAGAAGAGAGTTGCACGAGTTCTTTAAGGGTGTAGATGTGCGGCCCAGCCAGCTCAAATGTTTTTCTGAAAGTGTGGGGCTGATCTAAGGCCTGCACAATTGCCTGGGCAACGTCTTCCACATAAACTGGCTGCAAGCGGGCGTTACTGCCTGCTAATGCTAAGACGGGAAAGTATTTGGCCAGGCGCGCAAATACGTTCAAGAAATGATCTTCGGGCCCAAATACAACAGAGGGCTGAAAAATTGTCCATTCTAAGCCACTAGCTTTGATTAGAGCTTCTCCCGCGGCTTTGGATCGACTGTACATCGAGAGTCCTTCAGAGCAGGCGCCTAGCGCACTTACATGAAGTAAACGCTTTACATTTGCTGCGCGCATGGCAGCAATTATTTTTTCTGGCAGTTCCACATGTACTTTTGCAAAATCCGGCCCGTAAGGCCATCCCCTGCGGCTATGCAATATTCCTGCTAGATTAATCACTGCTGTTTTATTTTGTACAGCTTGCTGTAGTACCCCGTCTGTGTTGGCATCCGCCTCAATGAGCTCGACGGTAGGCAGTGTAATGAAGTTTCGCGCCCGGTCAGCTCTGCGTGTGAGTATGCTGATGCGGCAATTCAGTTGCGCAAGCTTAGGCACTACATGCTGTCCGATAAAACCTGTAGCACCGATCAGAAGAATATTAGGCGTCATGGATATCCGAGTAGCTTGCGCGGCTGGGTTTCTCAAAAAATTTAAAAATTTGGGCTGTATCTGTATCTTAATCTTGTGGTTTTAAGGTAGCTTGGTTTTCCCGACTGATTGTGGGGTAATGAGTCCTAGCCGCTCTTTGAGCGAGGGGCTTTTAACGGACTGTCCAATCAGAGCAGCATAAATGGTTGCATTAGCCAGTACATTTTTAACGTAAGTACGTGTTTCAGTAAAAGGAATAATTTCCGCAAAAATAGCTCCTTCTACAGGATGACTAAGGGTAGACCTCCAATTGCGCGGACGACCTGGCCCAGCGTTATAGGCAGCAGTAGCTAAAGGGGGGGAGTTTTCCAAATCGTTATGGACCATGGCTAAATAATTGGCTCCCAAGGTAAGATTTTTTTCTAGCTCGTTAATCCGTGCCGCATCAAATTCCATACCAATTTTTTTTGCCACAAATCGGGCTGTCGCTGGCATTAACTGCATTAAACCCGAAGCTCCTACAGAGGATCGGGCATTCATAATAAATCGTGATTCTTGTCGAATTAAACCGTACACCCAAGCCAGATCCAAGCCCAGTGGCTGAGCGATGGGCGCTAGTTTCTCAATGAAAGGGGTAGGAAAGCGTTGCAGAAAATCGTGTGACTGACGGGTGCGCTCGGCTGTATTCACCATTCTATCCAGATGGCCGACGCGACGTCCTAGTTCAGCATAAGCGCCTAATTGGGTATCGGACAGATTACGCAACTGCCAATTCCATTCCCGGTTGCCTTCAAAGCGAAGATTAAGCTCATAAAATTTAAAAGCCCGGATGGCATGAGGGCTGCGTGCAGCTTCCTGCACATCTTCTTCCGTAAAACCTACTGTATTTGCAGGGCGGGCCGGTACAACAAAAGGCTCTCCCAACTCTTCCCTGGCCAGTAAAGCGTAAAAGTCAAAACCCTTGCTGATTCTGCCTAATACACTAGCCCATTGTTCACGGGGGGCACCCAGTGCTTTCAGAGTACGGGCATTCCAGTAAGTCCAGCTTGTCTCTTGAAACTGCTCTGCCCCCATTGCAGCCAGCACACGGGCCAATGCTTTCCAGTCTTGCATGCGCAAGGCTGCCCGCGCTGCCCAGGCAAAGGTTTCCTCGCTTCCATCTACGGCCTCTACCTGCGCTAGCCAACTGTTGCAGTCGGTTCCAAGGCGTTTAGCACAAGCAGCTGCATATTGGAGACGTATAAAACGGGCATCATTAGCAGGAAGACGTTTAAGCCAGTTATTGAGGATGCCTTCATTGGCTACGGCTGAATCTTCTCTGGCCATCTGGGCTAGCGCTAGTACCGTTAATTCTTTAGCCAGCGGGCCTTCTACTGTACCGCGGGTGCTCAAAAAGCGTGAGGGGCTATCTAATACAAGATCTAATTGTAAAGGGTCAGCTTGTTGATCTTTGGGCAGCGCAGCCAGCAGCCGTTTGGCAGCCGTTCGCTGATTACCTTCTTGTAACAGACGTATTCGGCTCCAAACTTCTGTTGGATTCCATACCTGATTTGGGCCTACTGCAATAGTTCTATCCGCTCCTGCCAAAGCAATTACCAGGGAAGTACAACCTTCAGTACCCGCTACTGCAGCAGACTTATTTAAGTGAGCGCGGGCTTCTTCTGTAATGAATTCGCCTTTGGAAAGCCGAGAAAGTAAGGCATAACAAGTAAGTTGACCATCATCCTGCAGTACGAACAGAGGCAATTGTTCATCAAAGGTTTTAAAATCCCGGCGTTTACCCAGAATAAGCAGCCAATCATTACGGATCCGATCGGCTGGAAAAGTGCCTTCATATTTTGTAAGAAACTCCCGGACCTGCTTATCAGAAATGTTGCCAGTGTCTTCTAATTTGCGGTCTATAAATCTTGTTCTAAAAGCCCAAAAATCGGCATAGATCGCGAGGGGATAATCTTTTGGAATACGTTTGGCTAACTGTTGAGTGCGAGCTACATCAAAATTGCGTGCAGCCTCACGCAATTGCAGGAAGGTTTCATCTACAGAAACTCCTTGCGCAGTGCCAGGGGATTTTGCCTCCACTGCGTTTGTGAGCCAACATAAAACGGCAATAAGCAAAAAACGAAACATCCTGCCACCTGAAAATCTTGAATTAAATTTACAAAACTTTAATAAGATTAACACTTGTTTGAATCCATAATGAACAAAAACCCTACTGATTTAACAAAATCACGTGCGCAATGGCGCACTGAACTCATTGCCCAGCGCCGGGCTATACGGGAAGAAGCTCGCCTAATTGCCACTAAGACAATCAGCGCTACCTTATCGGAAGTAATTCAACAGCGCCTTGCTTCTGTGAAAACCATTGGTGCTTATCTACCGCATCGCGGAGAAGTAGATTTGCGAGGGTGGATGGCTATTGTAGATTTCCAGCAAGTGGCGGCTTTGGCATTACCTGTCGTAGTTGAAGCGGCTATGCCCTTACAGTTTGCACGGTTTCGAATAGGAGATGCTTTGGTAAAAGGAATACACGGAATCGATATTCCCTATAAGCGAGAGTGGGTAATCCCCGACGTTTTACTGCTTCCTTGTGTAGGTTTTACACGCTCTCGCTTACGTTTAGGTTACGGAGGGGGTTATTATGACCGCACACTTGCCAGTATGCAGCCTAAACCCCTGACTGTAGGAATCGCTTTTGCTAGCCAAGAGTGTTCAATAAACGCCCAGGAACATGATGTAGTCATGGATCTCATTATCACAGAAGAATTTGTTCTTTAACGTTATTATCCTGCTTTATTAATATCTTTTAATTTCATTAATACCAACAAGTTTGCGTGCAAGGGGCTAGGGCCCTAAGAATTGAAAAAGCAAACAATAAATACGAAATCCCCAGCAGCGCTATTAATGTTGGGATGATCCCTCCCCAATATAAAGATTTAATCTTAGTGCGGGCTGTGTAAGCAAATCCTAAGAACAAAATAATAGGCAAGAAAATAAAAAGAAGACAATAGAGAAAGCTTATACAAGGACTTGTGCCTTCCGGGCAGGCTTGCAAAGCCCAAGTTTGCTGGGGAGCAAATAGAGCTACCGCAAGAATTAGAGAGCATCTTGTGAGCATAAACTCTCTCAGCTGATTAAACTTCGTTTTTCCATTAGGCGCCTTTTCAGGCTTGCATGGGTGTCAGCGACGCACTTGCAGTCATTTCTCCTCCTCTTTCTTGCCTGTAGCCATGGCTACAGGCTCACAGTCGGGCCCAACCTGCTCGCAACTGAGCTTTCTTACAGATCCAAACTCTAATGGGAAATCCGAGTTACACCCTTTAGCTTTTATGGGCTCTCCACAGGGTTACTGTGTCTGCCTCCAAGCAGATACTCTTTTCTCTAGAGCAGTTTTTGCATCTATTAAAGATTTTGGTAGACGATGATGGAGCTGTTCAAACAAGGTATTGTGTAAAGCAAGCTCTTCTTGCCATGCTAACGGATCCATACTAGTGACAAGAGCAAACTGTTCTGGGGTGATACTGGTATTGCCCCAGTGGAGGTCTTCATAGCGGGGGCTCGTTCCGAAAACATGTTCTACACCTTGGGATTTATTTTCTACACGCTGCAGTATCCATTCCAGTACGCGCATATTTTCTCCAAAGCCTGGCCAAACAAAATGACCATTTTGGTCCTTGCGGAACCAGTTAACGCAAAATATTTTGGGCAACTTGGCGCCTGTTTTCTCTAAACGGCTCCCCAGATTTAACCAATGCTCAAAATAATCACTCATGTTGTAACCACAAAAAGGAAGCATCGCAAAGGGATCTCTGCGTACGAGGCCCTGCTGTCCAGCAGCCGCAGCCGTGGTTTCTGAACCCATTGTTGCCGCCATGTAAACCCCTTCAACCCAATTACGGGCTTCTGTCACTAAGGGTACTGTCGTTGAGCGACGACCCCCAAAAATAAATGCATCAATAGCTACCCCACTAGGATTATCCCATTGCGGATCAAGTACTGGATTTTGCGTGGCAGAGACGGTAAATCGGGCATTAGGATGGGCGGCTTTAGCGCCGGTCTGTTTAGCGATTTCCGGTGTCCAGTCTTTACCCTGCCAGTCAATGCAGTGAGCAGGGGCTTGACTTAAGCCTTCCCACCAAACATCGCCATCGTCCGTTAGTGCAACATTAGTAAAAATCACATTTTCTTTAAGAGAGGCTATGCAATTGAAGTTTGTTTTCTGATTGGTTCCGGGAGCAACACCAAAATATCCTGCCTCAGGATTAATCGCATATAGCCTGCCGTCGGCGCCCGGTTTAATCCAGGCAATATCATCCCCAATTGTGGTTATTTTCCAGCCTTGCATATCTGCGGGAGGAATCAACATTGCAAAATTGGTTTTGCCACAAGCGCTGGGGAATGCTGCAGCCACATGAAATTTCTGACCTTGAGGGTTGGTAACGCCCAGAATAAGCATATGTTCAGCCAGCCAGCCTTGATCTCGTCCCATGGTGGAGGCAATACGTAAGGCAAAACATTTTTTGCCTAACAAGGCATTGCCCCCGTAGCCTGAACCATAGCTCCAGATTTCCCGCGTTTGAGGAAAATGCACAATATATTTAGTGGGATTGCAAGGCCAGGCGACATCTTTTTGCCCGGTTTGTAAAGGAGCCCCCACGCTATGAACACAAGGCACAAATTCTCCATCAGTGCCCAACACCTTGAACACTTCTTTACCCATCCGCGTCATGATACGCATATTTACCACAACATAAGCTGAATCCGTTAATTCAATCCCAATATGAGCTATGGGCGAGCCTAAAGGTCCCATCGAGAAAGGCACAACATACAGAGTGCGGCCGCGCATACAACCCGTAAATAAAGGATTGAGCGTCTTGCGCATCTGGTCGGGCGCAATCCAGTTGTTAGTCGGACCCGCCTCTTCTTTAGAGTCAGAACAAATAAAAGTTCTATCCTCAACCCGTGCTACATCAGTGGGATCGGAGCAAGCCAAGAAACTGTTGGCTCGCTTGGCGGGGTTAAGGCGCTTAAAGGTGCCCGCTTCGACTAATTGAGTACAAAAACGCTCGTACTCTTCTTGGCTACCATCACACCAGTAAACTGCATCAGGTTCAGTTAATTGTGCAATGGAAGCTACCCAATCAATCAACTTTTTATGAACTACCCAATCCGGGATTTGCAAATTTTCTGGAGAGAAAGTTTTAAATACTGCATTCATAAAGAACCTTTCAATGTAAAAAACGATTGGAAAGCCCAACAGTGCTACTGTCTTGGGTTTACCAATCGTCTCTTCTTTTTCCTGCGGAACCTTTTGGGCCAGGAATATTCACTGTAGCATAGAGGGAAGAAAATTGCAGTCTCTTGCAATTATTCAAGCCTACCCTCTTTTTGGCAGCAAAATCTGTGACTCTGCGTAAAGGTTTAATATCCGGTGCGAATTGCTATTCTTGACGATTATCAGGATGCCGTGCGTAAACTGCAGTGCTATAGTTTATTAGACGGCCATGAAATAAAAATATTCAACAATACGGTTAAAGGAATTGGTCAGCTGGCAGTCCGGTTGCGGGATGTGGAGGCCATTGTACTGATCGGGGAGCGTTCGCTGATTACGCGTCAGTTGCTTGAAAAACTACCCCACCTAAAATTAATTTCTCAAACGGGCCGGATTGGTGAACATATTGATTTGCAAGCCTGCACTGCCAGAGGTATAGCGGTCACAGAAGGGCTGGAAGATCCAACGGCAACTGCAGAGTTGACCTTTGCGCTTATTCTGGCAGCACAGCGTCGTCTCCCTCACTATATTACTGCGCTTAAGCATGGTGCTTGGCAGCAAAGCGGTTTGAGGGCAGTAAGCTTGCCTCAAAATTTTGGGCTTGGACGGGCTCTGAAGGGAACAACTTTAGGAATTTGGGGGTTTGGAAAAATCGGCAGTTTGGTGGCAGGTTTTGGCCGAGCTTTTGGAATGAATGTATTGATCTGGGGCTCAGAACCCTCTACAGTCAGAGCCAAAGAAGCTGGATTTGAGGTAGCAGAAAGCCGCGCTGCGCTTTTTGAGAAAAGCGATGTTCTCAGCATACATTTACGCTTATCGGAGAGCACAACGCATTTAATAAAGCTGGAGGATTTATCTCGCATGAAGCCTCAATCCCTTTTTGTGAACACCGCAAGAGCCGAACTGCTGGCTCCTGATGCGTTGGTGAGCGCTCTTAATCGGGGAAGACCCGGGTTTGCCGCGGTTGATGTCTATGAAAGTGAGCCTATTTTGCAGGGGCATTTATTGCTACGGATGGAAAATACACTGACTACCCCGCATTTGGGGTTTGTTGAGCTTAATAGTTATGAAAGATATTTTGACTCTGCGTTCCGTAACATCTTGGCCTTTTTCCAGGGAACCTATACCCAAGTCATCAACAAGGAGGCTTTACAGCTAAGAGGGTAGTAGGTGATTAAACTAATTTAAGAGCTTCTTTCTGTAAACACTTGCATAGGGCAGGACCATGAATTTTGACCTTAATCCAGACCAGGAAATGTTACGGGAAACCGTAAGTAAATGGCTTGGAAAAAACTATACCTTTGAAGACCGCAACTCCATTATCAAAGCAGGAGGGTTTTCAACTGAAATCTGGAAAAACATGAGTGAGCTAGGATTGATGGGGCTAGCTGTTCCAGAAGAGTATGGGGGCATGGATTTTGGCCCTGTAGAAGCAATGCTTGTAATGGAACAGTTGGGCCAAAGTCTTGTACTTGAGCCTTATGCTGATGTAGCCTTAATTGCAGCGGGTTTATTACGGGATCATGCTGCTGCTTCTATTAAACAAACCTGGTTGCCTGGTCTAGCTAACGGTCTGCTCAAAGTAGTGTTAGCTCATGTGGAATATGGCAGCCGTTATGATCTTGCTTTTACGCAAGCGCGTGCGCATCAAAAAGAAGACGCCTGGCTTGTATCAGGGCGTAAGAGTGTAGTGCCTCTAGGTGATCAAGTAGATGCGTTTATTGTTCCTGCCATTGCACATAACGATGGCAGTAATATCGGAATCAGCCTTTTTCTGGTGGAGCGGCCTGCTGTAGGAGTGACTACTTGGGGGTATAGCCAGCAAGATGGGGCGCGTGCTGCAGAAGTTTCTTTGAATAATGCGCCAGCTACCTTGCTTGTAGGAGAAACTTTAGGTTTAGCTGCCTTAGAGCATGCCGTTGATATAGGGATCGCGGCTTTGTGCGCACAAGCTGTAGGTGCAATGGATGCCTTATTTGCGATGACGGTTGAATATCTAAATACCCGCAAACAATTCGGCGTTCCCATCGGTACCTTTCAGGCTTTACGTCATCGCATTGCAGACGTCAAAATACAAATTGAGCTTGCCCGTTCAATGAGTTATTTGGCCACTCTTAAACTGAGGGAAGATAGTGTTAGCCGCCGCCGCGCTTTATCTGCTGCAAAAGTGCAGCTTGGTCATTCCATGCGCTTTGTAGGTCAACAATGCATCCAGATGCATGGCGGAATTGGGATGACGCAAGAATATGCAGCAGGGCATTATTTTAAACGCCTCACTTGCATTGAACTTAGTTTTGGAGACACTTTGCATCATCTAGCAGAGGTTTCTGCGCGGATGCAGGACACTGCGGGCGTTTTTAACTAAAAAGATAATCGTTGAGGCATTAATTTTTTCCAGCTGGATCTTGCATTACCTCTTTTAAATCAGGGGGCAATATAAGGTCTGGTTGGGCTTTCAGCAGGGCTTTTAAGCGGGTTTTTGCCTCAACGGGCTTATTTTCCCGTAGCAATTTGCGAATTTGGAAATATTCCTCATTCAGAAAACCCTCTTCCCAGGTAAAAGCTTTGTTAAGTGTTTTCCCATAAGTATCGGCATTTGCGGGAGTTGCTGGTACTGGCTGCTGGGGTAGAGGGCTTCTAAGGCCAGGAGAGAACACTTCCTTCTCTGTTTGCTTGGTTTGAGCTTGCCCTGGGCCACTAACAGCCCCTGCGAGCTCAACAGACGGTTTGATGTTTGCGGAAGAAGCTTTGGAAGGCTTAGTCTCTATATTATGAGATGATGATGCGGCTTCTTGCACTGCAGCTGCTGATTTTCCCAAGAGTATGCCAGTTCCTAAACTAGAGCTTTCTCTTTTCTTATCTTCTTTTACATCGGATAGCTTGTCTCTTACGCGATCAGCAGGAAAAGGCCGGGGAGCAGGGGCGGTGCTGGCAGGGGCAGGTGGATGATTTTCCGTTGACGAAAAAATAGCGACCTCTGAAGAAAGAACAGTAGCTTTTTCAGTGCTTTTTTCTAGGTGGGGCTGTTCTCTTCTTTGGAGCAAGCCTGCATCGAACTTAAAGTTCGGCTCAGATTTTGCGCGCTCTTGAGCCGTATTCCCATCGCTAGCCCCCTTAGGATGAACCTCTTTAGCCTTTGCTTGTGATTGATCCGGCAATTTTGCCAGGGAAATAGTCTCGGGGTCTGTAGTATGAGCTGCAGGTGTCTCCTCCAGCTTCTGTTGGGGGAGGGCTGAATCAGCCATAGAGGGTGCAGAAGGGTTTTTAGCGTTATGGTCTGCAGCAGAGGGTGCAGGCAGAGATCCTTCAGCAGGTAGCGCAACTCCCTGTTTTGTAACATGCACTGTTGGCAAATAGACAGAGATCAGCACCACGGCGGCAGTGGCTGCGGGTAAGCCAAATTTGAACCAGGGTTGTCGTGTCAGGCTACGCACACCACCTTTTTTTTGCTGTTGCAGCTGTGCCTGTTCCTGTGCAGCCGACAAAATCTGCATATCTAACCAGGGGGGCAGCTCAGGTAAGGCAACGTCGCGTAGTGCTCGGGCAGCCACATCCCGCCTCCCCAAAGCAGCGTCAGCACTTTGTGTACTTTCAAGACTCTGTGCAGAAGTGGAGGGACGTTGGGATATCGGTTTCATTTTAATGAGCCATATCGGCATGCATTGAGAGCGCAGCCTTGAGTTTTGCCCGGGCATAACGTAAACGGCTTTTCGCAGCTTCTAATGTTGACTGGGTAGCACAAGCAATTTGTTCAACCGTCAGCTCGGTTTCAACCCATAAGCTAAAAGCCTCGCGTTGCTCAAAAGGCAAAGTATTCAAGGCTTTCTCCAGGTGTTGACCAAATTGTTTCCATGCTATGGTCTCAGCAGGATCGGGAGCCAAAGCGTCCAGGCTAAAAGATTGATCAGTAGCATCTTCATCAATATTAAACGTATCAAGAGAGTATTCCGGGTTAGAAAACTGTGAAGAATGAAGAGAACGCCCCGGAGCTTTTTCTTTGCGCAGCATATCAATCAAGCGGCTATGGGCTAAACCGTACAACCAGGTTGTAAATTTTGCCCGTGGTTCGTATTTAGAGGCGGTTTTGATTACGGTAAGCCAAGTATCTTGAAAAACATCTTGTGCTGCCGTTTCATTATGTAATGAGCGCAGCAACACTCGGTACAGCCAAGCCCGATGGCGTTGATAAAGTACTTCAAAAGAGGATGCATTCCCTCCTGCGTACTGCTGCATTAGGGACTCATCACTAAGACTTTGCAACTTCAATTGTTTAAAACTTTATAAAAAACACCATTTATTTGTTTGGGTTTAACAAAGTCTCTTCCAAAAATTTAACAGTAGCAAAAAACTGAAAATCAGCATTGGCTTTACGTTGGAAACCATGTCCTTCATTATCAGCTAGCAGATACCAGACCGGTACCCCGTTTTTGCGGACAGCAGCTACAATTTGTTCTGCTTCAGTATAAGGAACCCGCGGGTCATTTTTTCCTTGAATAACAAATAAAGGAACCTTTATTTTCTCAGCATTATTCAGGGGAGAAATTTTTTCCTGAAATTCCCGCATCGCAGGGTCACGTTCATCTCCATATTCTACGCGGCGCAGATCTCTACGGTAACTTTCCGTATTGTTCAGAAAAGTCACAAAATTACTAATGCCGACTACATCAATTGCCCCGCGAATTTTTGAGCTGTAATCCACAGCAATAGCCAGGCTCATATAGCCTCCATAACTGCCGCCGCTGACTACGATGCGATTAGCGTCCAAATGAGGTTGAGTAGCAACCCAGTCAATAAATGCACCCCCATCTTTAACGGAATCTTTACGCTTAAAGCCATTATCTAAGTTCTGAAAGGTTTTTCCATATCCACTGGAGCCACGTACATTAGGCATCAAAACTGCAATGCCCATTTCATTCAGAAAATAATTTAAGCGACCCATAAACCGCACAGTTGCTTGCCCTTCAGGCCCTCCATGAAAATCTATAAATACAGGCCGTTTCCCAGGAAATTTTTTCGCATCGGGCTGATAGAGCCAGCCGCTAATTGCTAAGCCATCAAAGCTTTTTATTTCGACTAATTCGGGCTTAATAAAAGTATCGGGCGCTAAGCCTGGAGGTGCAAATGCAGTAGTCCAACGGGTGAGTTTGCTTTTGGCAAGATCGTAACTATAAACATCTCCTGGACTATTGGGAGAATTTAGGGAAAACGCAAAAACTCCGGTTTGCACTTCATGCCAATCCCCACCGGATAAAGCGCCAGCAGCAATCGCAGGGCGTGCCAACTCTGCACCGCTTTGGGCATCAAACAGCCGCACTTCATCTCGCCCATTGTTATTTACAACCGCCAGTAAGTGTTTCCCATCTAGCGACAAACGAAAATTTTCAATATCCCAGGGAATATGAGCAGACAATATTTTCAAGGCTTTGCTTTTAATATCGTATACAGCCAGTTGTGAAAACTCTCCACCTGCATTCGTAGTCAAAAACAGAGATTGGTTATCTTTGCTCCATTCAAAGCCGAAATATCCTGCTTTGGCTGCCCCTTCTTTCGGTAATATTTTTTCTTGTACCCCGGTTTTAGCATTAATCAAATATACTTCGCTATCGCTAGAAGTGCGATAGCGTAAGGCAGCGATCTGCGCATCATCGTGCGAAAATCTAAACCCAAACCAGCCACTACCCGGCAATTCTGTCAGCTTATGTTTCTCTTCAGGAGAAAGAGGGTTTACATAACGAAGCGTAACACTGATATTTTCTCGCTTGCCCGCTTCAGCCGTTTTATCCAGAGGGACAGCAGAAAGTAACACCCGATCCCCTTTGCGTGTCCAGCTGGCAGTGCTACGTTCCTCTGGCATAGACAATAAGGTAGATTGCAGCGTATCCAGATCCATGCGAAATACTTGGGTAGCCTCATTGCCCCCTGCATCACGGGCGTAAACGATATATTTACCATTCACAGGTTCAAACGAGGCTGCTGAAACCGGGTCAGAAAAATCTGTCAGTTTTTTTAGCGGAGCCCCCGGAGCGCTTAATAAATATAGCTGCGGCGTGTTGGCGCCTGCTTCCCGATGCCGCACAATCATGCTGTTTTCTTTAGGATGCCAGTCTACAAAACTATAGCCACGAAAATCCGTATACAGTGCTACTTTATCGGCTATTGTTTTAGGGATGGCGGCAATACCGTCGGCTTTTAGATTAGGATTGGGGGTGATGAGCTCAACAGCTGCATTTTGTGCTGCTGCGCTAAAAACCCCAGTAGCCAGAACAATAGCCAACAAACAATGTTTCATTAAATTCTCCGATGTATTTTTACCTGTCAAAAGTTGCGACTGCATTTTGCAGCATGAATTTTATTTTCCATATTACAAACTTCTGCGTGTTCCTGCCTGACTAAAATCTAGCTCATCTTCTATATTCAACATAAATTGATCCCAAAAATCATGAATAAATGGATTAAAACAAGCCTGCTTACTGTGCTTATCGGGGTTGTTATTGCAATGCTTTTTTTATGGACGCAAAAGCAAAAACAGAAAGCACAGGAATTACCTAAATTTCGCACACAACAAATTGATCGGGGGGCCATCACTCAAGTGGTCATGGCCACAGGCACTTTGCAGCCAGTGACTACGGTAAACATCGGCACCCAGGTCTCGGGCACCGTCAGCGAACGTCTGGTAGATTTTAATGATCGTGTTACCAAAGGCCAGGTTCTGCTAAAGCTTGATCCTGCCCTGATTCAGGCCCGCATTCGCCAGGCAAAAGCCCAGCTTGCTTCTGCCGAGGCTTCTTTAACGCTCGCATTAGCGAATCATGAGCGTAATTTACGTTTGCAATCTCAAGGCTTTATTGCGGCTGCTGTCTTAGAACAAAGCAAGCGCGAAGCGCAAGCGGTTCGCGCGAATGTTGAGGTGGCCCGTGCCCAACTGGATGCCAGCACTACCGATTTAAATAACAGCATCATTCGTTCTCCCATCGACGGAATTGTGATCAAACGCAATGCAGATGTGGGGCAGACCGTCGCGGCAAGCTTCCAAACCCCCGATTTGTTTCAGATTGCCCAGGATTTGAAACAGATGCAGATTTATACCAGCGTATCTGAAGCCGATGTAGGTCTTATTAAAAAAGCTCAGCCAGTACGGTTTTTTGTAGATGCTTACCCTGAACGGGAATTTGAAGGAAAAGTAGAACAATTTCGGCTTAACCATACCAGCACAGCGGGGGTAGTCACTTATATTATTGTGGTTGCAGTGGATAACCCCGAAGAGCTGCTCAAGCCAGGTATGACGGCTCAAACGCGGATTGTAGTAGCTAGCAAGCCGGATGTTATTCGTATTCCTACTGCAGCACTGCGTTTTACCCCTGAAGAAGACCTCCTGCCACAAAAAAAGCAGACCACTACAGAAAATAAAACTGAAAAGAAAGAGGGTTCATCCTCGGCTGAAATTGCAGAAAAAACCAAAACCGATCCAAAAGATGATGGCGTGTTTACCAGCACAAAAGCCGGCTCCCGGCTGTTTCGCGTCTACACCGTGGGTAAGGATAATACCCCCAAGTTACATGAGGTCACGATCGGCATCTCTAACAGCCGTTTTACAGAAATGGCCAGTGGAGACTTAAAGGTTAAAGACGCAGTGATCACCCGCGCTATTTCTGCTCCCAGTACTTTTGGCTCAGGCAACGATTAATGCTGCTCGCCTTGCAAAATATTACAAAAAGCTACCGCAGCGGCGATATGCTAACGCCTGTCTTGCACGGCATTACGCTTAATATGGAGCCAGGAGAATATGTAGCCATCATGGGCCAGTCCGGCTCTGGCAAATCCACATTAATGAATGTTTTGGGTCTTCTGGATCAGTCGGATCAAGGCAGCTATCTGCTCAATGGGCAAGATGTGACGCACTTGAGCCCTGCCCAGCTTGCAGAAGTTCGTAATAAAACCATAGGCTTCGTATTTCAGAGTTTTAATTTACTCAAGCGCATGAATGTACTGGAAAATGTGGCCTTACCTCTAATTTATGCAGGCATAAGCCGTAGTCAAGCAAAAAAGCGCGCGCAGCAACTTCTAAGCCGCGTGGGTTTGGCAGAGCTTGGGCATCGTATGCCCAATCAGCTCTCTGGCGGGCAGCAACAGCGCGTGGCTATTGCCCGTGCGCTGGTGAATGAACCCTTGCTATTGTTAGCCGATGAACCGACTGGGAATTTGGACACCCAGACCACCGCCGAAGTGCTCGAAGTCATCGGCCAACTCAACCGGGAGCGGGGCCTGAGCATTGTTTTGGTCACACACGAACCAGACGTAGCTGAACATGCCAAGCGTTTGGTGCGTTTAAAGGATGGTGTAGTGGTGTTTGATGGCCCACCTCGCCAGGGTTTGCATCCATGAGTTTCATGCAAATAATTTTTGAAGCTTTTCGCTCCTTGTCAGCCAACCGGCTGCGAACCGCTCTTACCATGCTGGGCATCATCATTGGCATTGCCTCGGTCGTATTAATGCTGGCTGTGGGGGATGCAGTGCGCAGCTTTATTGATAAGGAACTCTCTGTTTTAGGCAGCAATCAACTTATTGTGCAGCCAGGCACCCGTACCCAAGGAGGGGTGCGCCGCAGGGCTGGGGAACTGCCTACTCTTACCATTGATGATGTAGAAGAAATGAATACCTTACCCTCTGTCAAAGGTGCCACCTCGACCTTACAAGGGTTTTTTCAGATTAATTACGGCAGTGACAATTCCAATAGTGTGGTTCTGGGCGTCACCCAGGATGTATTTCGTGTGCGTAACTGGACCATAGATCGCGGAGTAGGCATTGCACAGTCCGATATACGGGCCGCTAACAAAGTCATGGTGATTGGCAGCAAAATTGCCAATCAGTACTTTTATAAGCAAGACCCTATAGGGCAAAACATTCGGGTGGAGGGAAAGCCTTTTACCGTTATTGGGGTGTTGGCTGGAGAAGGCCGGCAGCTAGACGGTTCTGATCTGGGGGAAATGCTGCTGGTGCCGATCAGTGCTATTCCAGTGCGCATGCCATTGCCCCGCACCATTCATTACGCCATTGTGCAGGCCAAAGATGCCAAAAGCATGAGCGAAGCCGAAAACGATATCAAAGAACTCTTACGGGACCGCCATCGGATCACAGGCGATAAACAAGATGATTTTCAGATCACTAACCTCGCCTCTATTGCCCAAACAGGAGCCAGCATTGGTGCAGGGCTTTCCATTGCACTAGGCGCTATTGGAGCTATTAGTTTGATTGTGGGCGGCATTGGCATTATGAACATCATGCTGGTCAGCGTCAGTGAAAGAGTGCGTGAAATCGGTATCCGTATGGCTATTGGAGCCAAACCCTATCATGTATTAATGCAATTTTTGAGCGAAGCCGTGGTCATGTGCATTATTAGCGGAATGATCGGTACCTTGCTTGCGGCTTTTGGAGCCTGGCTGGTGTCTCAAAGCGGTAAATTCACGATGCAACTCTCCGCCTCCCATATTCTGACCGCTATACTTTTTTCAACCGCTGTCGGCCTGTTTTTTGGGTACTACCCCGCCAGGCGCGCCTCCAGACTTTTGCCTATTGAATGTTTGCGGCAAGATTAACGCAAGAGGCTTTCTCCTCTAAAAGGATGGTTCATGTTTCAAACGCTTATTGATTCGGAGCAGCTCAAACAACTGCAGGCCACCCAAAAAGATTGGCTCATATTTGATTGCCGGCATGATCTAGCAAACCCTGACTGGGGTAAACATCAATACGCAGCAGGGCATATTCCGGGCGCTCATTTTGCTCATTTAGAGCAAGATCTCTCCGGAGAAAAAACAGGGAAAAATGGCCGCCATCCCTTGCCAGATCAGGGCAAGTTTTTAGCCTGGGTAGCCGCCCACGGGGTAGGCGAGCATAGCCAAATCGTTTGTTATGACGACACCGGCGGTATGTTCGCCGCCCGTTTATGGTGGATGTGCCGGTGGATAGGCATCCGCTCAGTAGCCCTGCTGGATGGTGGCTGGGCCGCCTGGCTTGCAGCAGGCGGCAGCATCACTCAAACTATTCCTGAAAAACACAGGGCAAACTTAAGCTTACGCCCAAGCCTGGTTTCAATCACCAGCACCCAGCAGATAGAGGAAAATCTAAGCCATCCCCGTTTTACATTGCTGGATGCCCGCGCACCCGAACGTTTTAGCGGTGAGCAAGAAGCTATAGATCCTGTGGCAGGGCATATTCCGGGCGCCCTCAATCGTTTTTTTAAACTGAACTTGCAAGAAAATGGGCGCTTTAAGCCCCCCGCGCAATTACGCGCTGAGTTTCAGGCGCTACAAGCCAGCAATTCTTCCGGAAACTTTGTAATGAGCTGTGGTTCAGGCGTCACCGCATGCCACCATATTCTGGCTTTTGAACTGGCCGGCCTGGGCCATGCACCGCTGTATGCAGGGTCTTGGAGCGAGTGGTGCAGCAATCCACAACGCCCCGTCCAAACGGGCGGTTAAAGCCATACTTTAAAACGTAAAAGAAAGTAAAAGAACAAGAGTCAGCTCTTTTCTTCTCTAAAACTGCTTGCCAGTTTTCTCCCCCGACTTTTACAATGGCTACCACAAACAAGGGAGTCTGGAATTCAGGGAGTAAAAATTCTTTTTCTTCTCTACCCTAATCTTTATGCGCTTTTTGAAGCCAAAACCGCTGGAAAGACGCATAAAGATTAGGGATTTCCTGTTTTCTTTTTTTCCTCCGACCTTTTCATCATAAGCATTTCAGGGAGTCCGGCTCATGCTCAAGCCACCGGCATCGTTTATCCGCGCCTTACTGACCCTCGCCTTATCGATCTGTAGTGCCACCGTCTGGGCAGCACCCGAGCCGGAGGAAGTCGAGCCACGTTATTACACCAAATTACTTTCTTTAGGTGGCCCTCCTTATCCTATCTTTGATACCCCATATGCTGCCTGGGCCTATTACAAACCCATCCGGCAGGCGCAGATGATTAAAAATTACGGCCCTAACGGTCACCCCCCTATTCTTCAAGACCTTTATGAAACCCCCGCTTCAGAACAAGGGGCCAAGGGCAATGTCACCACCATCAACGGCAAACCTGTCATCCATTCTTATACCGCTCTTGTCTGGAAAGGAACTCCGAATGGTGATGCTTATGTGCCAGGTACAGGTCCCTTCGAGAGTCTCCAAGCCGAATGCCCCCAAGGCACCACCCCCAACAATACCGGCAGCTCCTACGAAACCTACCAGTATGTATTAAGCTGCCGTCCCCCCCAAATCCCCCACCCCGACAGCTGTCCTCACCCCACCGTCAAAGTCGGCAACCCCATCTATCCGGGCAGCGGACGCAAACAACAAACCGAGCCAGACTACCGCAGCCCCAGCGGTACCGGCTTAAGCTTTTCCCGCATCTACAGAAGCGATGCCAACGGCTGGACCCATAGCCACGCCTACGCCGGTGTTGATCTGAACGCCCCCGCCCAACTCTATCCCAACCATCC
>JAIBAO010000050.1 GCA_019695155.1 Burkholderiaceae bacterium | reverse complement strand
CTAGATATTTCACAATAAAAGATAGCATTCTATGAGCTTAGATGATGAAGTATTGGGGTATGGATGCTGCCAGCCCTGGCTTCAGTCCTTAAAGTGCCGGTTGATGGCATGATTGGGTGCTAAGGCGGGAGCCCGCTGAACGCAGAGCTCCTCGTCAAAGTTGCAACAACATATCGAGGGTATTAGTATCAGCCACTCAGTTCAAGCTAAACAGAAGTTTGTGATCGAAATGTTAGAGTTTGTACTGGCCAAATTTGTCACTGTCTGTTTTTAAAGGAGTAGGTGATGCGAGCAAATGCGCAGGTTTTGATTGAGAAACTGGAACAATTACCCCCGCAGCAATTAGCCGAGGTGGAAGACTTTGTGGATTTTTTGGCGGATAAGTCGCGTCGCAGTGCAGCTTGGCAGCGCTTGTTAGCCATTGCACCGAGTCTAGAATCCGCGGGTGGCACAGCAATGTCGATGGAAGAAATCAATGCTGAAATAAAGGCCGCGCGGGCTGAGCGGCATACTAAAACGCAAGCCTAAGAAATCCCTCGTGCGCCTCGTTTTTGATACGAATATTGTCATGTCTGGCTTACTGTGGCGTGGCACGCCGCATCAATTGTTTATTCTGGCCAAGGAAAATCGAGCACTACAATTGGTAACTAGCCTACCCCTGCTTGATGAACTGGCCGATGTCATCACGCGCAAGCAGTTCACTAAACGCTTGGCTTTAATTGAGAAAAGCAGTGCCCAGATCTTAGCGGATTATTTGCAGGTGGTGGAGCTGGTAGAACCGGTGAGCATCCCGCCTACTTCATCTGACCCGGATGATGATGCGGTACTGGCCTGTGCGCTTGCCGCGCAGGCTGATTTTGTGGTTTCGGGTGATGACAATTTGTTGGTACTTAGAGAGTTTGCAGGGATTCCGCTTGTTACTGCGGCGGTGGCACTGCAAAGAATTACCTTACAAACATAAGCCAGGCTATAAGGATTGATGCTTCTAGGCTTACAGGTAGATGACTTATACGCCGATAGCTGAAAGTTCTTATTACTGAGATCAGTTTCCTGCACGCCGCCACCTAATTGCTGCTCAGGCAAGAAAAGCAACATTTGGGTCGATGCAAGAAGGTGTGTTTTCCCTGATGCAAATGGCTAAAACCACCAGCCTGCTGACAAAATTATCCGAACTCAAACTTCCTTTCATTAGCGTATTGACAGACCCCACGATGGGAGGCGTATCTGCCAGTTTTGCCTTTATGGGCGATGTGGTAATAGCAGAACCCAAAGCCTTAATTGGTTTTGCTGGCCCGCGAGTCATTGAGCAAACCGTACGTGCCAAACTACCTGAATGCACTGCATTTACGTTTAATTTGTAGGCTGGTGTTGAGTCAGCTATCAGTGGGAGAGAGGAGGTGAGAATATAATAATGAAAGACCTGACCCCATGAGCTTGGTGGGAGAGAGGAGGTGAGAATATAATAATGAAAGACCTGACCCCATGAGCTTGCATGTGACCCCATGAGCTTGCATGAGCTTGTGACCCCATGAGCTTGGACCCCATGAGCTTGACCTTGACCCCATGAGCTTGACCTGACCCCATGAGCTATTATTTGTGTGTGACCCCATGAGTGTGACCCCCTGTGTGCTGTGATCGTAAACAAAGTTTTAATTCCGGCTAAGTAATTGAATAAGTTCTCCTGCTCTTTCTACAGAAAGCACACTTGTGAGATATGGATTAGCCAGTTCGTAAATGCACTCATCCATAACTGTCGCATGACTAGATTCAAAATCGATATCTTCCCGACCCTCGACAAGGTTTGCCCAGCTTTCGACATCTTGCGTCGTTAATTCACCATTTATGTAGCGCAACAACACCCCACAAATATGTTTAACATCCATATTTATGGAAGATCCATCGAAATCCCAATCAAGTCTTTTGACCTCATCAAGCAATATATCAAGAGGTTTTGAAAACGATACTAATTGTTGGAGTACTTTTTCTCGTTTAGTCATGGAGAATAGGCACTCCCGTCAAGTTTATCTTTGACATGAACGATTTTTCCATCTGGATCATAAGTGGTTTTCGTATACTGAACTGTATTGCCATTTGCGTCGATTTGCTTCTCATAGACAGCTTTTGAACCAGGGACCTTACCTGGAGAGGTTGCCTGTGCAGCTATACTCCCGTTAGGTAAACTTTTCAGCTCTATGTTATTTTTTGCGTTTACCGGAATCTTTTTCGAGAATCGATTAAGATTCGCGGTCTGCTTTGTATTTGGAGTTACCTTGTTTGGAGCGTTGTTACATGCTGCCCATCCCCAAGGATCAACCCAGCTTAAAGGATTAGGCGCATATTGGTAAAGATTTAGCCCGCCTAACAAACCAATGGGGTCTTGGCTGATAAACCTTCCGCAATCGGGGTCGTAATAGCGAAAGGTATTGTAATGAAGGCCGCTTTCGGCATCGAAATATTGCCCTTGAAAACGCAAGTTTTGCTGCTGTGGCGCACTGTTGTCCGAAACAGTGGTTTTTAGGCCCGTCGTTTCTGCAAACCATTCTTCCAGTACGGTATTGCCCCAGGTGCGGTAGCGGGCTTGCCAGACGACTTTACCTTCATGATTACTAAGTTCTTCCGGCGCTCCATTGATGTTGCAGTGGTAATAATAAATATCTGCAGGGTTAAGGGGAGTCTTAGGGTCGATGGAGCTGTTCCAGTAGGCGAGGGGAGTGTAAGCGTTTTCAGCGTAGAAATAGGTTTTAAGCTGACTGCCTCGCTCTTCTTGCAATAGCCGCATGCCTTCCCAGTTAAACCACGTGATGCCAAAACCATCTTCCTTGCCAATTCTGCGACCCAGGGCGTCGTAAAAATATTCACAGGTCTGGCTTAAATTTAGACTTTTTTGCTGGCTGCGAATGAGCTGATTTTCTGCATTCCAGCTTAATTGGAGAGTGCTGTCTTTCTGGCTATCGGCTTTGCCTTTACGCTTGCTACGTAATCTGCCCAGAGTATCGTATTCATAACGGATGTCTTGCCAGACAGTGATCCGGTTACCTACACAGCTTTGGGGCGCCTGCGGGTCGGGCACGCTAGGTAGCGCGCTAGCAATGGGGTTAGAAGCAGCATCCCAGCTAAAGCGTTCATCCCACTGGGGGTGTTTGGGAAGGGTGTCCCCCATGGTCATTTTGAACCATTGGGGGTCAACCGTAGGGTCTGCGCCTTTTGGCAGGGGTTTGGCGCTGGCCAGATTTTGGCTGTGTGTGATGCGGCCTAAGGCGTCATATTGGTAACTTTGCTCGCCCAACAGCGGGTCGCGTCGTTTGATGAGCTCGCCCGCAGGGTCATAGATAAAGCCTTTTAAGATAACATCTCCCTGCTCAGGATGGCCAAGGCGGTGCCATCCGGGATCCAAGGGCTCGACTCTTTGGCCGGTAAACCCATGCTGACTCATTGTGCCCTGAAATGCCTGGCGCTGTCCTTGACGGTAACTCCAACTGCGTTGGATACGGCCTAGGGCGTCCCGGGTAAATTCACTCCGTAATTTACCCTGAGTGCGCTCAATTTCACGGTGAGTTAAATCCCGCTCAATATCCGTGATGATATGCCCGTTGATATTGATTTGATGCAAATGTCCGCTGCCGTAGTACAGCGAATTAACGGTATGCCCACCTGGTAGCGTGGTTTGAGTGCGGTTGCCCAAGGCATCATACTGATGTTTTAGTGGGTTAATACGCGGTTTAGCTAAAGGAGCACGATAGAGCTCAGAATTGGGTAGATCAGGGCTATGGGGATATTGCGCGGTTTTTAGTAATGCATGAATGATCTGGTTTTCCTCTATCAGATCTCCTGCAGGGTTATAAACAAAATGTATTTCATCCAGAAGCCGGCTTTCTTGGGCAAGATCGGCTGTTTCTGTTTCAGCCATAGCTCTGGCATAGCGTTTAATACTCACTAACTGCCCAATAGGGCTGTAGGTGTACTGGCTAATGGTTTCAGGTGTGGTTTTACAGATCAGTTGTCCCAGGGCGTCTCGCTGTAAATGCAGGGTGATAGCCTGCGGTGTACCGGCAGCTTGCACAACTTTTACGGGTTTACCCAGGCTGTCAAGCGTGTATTCAGTGCGTAGATCATCGCTTCCTATTTGTGCAATAAGACGATCGGCCGCATCGTATTTAAAATGAGTAATGGCTTTGTTAGGGTCTAGCAGTTGGCTTAGATTGCCAGCACTGTCCCATTGATAGTGCGTACTGATCGTGGAAGCTTGCCCATCCGGCATAATGTCCGCTTGCAAGCTTTGCTGCTGCAAAGCGAGTTGTCCGGCTGCTGTGTATTGCCAGGAGGTGATGTGTTTTTTGGGATTTTGCCAGGCTTTTAGTTTTCCGGCCTGCCATGCCCAGCGCTGGCTTGCCCCATCTGGGCTATGGTGAGCGATGAGTTGTCCTAGAGCATTGTATTCATAACGGTTAGCATGCCCTAAGGCGTCTGTTTGTTGGCTCAGATTACCGAAGGCATCATATTCAAAACGCGTAATACGATTAGAGCAGTCAATGTACAGTGCTAGCTGTCCATCATTTCTCCACATAAGTTGTTTTTCTAGGCCTTGAGCATCTTTAATACGGGTAACTTGACCATACTGGTCTAATACATAGCAAGTGGAACCAGCAGGAGTGATTTCAGTTTGCAGATTGCCTTTGTGGTCATACTCATACTCTGTGATATGCCCCTGGGCATCTGTTTCTTTTAGAGGAAGAGGAAGATCTTGCCGCCAAAGGGTTTGTTCAATGTGCCCTAATGGGTTGATTTGCTTGCAGAGGTTAGCATTGGAGTCGTATTCAAATTTCCATACCCCTCCATTCGGTTGTTCGCAGTGACTTAGCAAGCCTTCAGCATTCCACTGCATTTTCCAGGTGTGGCCCTGGGCATCTTCCCAGCTACAAATTTGATAACGTTCGTTCCAGTACCAGGTCTGCTTTCTGCCCAAATGGTCCACAACTTCTGTTTTTCCAAGTGCTGGGTTTGAAGGGGGTTGTTCCCCCAAGGGCAGGGTGTAGTGGGCTTGCCAGCTTTGGCCCATATTATTGAAATTGCGTATCACACGGGGATGGGGGTCATTCTCTAGCTGTACCCATTCATAATTGCTTTGTAATCCCGTTGGCAAGCGGTGGCTTTGCATGAGGTTTTTTCCTACGCCGCTGTCATGCCAAGTAAAGTGGCGACTTATTTCTCCAAGGGTATTGATAACCTGGCTTAAGCGACCTTGCGCATCATATTCATAACTGACCAGGGTTTGCGTTGTGCCTGGGGCATTTTTCCAGAGTACGGCACTGATACGTTCTGGAGAGGGGCTCTGATATTCGCATTCATACAACCGGCCTGCGCTATCAGCTATTTGAAATAAACGGTTTTGTTCGTCATAACGCAATGCCAGGTAATTACCATTGCGATCTTCAATACGTAACAGTTTCAATGTTTGGGGGTTAGTGTTTGACTGGCTAGGACCAAAATCGTATAGCAGCCCATCTGGACCTTCTGCTAGCCAGTGTCCACCTTGCGTATGCGCCAGACTCCAGCCGCTGTCTTTTTTATCATAACGTTGGCCCGGAAACATATTTTCAAAATCCATTTCCAGACCCTCATCGGTATAGAGGGTGTGGGGCTGCAAGCCGCCGATTTGGCGATTTAAATGCAGTTCTACCGTAATGGGTAAACTCCAGCCCTGACCTAATGGGCCGTGGGGGCGTGTGTCCTGGCTGTTGTAACGTCGGACCCATACTAAGGGTAGGCGAGCCGGTAGGCTGAAATCAAAATCATCCTCGCCATCTAAAAACTTTGCACCGCTGCCTGCGTGTACAGGATTGCCAAATGCTGCATTTACCACTGCATCAGCACCTGCACTGACCAACATACTTACACCAAGACAGGTGAGTTTTTTAGTAAGGCTTGATCCATCCCGAGTGCAAAGCGCTATAGCGATTCCAATAATGGTGCTAGCGTGTTCGAGCCACCAGGGCATTTCAGAGGTGATCTCTCTTACCTGAACGGTTTCTCCTCCATAAAAGACATTGCTTGAGGCGCTGGAGGTTTTACCATCGCAGGTGGTACGCTCGGTTTTGCGATGTGCCGGGCTATTGTTAATAAAAACACTATTGGATCCTTCCGCAATATATTGCGGGGCAGGGTGGTCCTGGCAAGCAATTAGATTGTCATTGCCTTCTTCTACTGCCCGGGCGGCAGATTTCTTGTTGACATAAACATTAAAAGAACCTTGGCTGATCTTGCCTTTTACAACGGGCGGAATCATCTCATCAACTAGATTGTTTATCTTGTTGGTTACTGCTCCAATTAAATCCCCGGCCCCGGTGACTTTCATTAATAAACTGCTTAATAACGCTCCTGCAACTAAGGCAGCTCCTCCTGTTAAACCTACTGCGGCTACAGCCGCTGCCGCAACTACTCCTACTACAGCACCTACCACTGCCCCCACTATGAGCCCCGCACCTACTTTGCAGATCATTCCTAGCAAACTGGTATGACTGATGTCATCTCCCAAACGGGCAGCAGCAAGCAAGCTCATGGCTGA
>JAIBAO010000007.1 GCA_019695155.1 Burkholderiaceae bacterium | reverse complement strand
GGCAAAGGCATTGTGCTTAACGAGCCTTCTGTAGTCTCAATTCGTCAAGAAGGTGGTCCCTCCGGCAAACAAGTTATTCAAGCCGTCGGGCATGCAGCCAAACAGATGCTGGGTAAGGTACCTGGCAATATTGAGGCCATCCGGCCCATGAAAGATGGCGTCATCGCTAACTTCACCGTAACGGAGCAGATGATCAAGCAGTTTATCCGCATGGTGCATCCCGGTAGCATGTTCTCCCCCAATCCGCGCATCATTATTTGTGTGCCGTGTGGCTCTACTCAAGTAGAAAGACGTGCTATCAAAGAAGCGGCTTTAGGTGCAGGTGCTTCCCAGGTTTATCTAATTGAGGAACCTATGGCCGCTGCTATCGGTGCAGGCCTCCCCGTCTCGGAAGCTACGGGTTCTATGGTAGTGGATATCGGAGGTGGAACGACCGAAGTTGCAGTCATTTCTCTGGGAGGAATGGTCTATAAGGGCAGTGTACGTACTGGAGGAGACAAATTTGATGAAGCCATTATCAACTACATTCGGCGTAACTATGGGATGTTGATTGGAGAGCCAACCGCTGAAATGGTCAAAAAGAACATTGGCAGCGCCTTTCCGGGAAGCGAAGTAAAAGAAATTGAGGTCAAAGGCCGTAATTTGTCTGAAGGTATTCCCCGCAGCTTTACGATCAGCTCGAATGAAATCCTTGAGGCACTGACCGATCCATTGAACCACATCGTTTCTGCAGTCAAAAATGCTTTGGAGCAAACACCACCGGAATTAGGGGCAGACATTACAGAACAAGGCATTATGCTTACCGGGGGTGGCGCCTTGCTGCGAGATCTGGATCGTTTACTTATGGAAGAAACAGGTCTTCCGGTAGTGGTGGCTGAGGATCCGCTGACTTGTGTGGTGAGGGGTTGCGGCGTAGCGCTGGAACGTATTGACAAATTGGGGTCCATTTTCGCAAACGAGTAAAAAACTTGCGCAGGTGAGATCAGACTCTTCACTCTGTTCACCTGCCCCCTGCTGAAAACTGACTGGCGCTCACAGTAGATTAGATGGAACGTAGTCCTCCTCCTTTTTTCAAGCAAGGCCCTTCTGCGCAAGCGCGATTGGGTTTTTTTGCTGTGCTGGCTATTGCCTTGCTGGTGCTGGACGTGCGTTTCAAAATGCTCGATAAGCTTAGACTGGCGCTAGGTACGGTGTTGTACCCAGTACAAACGGTGCTGCTAACCCCAAGAGATATGTGGCGTGGCGGAGCCTCTTATTTTGTCAATCAACGTACTTTACAAAATGAAAATGCTGCCCTAAAACTGGCAGTGATTCAGCTGGGTCTTCAAGCGCAGCGCAATGTGCAGCTAGAGTTGGAAAACGGTCAGTTAAAGCGGCTCCATACCTTGCGTGAGAGTCGCTATCCGCAATCAGTCATAGCAGAAATTCTGTATGAAACCCGAGATCCTTTCGTACGCCGACTGGCTTTGTCTAAAGGTAGCCAGCAGGGAGTTGCCGCAGGAATGCCCGTGTTAGATCAGCAAGGCATAGTAGGCCAGATTACCCGTGTATTTCCTTTTTCTAGCGAAATGCGTCTGATCACCGACAAAGAACAAGCTATTCCCGTGCAGGTAGCACGCAATGGTCTGCGGGCTATTGCTTATGGAGGGCAACAGGCAGAAATGCTGGAAATCCGGTTTATAGCCTCCAATGCGGATATTCAACCCAACGATCTGCTCATTACATCAGGCATTGATGGCATTTACCCTGCAGGACTGGCAGTGGCTCAAGTTTTACAAGTGGAACGCAGCGGCAATTTTGGCTTTGCAAAAATATGGTGTAAACCGGTAACAGGAGTGCAGCAACACCGGCATTTGCTAATCTTGCTGGCTAAAAATGATCATCCTGAACCACTACCCAAAGATGAAACTCATTTAGAAAGAAAAACTTCTCCCTCTCATCGCTCCACTATTAAAAACCCTTCTTCAATATCGGCTTCTTCAACACAGGGAGAACAACGACCATGAGCATTAGACGCACGAGCTCCGGTGCTCCTGAATTGCGTTCCGTAATGGGGCCTCAGCGAATTTTATTACCTGTCAGCCCCTTATTTATCGCTATTTCTTTAGCCATCGCCTGCATGCTTAACCTTCTCCCTTGGGGGCAATGGATAGGCGTACCTGACTTTGTCACACTCGTACTGGTATTTTGGAATGTGCATCACCCCCGAAAAGTAGGGATTGGCATTGCATTTTTTTTAGGTATTTTGATGGATGTTAATGATGCCAGTGTGTTAGGAGAACATGCGCTATCGTATACCCTTCTATCTTATGCAGCCATTTCCTTGCATAAGCGTTTGCTCTGGTTCAGCGTGCCTGCTCAAACCTTTCATGTACTACCCCTTTTTATTGCCGCACAATTAATTACTACGGCGATACGCCTTTTATTAGGAGCCCCTTTTCCAGGGTTTTGGATTTTTCTGGAAAGCATTATTCAGGCTTTACTGTGGCCTCTAGTAACGTTTTTGTTATTAGCTCCCCAGCGACGGGCCATAGACAAAGATGAGACCCGACCCATTTAATGAGTGAAACAATTTTCTTTTATTAAAACCTTTTCATGACGCTGTTTGCCTTACAGGCAGCTCATCTACTGAATCGGCAAGGTTTTAAATTTTGACAGATGACCGAAATTCGCAACCCCGAAATTGAACTGCAGCAATTCCGTTTGCGTGCGCTGATCGCTGCAATTATGGTAGTGCTTGTTTTCTCGGGTCTTATGGTCCGGTTTTTCTGGCTGCAGGTTTTCCAGCACGAAAAATACGCTGCTGCTGCAGAAGAAAACCGCATTAGCATTTTGCCTATCCCTCCTGACAGAGGAATTATTACCGATAGAAAAGGAGTGGTCTTAGCACGAAATTACTCAGCTTACACCTTGGAGCTAACCCCCTCAAAAATTAAGGACTTGGAAACTACGGTCGATGCTTTATCCGCTCTTGTTGAAATTACCCCTAAAGATCGCAAACGATTTAAAAAATTACTGGAAGATTCCCGTCGCTTTGAATCAGTGCCTATTCGCAGCCGCTTAAGCGATGAAGAGGTTGCACGGTTTATTGCCAATCGTTTCCGCTTTCCCGGCGTAGAAGTACAGGCAAAACTCTTCCGTCAATATCCCATGGCAGAATCAGCTAGTCATGTCATTGGTTATATCGGGCGGATCAGCCAAAAAGATGCAGAGATCATTGAACAACGAGAAGATGCGGCAAACTATATCGGCACCAAATATATTGGCAAAGAGGGTATTGAAAAAAGGTATCAACAAGAACTGTTAGGAACAACTGGTTTTGAAGAAGTCGAAGTATCTGCAGCAGGTCGTGCTATCCGTACACTCTCCCGTACACCGGCCCAAGCGGGAAAGAACTTGATTCTGTCAATAGATATTGAGCTGCAAAAACGAATTGAAAACTGGTACGGTCAGCGGCGCGGGGCATTCGTAGCCATTGAGCCTGCAACAGGAGATGTGCTGGCCTTCGTCTCCAAACCTGGCTACGATCCTAATCTTTTTGTAGATGGCATTGATCTAGAAAACTGGAAAGAACTGAATGAATCCCCAGACAAACCTTTGATCAACCGACCTCTAACAGGTTTATATCCCCCAGGTTCAACCTATAAGCCGTTTATGGCGCTCGCTGCTCTTGAAACCGGAAAACGCACTGCAGAACAAGCTATTTACGACCCAGGCCATTTTTATTTTGGCAATCACAAATTTAGGGATGACAAGGCTGGTGGTCACGGTATGGTCGATATGTATAAATCCATCGTTCAGTCCTGTGATACCTACTACTACCTATTAGCCAATGAGATGGGAGTAGATATGATTCACGATTTCATGAAACCTTTTGGATTTGGCCAATTAACAGGCATTGATCTGGAAGGAGAAAAACGGGGTCTGCTGCCTAGTCAACAATGGAAACGTCAAGCGTTTAAAAAACCTGAGCAAAAAAAATGGATTCCCGGCGAAACCATCTCACTGGGCATAGGGCAGGGATATAACGCTTTTACAATTTTGCAGCTTGCCCATGCAACAGCCACGTTAGCTAACAACGGGGTAGTGATGAAGCCGCATTTGGTCAAAGCGATTGAAGATCCTCGCACTGGAAAACGCGAGCTCACGGTACGCGGTGAAAGCTACAGAATCGCCCTAAAACAAGAGAATCTTGAAGTAATCAAGCGTGGTCTGATAGGCGTTAATAAAGAAGGGACCAGTGCGCGAGCTTTTCTTGGGGCAGAATATGTTGCCGCTGGCAAAACGGGCACCTCACAACTTTTTCAGATCAAACAGGGAGAAACCTATAACGCCGCACGTGTACATGAGCGTTTGCGTGACCATGCCCTTTATATGGCGTTTGCCCCAGCCGATAATCCACGAATAGCCATTGCCATGATCGTAGAAAACGGTGGTTTTGGTGCCGCAGCGGCCGCCCCGATTGCTAGGAAAGCTTTTGATTATTATTTACTGGGCAAGCTACCCTCAGGGGAAGAAAAAGAAGATGAGAAGATAGAAACTGAACAGGATAATTCCTTACCTGCCGAACCTAATCCGTTTGAAATGCGACCTGAGGGAGAACAAACTACGCGCCCTGAGATCAGCAATCTTTCTAAAGTAGCTAGAACAAACTCTCAACCTCGTGTAAAAGCGGCTGCTTCATCCATACAAAAAGCCCTTACCCAGCGTTTAAAAAGCACCCGCCTTGCTACCAGTAGAAATAAAAACGCATGATGCAACCCAGACCCTTATTGATCCGTCTCAAACCCTATTTCTCGGTGCTGGACGGGCCCCTGCTATTTATCTTGGGACTGTTAGCCTGCTCTGGCCTAGTCGTTATGTATTCTAGCGCCTTTGATTTTCCAGGTCGTTTTGCTGACCATCTACGCAATTACATGATCGCCTTAGTAGTCATGTGGCTTATAGCCAATATTTCCCCCCAAACCTTGATGCGGATCGCGGTACCCCTGTATGTAGTAGGGGTTTTGCTACTGATTGGAGTAGCCCTGGGTGGGGAGGTGCGCAAAGGGGCACGACGCTGGCTTAATTTAGGTTTTACTACTGTGCAGCCGTCTGAAATCATGAAAATCGCCATGCCACTCATGCTGGCATGGTACTTTCATAAATACGAAGCTGTGCTGAAATTCAAAGACTTTATAGTGGCAAGTGTTCTGCTGATCGTGCCTGTTGCACTCATTGCCAGGCAGCCTGACCTGGGCACCGCCATTTTGATATTACTGGCAGGTCTGTTTGTGCTGTTTTTTGCAGGCCTAAGCTGGAAACTGATTATTCCCGTTATTTTGGCAGGAATGATTGGAATCACCACCTTGGTGGCAATGGAGGAAAAAATCTGCCAACCGGATGTGGACTGGAAAATTCTGCATGACTATCAGAAAAATCGGGTTTGCACCCAACTGAATCCCATGCATGACCCTCTAGGAAAAGGGTTTCATACGATCCAATCAGCCATTGCCATTGGTTCAGGCGGTCTGGCTGGTAAAGGATTAATGCAGGGAACCCAAACACATTTGGAATTCATTCCCGAACGCACGACCGACTTTATTTTGGCCGTATATGCAGAAGAGTTTGGGCTATTAGGCATTATCTGGCTTGTGATACTTTATATTGCTTTGGTGTTTCGCGGCTTAATGATTGCAGGCAACGCCCCAAACACTTTTACCCGCTTACTAGCGGGATCCGTCACTCTTATCTTTTTTACCTATGCCTTTGTCAATATGGGAATGGTAGCCGGCATGCTACCCGTAGTAGGAGTACCGCTACCATTTATGAGTTATGGCGGAACTGCGCTTTTAACCCTGGGCTTAGGTTGCGGCATCTTAATGAGCGTTCAAAGGCATAAGGCATTCATCGCGCGTTAATTCCTTCCCATCCATTCTTTTGAAAATCAAAGAAGTCATCCATGCCTATCAAAACTTATGAAGCCATTTCCTCTTTAAAAGTTACGTTTCTCGGCTTGGGCGTGATGGGTTACCCCATGGCCGGGCATCTGGCTGGTGCAGGTCATAGCGTAACAGTGTATAACCGGACCGTGTCTAAGGCACAGGCGTGGACGAGCCAATATGGCGGGAAATCCGCAGTTACTGTGCGAGAGGCTGTAAAAGATTCTGATATTGTTTTTGCCTGTGTAGGTAATGATGCGGATTTGCAAAGCATCACCCTAGGAGAACAGGGAGCCTTTTCTGGTATGAGAGCTGGTGCTATTTTTGTTGACCATACAACCGCCTCTGCCCAGCTGGCTCGTCATTTATATAAGACGGCTCAAGCGGCAGGTTTACATTTTCTGGATGCTCCAGTCTCCGGTGGACAAACCGGCGCCGTCAACGGTCAGCTTACCGTCATGTGCGGAGGAGATATTGCCGCGTTTGAGATCGTCAAACCCGTTGCCATGGCTTTTAGCAAGGCTTTTACTCGGATTGGGGATAGCGGTAGTGGCCAGTTAGCCAAAATGGTCAATCAGATCTGTATAGCCGGTGTGGTGCAGGGTCTGGCTGAAGCGATAAATTTTGGTCAGATAGCCGGTTTAGAGATGAAACTGGTGTTAGATGTCATCAGTAAAGGAGCTGCACAAAGCTGGCAACTAGAGCACCGCGGTAAAACCATGGTAGATGATCAGTTCGATTTTGGGTTTGCCGTAGAGTGGATGCGTAAAGATTTAGGCTTGGTACTGGAAGAAGCCAAAAAAAACGGAGCGTCCTTACCCATCACTGCATTAATAGACCAGTTTTATAGCGATATACAGCGCATGGGGGGAGCCCGCTGGGATACTTCTTCATTAATTAAGCGTCTACGCTAACAGCTCTCTGGGAAATGCTAAGAGGACTCTTCTTTAATGAAAAATTCATTGATCAAACACGCTAGCTGCCCCCTTTGTTTCCCAGAAAAAGAGGACTGTATTGTGCAGTTAGCCTCCTTGCGGCTTATTTTTGCTAATGAAGCCCATTATCCTTGTTTTGTGCGGGTGGTATGGAATGCGCATA